>CALODM010000025.1:0-188222 GCA_942492125.1 uncultured Bacteroidota bacterium
TCCCATTCCGAACAGAGAAGTTAAGCCTCTTAGCGCCGATGGTACTGCCTTTAGGTGGGAGAGTAGGTCGCTGCCAACTTTTTTTTCTTTCAAGAGCCTTGCATGTAACAACTGCAAGGCTCTTGTTGTTTGTAGTCAATGCAATTCCTCGCTCAAAATGAAAAAGTGGATACTTAAGGCCGTTGTTCAAAAATGTATTTCCTTCCTGCCATTCAGGCATAAGATCAACTATTTCTTTCAAAAACATATCACCAAAGGCGTATTCCTCACAGAAGATTACTTCATAGACAGGCTATCTCATGCCCGGGATCATATTGATGCCTATACCAGCCATCGAAAATCTGTTGAAAACATCACAACCCTTGAATTGGGTACGGGCTGGTACCCTGTTGTACCTGTCACCTTGTTTCTCTCCGGAGTTAAAACCATTCATACCGTGGATATCAGCAACCTTTGTGATCTGGAAAAGCTGAAAACTACCCTTAATATGTTCATTTATCACCTCAGTAAAGGTACTCTTGAACAATTCATCACTCCCCTACCCGACCGGCTGGCTATTTTAAAAAAGATCCATCAGGAGGCAGACAATCTCGATTTTGAAGCAATCCTGTCAAAACTCAACATAATATATACCATACAGGATGCCCGTCATCTGCCTCTTGAAGATGATAGCATAGACCTCATTCACTCCAATAATACTTTTGAACACGTTTATCCCGATATACTGGAATCCTTACTCGTAGAATTTAAAAGAGTTTGTAACCAAGGGGTAGTCATGTCACATTTTGTGGATATGTCAGATCATTTCGCACACTTTGATAAGGCAATCAGTATTTACAACTTTTTGAAGTTCTCCGACAAACAATGGCAGCTGATAGACAATAGCGTACAACCACAAAACCGCTGGAGATTACCGGATTACCTGGAACTCTATGATAAACTCAACCTGAAAATATTGAAATTAAACACCAGGAAAGGTTCCCCCGAACTCCTCAGCACCATTAAAATTAACGCTAAATACAAAAAAATACCCTTAGAAGATCTGGCCGTCAGCCATTGCCTTATCATATCCGAGTAAAAGAAAAGATCAAAATAATAAAATTTCATATTTTTGTGAACGGTAAAAATAGCATATTCTTTCCTCCTTGTTTTTGTTAAAAATTTCTTAATTTTTTTTACTAGAATTGTGTACCTTTTCGAAATAATTGCGTCTAAAGAGAAATTACAAAATTTCCGATTGGATGTTTTTTCGAATGTTTTAACTCAAATTTAAAAGATTTGCAGGCATCGGAAACATGTAATAAGCGCATGGAAGACATGAATGTCATCCATTCCTACCTAGAAACCCAGGCATCACAATGCTTCACAGTCCTCTATGAAAGATACGCAGGTAAAATTTATAGCAAGTGTATCTCCATGCTGAAGGACGAAGCACTGGCACAGGATGCAACCCAGGAAATATTCACTAAAATTTTTCTAAACCTCGCTAAGTTCAGTGGAAAATCAAAATTTTCAACATGGATTTACTCCATAACCTATAATTATTGCATCGATTATATCCGAAGAACTAAAAAGCAAAAGAATATTTTTAGTGAAGACATTGAAAACAGCCCGGATATCGTGGATGATATACCTGATGAAGAACTGCTGGAAATGGAAGTGGACCAGTTGAAAAGAATTCTGGATGAACTTCCATCTGATGATACTGCGATTTTATTGATGAAATACCAGGATGGCATGTCCATCAAGGAGATTTCAGATGCTATAGACAAAACTGAGAGTGCTGTGAAAATGAGAATAAAAAGAGCAAAAGAAAAAGCAAAAATCCTTAAAAGCGAGCTTTTCTCTGCTATACCATAAATCAAATACAAATGAATAATTTTCAAAAACTGCAGAAACAACAAGAGGAAGTATATTATTCTTCTGAGGATGGCAATAAACTGAAAAACGAAGTCAAGGGTACCTTGACAACCTTTAGGTTTATTGGAGATGTAGTTGATGTCTATCTGCCTAGAGTTATTGATATGTTCATCGCTTTTTCTGGTGGCAGCATTGACGATTCTGGCAGAAAGGCAACGGGAAAAAGGAATGACCCTGCTTCAGGAAATATATCCCATCCCACAGGAAAAGGCCCCGGAGAGGCCAATGACACTATCAGGTAAATTATAAAAAACACCATACTTTAGCAAACCATATTACAACTTTTTGTCATGGAAGAAACAGAACCCACTTTTTCAGTTTTAAAAATTTTACAAGATCAATTGGCTAGTCTTGCAGGCATTCTTCCTAACCTGGTGGGCGCTCTGGCCGTATTTTTCATTGGCTGGTTACTGGCAAAGCTGACAGCCAGAATGTTAAAGAAATTTCTCAAAGCTATTGGCATCGACAAACTAGCTGATAAACTTAATGAGATAGAAGTCGTTTACAACTCGAACATACGTATCGTACCCAGCAATATGCTGTCCAAGATAGTATATTACCTTTTGCTCTTTATTTTTATAATGGCCTCCACAGAGGTATTGGGCATGAAAGCTATCTCGGATCTCATGACGAGCTTTATGAATTATATTCCAAAATTACTCATGGCCATGCTCGTGCTGATTATTGGAGTTGTCCTGGCAGACATGTTGAAAAAAGCGGTTTATACTGCCTGCGAATCACTGGCCATCCCGGCTTCAAAGCTGATTTCCAATGTTGCATTCTACTTTCTCTTTCTCAATATCATAATGATCAGCTTAAAACAGGCTGACCTTCAAACTAATTTTATTGAGAACAATATTTCCATTGTTCTGGCAGGCGCTGTTTTGGCTTTTGCTTTAGGTTATGGAATCGCTTCCCGCGGTTTAATGGCCAGCATGTTATCCTCATTTTACAATAAAGAAAAAATTGCTATCGGACAGACCATCCGTATTGATGGTACTACCGGTACAGTAAAAAGCATTGAAGGAACTACTTTTACATTGGAAACTGAAGACAGAGAAATCATCATCCCCCTGAGTAAGCTCATGTCTGAAAAAATTGAAATATTTAAAAAATCATAAATTTATTTTATTAATTTAATTCTACATTAACCTGCCAGAAAATGAATCCTCAGGTAGATCTTCCTAAAGAAGAATCCCTTCTTTCTGGTCACTAAAAATCTTTTATTCAGATGAAAAAATCATTTTTACTGCTGTTAGCCTTTTTGGTTACAATGTCAATGTCATTTAATACCCTCCAGGCTCAGGATACTGCAGGGGAAAAGAAAGAAACACCCGTTTGGGAGACGGGAGCTGGCCTCGGACTTGATTTTGCTCAGTTATTGCAGATAAATCCAAGGCAAGGTGCTGGTCAAAACAGACTCGGCATCGGTGGTGCAATTAATTTCTTTGCCAAGCACAAAAAAGACCGTCTGGCCTGGGATAACCTTGCATCCTGGCAACTGGGACTCCAAAGATTAGGCTCTGGAGTGATCGCACAAGGTTCTGACACCAAAATCCCTTTTCAAAAAGCGATTGATGAATTGAGGCTTAACTCCAAAATGGGGTACGCTGTCAAGGAAGATTCAAAAATATTTGTAGCAGCTGACTTTTCTTTTATGAGTCAGCTTACGCCAACTTACAATGGTACAGATACTTACCCCGGAAATTTTCTCTCTGATGTTTCCGGTAATGGAACGGCCGTTTTGCAATCAAAACTTTTTGCTCCTGCAGTGATTACACTTTCTTTGGGAATGGATTATAAGGTTTCTGATAAACTTTCCCTTTACCTCTCTCCTTTAGCTGCCAAGTGGATCGTGGTCTCAGATGACGGCATCGCTGCACTCAATGTTCATGGTAACCCGGTTGGCGAAAATCTTTTCAGTGCCCTCGGTGCTCTGGCCAGAGCTAATTACTCCAATAAATTCCTGGAGGATAGGCTTGTTTACACCTCTGGACTGACACTTTTTTCCAATTATAAACTCGAACCGCAGAATATTGATGTTGACTGGGTAAATGAGATCGGTTTCAATATCTTCAAAGGATTACAGGCAGCTGTTACCTTAAATGTCTTCTATGACCATGATGTCAAAGTTCAGATCACCGATAACGAAGCGCCAAATGGTATTAACGGTGTTGGCCGCAGAGCAAGTATCACACAACAATTCCTGCTGAAATACAATGTAACCTTCTAATTGAGCAATACTCTTTTTTAGAGAAATTTTATTTCGGGTCGAAGCATAAAATAGGGTCTAATTTGAAATTAGGCCCTATTTTTTTGTCATAATTTTTATTCCCGAACAATGCATGCCCTGTGGTTTTTCCAATTATTCCTTAACTTGCTATCTCAAACGAATATCGACATCATGCCGAAAGAAAAACTATTCCTGCTTGACGGGCACGCCTTGGTCTATAGAGCACATTACGCATTTATCAACAGACCCCTCATCAACTCCAAAGGAGTTAATACTTCTGCCGTAACTGGTTTTACCCGGGTACTTTGGGATCTGATGAAGAACCAGCAACCCCACTACCTCGCAGTTGCCTTTGACCTGCCAGGCCCGACGTTCAGGCATGAAGCTTACGAGCCCTACAAAGCCAACCGGGAAGCACAACCGGAAGATATTACCATAGCCATACCTTATATCCAAAAAATACTTAAAGGCTTTAAAATACCGATAGTAACATTAGAAGGCTACGAGGCGGATGATATTATTGGCACCCTCGCTAAACAAGCCGAAAAGGAAGACATGGAAGTTTTTATGATGACTCCCGATAAAGACTTTGGCCAGCTGGTTTCGGAAAATATTTTTTTGTATAAGCCTGCCCGGATGGGTAACGATGTGGAAATAATGGGGGTAGATGAAATAAAAGAAAAATGGGATATTGACCGCGTGGATCAGGTGATCGATATGCTCGGGCTCATCGGCGACAGCGTAGATAATATTCCGGGTATTCCGGGCATTGGTCCCAAAACTGCAACTAAACTGCTCAAACAATTTGACACCCTCGATGGCCTGCTGGAAAACGTCGAATCTTTAAAAGGCAAACAAAAGGAAAATGTCCTCAAATTTGCAGAGCAGGGACGTTTATCCAAGCAGTTGGCCACTATCGATATCAATGCGCCAATTACCTTTAATGCCGAATTATTCAGACTCGATCCACCGGACAAGGAAGCACTATCAGAAATCTTTAAAGAACTGGAATTCAGAACCCTCGCTAATCAAATTCTCGGTACTGTAGCAACACCAACCCCTGAAAAGAAAAAAGCTACTCAGGGATCTCTTTTTGGGAATGCTGAGATGAGCGCGGCCATTGCTCCTTCTTCTATTCCAAGCCATTCCATGGCTACTAAAAACATAGAAAACACCAAGCATGAATATCGCCTGGTAGATACCATGGATGACTGTAAAGACCTTGCCAAAATGCTGGGTGACTCAAAAGCCTTTTGTTTTGATACGGAAACAACCAGTATTGACGCCAACCAGGCCGATTTGGTAGGCATTGCATTTGCTGTAAAATCAGGAGAAGCCTTTTATGTCCCCATACCAGAGGACAGAGTGGAAGCTTACAAAATTGTCGATATATTCAAACCTGTCCTGGAGGATGGAAAGATCGTCAAAATTGCCCAAAACATGAAATACGATGCCACCGTTATGAAGTGGTACGACGTTGAAGTCAAGGGCACTTACCAGGATACCATGATCGCCCATTATCTGCTGGAACCTGAGCTACGCCATAATATGGATTACCTGGCAGAAACTATTTTAAAATACAAACCAGTATCCATTGCTTCTTTAATTGGAAAGGGTAAAAATCAACTTTCCATGAGAGACATCGCCGTTGAAAAAGTCAGTGATTATGCCGCAGAAGATGCAGACATTACCTTTCAACTTCGGGAATTCCTGTTTCCTAAACTGGAAACGGAAGGTTTAAAAGAACTCTATTATAACATTGAAGAACCGCTGATCAAAGCGCTGGTAGACCTTGAATTTGAAGGCGTCAACCTCAACGCTGACTACCTGACGGAATACTCCAAGGAACTGGCAGCAAAGATCGAAAAAGCCGAAGCCGATATTTACGATCAGGCAGGCGTGCGATTCAACATCGCTTCTCCCAAACAAGTTGGAGAGGTATTGTTTGAAAAACTGAAACTCCCCTACCGCTGGAGTAAAACCAAAACAGGGCAGTTTTCCACTGACGAAGACAAATTGACAGAACTCTCCCATAATTTTGAAATCGTAAATGACATTCTCAAATTCAGAGGACTCTCTAAACTAAAATCTACCTATGTCGATGCTCTGCCAAAAATGGTCAACCCCAAAACGGGCAGGATTCACAGTTCCTTCAATCAGGCATTGACAGCTACAGGACGATTGAGCAGCAATAATCCAAACCTGCAGAATATACCCGTTCGGACACCGGAAGGTGCCAGGGTTCGAAAAGCCTTTGTTCCAAGAGATAAAAATCACATCCTGCTGGCAGCCGATTATTCCCAGATAGAACTTAGATTGATCGCCGAGATGAGTGGTGAAGAGGCTATGTTAAAGGCATTCATAGAAGGCAAGGATATCCATCGGGCAACAGCTGCCGGCGTTTTTGAAGTACCCTACGAGGAGGTGACCCGGGAACAGCGTTACCGGGCCAAAACCGTTAATTTCAGCATCATTTACGGCGCAGGTGCAACCAACCTTTCAAGGCAACTCGAGCTGAAGAGAACAGAAGCCAAGGATTTGATCGACAACTACTTTAAGAAATATCCGGGACTCCGGGAATACATGGATAAAACCGTATCCTTTGCCAGGGAGAACGGTTATGTCAACACCATGATGGGCAGAAGGCGTTACCTGAGAGATATCAACTCCCGTAACGGTATGATCCGGAGTGGAGCTGAAAGAAATGCTATCAACACACCCATACAGGGTACGGCTGCCGATATGATCAAGATCGCTATGTGTAATATTCACCAGGCACTGAAAGAAAGCCACCTGAAGACCAAAATGATTCTGCAGGTACATGATGAATTGGTCTTTGATGTCCCAAAATCCGAATTGGAAGAAGTAAAAATCCTGGTGGAAGATAAGATGAAAAATGCCATTACCGGATTAAAAGTCCCCATTGTAGTAGATATGGGAACCGGTATGGATTGGTTGGAAGCACATTAATGATGCTGAAACCAATTGATCGTTTAATAGTAGAATACTTTGAATTTTCAACATTAATCAATCTAATTTAATCTGGCTCTGAAAGCCAGTAAAAGTAAAAAAGCATGACCTTCGACCAACCCATTCCCGTAAAAGAAATTGCTCAAAAAATAGGTGCGGAAATTATTGGCAATGCAGACCTTTTGGCTTCCGGAATTAACGAAATCCATAATGTCCGTGAAGGGGACATCACTTTTGTGGATGTGAAAAAATATTTTAAAAAATCGCTGGAATCTGCCGCTACCATCATCATTCTTAATGAAGCCACAGAATGCCCTGATGGGAAAGTCTTATTGCTTTGTGACCAACCGTTCAAGGCATACAACGATATTGTCAAGGAACACAACCCTTTTGTTCCACTCAACCACACCATCGGAGAAACAGCCCGGATACATCCATCGACCATCGTGGAGCCGGGAGCGATTATTGGTCCGGAGGTCATAATTGGCAAAAATTGTCTCATCCAGGCCGGTGCTATTATTCGCGGCCGGGTAATTATTAAAGATCATGTACTGGTTGAATCGGGAGCTGTTATCGGTACGGACGCTTTCTATTACAAAAGAACTTCCGAAGGATTAAAAAAATGGCGCTCCGGTGGCCGCGTTATCATTGAAGACCACGTAGATATTGGTGCCAATTCAACAGTAAATTTAGGCGTTTCCGGAGATACCATTGTAGGAGAAGGAACCAAGTTTGACTGTATGGTACACATTGGGCACGATGTCATCATCGGAAAACATTGCCAGCTCACAGCTCAGGTCGCTATCGGTGGAAATACCAAAATTGGTAACAATGTGATCATTTACGGCCAGGTGGGAATTATTCAAAACCTCACCATTGGCGATGACGTGTTGATCATGGCCAAATCACTGGTCATCAAAGATCTCGAAGCCGGCAAGACTTATTTCGGACAACCTACGGATGAAGCCCGGACAACCTACAAACAATTGGCAGCCTTAAGGCAACTACCGAACCTGCTACAGGAGCTTCGGAAGAAAAAATAAACGCTTTTTTGAAAAAAGTACCCTTAAAAATGTCACGTTTTGGGGTTTCATGGCTTTTATAGGTATAGGGCTTGATGTTTTCAGTCTGACTTTTCCTTTGCTATTTCACAGAACATCCTGTAATTTAGTAGATGAAATATTTTTTCAACAAACCAAATTTTCATGTCTCCGGATACCAATCATGATGAAATAACCATCGAGGATATTGTCTCGGAACCTTCTGCAGAATACACCGTTCAGGATTATCTATCCTGGCGTTTTGATGAGATGGTGGAGTTGATTAGAGGCAAGGTGTTTCGGATGAGTCCGGGACCTAGAACAAAACATCAAAGGATTTCAGTGTACCTAGTTAACAAAATCTTCAATTTTATTGAAAAGAAACAATACGAAGTCTTCCACGCTCCATTTGATGTATACCTTCCCGTTACCCACCCCAAAACAGGTAAACCCAATACCGTCGTACAACCGGACATAACCGTCATCTGCGATCGGGAAAAAATCAGCGAACGCGGTTGTGAAGGGAGTCCCGACCTGGTGATAGAGATCATTTCAGAGAGCACCCGAAAAAGAGATATTCAGATCAAACATGAATTGTACGAAGAATGTGGTATCAATACTTATTGGCTCGTTTTCCCAAAAGAAGAGATCATCGAGGTTTTTGAATTGGATGATAATGGGAAATATAGGCGGGTAGGTGGTTTTTCCGATGATGATGAGTTGACATCCGCTCTTTTACCGGGATTGAAAATTGAAGTATGTCAGGTTTTTCGGAATGCCTGATTTTACCCAAAGACGTATTAAAAACATGGGGAAACCTGCTTTCCAAATTTCAGGTTACTTCCTCTTTTTGGGCACATTTTCATGATCATACGGACAGTGACGACACCCATTGCCGCAGCACCGGCCCCGCTTCAGATAATACCATTCCGTAAGGACGAACAATTCATTTTCCAAGTAATAATCAATTCCTTCCTGCAAACGCGGTGTCGCGTATTTCGCAGTATCATTATCCCGCTTTCCGGATTTGATTTCCGACACATACATGTTTATATTATTGATCACCTCCTCTTTAAGGCAACGGGGACAATAACAGGCATCCACTCCTTCCGTTAAAGGCAGAACCGATGGATAATCAGCGCACCAGCAAGCCTCTGGCTGATTTGCTCCACAATCAACGATCGTTCCACATTTAGGACAATTCCAATTCATGAAAGTATAAACAACCTTTAGCTCCGGGAAGTTATAATATTCCCAATTAATTGAGGCTTGTTACCCGGCGTTTTCTGATTTTTCATTGTTGTTTGAGCCTTTGCCCAATAAATATCCGGCAATGGTCCCCAACAACCCCATCGCCGGAGCGATCTGGTTGTTGTTGTGACCGGCAGTGATCAAAAACATGACGCAGGTAATGATCAGGGTGACCACGATATATTTCATTATGTCTTTAGCTTCTATCTGACCCCTGATTATTAGATATACTTCAATGCTAATAATGAGCACACCGAAAATTAAAATGATCATAGAATGCCAAAATTCCATAGGTATTCCTGGTGCATCCGTTTCAGCTTGCTGTATTTCAACTGCATTTACAGGTGTTGAATCCTGACCATCTGCAGTCGAAACTTCTATTTTAGCAGTCTCATTCAGTGTGTCGGAAGTTTGAGCATAACTTTGGGGAATAATGGTGTAGCACGTCAAAAAGAATATTAAAAAGTAGCATTTTTTCATGAGTCGATAGGTGTTGGTTGGTATAAAAAACAAATTAGGTTTACTAAATATAGGGATATATTATAACATCCTAATAGCCACAACCCATTTTGGAAAGATTCTATAATACTTCCTGACAGGTAAACCGATTTTTTACTCACTAAAATAATCCGAGAACACCTCTCCTTCAGAAAAGTACTTCCCCGGGGTCATTCCCGTAAAAGCTTTGAATTCACCAATCATATGTGATTGATCAAAATAGCCACAGTGATGGGCCAGGGCAGTAAGATTAATCCACTGGTTTTTACGCTTTTCATAAAGCACATTTTGAAAGCGGACCGTACGCAAAAAGTGTTTGGGAGATGTGCCGATGTATTTGGAGAAGGTACGTTCAAATTGTTTGCGACTAAGGCATACTGCTGAGGCCAATTCGTCAACACCAATATTGGCTTTGGTATAGTTGATTTTGGAGATGGTGTGAAAGATCCGGTTCCACTCGTAATCCTTGGTCTTTTGATAAATCCTTTGAAGTAAAAAATGCTCCGTTATGCAAACTTTATCTGAAAAAGAAGATGCTTCAAACAGCGACGTTTCCAGTTGATCGGCTTCTTCCCGGAAGAGATCCTTGAGCGGAACATACTGATTGAATAATTCCTGCATCGGAAAATCAAATAAAAGCATCATCCCCTGGGGTTGGAAGATAATAGAAAAAAGGGAAAGGTCTCCTGTTATTTTTAGATCCCGATACCCCTTGCGATGGCCGGAAGCCTGGCTATTGCCGGAAAGACGTTGGTCTTCCTGAATCACCTCGGGTTTGTCTTTAAAGTAAAAAGTAAAGTCCGGAAGGCCGCAAGGAATTATCCGTTGCACATGCTCCTCCCCTACTGGCAAAGCATTTTCTATTGCCCAATATTGCTTGACAAATCCGGATAAAATTGGTGAAGGACTGGCGGTGGTTAAACTCATCCTTTTGGTTCTTAAGTCAAAATTACGGGTTATTTAGATCAAATACCTGCTACGATTCGGAGAGATTGCCATTCGAGACAACCTCTCCGGAAAAAGTTATTCGTCCCCGTATAAGCCTACTTTATTTCCTTCACTGTCGAGGAATAAAGCGAAGTATCCGCGCCCTTCGGCTTCGATCTTTGTTTTAGACCTTACAACCTGACCGCCATGTTGCTCAATCCGGGCCAAAGTAGCCTCCAACTGATCGCTTGCATTTAAACTGACCAAAACACCATCTTTGGAGGGATTAAAACCTGGCGACAAAGAAATAGCCCCTTCCCCCGATGGGAAACAAGCCATTTTTTCTCCACCGCCTTCGACGATTTGAAATTCTACATTCAAAACAGCAGTATAAAAATCTACTGCTCTGTCAAAATCTGCTGCCGGGATTTCCACCCAGGAAATTAACTTATGCATTTTTTAAATTTTTATGGTTAACACTGCAAATCTACCACTGGCCTGAATCCTAAAATTGGAAAAATGCGACATAATAAAAAAACGGTGCCGAAAATTAATCCGACACCGTTTTTTGTTTATAAACCAGGCGCTGTTTTAGCTACCAAAGTCGTCAAATGCAATATTCTCATCAGGAACGCCCAGGTCATCCAATTTCTGCATAATGGAATTGGCCATAGCCGGAGGTCCGCAGTAGTAGTATTCTACTTCTTCCGGCTCCGGATGGTTTTTAAGATATTCCTCATACAGCACCTGCATGATATATCCTTTAAACCCATCTCCGTCTTCGTCATTTATGTCCTTCTTGACTTTCCAGTTGTCTTCAGGTAATGGGTTATCGAGCGCTATGTAGAATTTGAAGTTAGGGAACTCCTTTTCGATCTTTTTGAAATCTTCAATGTAGAACAACTCTCTTTTTGTTCTACCACCATACCAGTAAGACACTTTTCTGTCTGTGGTTTTCAAAGTATGAAAAATATGGAACAGGTGAGAACGCAATGGAGCCATCCCGGCACCACCACCGATGTAAACCATTTCTTTTTTAGACTCTTCTTTGATGAAAAATTCTCCGAATGGTCCGGAAATAGTCACCTTATCACCAGGTTTTCGTGAAAAGACATAAGAAGAACAAATTCCCGGATTTACATTCATCCAGGTATTTTTAGCTCTGTCCCAGGGTGGTGTGGCAATACGAATATTCAACATGACAATGTTTCCTTCTGCAGGGTGGTTGGCCATTGAATAAGCACGGAAAATAGTTTCCGGGTTTTTCATTTTCAAAGGCCAAAGGTTGAATTTGTCCCACTCCTCTTTAAACTCATCAGGCGCTTTACCCATTCTTGGGTGAGAGGTAATATCCATGTCTTTAAAATCCACTTCCGTTGGTGGCACATCAATCTGGATATAGCCTCCTGCTTTAAAGTCCAGTGTTTCTCCTTCCGGGAGTTTCACGACGAATTCCTTGATAAAGGTGGCAACATTATAGTTGGAGATCACTTCGCACTCCCACTTTTTGATACCAAAA
The DNA here is from genome assembly GCA_942492125.1 of uncultured Bacteroidota bacterium. Taxonomy (GTDB): domain Bacteria; phylum Bacteroidota; class Bacteroidia; order Chitinophagales; family Saprospiraceae; genus BCD1. The sequence continues at coordinate 12,359 of CALODM010000025.1, forward strand.
ATCTCTTCCGGAATACGAATCTTCATATCTTCACGCACCTTCACCTGACAAGCCAGGCGTTTGTGCTCCGCCGCTTCTTTTCTGGTAAGGTGATTCATTTCGGTTGGCAATACATCACCTCCTCCTTCATCTACATGGCATTCACACATGGCACATGTTCCACCACCTCCACAAGCGGAAGGCAGGAAGACCTTTTGTTCAGAAAGGGCAGACAATAATGTTTGTCCCGGTTTGGTCTTAATAGGATTTGCTTCATCACCATTAATGATGATAGAAACATCTCCCTGAGGAACCAGCCTTTTCCTGGCTGCAATCAACATGACAGAAAGTGCCAAAATGACCAGGCAGAAAACTATAACTGCATATAAAATAATCATTATAAAATGTTTTTTTCAGTATAAATATTCAGCTTAAGCTGTTTTTTTAATCCATAAAAATGGCCGGATCTATACCCATAAGGCTCATAAAAGCAAGGCCCATTAATCCTGTTAAAAGAAAAGCCATTCCCAATCCACGCAAAGGGGCAGGAACATTGGAGTAGCGGATTTTTTCACGGATAGCCGCCAAAGCAACAATAGCCAGGAACCATCCGACACCGCCACCTAAACCAAAGGCTACGGCATTACCCAAAGTATATTCTCTGGAAACCATGAACAAGGAACCACCAAGGATGGCACAGTTTACGGTGATCAACGGCAGGAAGATTCCTAAGGCAGCATACAGGGAAGGCGAGAATTTCTCTACGACCATTTCAACCAATTGTACCATGGAAGCAATTACTGCGATAAAGAGAATGAATCTCAGGAAAGTAAGATCCATACCGAAAATACCGGCTTCAGCCAGAAGATATTCATTGATCAACCAGTTGATTGGCATGGTGATACCCAAAACAAAGATCACTGCAAATCCAAGACCAATGGCTGTTTTTACAGATTTGGAAACGGCAAGAAAAGAACACATCCCGAGGAAATAAGCGAGGAGCAGGTTCTCAATAAAGGCCGCTTTGATAAAAGTATTAATAAATTCACCCATGATTTTTGACTTTCAGAATGCAAAAATTAAAACTACATTGCATTCAGTATTTTTAAAAAACCTGATCAACAGGTCTTTGATTATTAAGAGATATCAATCAATTTTTTATTCCTGGAACGCTGTATCCAGATATAAATTCCAATAATGAACATCGCAGCTACCGGCAACACCATAAGGTTGTTGTTGGTATACCACCCAAACAAGACACTCTCGGTAGTATTGATCATATAGTCACTGTTGTTACCGATGAGTTTCAATTCGATCGGACTTCCCGCAAATAAAGATCCTTTACCAAATAATTCCCGGAAGAACGCAACAACGACGAGGATCACTCCATAACCTACCCCATTACCGAATCCATCCAGAACTGCTCTCCAGGGCTTGTTACCCATGGCGAATGCCTCCAGACGTCCCATCACAATACAGTTGGTGATGATCAATCCGATATAAACAGAAAGCTGTTTATAAACAGGATAGTTCAGATACTGGAGGGTGAGCTCCACCATTGTTACCAAAAAGGCGATAATGACCAACTGAACGATCATACGTACCTCATTGGGAATCAGGTTCCTGAGCAAAGAAGTAAAAAGGTTAGCAAATGTGGTTACAAAGACTACGGATATAGCCATCACAATAGATGGGTAAACCAGGGAGGTAACCGCCAATGCCGAACAAACACCCAACACCTGTACCGTGATCGGGTTATTGTCATTCAGCGGATCCGTGATGAGCTTCCGCTCTTTTGGCCCGAATAACGGCTCTCTAACTTTTGTTTCAGTTGCAGTATTCGCCATGTTATTTATTGTTTAATCTTTTCAAAATAGGGGAGATAATTTTCAATACCACTGTACAGCATATCCGATACGCCAACGCTTGTAATGGTAGCTCCGGAAATGCCGTCAACAGCATGGGTTTTGTCTTTGGCTGTTTTATAAACATTGACGGAAACATACTTTCCATCTTTGTAGATTTCAGTGCCTTCAAAAGCTTTGCTAAAAGAAGGGTTATCTTTGATTTCTGCTCCAAGACCAGGAGTTTCTGCTTTGTGGTCAAAAGCAGCACCGGCAACAGTATTCAAATCTTCCTTCAGGGCAATATAACCCCAGATATCATCCCACAGCCCTTTTCCGAAAACAGAAAGGATGTAGAACTTCTCCTTGCCATTATCATATATGAACAAAGGCAGGTCCTGTTCAGCCTTAGGCTTCTTTCGCTCCTTTTTCAATTCAATTTTCGCAGCCACGACATCGCTGACCTCTTCCCCTTGCATGTTTAACACACGACTTTCCATTTTGTCAAACACTTCCAGCACCTGGGCGTCTTCCAGATCATCCACCTTCTTGGCTTCCACCAGATTACTCTCAACGGCTTTCAAAATCGCGCGTTTGTTAAAAATATCTTCATTCTGTTTGGCAACCTCTTTGGTCACCTCTCTATACCCTGTAAGCGAAACAGCAACGAATGCCGTTAGTACAAAGACAAAAAATAAGGTATAATTGGTTTTCACGATAATAACTTTTTTGTGTGGTTTATTAACGGGAATTCCCGTATCAGAAAAACCTTAATTTATTAAGCAATTGCTTGCGCTCTTTTAGCTCTGCGTTTCATATTTCCTTCAACAACGAAATGGTCGATTGTTGGTGCAAATACATTCAACAACAGGATCGCCAACATCCATCCTTCAGGATAAGCAGGATTGATAATACGAATAACCATACCAATACTACCGATGAGGAACCCATAAATCCATTTTCCCTTGTTGGTACCCGAAGCAGTAACAGGATCTGTAGCCATAAAAGCCATGGCAAACAGGAAACTTCCCATAATGAACTGATAGTACCATGGAACAGCCATAAATTTGAATACTCCGGCAGAATCCGCAGTGATCTCAGGCGCAAAACCATTCATCAGCATTCCTGCAAAAGCAGCACCTAAAACCATGGAGACCATGATTCTCCAGCTGGCCACCCGGGTAAAGATCAGGAACAATGCTCCCAAAATAATCAACGGCTTGGATGTTTCTCCTATTGACCCCGGAATGAACCCCCACCACATCTGGCTTTCGGAATAAACCTGGGTAACTGCCTCCCATCCACCCTTGGCGGCCAAAGCTAATGGAGTAGCTCCCGTAACTCCGTCAACACCGGCAACACCGGAAATCCACACCTCGTCTCCTGAGATATAGGTAGGATAAGCAAAGAAGATGAAAACGCGTGTTAACAAAGCAACGTTCAGAATATTCATTCCCGTTCCTCCAAAGGCTTCCTTTCCTAAAATAACGGCAAAAACAACCGCTAAAGCCAACATCCACAATGGTAAATCAGGAGGCATGATCAATGGAATCAGCATTCCGGAAACAATAAATCCTTCCTCAATACCGTGACCTTTCCTGGAAGCATAATAAAATTCAATACCAAGTCCAACAGCCATCGTAACGACCAGGATAGGGATAATTTTTAGAATACCATACCAGAATTTAGGCCAGATACCTTCGCCTAGTCCAGTGTACTGCCCCAAAGCAGCATAGTGTTGATGTCCTGTATTATAGGCACCAAAGACATAACAAGCCAACATGGCTAAAACAACAAAAATCATCAGACGTTTGAGATCCATGCGATCCTTAACGTGTGTTCCTTTAGCAGTCACATGATTCGGAACAAAAAGAAAGGTAAAGAACCCGTCAAATACAGTGTGTAAAAACGGTGATTTCTTTTTGTCTGGCTCAATCTTATGAAAGAAATTTAAGAGTCCTTTCATTATTATTATTTTAGTTTTTATTTAAAGTCAAACAGAACACGCCAGTTATCGAATCTCAAAATTGAGATGGACACATCCGGGGTTCCTTTGGTTATTTTCGTTTTAGCCCTGCTGAATCATTTCATCCAATCCCTTACGAAGGATATTCTGCAGCGGTTGCTTGGAGGTACAGGCAAACTCACAAAGCGCAAGATCTTCCTCAACTACTTCGTAAATGCCCAGCCCTTCCATCTTTTCAAAATCGCCGACAATGATCGATTTCAACAAATACTGTGGATAAATATCCATGGGTAAAAGCTCTTCGTATTGACCGGAAACCACAAAAGCACGCTTTTCACCATGCGTATTGGTATCTGCAGTTACTGTTCTTGAAGGCATATAACCGCCAATGAAAGACTTGGAAACAGTAGGTCTCTTGCTTTGTGGCAATAGCCAGCCAAAAATCTCGAAGTAGCGACCTTCCCTGATAACAGAAACCTGGTCATCATAGAATCTCATAAATTGAGATTTGTCTTTTTTCTGTCCAGACAATACATCCCCGGAAATCAGACGGAAATCGCCATCCTTGAGATTACCTTCCACGAGGTCACCAACGTTGGCACCCTGGAAAGTTCTTACGTATTGAGGATTGTTTAACTCCCCGGCAACAGCAACCACCCTGGAAGCATCAAATTGCTGGTTAAGGAAAAGATTACCAATGGTGATAACCTCCTGAACACCCGCGGTCCAGGCAATGGATTTATTACTTACCGGACTGATATGGTGAATCTGAACACCGACATTTCCCGCGGGGTGTTTACCGCTGAAAGCCTGGGTAGTTACCCCCTGAGCTCCTGTGAAAGCGGTGGAAACATTACCTCCCCGGCCATCTATTCCAAGGTATACTTTGCCTGATGTCAGTTTTGCCAGTACATCAAGTCCTTTCTGGAATGCAGCTTCCTTTCCTTCAACAACAAAACTAAGGTCTGGTGCCAATGGCGAAGTATCAAAAGTAGAAACAAAAATATTAGCAGGAGTAGTAGCAGGGTCAGCGACAATATTATAAGGACGTTGCCTTAAATATGGCCACACACCACTATCAAGCAAATAGTTGACCAAGGACTCCCGGTCTGACCCGTCCAAATCAAAAGCTTTGTAGGTTCTGCTTTGAATTTCCTTATCAGCAAGAATGACCACTTCAGATATCGAACGCTTTTCACCTCTGTTAACGGCAATAATTTCACCACTGACAGGAGCTGCGTATTTAATCTCTGGTTTTTTCTTGTCAAAGAAAATGGTATCCCCGGCCTTTACTTCATCACCGATAGCAACAACTACCTTTGGAATGGGAGAAATATTAAAAAAATCAGGAGGACGGACTGCAAAGGTTTTGACTTTGACATCTTCATTGATAACTTTATCTGCACTTTTTTCCAAATGCAGATCATGTCCTTTGGTAAGTACAATAGTATCACCTTGTTTCTTTTGAACACGACTGGTTCCCAGGAACCGCATGCCCAAAACAAAAAGAACAAGAACGATCAATGCATACAGGAGATTCATTCCTGCTCCGGATGCAGCAGCATCAGCTTGAGCAAAGATGCTATTAGCAAAAAGTGATAACAAAATAAGGTTGCTCCATCGAGCGATATTTTTTCTCATTGCGGTACAACTTAGTTTTTCGCAAAAATGTTTCCATATATAATTTGGAAAAGCACCGCAAAGATACTTTTAGACAATCAATTTTAGTATCTTTTTAGTGTTTTTTTAAAACACCGTGCTTTTTTGGGTAAAACTCCTCACTTTTACTAACATTAATTAATAATACATCTCCAAAGTACTAATTGTTCGACAACCCATTTTTATTTTCAATTCATTTATTATGCCCAAATTTTTCTTTAGCTCATTAATAGTTTGCTTTATTTTTGTACCACTATCCTGTACCACCGATGCGGATAAAGAATCCGGGAAAATAATTCCTCCGGAAGTTGATGCAATGGAGGCAGGGAATAAAATTGCCGGTACCATCATCCGTTCGGCCATAAAATCTGCCGGTCTGGATAGGTTTGAAGATGCAAAAGCTTCCTTCAACTTCAGAGGAAAGCAATATACCTGCCAAAATAAACAAGGTGCTTACAAATATGAGCGAAAGTTTACCTCCGAAAAGGGAGAAGACATAATTGACATACTAACCAATGAAGGATTCACCAGGTTAACCAACGGGGATACAACAGCTTTAGAGGATAAAAAGGCAAGAGCATACAGCAATTCGGTCAATTCTGTTATTTATTTTGCCTTCCTTCCCTTCCGGCTGAATGACCCGGCAGTTAAGGCCAAATATTTGGCGAAAGTTGATATCAATGGTAAATCCTATCATAAAATTCAAGTCAGTTTCCTGGAAAAAGGCGGCGGGGATGATTTTGATGATGTTTTCATCTACTGGTTCGACACCAAAACCTATCGCATGGATTATTTGGCCTATGAATACCATACAGATGGCGGTGGTATGCGATTCCGGGAAGCATTTAATGCCCGAAATGTGGTCGGAGCAACTATTCAGGATTTTAAAAATTATAAACCTAAAGAGAAAGGAAGTATTCCGCTGGACAAAATTGATTTGGCTTTCCAAAATGACCAACTGGAATTACTTTCCGAAATCATCCTGGAAAATATGGCCATTGAATGGTTTTAAACACACAGGCATATAGTTCTCATTGATTTTTTTGCCCTTTGTGACTTTGTGGTTTCGGCACATAACCACCTTGCTAAGCCAGAAAGCCTGCCACCAGGTAAAACAATGCTGCTAAACCGCCTGCTGTCAAAGCGTAGGGCAATTGGGTTCTTACGTGGTCTATATGATCAGAGGCAGAAGCCATGGAAGACAGGATGGTTGTGTCAGATATGGGAGAACAATGGTCACCAAATACCCCACCTCCCATTACAGCAGCGATGGCCATATATACATTGGTGTCCATTTCCCTGGCCATAGGTACGGCTATTGCCATCATGATGGCAAAGGTTCCCCAGGAAGTTCCGGTTGAAAAAGCTATAAAACAACTTACTACAAATACCAAAAATGGCACCAGGGCAGGTGACAACCACTGCTGGGCAACACCGGCCACATATATGCCCGTTCCCAATTCATTTTTACACAAACTGCTAATCGCAAAAGCAAACAGCATCAATATCGCTAAAGGAATAAGTCCACCGATTCCTTTGAGTGTCAGATCAACCATCTCCTTAATTTTCATAATTCGCTGGATTCCATAGAAGAACATCGAAAAGATCAGGGATACCAGAACTGCCGTGAGTACAGAAGTGGAACCGGAACCATTGCCAATAGCAAAAAATATTTTGCTCATCAAAGGAGCATCAGGCATCTGGTCCGTGGCAGCTGTCCATCCGGTATAGGTAAGCATAACCGGCATCATCAATACCATCAACGCAATGGGGATTATCATATTTCTTGCTCTCGGGAGAACGCCTTCCTTGGTCTTCACTTCCGTTAACTCCTCAGAGATCATGGGCTGCGCACCATCGGCCAGCAATTTGCCCTCTTCTCTCGCCCGCTTTTCTGCCCTGGCCATCGGTCCGAAATCTTTTCGACTCAAAATAAGGATCAAAGCCAGTATTAATGCCAAAAAAGGATAGAAGTTGTATTTCATCGCCGACATCATCACACCAAAAGGGTTGACAAAATCTGTAGCCAATAATCCCATAATGAAAGCGCCCCAACCATTAAAAGGCAAAATTATAGACGAAGGAGCAGAACTGGAATCTGCCAGGTAAGCCAGTTTCTCCCTTGAAATTTTCAATTTATCAAAAACAGGCCGGTACAAAGCTCCTACTGTTAATACGGAAATACTGGATTCTACAAAAATCAACAACCCGGTCATCCAGGCCAAAATTTGTACCACCACACGGCTGTTGCCCGATTGCCGTTTTTCATATTTTTCCAAAAATCTGTTCACCCGGACAATGAACCCCTCTACCCCGCCGGATCGCTGAATAAAAAGGATCAATGCTCCCACCAAAGCCGAAAACATAATGGTCCGCGTATTACCTGCATCCTTAAAAACATCCACCAATGCCTGGATGGTATTCATAGATCCTTCCCAAAGATTTACGGGGCGGATCACGCGCCACAAAGCTTCAACAAAGCCCATTTCCCGGAATATTGGCACTCCGGTGACTTCATCAATGGGCAACCCTGTCAGTACCAGCCAGCCAAGCCAAATCCCAAACAGAAGAGATACAAAAACCTGACGCGTATAAATAGCTAATATGATCGCAATAACAGGAGGTACAAGAGAGAGGATGCCGTAGTCAGCCATAGGTGTTTGTTGATACTTAAATAAAAGGACACAATTAACTGAAACCAAACAGCATCATGTCCGGGATTTAATATCGAGCAAGATAAAAAAATTAGTTAAAACCACAGGGCTCCCCTAAAGTGAATGAGGTTACACTCCCCGTCTTTGTCCGGTGAAAATGTCCCAACCGGAATCCTTTTGGATAAATCTATGGGTTCCCGATTACCGCTTCAGACCATAAAAAATCACCCAGGCGGCAAAATCATCTGTGAAATTTTCAAAGCGATGTTCTTCTCCTGCTTTGACAAACAACACCTCCCCCGGATGGACTTCGTAGCGATAATCCTCCCTGACAAATTCTCCGGAGCCGCTGGAAATAACATACAGTTCATCCTTTTTATGAGGTCGTTGTTTATCGACTTTGTCCGGTTTATAATATTCCACTTCAAGATCACCATGACGTAACAAGGTTACAAATGGATGGGGTGCAGCATCTTCCAGTTTTGCTATGGCTTGTGCTTTGGTGATGTGATGCGTTGGAGGAAAGCTTTCCAAATCCAAAATCTGATCCAGGTGATGCTCCATATGATTGATGTAATCCTCGATCAACCACTGGCAGGTTCGTTTTTCATCAGGCCCAATAACGACTTCGTGTTCCAGCTTTTTCACAGGAATATCCTGAACGAGGAAGGCAATCTGTTTATTGAGCGATTGCCAATAGACGATTAAATGATCGAGGTCAGCCTCCTGGTAATTGTTGATTTTTACCAGATAATCCTGGTCATAAGGCCTTATTTCGTAATTACGATAGGAATACAGGATGATCAGAAACCGCCTCAGGTTGTTCAGGGCCGAATCGATCAAATGTCCCAAAATCTCTTTTTTGGACCATTTATCGGGTGCTGGTTTGTAAGATAATTGCTCCGCAGGAATCTCGTGAATTTTATCCTTGAGCCTGCGGATATTTTGATTAATACGCCTATGCATAACCTCAATGTTTTATTAAAGTTAAGCAATTTTTTCATTGTTCCTGACATAATATCAGGACAAAGCCCCGGCCAGCAGGATTAAGGGTCTGTTTTAAATCTCTTACCTAAAAAACAAGGTATTGCTTAAATGACGTAAAGCAATCTTTTCTTTAACATAAGGAATGTCGGGTGATTTCTATTTTAAACTGACGCTAAATAGCGTTGACAACTTGCTCATTTCCAAAAAAAACGAAAAAAGTTAGCTATTCTTCTTCGTGAAACGTCCTTGCCACATCATTTTTTATAGGCGGAATGGTATTGAGGTACGCATATATGGCCCTGGCTTCCGTATCCGTAAGGTTAACGTAAGGCATCATCGGATAACGCAAGGCAGGTTCACCGTCTTTTACGCCATACTTCAGTACTCTTACAAACTTCTCCTCCGACCAGTTCCCGATTCCTGTCTCCTTATCGGGTGTCAGGTTTTGTGTCTGAATAGTTCTTCCTTCCATATCCAGCAAGGTATTACCTCCACCGAAATACCCTTCACTCTTTTCAGGTTCCATCAAATTGACGGTTTTGAAATCTGCGGAATGACAGGAAGAGCAATCGAGGTTGTGTGCCAGATATTTTCCGAGTTCAAGTAAATTGTTGGTGTCAGGCATCGGTATAGTCTCTGTAGGATAGGGCAAAGGCTTAAAGGCCATCCGGCTCAACAATTTGGCCAAAAAGGAAGGCTCGCAGGGTTTGTCCGGTTTTGGGTCAGCGGCCACCATGGGGTCATCTGATCTCAGGAAGGCGACAATGGCATAAATATCCTCATCCGCCATATTAGGCAATTTAGGCATCCAGGGCGGAGCATATTTACCATCTTTTTTGACCCCGGTACGAAGTAAATAAATCAATTCTCCATCCGTCCAGTTGCCGATACCATATGCTGGATCCTGCGTGATGTTTTGAGAATAAGCTACGCCAAATTCCGGGGGAGAATCCAGCATTTTAATGCCTGTTAATTTACCTGTTTCCGAATCTTTATGGCAATTGGCACATAATACAAGGGCAAGTTTCTTGCCTCGTTCAACCGCTTCAGGAGTTACCTCAACCTGGATATCTCTGGGCTCGGTTTCATATGTCGGAATCCCTTTGGAATTGATGATCGTAAATCCCGCCAGGGCAGCAATTACCACTACCCCGATCAGGATACCAAGAATTTTGAATATTCTTTTCATAATTTTTGAGATTTATAAGAAAATTAGGTGTTACTAAGTCTTTTGTCACAAAGGTTTTCAGTTAAATGCACACAGATATTAAAGCTTCAACGATTATGCTGAAGTTTTAAAAATTCATGTGTTCTTAATTTGCCTGGATAACGAATTCAGAAGAGCAGATAGAAAAGTAAAAAAACGGGTATTTCAAACCCTGAGCGCAGGGTTGCGGGATTTTCCTAAAGAAGTTTTTTGTTTGCGATTTAAAAATAAGAAAAATTTCTGAGACAAACAGCATTGGTCCGAAATAAGTAAAGGAGCTTATCCGGACCAACTTTTGCCTAATTGTGAAATCATTAAAAGGTATACCCTACGTGAAGCGTAAGAAAAAATGTCATAGGAGCTACATCGTATTCCAGATCACCTACCCTGGTTTCCCCGGATATTTTCGAAGTATATCCAACTCCGGCCCAGGGCTTAAAATAGAGGTTGAAATCAAATGGCTTGAAGGTATATCCCGTGTACCCCATAAACAAAAGGTTGGAAAACGACTCCTCATTTTCACCGGCGGTATTTCCAATCCTGAATTCCTGTATACCGGTTTGTACACCTGTAAACCATTTCCTGTTCACCTCCTGAAAATGATATTCCCCAAATAACCCGACCCCCCTGTTAAGCCTGACTTCCCAGCCTTTTCCTTTATTTTTACTATTCAGGTCTACCATAAAAGCCGGCATTTCCATGGCATATATTCCAGCTCCCAAAAGAAAATGCTTTGAGGAGGCCGGAGCTACCCGAATATGAGCTGAATAGCCCTTAAAGGCAAATGTTGCCGGATCAATTTCCAGGGAAATACTGGTTTTTTGTGCAGATACTTCTGCTGTCAACAATGAGCATAAAAGCAGAAAGGCAATTAATAGATTTGATTTTTGAAACATGTTAATTGAATTTAGTAACTATACATTATATTTTAAATATATAGTTAAGGTTAAAAAAATTATTTATATAATATTTCCAGGAGCGCCAAATCTCCGAGATGTTCCGAAGCATGGTATTTCAATCCATGGATCTTAGAATATTCAACCGCAACAGACTTTTCAGACCATACCCGTCCGGCTCTTGCCGTAGCAAAATTCCAGATAAAAATACTGGCATTGGCAGGCATTTTATACTGGAATGCCTGACTCAAAATGCCCGGTTTGCCTGTTGGCGTCAGTACCATTATTTTTCCCTGTGGCTTCAGCACCCTGAAAGCTTCATTTAATAAAGCCACTGCCTGCGCTTCAGTTAGCAGAAATAGTACATTACACAAGGTGATGTAATCAAAGGAAGCATTCTCGAATGGTAAAGGCTGGTTAGGCTCGGTTTTGAGCAGAGGGATATTGCTTCCCTTGAGTTTTTTGGAAGCTTCTGATAGCATGGCAGCATTGGTATCTACCCCGGTGCATTGTACAGCCCCCTGATCACTTAAGCGCTGCAACAATTTTCCGGATCCCGTTCCTATGTCGAGGAGTCTCGACTCAGGCTCCACCTGAGCTATAACGGGATTTAAAAAATCCCTGTACCAGTCCGTTTCCTGCACCGATGAAAAAAAAGCAGAAAATTTAAACATTATATTTTGTTTATATAGTTATGATTAAAAAAAATTATTTTCCCATCTCCTTCAATATGTCATCAATGGTTTTTTGGGCCAGGGTATTTTTCATATTTGACTCCGCAGCAAAAAACACCTCCGACAAGGTTTGCCGGGCTTTATCCGGCCGCTTCCCTTCTGCCAGGATATTGAAAGATGTCTGAAAAAGGGCCTTTCCTTTTTCAATAGAATCCAGGATATCCAGCAAGGAAATATCTGCCGGATCTCTTGACAGCCTAATCCCTCCCAGTTTACCTTCCTTAGTTTCAATGATCCCGCCAGCATTAAGTCCCTGAAGAATTTTGACTAAAGTCGGTTTCGGAATATTCAGCAATTTGGAAATGCTGGCTGTCGAGAGATATTCATACTGGCCCTGCCGTATTTTATCCGAGATAAAAATCACCACCAGAATCGCTTTGGAATAAGACAATGAATAACTCATACTATCTATTTAAAATATTCAGTATGCAAATTAAAGAGTATCTTCTTTAATTTCCAAAAAATGAGTAAAAAAACTTAAAAAATAGTTGCGAAAAGGTTTATCTCATAGGTCAGCCAGTGCAGCAGCTGATCACTTTTTGATTAAAAAACAGAAAGCAATTGGTTACTGTAATAAAGATAATTCAACTGTTCTTTCTTATACTTCATCAACAGCTCTATCAATTTTATTTGCCCGTTAACATATTTTTCCTGACGCTTATTAATCAGGAAAACGGAACTTTCCCCAAAGCGGTTTTTCTCATTTTCCGCTTCGAGCAGTTGTTGATATCCGGCTACATTTTTTCGTTGTATTTCCAGCTGTTCTTCCAGAATATTTTGCTGCTGGAGGCTTCCCTGGATTTTATTTTCCAGGGCGTTACTCTTATCCCGGATGTCGTATTCAATTTCCAGGACTTTCAACCTGCTTTTTTGCAAGCCGGCACGTTCACTACGCAAGAACAAAGGCATTGAAAAATCAAATCCCCATTTAAAATTGGCGGTGGAAAACAAGGGGGTAAGACTTTGCTCAGTAGTTGCCAGTAAAGGGTTGTATTTAACTTTAAACTTAGGCTTCAGCTTATCTTTTTTCAAGCGCTGCTCTACCTGGTAATAGGCTTTTTTGTTTTGTTTCTCAAGCAGCAATGGATGTGTATTGAGAAAATTGGCAACAGAAACAGGGGTATCCAACACCTCAATTTCAGCAATTTCTTTTTCCGGAGCAACTCCATTTTGTAAAGTCAAGGGCTGGTTTTCCCTCCACAGAAAATTTTCGAGGTTTTGCTGTGATTTGGTCAACATCACCCCATTGGTCATAAGCTCTGCTTGTCTGTCCTGTACGATGATGAGTGCCTCGAGGGTATCCATGGCAGTTTTCTCCCCGTTGAAGTAAGATTGCCGGGTGGCTTCAAAATAGGTTTCTGCCAAACCGATGGCCTCCAGGATAACCTCGCGAGTGTAATAATCCCTTTGCCACTGCAGATAAGCGTTTGTAGCCTGATAAACAAGGTCATTGAGTTGATTGATCTTTTGATTGGCGGCGATTTCCTGAAAAAAGGCTGCCTGTTCCAGGCCCGCCCGGCGTTCATCAATCAACAATCCCTGTAAAAGATTGGCCTGCACCCCCAGACTCCACAGGCCGTTCCTATCGGTTGTATTTTCCGGATTCAAATAAACACCATCTGTGTTTTCGTAGGCACCGGAAATTTCCAGCCCATATTTCAGAGGTATATTCACCTGGCTTGAAAAAAGTCTGTAGTATTGTTTATCATCAAAAAATTTATCACTCCATCCGGAGGATATTTCCGGGTCGAAGTTACCCTTCGCAGCCATCCATTCGGCCCGGGCAAATTCATCTTTCAAGGCAGCCTGACGGGCCATCGGGTGGTGAACCAGAATATATTCAACAAATGCCCTGTAGGACAGGACGGATGAATCCTGCTGGGCAGGAAGTATTTGTACCAGTAGTATCAGTGCAAAGATAAAGGGTATAGAAAGGGTTACTTTTCTCATGTGCACGCGTTAAAAGTTTTTTTCCAAAGGTAAATTATCCAGATTTTTTCCATGAGGACTTGCATGGCCATCCTGATCTACTTTTACAAATACGATATTATCAATGGCAATAATAGTCTGTTTGGTGAAGATATTCCTCACTTCACAGGAAAAAGTAATGGAAGTGCGTCCAATGGATTGAAATCCAAGCCCAATTTCAATGACATCTCCCTGTTTGGCCGAGCTGACAAAGTTTATTTCTGAAACATATTTGGTGACAACACTTTTGGTTTCGAGTTTGGTCATGGCATAAATCCCTGCTTCCTCGTCTATCCATCTGAGAAGCGCCCCTCCAAATAATGTATTTCTGGCATTAAGGTCCCCGGGTTTGATCAATTTTCTGGAATAAAATCTCATCGCTTATTTTACTGATTTTAAGGGGGCTTTCAATTTGACTTCATCCTGCTTTTCATCAGCGCCGTAAAAATCCGGCGGAAAACCATTGAGCTGGCGCCAAACTTCGTACCAAAGCGGTACATTATTAAGCAGTATAAAGGTATTGGCTCCGGTACCAAATCTCAACTGTTCGGGCCACACCTTTCTGCTGTTCTCCGGTACGATCAATATTCGGTAATAACCATTATCGCTGATGAATTGATCAATGGCGGCAATTTGACCGTCAAATATGCCCGTAGAAGCTTCCGGCCATCCGCTGATTACAATGGCCGGCCATCCGTCGAAACGCAGACGAACACCCTCCCCTGATTTCAACAAAGGCAAATCCTGGGGTCTGACATATACCTCTACTGCCAGATCATAAACGGAAGGCATAATGGTCGCAATGTCGGTTCCTTCCTTAACAATCTCTCCTACCCCTTTTTTGATGGTCTTGGTAATATACCCCGACTGTGGTGCGGTGATATAATAAAATTCCTGACGCATACTGTAATTACTCAACTGGTTTCTCAACTTGGACGTTTCTGCAACGGCCTCGAATTTTCCGGACATGGCAGACTGTCTTTCAGAGGTGGATTTGGCTAATTTATCTGCATACTCTCTTGCCACGGATGACAGTTGAATCCTGAGGTTAAGCAATTCATTTTTTTGATTCAGAAATTTATTCTCCTGAACCGTAACTTTTGCCTGGACCTCCTGTACTTTGAGTTGTTTTTCCTGTAATTCAGAAAGCGATTTCAATCCCTTATCGTATAACTCCTGTGTACGGGCAACCTGATTATTAGCAATGTCCAGATTAGCTCTGTAAGCGATAAGGTCTATGCTGTCAATCCGGATTTTGTTCCGTGCCTGTTCTATTTTATTTTCTATCTGCTGTTGTTTCAGCAACCGGCCTTCTTCCAGTGCTTTGAATTGATTTTCAAGGGCATCCATTTTACCTTCATAGGAGGTAATACTTTGTGATTTTGCCGAAACCTGCTCTGCTGTTCTGGCTACCAGGTCCGGATCAAAATATTCGCTTTTTACCTCAGAAATATAAATAATTGTATCCCCTGCTTTGACAAAATCCCCCTCCCGAACATACCATCTTTCGAGTTTACCGGATATGACAGACTGAATTGCCTGGGGGCGTTGTTCCGGAGATCGGGTAGTCACATAACCTTTTGCCTGGATATTCTGGGTCCAGGGCAAAAACAAACTTCCCAAAAAACCAATCAGTAAAATCACCCCCAGGAATAAAGGAAAACGACGAAATTTGGATTTTCTCAATAACTTGAATGCATCGAATCTGTTCAGATCCAAATTCGGTATGATACTATTTTCAGAAATATTCAGCATGCTTATTTGGTTTTAACAAGTTCAATCCTCTGTGTGCACTTCTGATTCCAATAACCGTAATCTGCTACGACTATGACCGTCCAGTTCCTGGCCGGATCCATAATGTAGTTAATGATTCTGTTCTTTTCCTCGTCACTCACAAATTGCAGCGGATCTTCCATCAGAAGTAATTTGGGTTCGCCGATAATCGTTCGGGCAATCAGCATCTTTTGAATCAGGCTTCTGGGCAGTCTCCTGCCACCCGAATCAATGGGACAGTAAATACCCCCGGGTTGCTTTGAAACGTATTCGTTTAACCCCAAAAGATTTATTACCTCCAGCAATTTATCATCTGACACATCCCGGCCCATAAGAATATTGTCCTTGATGGTTCCTTCAAACAACTCATTGGTGGAAAAAGAGATTCCTGTTACATTATATAGCTCGCTTCTATCGTAATTATCAATAGATATTCCATTAAAAAGAACTTCTCCCTCTTCTGGGGGCTGCACGCCGGCGATTAATTGCAACAAGGTAGATTTTCCGGCTCCTGTAGGTCCGGAAAAAATAGCTCGGGAGCCCGCAGGAATTTTGAAGTTCAGGTTATCAAACAACCTCGTTTTCATATCGGGAAAACTAAAACTTAAATTCTGCACTTCCACAGCTATGGGTTTATCCACAGACAAAGGCAAACGGCCGTTCTCCCGGTCTAAATCCAGATCCGTAACATATCCGATCTTCTCCAGGGCTGTCAGTACATCATAGATCGTTTCAATTACCCGGATCACCTTTTCTACAGAATTGATGATGAGGATAATGATGATTTCAGCTGCTACAAACTGCCCGATATTCATTTGTTCCCTAAATACCAAAAATCCCCCCAGCAGCAGCAAACCTGCAGCAACGATAACCTTGAAGGCAATAAAGTAGCGAAACTGGTTTAACAAAACCCCAAAATGTTTTTCCCGGGCCATGAGATAACCGGAAGTGATCTCATCGGTCTTATCTAAATGTAGCTCATTAAAGGCGTTTACTTTAAAACTTTTGTTCGTCCTGGCTACTTCTTCCAGCCAGTGTGCCAATCGATATTTGTACTTACTTTCTTTTAAGCTCGTCTCAAGACCGGCCTTCCCGGTAATTCTGAAAATCACCCAAAGAATAAAAAAAAGGACTACCCCAAGGATGATGAAAACAGGGCTGTATATGGCTAATAAAATCAATCCAAAAACGATCTGAAAAGAAGCCAGGGAGAAGTCGATCAGAATTTTAGGCAACCCTTTCTGGATAGTCAGGGTATCAAAAAAACGGTTGACCAGTTCGGGAGCGTGTATTTTATCGAGTTGTAAAAATTTGATCTTCGGAATCCTGAAGGCAAATTCGACGGAGGAGCGGGCAAAAACATCTTGCTGGATGTTTTCCACGATCCGCAACTGGTAAACCTGGATGATCCCTGTAAGCGCTATGCCTATCAAGACAAAAACAACCAAAATAACCCAGGAAGAAGTCATTTCCCCGGTTTGTAAAAAATTGATGATGGCCTGAATTCCCAATGGAAGTGACAAGTTCACGATCCCATTAAAAATGGCATAAGCGTAGATCTGCCGTAGTTCGGGCTTATACAACTTTAATAAACTCCATAACCTCAGTACAGGCGTTTGACTCATATGGTAAATTTTGATTTTTCATTCGTAGATTATTAACAACACCAGGGAGGATTTGTTGCTATTGTACTGAACAACTCCTATCAGAAAGACTGATACCAGGTTAAACCAAGCCTCAAAGCATTATCAGAGCTCTTACTGGTAATTTCACTCAACCGATAATCTATGCCTGCTTCCACTTTACTTTTGCTGGATATTTCATATCCCATCATTGGCAAAATACGAATTTCCACATCACTTCCTGATCCCGATATCTCCCAAAGGTATTCATTCCCTAGTTTGATATAAAATTCTCCGGGATCCACGTTAGCTCCGGACAATGGTTTTTCCAAAGTTATCCGATATCGACCCCTGTATTTTGTTTCGCTTTCATTCGAGAATGTTTGGTCGGCAGCGAGCCTATGCCCCATCCTGAAAAAGTCAAAATATTGCACGAAATTGTATTGCTGAATTAAACGATGGAATATTTCTCCTTCTCTAAGCCTTAACATATATCCGACATTCACACTTTGATTGGCTCGTATCTTCCATGAAACCAGGCTGGTGAAATCTGTCAGTACATATTGGTATTGAAAACGACTACCTGTCTCGGATTCGGATTCGAAGAAATGTTGCCTGGATTCAATACTCTGGACCAGTTTAATTTTTTCCGAAACTTTTTCAGAAAAGGTGATTTTGGGCAATAAACCACCCACTAAACTATGTTGGGCGTTTAAACCTGCCAGCCAAATTATCCCCAATATCAGTAGACTATTCTTTTTCATTAAAGCAAAGGGTTAAAGCTATTGTTCGATATTGTCGGTTGCTCTCCGGACTACTTCCAATGTTTTTAAAATCTCCCCGGCAGGATTGATCAATACTTCATAGGTTTCCCAAAATTTGTCCTTTTTAGCACGGACCATCAATTCGTAGGCAAAATAAAAGTTCTTTTGGCTGTCTCCGTCGTTAATCAATTCCCAAAGCACCTCCTGTGATGCCTTCCACTGCAGCTGGATCTTGCTAATTTTGAATCGCGCGAATTCTCTGGAGAGTGCCGTGGTTAATTTAGCCTGCTCCTCAAGCGACAAATGTTTGGTTTTTACTTTTTTTTCGACATCGATTACCGCCCCCAAAGTATCAAATTCTATACTGTACCAACTCCCGGAGCTTTTGGTCTTGGCCTCAAAAGAATTTCCGTCCTGGCTCTCTTCCCTGTACCATTTTATTTTGTTGTCAAAGAAACACCCCTCAATAAATGTTAATGCTGCCCCGGGAACCTCTGCAGCTTGAATACCGAACTCCCTTTCAAATTTTTCCTGCCCAAAAATAGGGAAGGCAATGCAAAGCAAGAACAATGTAAAAATTGAAAAAAACAAAATATTCGGTTTCATGGTTATCCTGTTTTGGATTTTAATGAGAAATATTTTTTATGGTTGTTTCATTCCCTCCAATGCTCGGGACTGTTCATGTAATCAGCACAGACAATTCTGCCTTTAGGACCCTTTAAAGCTCCTTTGTGCAATGGGAATACCATCCAGGCACCCGCATTTTCCTCCGGAATAGGATAGGTTGCGGGGAACCCCATTTGACCGGCATCAGGAATAAAACCGAATTTCGGATAATAAGTTTCATGGCCCAAAACAAAAATCATTTCAGTACCCTGCTCTTTCAATTGCCTTATTCCCTCCCCGATCAATTTGCCTCCAATGCCTTGCTTCTGAAAATCCGGTTTTACCGCTAAAGGAGCCAAAATATGAATCAGGGGTTGTTCAGGTACATCTTCGATGGTTGCCCTGGTAAACAAAATATAACCGGCAGGTTCCTCCTCTTTCAAAGCAAGCAAAGACAAGGTGGGTTTTGCCGACTCATCAACCAATAACCCGGCAACCAAACCTGCAACATCTTCACCGGGGAAGGCCTGCCGCTGGATATCCAGAATGGTCTCAAAATCCGTGGGTACTGTTGGTCTGATCTGTAATTTTATTCTATCCATTTTCGGACTGTTTTTTCAAGTTCTTTCGCCAGGTAATTTTAATGGAACTGATTTGCGGCAATTCCAGCTTTATTTCCGGAAAAAATTCAAACCCGAGTTTTTTGTAAAATTCAACAGGTGGCAGGTAAGGTTGTCCGCCTTTGGTCTGATAGTTTTGGGTATCAACGATCCAGCCATTGAGTATTTCATTGGTGGCTTTGGCTTTCGTAATTAATTTCCTGCCCCAGCCTCCCCCTTGTAATTCGGGTGCTACCATAATGATAAACCAACGTTCTTCATCCCGGATAAAATCGAAGAACCATCCTTTAACGATTTCCTTTTCGTCTAATAAAAGAATATGGTGGTGATCGTCAAGTCTGGCAAGATACTGTTCAAGGCCTTCCACCCCTTCCAAAGCGATCGTTTCCGGAAATGCACAATTCCACAAATCCAAAATATTTTGTTCCTTTTGATCTGTAGAAAGCTCTTTTGTGGAATGGAAGTGCATAAATAAGTTTATAATTCATCGTTTTTGCCAAGGCTGAAAAAAGCCACTATCTGCTCAGCAACTTCCCGCGGGCCAATATCTGTATTATCAACTTTCAACACTGGCCAGTTGGCCAGCTCATTATCAACGGTATGCATACGATACATCTCATCCGACTGCAGCAGGTTTTTTTCGGATACTTCAAGGTTACGCTTGGAAGCTTTGTTCTGCAACCTGCTTTCCTGTTTATTCCGTTTCAAACGTTCTTGCAAATCCGCTTTTAATTCAACCATACAAACCTCTGCACCTTTTGATTCAAAAATAGCAACAATCTCGTTAAGATAGTCCAGATCTTCCTGATAATTGAAGGCTAAAACGATAGTGAATATGAGTCCTTCCAGGTCGCTGTCAGCCACCTCCTCAAAAATAGCAAAACGTATCTTTTTATCGAGCCGCCCAAGTTGGGGAGTTCCAAAATCAAAAAAAATATTGACCAGCTCAAGCGACATATGGTTGTGGAATAACTTAAGATCGGTGAGCTTCGCAAGTTCCTGTCCAACGGTCATTTTACCAACTGCCGGCGGGCCAAAAATTATTACCAGTTTCATAGTTCATCAATAATTAATCCCATCAAAATTGCATCACTGAATTTATCATTCAAAAAAAAGTCTATCCGCAAACGCCCCTCATTTTCAAAGCCAAACTTTTTGTATAATTCTATAGCTGACTTATTGTCTTCGTGCACTCTAAGGTTTATTTTCCTGATAATGGCGTTGTGTTTTGCCCAGTTGAGCATATATTTCATTAATGCAGCACCTACGCCTTTATTCCAATGGGCTTTTGCAACGGACAATGCAAATTCACAAACATGCCTCAATCTACGCCGGGGAGAAGCGGAAACATTCAGAATACCGATGATTGTTCCTTCAATTTCGGCAACAAGGAAGATTTGATTTTCAGCCTGCTTATGTCTGTTAATGATGTCTTTTTCCTCGTCAAGGGTTTTATTAAATTCCGCACTATTGAATGTCAGGAAATCCGTTTCATCTCCTATTTGCCGAACATAGGCGAGGATCTCCGGGGCATCATTTTCATGAGCTTCCCGAACAATCATCATTTCCCCGTTTTTCAAATGTTGAACAGCCATTATTTACGATTTAAAGGAATTTGGGATGAAGTGATGGTTGCCGGGGTAATGGATCGGAGAAATTTGTCGTTATCCAAAACCAGATACAACAAAGTTCCAGCACTGGTGAGGGAATCGGGAGAAAGATTTTCCTTGTCGATATATTTTTGTGCCTTGCCAGCCATGGTTTGAAATTCCTTCTTTTTATCCAGGAGGAATTTTCGCTGATTGGAACTCAGGGTTTCATATTCAGGATCATAGACAACCCTGGCTTCGTAAATTCCTTCTTCACAAAATTCATACTCGGCAAAATTGACAAATACACTATGCCTGCGGGATTTCTCTCCAGGAGGGATACTCACCAAATTGCCCTTATAAAAATAGACCATTTGGGGATAATCCTGAACTGCTGCCATCAATTCTGTTTCTTCCTCGCAATCCTGTTTTATGATCAAGTCCAGACTGTAAGGTTTTCGGATTTCTCCAATAATAGTAATGGGTTGAAAATTGTAATGCTCCTTAAAGTGATTAAAGGTAGGTCTTACCATCACCAGGGTATCTTGGGAATTATTTTGAATGGTCAGAAAAAAACTCAATCTCGAGTCTCCAACTTTATAAGTCGGTTCCTCTAAAATCAATTCGTAATCCTGCTGCTCCTGCGCCATAGCGAAAAGTGGAAAGATCAGGACAGAAAACAAGGCAAAAATCTTTTGTTTCATAACTTACTGTTTTACAATTTCAACCTCAGCCGTCGAAAAATTGACAGGGGCAAGACTTTCAATATTGTTACTATTAAGGATAGTTTCCATTAAAGACCGGGAAGGTCTTCGCCGTTCGAGAGGCACACCTTCAGTTTTGAGGTACTGCTTGACTTCGGCTTGGATCTCATCGAAAGCCTGCTTATGAGCTTGCAGCTTTTTGACTTGCTTGCTGGTCAGTGCTGCATATTGAGGATCGTAACTGATCTGTGCAAAATACTTGCTTTCGGTACAAAAGTTATGGTTGGCAAACAAGCTGATCACTATTCTTTTGGATTTCCTTCCTGGGGGGATAGTAACCACCTGAAAGGAATATAAATGAGACTTCCTGGTTGCTAATTCCCTTGGTGTATAATCTTTTTGTCCCTCACAAGTTCCTTCCTGACGAAAAGTAATAGTATAAGGCTTTTGTAATTCTCCTACATATTCTGTTCCCCCCAAATTGGAAAGGTTTCCTTTAAACTGGTCCATCTGGGGGATGATCAGCGAAACGGTATCTGTTGTGTTATTTTGCCAATGTACGTCAATACGAAAGACAGTCTGTTTGTGGCGATAGGTCGCGTTTTCAATTACTAATTCTACATCATTTTGGCTCCAGCCTAAAACGGGGATCAAAAGCAGCAGGGTGATCTTAAAAAACAAGGGTCTCATATTTCAGATCTTTGTCAGGTCTTTACGGGTCAACTCATTAACCTGATCTCCGGTATTTAAAGTTCCTTTAGGTTCGAATAACATAACAGAAACTTCTTCTTCGGCAACCGGTCTGTGTTCTACTCCCCGGGGCACAATGATGAATTCTCCCGGCTCCAAATTTACCACTTTATCTCTGAACTCCAATTTCAACGCTCCATCGACAACATAAAACAACTCATCCTCATTGTCGTGTTTGTGCCAGACAAACTCCCCTTTCAATTTCGCCAATTTGACATACTGACCGTTTAATTCCCCAACGACATGAGGGTTCCAGTAGTCTGAAAACATGGATAGTTTTTGGGTGAGGTTTACTTTATTCATTGTTATCTCATTTATTATATAAAAAAGTAGTGATTTTTTTGTCACGTTTCCCGATCCCTTGGCTTTTATATATGGGGGCAGGGGGGACATCAGCCAGTTTTGCCCGAACATCATCGACTTCAAAGGCAATATGACCATTACCTTTGGTATTAGACTCAGGTAGAGGGATACCTTTATTTTGATAATATTGGTAAATCTCAAGTGTAGGGGAATCCTTTGAATGGCCGGGTAGCACCAAATGAATTCCCTTTAGATGTGCTTTCTGGATTCCAGTTAACTTATCAAGCCACTTCCCTTTTTGATCCCGCTTAGGCAGCAGGGGTTTACAATTGAACACCTTTATGTAAAAATCAGAAAGCCTTTGCCAACCATCTGTAATGATGTTGGTATGAACGAATTTCATCATAAACCCAAATTAAATAAGGAGTTGTGAAGAACGCTATTGCTTCCACCGCTCAAGTCCCGGAATATTTTTGGTGAAAAAGCCGGCGATGAATCCTGGCCAGCCCATGGATTTGAGTTGACCTTTCACAAAAGCCTGCATTTTTTCAGCGGTGTCAATTTCGGGGCTTTGGAATTCTCCGTCAACATAACAATAGGAGCAAAATTTCAGGCTTTTACTGCCGTCTTTATTGGTACCACCTCCTGCCTTATCACGCTTGAGCGGCATGCCGCAACTTTGACAATTTTTATAAGCTTTTTCCATTTCAATGTTTGTTTTGGTTAGTTAATCAGCACCTTTGGAATCCTAACAAATTTACATTTTTTTCTACCCAATTGCACTACCATAAATACGGAATCAACCTATACTTCACTTCCTGGCAATAAGCCTTGTAGCCTTCGAGTTCTTCGCGTAGGGTTTTATCTTCAAACCAGGTACGTAAAATTACCACAACCGCCATAAAAGTGGCAGGGATCAGCGCCCAGAAGGAACCAAAAGCTAAAGGCATCGCAAAAGCCCCCGACAACATTCCCACATATCCGGGATGTCGGACAAAACGATAAGGCCCTGTCTTCACCACAGTATGATTTTTATCCTCCTGTATCCTGACCAATCCCTCAAAAAAACGATTGTGTATCATTGGCCAGGTGGTTAGTCCGAGCGAGAAGAGGTACAGCAAAATACCCAAATACCAATAGAAAGCAGGCAGCAAATGCCAGGACCAACGATGATCCAGACCGGCAATAAAAGGCACTATGACCAGGCTTGTAAAAAAATAAAGCAAGATGAATACCCTGTCCCACTTTTTAATTCCAGGTTTAATTTCGCCTCTGTCGTTAAGCAGCTGAGGTGACTTCTTTTTCAACAAAAGGCCGTTGGCAACCCCACCGAGGGCAAAAATAACAATATAAATCCACGCATTAATTATGTCCAGTTTGCCGGCAACAACAAAAAATATCACCCCTGCAATGACGATCCAACGAATGGGAGACCAAAATGCTCTTTTCCCAGATTTGTTTAAGGCTGTTTCCATAGGGGCATTTTGTAGTGGTTAAAACTCTGAGACTGAATTTGACGTTTATGTTTTTATTCCCAAAATAAAAACATCAAAATTGACCAGCGATGAATATCTCGATAAAATTATCAATCATCTTTCTCTTCATACTCTTTCTGCTCGGACTATCGGCCATGTACCCTTCTCCTGCTATGATCGGTGTGATGGTTACTTTTAGTTCAGTTGTTATTGTCTACCAGACAATACTGATTTTGAAGGATGAGGCATGAGCGATAGGTTACCTTTTTGGGTAATATTTGTCAATACTCCCTTCACCATTTATTAGCTTTTTTCCCCGGGTTTTGGCCATAAAATTTAGCTGAAGCTATTTTCACCATTCCTGACGATGAGTAAATTCCGGAATATTTTGGTTATTCAGGGCGATGATTGAATGAATTCAAAATCAATATGATCAGGAATCTAATTTTCAGGCTTCCAAAATTAGATTATCTACCCAATTATTGATCTGCTTCAAAACTCCTTTTCCTTGCCTGCTGGCAGCGATAATTTGCTCACAGGACTTACACAAGTAGTTGATCTCTATGGAATGTTTCAACTCCCGGATATCAACGGTCAGGTCGAAAACACAACCGCGGGTAGCTTCATGAGCCTGCAAACCGGGTATTCGTAAAGCAAAAATCAGCATGCGTTGCATCACCCTGACGACCATCGAGTTGGTCATGGCCTCATCAGTGCCGAAAACAGCTCCTATTTTGCCGGCGCTGATGACGATGCCATCCCGCTCCATGTTATTCCAGGCATAAAAATTCTTTGGCATAGGCAGGGACGTAATTACGAGATCAATGGTGTTTTTTACATCAGTGTTGTGCGGGAATTGTCTCACTTTTTCGATCACGCTGTCGACAAAGGAAAGTCGTTTGGTGAATTGTTGCGCTTTAACTTCTTCTTCCAGGGCTAGCCTGCCAGACCATAGCGACCAGTTGACAAATTGGAATTCAAAAATATCCTGGCGTTTATTTTGACGGATTATCTTGTTTTTTAAAGGAGCTACATCAAAATCACAGGCAAAGAAATAAACATTGACCTGATAAGATTTAAAATCTGCTACCTGTGCGAAATCAGGATTACTTTCCCTTTCCAATTCTTTGACAAGGTTGATGAGCGCTTTATATAGTTTTATAGTAGCAACATTTTTTTGCTCAAGCGTTATCAGCCCTTCCCTGTATTGTTGTTCGACATTATTCCAGCGTCCGGTCTGTATGACCAGGTCATCCTTTTTGGGACTTCCTTCCAGCAAGTCTTCAAAAATGGCAATAGCAGCCTCGGTTTTTCCCAGGCTGAGAGTTCTTCGGATATCATTAACGGTGGTAAGGGTGGACATAATTTTAAATTTTCAGGAATTCTATCTCCTTTTTAATCTCTGTTAGGTTTTATTTTTCCAATATCCTTTTTTACGTTTTTTACCATTTTCCCAAATGCCTTATCCTTTTTTCTCCGTTCCGCAACCGAAAGTTCAAAATGTTCCTTTTCGCGCTCCATTTTGAGATAATTCTCATAGGCTTCTTCTTTAATATCGCCCTCTTCAACGGCAGCGATTACAGCACAACCTATTTCACTGGTATGGGTGCAGTTTTTAAATTTACATGCTGAGGCCAGGCTGCTGATCTCATCAAAGGTAACCTGAAGACCTTCTCCGGCATCGGCGATGCCTACTTCCCGCATACCCGGATTATCAATAATGATGCCTCCTTCCGGAAGTACAATCAATTCGCGGTGACTGGTCGTGTGCTTTCCCCGTTGAGTTCCTTCACCGATCATTTTAGTCTTCATCAGGTCCACCTCAGCCAGGTTGTTCAACAAGGTTGATTTACCAACTCCGGAAGATCCCAGCAAGCAATAGGTTTTTCCACTTTCGATCATGGCTTTCACTTCGGACAGCCCTTCCATATTTTCATTGCTAATTGCTAAAACAGATACCTCCTTTACCCTGGCCCGGATCAAAGAGACCAATTCATTTTTAAGCTGTTCTTCCAGCAGGTCGGTTTTGCTCAGCACTACGATGGGTTGTACTCCCGAATCATAACAAATGGTGAGATATCTTTCAAGCCGGTTAAGGTTAAAATCCCGGTCAGCAGCCTGCACCAGGAAGGCATAATCTATATTGGCAGCGATGATCTGAACAGCCCCCTGGTTTCCGACTGACTGTCTTTTGAGTACCGAATATCTTGGAAATATTTTATGAATAATGGCCAGATCATCAAAGACATTCAGGGCCACCCAATCCCCTACTGCCGGAAAGTCTTCGCGGCTTTGGGCAGCATACCGCATATTCCCGGTGATCTCAGCATGATATTCGCCTTCAGTTGTTTTAACGATGTACCGTTCCTTATGTTCAGCAGAAATTCTGCCTAACTCAAAGGCTTCGAGATTATTTTCTTTCCTAAAAGCTGCCAGGTCTTCATTATAGCCTAGTTTTTCCAGTTCCATACTTTACAAATTCATTACTTAATCTATTTGATTCAAGCTGATAAGGGCTGAAAAGTAATATCCAAGAAGTATGATAAAATCAATCCTGTATGCCGGAACCCTTTGAAATCAGCATAGCATAAAACCCTTTTGACCTTCAACAAATAATTGAATGATTTAATTCCCTCTAATTTAGTTGATTTTCAGAGAATCAAATTTCCCCGGCGCAAATAATTTTACGCCAACGAATATTCCCAACTTCCGTATCTTTATACCATGGAAAGAACAAAATACACCACAGGAGTTAAATGGGAAGACATCGTAGGTTATTCCCGTGCAGTAAGAATTGGCAATACCATTGAAGTTTCAGGAACGACTGCGGTGTCTGACGGTCAAGTCGTTGCTAAAGGGAGTGCTTTTGGACAAGCCAGGTATATTCTCAACAAGATCGAGGATGTACTTATGAATCTGGGCAGCGGCATTGAAGACGTCGTACGTACCCGCATTTACGTCACCAACATCAAGGATTGGGAGGAAATTGCCAAAGCACATCACATGTTTTTTGCCGAGACCAAACCGGCCTCAACCATGGTGGAAGTGTCTGCCCTCGTAGATCCGGAGATGCTGGTTGAAATTGAGGTGACAGCTGTGGTGGATTAAGGGATAACGGTGAACGATTGACGGGGGCGAGGGCGATCATTATTTGTGCCGGATAAATTCTTTTAAATCAGAGTGAAGGATCCGGAACAGTTCTTCCATATTATCTCTCGAAGTCCGGGCAAAAACGAAACCAAACAAGGGGAATTTTTTATAATCTACCTTTCTTAATTCAAGCGGCTTTTGGAAGCCACTCAACATTTGGTCATAATCAAAAGATTGAACATCCTGGCCTGGAATGCCTGAACCATTATCGAGCACGATCACGCTAAACAGGTCATCCGGCCGCTCTCTGAATATCTGTTTCCAATCCGGCCGTTTACCTTCATTGAAATATTCGTAGGAGTTAAACCCGTAGGCGTGCCAGGTGAGGTCCGCAGTGGTACACCAGCCACCAAATCGCATGGGATTAACCTCGATTGGAATTATCTGGCCGTTGCCATCCATCCGTATCTCAATATGGATCAAAAAATTTTTCAACCCTGCCAATTGCCCCAATTGATTCAGAAAGTTTTCGAAGACGGGTTTGTACTGCTGAATAATCTCCTGAGAAGTAATATAAACGCGGTCGCTCACATCTTTCCCTGAGGAAAACAGGTGATGCATGATATTGAGCACAACAGGTTCTCCGGAATCTGAAAAATAACAATCAACAGCGTATTCCTCTCCTTGGATGTGTTGCTCTATGATAAAGGTAGTGGCATCCATAACCTCCCGGGGATACAATCCTTTGACGGACTCCACCTCCTTTTTGATAGCCAGCAAGACCTCGGGCCATTCCTCCTTTTGGTAAACATTGTAAACGCCCAT
Source organism: uncultured Bacteroidota bacterium (assembly GCA_942492125.1). Taxonomy (GTDB): domain Bacteria; phylum Bacteroidota; class Bacteroidia; order Chitinophagales; family Saprospiraceae; genus BCD1. Next base: position 40,374 of record CALODM010000025.1, read on the forward strand.
GCTGAAAAAACCAACAGCAGGTTTGATGACAAAAGGAACAGAAAGTTTATCAACATCAACAGAGTCGAGATCTTCCAGGGCTACCCCTTGGAAAAAATAATCCGGATAAATACTCTTTAGCAGCTGCCGGAATTTCACCTTGTCTTTGAAAATATTTACTTTTTCCGGTGTGTTACGGAAAGAAAGGTTCTGGTCCACCCATGCGATGGAATTCTCGGAATTGGAAAAAATCCTGCTGTGCGGATTCGCCTGTAATCGTTTTATGGCATCTCCTTCGGAAACAAAATTATAGCCCTCGCCGAGCAACTGTCTGGCTATGAGGGTCTCGATTACCTCTATTTGTTTTTGGCGTAATGTTGACTTAAGAAAATCAGAGACATAAGGACCGTCGATGAGCATCATGGTGCAATAAATTTAGAAGCGCAAACTTAATAAACCCAGGTGATTTTTATACTTTTTAAACAATGTCCCGTTTAAGAAAATCTGCTTTTGCCCCTTCAAACATACCAGATTTCAAAAATTCAAAACCGCATTTTTCAAGCACTCTCCGGGAAGCGACATTCTCCACCTGGACAATCCCTATTAAAACCGGAACACTTTCCAGCGTAGCGGCATAAGTCACCAGGGCACAAACCAATTCGGAAGCATAGTTGTTTCCCCAATATTCGGGTAAAACCAGGTAACCGATCTCATGAAACCCCTGCCAGATATCAACCATTTTCAGGTAAGCCACGAGTTCATTACTTTCTTTTTCATAAGCGAGCCAATATCCCAGTTTCTTATTTTTTTTATTGACAGCCAATGCTTTTTTATACCTGAAAATGGCTTGTTCCCGGCTTATAGGTTTAGGGGTGACATAGCGCATCACCTCAGCATTGGTGCCAAAACGGAGATAATCCTCAACATCAGAAGCGTCACACTTCTTGTATACCAACCTTTCAGATGTCAGACCCACATTGAAAAAGTTTATTAAATTTTTTCAGAGAAAGCAGTGATCATTAATGGCACATAGGTACATCTTGTGCCGACTCCCAGAAATTGAAAGTGTGCGGCACCTCAAAATTCAGTCCTCTGGCAATGAGCAAAGCGGCGAAAACTACCATAAAAACAGGATACAATTTTCTGACCAGAGTCTTAAAACGAATACTTACCACACTTCCGGCCAGGGAAACAACCAACATTAAAGGAATCGTTCCCAATCCAAACAAGGCCATGTAGGCAACGCCTTGTTCGAGAGAAGCCATAGATACGGCTCCCACAATGGCCAGGTAAACCAGACCACAAGGCAGAAAGCCATTCAAAACACCCGTCAGGTAAAGTGCTTTCCAGCTGTTTTGCTTTAAAAAACGGCCCAAAAGAGACTGTAATTTTGTATACGGTTTTTTAACAAAGGCGAGAGAAGCAATTTTAGATTCAACCGGTATGGCAAAAAGTGCAATGACCAACATCAATATCCCCAGGCCAATGGACAACCATGACTGAAATCCTGCTAAAAAAACGCCTTTCCCGATAAGGCCAATCAACAATCCCAGGAAACTGTACGTGGTTACCCTGCCCATATTATAAAGCAACCCACTCGAAACCATTACCAGTTTATTCTCTTTTTTATACGGCAGAGCAATGGCTATCGGCCCGCACATCCCTACGCAGTGCAAACTTCCGAATAAGCCAATAGTAAAAGCCGTCCAAAGCATAAATTAAATTTCAGATCATAAGCCGAAGGTAAAAAACCGCAAAATCAACTTCCCTCCTACAGCTCATGTACTTAATAAACTCTAATTTTCTTTTCGTCGTAAAAAGGCTTGCCATCCCCCCTCCAGTCTACCTTGACAATCCAGTAACCGGGTATGGCATCTGACACCGGGATCAACATTTTTCCATTTTCCGGATTATCAATATCTACTACAAAATCCTTATCTGATCCTGAAGGTCTGTAAAACTGGACCTTCCCTTTGATATTTTTGAAATTCTGAGGAAAAGTCAATTCAACCGTTCTTTCAGATCCGTTATTTTTTATCTCCAGCTTTTGCGCTAATTCGTTGCTGTTTTTAACCTTATCGTATTGCTCCTGGTAGGCCAGATCCTTTGCATAATAATCATCATAAACCAGGCTATGGTCATAATAGGTGCTCCTGATAACCATGAAAACCATAAACAGCGCAAAAGAGGTATAAAAAATGGCAATTCCTGTGCCCCAATTCAATTTCATCTGTTAAGTTTTTCCTTTTTTCGGGACTTACCTGTAAGGCCCGATAAAGGTTGTATTTGCTTTATCAATTAATTTACCCTCGGAAGAAATCTTTATTTTGACATCTGTCTTCCGGTCTTTCACTTTATCATTTTCAACAATAATGAAGAAGGTTCCTTTGGTAACCCCTTCTCTGATAGAATCAGGGGGGTTGCCTCCAACATATTCAATGCGACCGAAGTCTCCTTCAATTTCCATTTCAACAGGGAAGGATTTCGTCGTTTTATTAATGATCTCGTAGTTATACAGGTTATTGATATGCGTTTCATCAACTTTGTTGTAAAGCGTTCCGCGGGCCCTCAAAACGAGTAACTCAACATCTGAACGACTTAATAAAAGGAATGAAACAAGTACCAATAAGGCCGTCAGGACTCCGGTATAAGCCTTTACCCGTGTTGTGAAAATCTTATTTTGACCTTCTTCAATACCTTTCAGACTATCATACCGGACCAAACCGCGGGGTCTGTCGATCTTATCCATTACCTCATCACAGGCATCTATACAGGCAGTACAGTTCACACATTCCAACTGAGTTCCGTTGCGGATATCAATCCCTGTCGGACAAACAGCTACACACAAACCACAATCAATGCAATCCCCCAAAGCAGGAGCCTGTTCTCCTTCGTCTTTTTTTCTTGATTTTTTACCCCTGGGTTCTCCACGATTATAATCATAAGCAACCACGATACTGTTCTTATCGAGCATAACTCCCTGGAGCCTTCCATAGGGGCAAGCCACGATGCACACCTGTTCCCTGAACCACGAAAATACGAAATAAAAAGCTGCTGAAAAAAGGATCATCGCCATGAAGGGTCCGAAATTCTGGCCAATAGGCTCCAATGCGATCTTCCTCACATTGTCAACCCCTATCAAATAAGAGGCAAAAGTATTGATCACAATGACAGACAATACGATAAAAATGGCATGCTTGACGATCCTCTTGAATATCTTTTGTGAATTCCAGGGAGCATCCGCCAGTTTTATCTGAGCTTTATAATCTCCGTCGATCAGGTACTCTATTTTCCGGAAGACCATCTCCAGGAAAACGGTCTGGGGACATACCCAACCGCAGAAAATACGACCATAAACAACCGTAAAGAGAATGATGAACACAATTCCGGTCAGCATGGACAAAACCAGCAGGTGAAAATCCTGTGGTGGAAAAAGTATTCCAAGGATCACAAATTTACGGTCGAATATATTGATCAACAATAACGGATTTCCGTTGATAGTGATCAGGGGAGCGATAAAAAAGAAAGCCAGTAAAATCCAGCTGACAATGGTACGCCATCTTGTATAGCGTCCTTTAGGTTTCTTGGGATGAATCCAGGCTCTTTTACCACGGTCATCAATCGTCGCAATATGGTCCCGGTATTCCTCGGTGTCTTTTATAGGCTGATTCTGAGATTCCATTTTTTTATGTGTGTGTTCAGATGTTTGGTAACGTATGCAAAATTTGGATTTTACCTGAAATTATTTAGTGACAAATGTCACTTCGCAAAATGAAATTTATCTCTTTTGTAAAGATAAAATAAAAAATGAGCGGGCAGAAAAGCCTGACCCGCTCATTTTTAAATTATAACTAAAAACCATTTTTTTATTCCTGTCCTTCTACGCCGTCAACAACCTCGGGATCTCCTTCCGCAGGAGTTGCCGCATCCTCAACAGGTGGGGCTGCTTCTTCAACGTAAAGTTCCCCTTGTGGCGCTTTGGGATTGGCCGGTGTTGTACCAACGAGGGATTTGACATAACTGGCTACCTTCTGCATATCCGCAGGTCCCAGTTGAGTTTCCCAGGCCAACATACCTTTTTCAACTACACCGTATTTGATGGTAGTAAAAATATTCTTGATGCTTCCCCCGTGGATCCAGTAATTGTCCGTGAGGTTTGGTCCGATATTATTTCCTCCGCCATCAGAGAGGTGACAAGCAACACATTTGGATTCAAAGATCTCTTTACCTCTTGCCAGGGCAGATGCGTCGGTCAAGGCAACCACAGAATTTTCATCCACCACTTCTCCCTGCTCATTGAGATAATTAGCCACAGCGGCTTCAGCAGCTTCCATCTCCGTTGCATACATTTCTTCCTGACCGGGGCCTTTATCAAAGGCATGGTAGTATCCCCAGTACACCGCTGCGAAAATAATCGTGATCCAGAACAATGCAACCCACCATGGTGGCAGCGGATTATCAAGCTCACCGATACCATCATAGTCGTGATCCAACAGGATATCTTTTTCTTTGGATAACGGCACGGCCTTGGTGAGGCTCTTCATCACCTGTGTTGAAGGCTTTTCCGCCTTCAGTTTCTTCTGGATTTCCTTGATATCCATTCCGGCATCTTTCAAATACTGCATTTCCTGCAAGTTCATCAACGAATAGAACATGCGCAATACGGTAACAAAGGCAGCCACCACAACGATCGCGGCACCTGCAATCACCATAATACCGAAGGTGTCATCCCAAAATGCAGGCTGGGCATAAGTCGTTTCCTGAGCCATAAGCACAGGCACCCCCAGAAGCATGACAGCTACAACACTTAAAGCGTATTTAAATTTGATGTTTTTCATTTTGAATTAGTTTTACTGTTCAATCTCTAAAGTATCATCTTCTTGCAGCGGCATATTAGCCATACGGTCGACAAATTCCTGTTTATGTGTCATTGCCCTCCAGACAATAAAAATGAAAATGATCACGAACAATACCAAAGGCATGACAGCCATCCACTCTATATCGCCCGCTCTTTCAAGAATATACTTAAACATTGAATTAAATTTTATTTGATTACGGGGAAATGTGATTTCATTCCCCCGTAAGTTTTTTATTTAGACTCTACGATCTCTGGTGTAATATCTGTACCCAGACGCTGGAGATAAGCGATCATAGCGATGATCTCCCGATTTTCAAGGCCTTCAAAATCAATATCATTTTCCCGCAGGTTATCAGCAACCTGTTTGGCCTGCTTTTTCAGATCATCCACAGCAATCTGATCGTATCCTTCCGGATATGGCGTACCAAGCAACTGCAGTGTTCTGATCTTACCAGGCATGGTGGATGTATCGAGCTCGCGCTTTATCAACCAGGGATAGTTTGGCATAATGGATCCTGCAGAAGTACTGCGTGGATTTTCCATATGACTAAAGTGCCATGCATTGGACTTTTTGAGACGTCCTGCTCCTTCGCGGGCCAAATCCGGACCTGTACGTTTACTGGACCAGAGGAATGGTCTGTCATAAATGAATTCTCCGGATTTACTGTAATCTCCGTAACGCTCTGTTTCTGAGCGGAACGGGCGGATCATCTGAGAGTGACAACTGATACATCCTTCGCGAATATAGAGGTCACGACCTGCCAGTTCAAGTGGCGTATATGGTTTAACAGATTCGATCTTGGGTACATTAGATTCTACCAAAACCATAGGAACGATCTCAACGACACCTCCGATCAAAATAGCAACAAGTGTCAAAATAGTAAACTGAACTCCACGACGCTCAAATGGACGGTGCCAGTGTTCGCTTGCGTGTTTCTTGTGAGCTACAGGTCTTGGCGCAGCTTCTGCAGCTTCATTTGCCGTCACCTTACCGCTGGCCATAGTTTTGTACAGGTTGTAAACCATGATCAAAAATCCAACGAAGTATAAGGTACCTCCTACAGATCTCAGGATATACATCGGAAGGATCTGGGTTACAGTTTCAAGGAAATCTCCGTAAACCAAAGTTCCGTCAGGATTGAATTGCTTCCACATCAAACTCTGAGTCCATCCTGCCCAGTACAATGGAATTGCGTAGAACAAGATACCCAATGTACCCAGCCAGAAGTGTGTGTTGGCCAGAGACAAGGAGTGTAGTTTGGTATTGTACAATCTTGGCAACAGCCAGTAAAGCATACCAAAGGTGAGGAAACCATTCCATCCCAAAGTACCGATATGTACGTGACCTACGGTCCAGTCGGTAAAGTGGCTAATGGCATTGATACTCTTGATAGAAAGCATGGGGCCTTCAAAGGTTGACATACCGTAAGCGGTAACCGCAACCACCATAAATTTGAGAATGGGATCTGTACGAACCCGGTCCCAGGCGCCACGGAGCGTCAACAAACCATTGATCATCCCCCCCCATGAAGGTGCAATCAACATTATAGAAAATATAGTTCCCAGGGATTGTGCCCAATCCGGCAAAGACGAATACAATAAATGGTGAGGACCTGCCCAAATGTACAGGAAGATCAACGCCCAGAAGTGGATGATGGACAACTTATAGGAATAAACCGGACGATTGGCCGCTTTAGGCATGAAGTAATACATCAACCCCAGATAGGGTGTAGTCAGGAAGAAAGCCACGGCATTGTGACCGTACCACCACTGAATCAAAGCATCCTGAACACCTGCAAATACAGGGTAACTCTTCCACAAGGTAACAGGAATTTCCAGGTTATTACCTACGTGGAGCACCGTTACGGTAACCCAGGTAGCAATATAGAACCAGATAGCCACATACATATGCTGTTCTCTGCGCTTGAGGATGGTTCCTATCATATTGATCCCAAAAACAATCCATACGACGGCAATGGCAAGGTCTATAGGCCATTCCAATTCGGCATACTCATGGCTGGAGGTAATTCCTAACGGGAGGGTAATCGCAGCACCTAAAATAATCAGCTGCCATCCCCAAAAATGAAAATTACTCAAAAAGTCGCTGAACATCCGCGCTTTGAGCAATCGTTGCAGGGAGTAATAAACCCCGGTAAAAATGGCATTACCAACGAAGGCAAAGATCGCTGCGTTGGTGTGTAATGGACGGATACGACCGAAAGTGAGCCACGGAGTATCCAAATTCAAGGCAGGAATATAGAGCTGAAAAGCGGCTATCAAACCGACCAACAACCCCACCACACCAAAAATTATGGTAGCCAGCGCGAACTTTCTAACGATCCCATTGTCATAAAAAAACTGTTCTTTGTTAGACATCTTTCGTTGGGTTTTACGAATTGTAAAATTTAATTATGAATTATTGTGTTTATTACTCTTCCGTTTTGGGCTTGTCGTCTTCAAACAACATCCGAACGGAAGGCGTATAATCATCATCGTATTGCCCGCTTCTTACCGCCCAAAAAAAGGAAGCCAGGAACCCCAAGGCTACTATGAGACTAATAAAAATGAGCAAAAAAATGACCTTCATACTCGAAGTAATATTAATTTAGATGCGAAGATAAAAAGTGAAAAAAAACGCAAGCATGACTTTTGTCACACAAAAAAATGACTAATGTCATGAATATGGCGCCAATTTTGCTTCTAACTTTGTCCTCTTTCAATTTGGAAACAAATATAATTAAAGCAATATAATTGAGGTAATTTTTATCTATGGAACCCTCCGATACAATACATAAAACATCAAACCCGAAAGGGCAAACCCCTTGTTATCACTGTGGTGAACCATGCCCGGACGACACTATTTGTATTGATTCTAAATTTTTCTGCTGCCAGGGTTGTAAGATGGTTTTTGAGATTCTCAATGAAAATGACTTATGCAACTACTATGAAATCGATGAAAACGCCGGGGTAAGCCTTAAAGGTCGAAAACAACAAAAATACGACTACCTCGATGAAAAAAACATTGTCGAAAAACTGATCAGCTACCAGGATGATGAAAAGTCAACGGTTACTTTTTACCTGCCTCAAATCCATTGCTCTTCCTGTATCTGGCTACTGGAGAATCTTTATAAACTCAATGAATCCATTACCGTTTCCAGGGTAAACTTTCTCAAAAAGGAAATATTTCTGACCTTCACCAGGGATACTACCCTGAGAAAAATCGTAGAATTACTGGCCTCCATTGGTTATGAACCGGAAATCAACCTGGGAAGCCTTGACCAGGATGAGGACAAACTCAAATTTGAAAGGTCCTTTTATTACAAACTCGGCATCGCAGGATTCGCTTTTGGCAACATCATGCTGCTGAGTTTTCCGGAATACCTGGGGCTGGATCCCGATTCAGACTCCTGGTTTCAATCCTTGTTCGGGTATCTTAACATTTTGCTGGCACTTCCCGTTTTGCTCTACAGTGCCCGCGATTACCTGCTCTCAGCCTGGCTGGGCATCAGACAGGGAACATTAAATATCGACGTTCCCATTTCCCTGGGCATCATCAGTATTTTCGGCCGCAGTGTTTACGAGATCCTCTCCCATAACGGAGCAGGCTACCTCGACAGTTTTGCCGGCCTGATCTTTTTCCTGCTCGTCGGAAAATGGTTCCAGCAAAAGACCTACCACCGGCTGTCCTTTGAACGGGATTACAAATCTTATTTCCCCATTGCCGCCACCGTTTTGGATGCCGGTGTGGAACGCCCCGTTTCCATCAATAAAATTGAAGCAGGAGATATTGTACTGGTCCGCCACAGTGAGTTGATTCCAGCAGACGGGCTCCTCCTCAAAGGGGCCGGACATATCGACTACGCCTTCGTCACCGGTGAAGCGGAACCTGTTTCCAAAGATGCCGGTGACAAAGTCTATGCAGGAGGGCGCCAGATGGGAGATGCCATTGAAATTACGGTTACCAAGAAAGTATCCCAGAGTTATCTCGTTCAATTGTGGAACAATGAAGCTTTTGAGAAAAAAGCCCCCAATACGACCAGTCGCATTGCCGACAGGATCGGGAAAATATTTACGGTGGTAATTCTGATCATTGCCTTTTCAACGCTCTTATACTGGCTGCGCATTGACACTTCTATTGCCATCAATGCTTTCACATCCGTTCTGATCATTGCTTGTCCGTGTGCAGTTGCCTTATCTATTCCATTTACTTTTGGGAATGTGCTGCGTGTACTGGCCAGACACCAGTTTTACCTAAAAAACACCTCGGTCATCGAATCGCTGAAAGATATGGCGGCAGTGGTTTTTGACAAAACAGGCACCCTGACCTTTTCTACCGGAAGTAAGGTCAGTTATGAAGGCAAAGAACTGACAGATAAAGAAAAGGTAATGGTTCAGGCACTTGCTTCCAAATCCATTCATCCGCTCAGCAGGCAAATTGCGGGAAGTCTCGAAGTGTCCGAAATCATTTCCACCCCGGATTATGTGCTTACTGAATCCACGGCTTTCGAAGAATTTACAGGCAAGGGAACCCAGGGGGAAATTAACGGCCACCGTTTAAGACTGGGATCTGCCGCATTTCTTGAAGTAGACTCCGGTAATAACGGTAAGGCTAAAAGTGTGTTTATTGAAATAGATGGCGAAGTTAAAGGGTCTTTCACCGTCACCAATACCTATAGGGAAGGTTTCAAAAAAGTACTGATCGACTTCCAGGAGCAGATGAAGACATACCTCATCTCCGGGGACAATGACAGCGAACGGGCTTTCCTGGAACCCATTTTCAAACAAAACGGAGCAGTCCTTTTCGGCCAAAGTCCACAGGACAAACTTGAATTCATCAAAAAACTCCAGGCTGAAGGAATCTTTACGGGTATGATCGGTGACGGACTAAACGATGCCGGAGCTTTACAACAGAGTGATATCGGTATCGTGATATCAGAAAACATCAATAATTTCACACCTGCCAGTGATGCAATTTTGCACGCTTCTAAATTTTCGTCCTTACCCAAAATGGCTGATTATGCCAAAAAATCGGTCAACCTGGTCTATGCAGCCTATGGCCTGGCGCTGATCTATAATGTGATCGGTTTGAGCTTTGCCGTTCAGGGAATTTTATCTCCCATTATAGCAGCCATCCTGATGCCTGCCAGTTCCATTACCATTGCCATTTTCGGCGTTGTGTCCAGTTCGTGGGTGGCCAGGAGAATGAAGTTGTAGCCGGAAAAAAACAAATAGGAAGATGCGCTGCGCCATTTATCCTTGTCTTTGTCAGCCCCGGGAGGCGGATGGGAGTCCGCCAATTAGTCTTTGCCGGTATCGCCAGCTGAAAACTGGTACTGGTTCTGCAAATTGAAACTGCCACTAACGTCTGATTATTCCATCACCACCACCTCATCGACAAATATCCAGGAAGGTTTTCCAAAACCCCTGTGCCAGTCAGGACAGGTCTTTAAGGATTCAGCGGTAATCCGGAGATAACGGGCTGTCTGTTTTTCAAAACGAAGATCAAAAGGAATGCTCTTGACCAGGTAGTTCTGATCTTGCGTATCTCCCTGAACCTGGGCAACAGAAGCATAATTTTGACCATCTTCAGACACTTCAACATTTATGTTCACTGGAAGGAAAACCCACGAATTGACTGCCTTGAGAAAATTTATGCTGATCCTTGAAAACTCCTTTTCTGCTCCAAGGTCAACTTCCAACACCATATCCTGCCCTTCAAAACCCAGCCAGTTATTGTGAAAATCGAGATCTCCCAGCAAACCGTCATTCAAGGCTTTGACTCCGCCGACGGGGTATTTTTCACTGAACGTGGTTTTCAATTCCAACCCGGCATCTTCAAGCAGGTTTTTTACCGTCATTCGCTGGATTTTATTGAGGACATACTCCTTGTAGGCAGGCAGCTTAAACTGGCGTTCATTAATGCGAATATTATCCTGCCTTTGGGAATACTCCACCAGTTTATTCAACATGATCATAATTTCAGGGCGTGCAGCTTTTCCCTCACCGGTATCTTCGAGGATGGAGAAAGACTCGAAACCACCATTGAGCGCGATATCGACATAGGCAAAATCTACCGGCATCCTTGTCCTTTGAACCCGTTGTAAAAGTATTTCATCATCCTTGACTGCCGCTTCGGCTTTATCCATAAAGGATTTATATTGCTCCATCAATTCCGGGGTCAGATAAGAATCGGTATAATTCATGGGGAAGCCGTAGATATCCAGAAATTCCTCTTTAGCATGTTTTTTCAATTCCTTATGGGTTAAGTCAAAATAGGAACGGATATGTTCTGCTGCCGGACCGAAATAAGCCTTGAGGAACTTATCCGTCAGTGCCTCAACATCCGCATCCGGGTTCCACAACATTTTAGCGATGAGGTATTGTTTCAATTCAGCCATATCAGACCAGTTGCCGCCACTTCCCTGCTGAAACATCATATTGACGTTATTGTCTTTGAAAAACTGAATATTGGGTTGTAACACATGAAAGTTCGGGAAAGGCGTGAGGTAGTTTTTAAACTGCACCACATAATCCCAGACAAAAATATTATTGGTCAGCGCCGCCCAGTCCTGCATATCTTTTACAAAGTCGGCACTCCGCTCGTCTTCCGACAACGGCATGGAACGGTTACATTCGATGGAGCAAAACATAATATTCACATTCGGCAAGGGCCTGATATTTTGCGGTGCCGATCGGGTATACTGGTAAGCCAGAGTGGAAATCTGCTTGTCGGGATAAGCCATGGCGATGTCATTCGCCATTTGAATGTAAGCACCTGAAATGGTTCCGTACTTTTCATAGAGGGCAAAACACTGATCGCACTCGCAATAATTGATCGCGTCATTCTGGGAAACGGACCAATATTGCATGTTGGGCTTTTTGGCCATTTCCTTGCCCAGGTTCTGAATGAGCAATTGAATCACCTCCGGGTTACTCAGGCACAACTGCGCATCCCGGAGCCGACGGCCGCTGATCAGAGAAAAATATTCCGGATGCTCCTCAAAATACACTTCCGGGGAAATGAGGTGTTGGAAGGTATGCACAAACATTCCCCAATCGTCCAGTTCGTCCAGTTTATACCAATGGCGATATGCTTCATCACTACGGACCGGAAAAAGCATTCTCCTGAAATCAAAAGCCGGTTCATATTGTTGAAAACCATCCTTGATTTTTATACTATTCAATTCCGGAATAAAATCTTCGGTTGCCGTAAGCTTTATCACCCCAAAGTGTTCCTCCAGAAAGGTGCAGACCCCATAAATATCCGCTTGAGGATTATTCCCGGCAATGGTTACGTTGCCATTTTTCACGCCGATGATAAAACCATCTTCATGCAAGTGCAACAGGCTGTCTTTCCATTGATCAGCAACCAGTCCTTTTCCGATGCTGATAAATTTTTCTTCCGGACCTGCCGATGATTTAATGGCGATTTCCATGCCGGTGACTTTCTGGTAATATTCCGCTAATAGCCGAACGGCTTCAGATTCAGGTTCAGCATTGGTTTCCGGAACCAAGAGAACATAATTGGGAAGCAGTTCTTCTTTTTCGTTCTTACAGGTAAAAAAAGCCGTGGTGCAAACCAGCCCCAAAGCGATGAGTTTAAAAATTTTCATAATCATTCTTTATTTGACGGGCAAATTTCCGGTTGATTCAACTCGATCAGGGAAAGGGTTGTCAAACCTGCGGCAATAGATCCGGCGGAAGCTCCACTCATCACCTCTATTTGCACTTTGTAATCGTTGGGAACATCTTTTTCGCCTGCAGCTTTGGCTTTCTCCCAATTATCAAGGGTCTCCAGCAAATAATCAAGTACACCCGCGGAATAAGCACCGGCAGAGACAGCGCCGGCCATCGTCAGGCCAAGACTGTAGATTTTTTGATCAGACATCAGGCTTCAGGTTGGTTTTCGTCAAAAAACAAACCTAAATTTAATCAAAATCTTTTATTTCTGCATTGCCTCTAATTTACCGGCATAAACCAGAAATACAGCAGGTTGTTTGTGCCAGTCCGGAATTTTATGTTTTTTCCAATCCGCAATCGTCATAGACCGGACATCCTGGTTCGGCAGCGTTAAATTAACGGCTACCGCCATTTGGGTTGTATTGCTGAGGTTGTTGATCAATGCCTCCAGCATGGCTTTATTCCGGTAAGGTGTCTCTATGAAAAGTTGGGTTTGATTGAATTTGGCAGAAAAAGTCTCCAGTCGCTTAACCTCTCTGATCAACTCATTGTCTTTGTTGGGTAAATATCCATGGAAACAAAAAGACTGACCATTCATCCCGGAAGCCATCAGTGCCAGCAAGAGTGACGAAGGTCCAACCAGCGGAACTACTTCTATGCCATTTTTATGCGCCAGACTGACCACCCTTGCTCCGGGATCAGCTACACCGGGGCAACCAGCTTCGGACATCAACCCCACATCATGACCTTCCAGGGCAGGCTTTAAAAATCCAGATAAACCCTTAGTGGGATCATGTTTATCCAGTTCAAATATTGTGAGATCACTGATAGGACGCTCCGGGACGGTACTTTTGATAAACCTGCGGGCTGTACGTGCCCTTTCCGCAATAAAAAAATCGAGCCGATGCATGATTTCTGTTGCATACGGCAAGATGGTGTGCAGCGTATCTTCGTTGTCGCCCAATGGTGTTGGGAAAAGGTATAGCTTTCCTTTCATGAAGCAGGTTTTGGTACAAAAGTAATAAGACTTTTAGAGAGTTGGATATTTAGGCTTTTAGAGGATTGTAGATAAGTGTTTAAGCCTTTTGAAGGGGGAGTAACAATTCCTACAGCCAACCCGTTTTACATTTTACATTTTAAATTCTGCATTTTACATTTTAAATTTATATCCGTTTATCTTTGCAGGCGATGGATAATTCCTATACGATAGTACTGCCTCAGTTTGAGGGGCCTTTTGATCTGCTTTTATTCTTTATCGAGCGGGATGAGCTCGATATTCAGGATATCCCCATCGCCAAAGTGACGGATGATTTTCTCGAATACATCCGGCATATGGAACGGATGAATATCGACATGGCCAGTGAATTCATCCTGGTTGCTGCAACTCTGTGCCGCATCAAAGCTAAAATGCTGATCCCGCGAAAACAATTGGATGAAGAAGGAAATGAAATTGATCCAAGGGAAGAACTGATCCAAAGACTTTTAGAATACAAACGCTACAAAAGCGTATTGGAGGAAATGCGGGAAATGGAGGAAGCACGTTCCAAAAAGAATCCTCGTGGCAATGTATCCAAAGAGTTAAAAGCCATCGCCACCAAAGCTTTGGTGGATTCCGAACTGGAATCGCTCAATCTCTTTAAACTACTCAAAGCCTTTGAGCAGGTAGTTCAGCGTTTTGATGACACACATCCCAAAACCGTACACCAGATCATTCGTTTTGATTATACCATCGAAGATCAACAAACCAGGATTCTCAAAAGCCTTAAAAAAGGTAAAAAAGCTACTTTCAAAAGTGTTTTTGGAGAATGTAGAAACAGAATCCATGCCATCGTAACCTTCCTCTCACTGCTGGAACTTCTTAATTCGGGTGTTGTAGCCATGATTGTAGGAGAAGGCATCAATAACTTTTGGCTGACAGAAGCTATACCGGAGCCTCCGGACGAAACCGATGCGGAAGCTGAATCAGATTCAGAGCCTGAAGAAAATCCTGAAAGGGAAGCACAAAGTCCGGACCTGGACAGCGAATAAGTTAATCCAAAATAGCCTGATTATAAGGAATTAAGAGGGAAATTCTGTATATTTACTATCCTCATATTACTTTAATCCTTGTTAAAATGGAAGACCAAAATCAGGTACAAACAATTCTTCTAAATGAGGTTGACTGGGATGACATTATTGAATCCCTGAAGGGACAAAAATGCATGCTTTTTTTCGGACAAGGCATCTATGAAGCTTCTGATGGGAACAATCACAACAAAGCGTTGCGCTTGTGGCTGGATGCAGAAAACCCCAACCACCCTCAAATTCACGTTTACAATGCTGATGGTTTCTTCTTATTTAAAAAAGGTCGCCTTAAAGTGATCAGCGCCATCCGGAAATTTTATGATCAAAAATTTCCAGAAACGGAAAAGATCTTTGAAAAGATTGCGCGCTTGCCGTTTCCTGCCATTTTCTCCCTCATGCCGGATAATCTACTCGCTCGCACCTTTGATGTATTGGGTCTGGAGTACCAGCGGGATTTTTACATCCCTCACAAAAAAGCAAGCGAATACTTTGAACAACCTTCTCCTGACAATCCTCTCATCTACAACCTGATTGGCAATATTGAAAACCCCAACAGCCTGTTGCTGACTCACCAAAACTTTTTCGACTATCTCAATTCCATTTTCATCGGCAACAGCATGAATGTGGAACTGAAAGAATGGCTGGATAGTTTTGACAGGTATATATTTTTGGGACTGCCCTATGAAAAATGGTATTTCCAGTTACTACTGCGGGTATTATCGCTGATCTCTCCCAAACTCAAGGACATTGAGCCCATTGCTTTGAAGGAATTTGAAAATCCAAACCTCCAGAAAATTTATACCGAGGAATTTAAGATCGACTTTTACGATGCCAGTGCCAAAGCATTTATCGAGGAACTGTACCAGCGAAGTGAGACAGCGGGTATTCTGAAACCACTGCCGACAATCGGGGAAATTAATGACGCTACACCCGATGCCACTGAAAAAGAACTTATAGAGCTGGTAGCGACGGCCAAAACCGGAAAAGCCCTCGATCGGCTGAAAACCTTCCTCCATCACCGGAAACCAGCCACACACGACCTGGCTAACAGTCTGTTGTTACTGAGCAACCGATTTCACCTGCTTCGCCAAAGAGAGATGAAGGGCACCATCGACTCCAGGGACCTGAGCGTCGAAGACAATAAAATTGTAGAATCACTGATACAATTGATCACGGAAGCACAGAAATACCGCTAATCATGCCAGAGGAAAAACACCATACAGGAAAATACCGCTACCCTGGAGTGACGCCTTTTACTTCAGATCAACGGGATATCTTCTTTGGCAGGAACCAGGATATCACTAATCTGTACCGTGCCATCAACTGGCAACGACTCATGGTTCTTTACAGTAAAAGTGGTTTGGGAAAAAGCTCGTTACTCAATGCCGGTATTATTCCACTTTGTCTTGAAAAGGGAGATTTTGCACCCATTGTTATCCGATTTGGTGCGTGGACAGAAGGAGCTACAAAAACACCTCTGGAAACCACCAGAGAGGTGCTTGCCCGTGAGGACAACCACCCAACCTTGCTCGATAAGTTATTGCCCGGTGACAACTCATTATGGTATTACACCAAAAGTCACCAACTCAGGGAGAAACATGACAAAAATCCCCTACTGATGTTCGATCAGTTTGAAGAGCTGTTCAGTTATCCCGAAGAACAAATAATTGAATTTCAAAAAGAACTGTCCGAGTTGCCCGGCACCGATATTCCATTGCGTTTTCTCAGTATGGCAGGAGATGCGGATATCCTTTCCGATGAGGAAGAAGAGGCTTTGGAAAAACCTTTGGAAGCACACATCCTTTTTGCCATCCGTTCCGACCGCATCCATCTGCTTGACCGGTTGAAAGATTACCTGCCTATGGTGCTTCGGCATACCTATGAATTAAAAGCATTGACTCGGCAAGATGCCCGGGCAGCCATCGTTGAGCCAGCCAAAGCAATAGGTGACTTCAATACAGCACCCTTTCAATTTAGCCCGGAAGCGCTGGATGTATTGATGGATTACCTAAAGGACGAGCAGGATAAGGAAAGAAGAGTGGAAGGCATCTTATTACAGATGCTTTGCGAGTACTATGAACGTAATATAGCAGCCCAGAAAAAGTTAAAATACCTTGACTTAAAACACATTGGTGCTCCTGAAGACGTCGTTAAAAAATATTACCTGGAAAAAATCCAAAACCTGCCGGTAAAGCATCAAATCCCTGCCCGGAAGCTGATTGAAGAAGGATTGGTATCGGAGGGAGAAGCTATGCGGCTCACCTTGCACGAAAGCTTCATCCGGCAAGAGTACGGTGTCGAAAAAAAACTACTGGAGCGCCTCGTCGACAGCCGGCTGTTGCGGTCCGAACCTTTTATCCGTGGAGGATACACTTATGAGTTGTCCCATGACCGGCTCGTATCTCCTATCCTGGAAGCCAGAAATAAACGGAGAGAGGAAGAACAACTCGAACAACTAGAAAAAGCCCAAAAACGAATCGCCAGGGAAATACACCTTAAGGAACAGGCTCAGGCTAATGAGGTACGGGCGAAACAGAGAACGCGTTTAGCGTTGCTGGGATTGATAGCCGCTACCATAGCCTTGGTAGCTGCCATTTATTTTGGGTACAATGCCATCCAACAAAAGCAGGCTGCTGAAAAAGCCCGGACAGAAGCTCAGGACAACCTCATCGACAATTATAATTCTGAAATAAAAAGATACCAGGGAGAGATCAACACCGCCCAACGCAACCGGAATGCTTTTGAAAGGTATAACGCAGATGAAGATGTCATCGAACTGGAGAACCAAAAAATTGACAGCCTCAGCCGGGAGATAAGATATTTGGAAGAAAAAATCAAGGTGATGAGAACCAATGAGCAATGATCTATTGAAAGGAAATAGCATATGAGAATTCTGGCCATTTTCATATTCATTATTTTTTCCTTGTCTTTACTTGGGCAAGGTCAGTGCCCTTATTACGCCAGGTATATACAAAAAGGGGATCTAGAGTTACGAAGAGGGAATAAAGCCAATTTTGAAGCTGCCATCAATGCCTACAGTACCGCCATGTTGCATTGCCCTGAAAAGGCGGAGGAAGTACAGGCCAAGATTCTGGAAGTTTTTAGAGTCATAGACAGATTAAAAAAGGATGCCTACGAGGCCAGAGCAAACGCTATTAAGGAAAATAGGATAGCAGAAGCGGCTTTAGAACAGGCACAAACCGCCAAAAAAACAGCACAGGCAGCTCTGAACAAAGCCAATAAACTCGTCAATGCCTTTTATTTTTATAATGATCAATATGCGCTGGCATATGGGAAGAAAAATAGCCAAAAAGCCTTTTACTTCATAGACAAACAAGGCAGGCAGGTTACCAAACTGGGTCGATGGGAAAATGCAGAACAATTTGGCTGGAAGGGATTTGCGAAAGTGAAATACAGGAATAATCCGCAAAATTATTTATTGGACACCCTTGGTAATACTTATGCTGTAGCTTATGATATTAATGAACTTGATGAAAATATTACTGCTTTGGATTTGGCTGGGAAAAATTTGGATTCAATTCCGGACATGATTTTTAACCATTCCCAACTGGAGATTTTATTCCTGAATTCAAATAGGATAACGAACGTACCCAAAAAAATATCCCTGTTGGGGAATTTAAAATTACTGGAATTGAGTGATAACGCCTTAACCTCACTGCCAATGCAAATAGGCAGCCTGAAGAACCTTAGTCAGCTCAACCTAAACGGTAACCAACTCACTCAGTTACCTGTAGAATTAGGCAAACTTGAAAACCTGAACTACCTCGACTTAAGTAAAAACCTGCTAAAAAACTTACCCCTTGAATTTAAAAATATCAAAAACTTACAATATCTCGACTTAAGTTCAAACCAACTGACCAACCTACCAGCTGAAATGTGCTTGCTCAGCAAACTGAATTATCTTGACCTTTCTTATAATCAACTGAGGAATTTACCCGCTGAATTGGGAAAATGTATCAACCTGAACTACCTGCTCTCTGAAAGCAACCATTTAACCCAGTTGCCAATGGAAATAAAAAACCTAAACAATTTAATTTATCTGGCCCTATCCGGCAACCAGTTAAAAAACATACCGCCGCAATTATTCGATTTAAAAAAACTGAACTCCCTCTTCCTAACTGAAAATCAATTATCCGTTTTACCTCCTGAAATTGGAAATCTTAAAAACCTGAATCACTTATACCTTGGAATAAACCAATTGACCAGTTTACCCTCGGAAATTGGAAATCTCGTCGACTTAAAGTTCCTGGACTTATCTTATAATCAATTGACAAGCATGCCATCTGAAATCGGACAACTCCGGCAGGTTCATACGTTTTGGCTAAATGGAAATCAATTGTCCCATTTACCCAGGGAAATTGGAGGTTTGGAGCGTGTCTATTATCTCAACTTAAGCGCTAACAAAATAGCTGAATTACCCAAAGAATTCGGGAATTTACAAAACCTGAACACCCTTGATTTGTCGAATAATCAATTGAGAGTCCTCCCAAAAGAATTTGGCAAACTCAAAAGCTTAATTAACTTTTATTGTATCCAGAATGCTTTAATCGAATTACCCAAAGAGTTTGGAAACCTTTTTAGCCTCATGTTAGTCAATCTTGATCAAAATCAATTGACTTATCTCCCAGAAACCATCGGAAACCTCCCTTACCTCGGTCAACTGATTTTGTCCAATAATCAATTAACTCGTCTACCGGAAGAAATCGGAAAACTGGGCAATCTGTATTTTCTGAATCTCAATAATAATCGGTTAATCAACCTGCCAAACAGTATAAAAAACCTGTATAACCTTGGGACCCTATGGGTGTCTGATAACCAATTGACCACATTGCCTGCCGAAACAGAATTCCTTTATGGGCTGACAACTCTGGACTTGAGAAATAATCCCTTGGCCGAGTTAGAGTTAAAAAAAATCAAAAGTTTCTTACCTGATTGTTTCATTCACTCAGACTTTGACTACGCTACCATGGCTCTGCAATATTTCAATGAGGGAAAATACGAACAAGCTTTTAATGCTCAGGTAAAAGCTGTTGAAGAAAACGGAAGTTTTTATTTAAATTGGTATTACTTGAATATTTATGCCCTTTTTTCCGGTCGTCCCGAGGAGGCTATAACTGCTGCACAAATACACCTGGAGTTAATGCCGGATGCCTATGGCCTGGAAGCCAACCTTGCTCTCGGGTACTTACTCAATGATCAATGGACAGAAGCAGAAAAAATTTTTCTTAGGTGGGAAGGACAAATTTTTCCAGGTGAGGACAGAAGCTGGGAGGAGGTCTTATTACAGTATATAAAAGACCTTGAAGTGGCCGGGATAACACATTCCGGTTTTGAAAAGGCAAAAGCCTTACTTATGAAAAAATGAAAAAGTATATTATCAAATTCATACCCATGAAAAAGTTGTTCTTATTCTTTTTCTTGATTACGAGCCTGTCACTGACAGGTCAGGTGGATTGCCCCTATTATCAAAATTACATTAATAAAGGAGATGAAGAACTTAGAAAAGGACAGCAAGCCGATTTTGAGGCTGCCATCAATGCTTACAGTACAGCTATGGTACACTGCCCCGCAAAAGCCGACGAAGTTCAGGCTAAAATTCTGACTGTTTTCAACGCTATTGAACAACTCAAAACCGAGGCAGAAATATCCAGCCAAAAAGCGATCAATGCCAAACAAAGAACGCTACAGGCATTACAGGAGACTGAAGCAGCCAATGCCAAAACACAAGAGGCCTTAAGCCAGGCCAACCAGCTCATCCATGCCTTTTATTTTTATGCAGATCGTTTTGCCCTGGCTTATGGCGATAAAGACGGGGACATGGTTTTTTATTTTATTGATAAAGAAGGCAACGAAGTTGCCAAACTGGGGTTTTGGGAAAAGGCAGAACAATTCGACTGGCGGGGATTTGGGAAGGTAAAATCTTCAATGGAGCCAACACCATATTTGTTAGATACCTTCGGTAATGTTTATCCTGTTGCGTATTCGATTGAAGATTTAGATGAGGACATTACAGCTTTGGATCTTCAAAAGAAAAGGCTTGATTCTATTCCTGAAGCAGTTTTTGAAAACACACAGCTTGAAGTTTTACTGCTTAATGATAATCGAATAAACCATATACCCCAAAAGGCCTTTTTCCTGGATAATCTCAGGTACCTTAACCTGTTTAACAACCGATTAACCAGCCTACCCCCTGAATTGGGTAACCTGTTTAAGTTGACTTACCTGAATATCAACAATAGTGAATTAACCAGCTTGCCCGATGAATTTTTCGAGCTCGGTAATTTGACAGCCCTTTATTTGGGGGGAAATGAATTGCCCCATCTGCCAACGGACATTTTTAAACTAAAAAATTTGACTTTCCTGGACCTGACAAAAAACCATTTAACCAGCCTGCCGGCTGAAATAGGAAGTCTTAAGGAAATGTCTGACCTTTACTTGTCCTATAATCAATTAAGCAGCCTGCCGGCTGAATTTGGCAATCTTATCAAATTGACTAATTTGGAAGTGATCGTAAACCAGCTGTCGGTATTACCCCCTGAATTGGGTAACCTTAACAAATTAACTAACCTAGATTTAGCCGGAAATAAAATAACTTGCTTGCCACCTGAATTTGGCAATTTGTTTAACTTGACTTACCTGAGCCTTTTTAATAATCAATTAACCAGCCTACCCCCTGAATTGGGTAACCTGTTCAATTTGACATACCTGTTACTGGATGATAATCAATTGACCAATCTGCCAACGGAAATGAAAAACCTGATCAACCTGACTACTCTGAGTGTGGAAAATAATCCTATTCCAAAAGAAAAAATAAGGATGTTGGAACAGCAACTCCCCCATTGCCAGATCAGCCAGTAGATAAATCTTTCTGCCCTCAGAAATTAATTAAATAACATCCCGGTTAATATTAAAAACAATCTACCTTAATCGTAAAAATAACATCCTTTATATATTAAATTAGTCCTTTAATAAAATTTGCTATTCATTTAGCTTTTCACTCGCTACACCATCATTCTTGCCACCCATCTGACATTTTGTTTTTACATAATCAATACCTATGTTTACCCGACTAGTATTTACACTCTTTTTAATTAGTGTCTCCTCGTTTTTATGGACACAACAAACTACAGGCATGAAGGAAGACCCTTATGCCAGAACCTATACAACACAGAGAACGGACACACCACCAAAGATCAACGGAATGTTCGATGATGAAGCTTGGCAAAATGCCAACTGGGCAGGAGATTTCATCCAGTACGATCCGGAAAATGAAGCTGCTCCTTCACAAAGAACCGAGTTCGCCATCCTCTATGACGATGTGAATATCTACGTTGCCATAAAAGCCTACGACACCGAGCCTGAAAAGATTGAAAAGCGGCTGACCCGTCGTGATGAATGGCAGGGCGATATCGCCGGCATCCACTTTGACAGTTATTACGACAAAAGGACGGCCTTTGCCTTTATGGTCAGTGCTGCCGGAGTCAAAAATGACGGCTTTACCAGCAATGATAACGATGATGAATTTGACGATACCTGGGATCCGATATGGCATGTAAAGACCAAAGTCCATGCAGAGGGGTGGAACGCCGAAATGATGATCCCCCTGAGTCAGCTTCGCTTCAATGACATGGCCCAACAAACATGGGGACTTCAGGTGGGCAGAAACATTTTCAGGAATGACGAATGGAGTTTGTGGAAACACATTCCCCGCGACGCTGCCGGGTGGGTAAGCCGTTATGGGGAGATGGCAGGTATTGAAAACATCAAACCTATGAGACAGGTGGAGTTGGCACCCTTCGTTGTGGGCAGTACCGAATTATACGAAGCGGAGGAGGGCAATCCATTTGAAGACGGAAGCGACCTGAATGCCAATATCGGGTTAGACGGTAAAATCGGCATCACCAATGACCTCATCCTCGACTTCACCATCAATCCCGACTTTGGGCAGGTAGAAGCAGACCCCTCCCAGGTTAACCTCTCTGCCTTTGAAATATTCTTCCGGGAGCGGAGACCGTTTTTCATTGAAGGCAATAACATCACCCATTTTCAACTCACCCCCGGAGACAGTCCCTGGTCTCAGGACAATCTTTTTTATTCGAGACGGATCGGGCGCACCCCTCATGGTGATCCGGAGCTCGCCGATGGGGAATTCATGAAATTCCCGAATAACACCCGAATCCTGGGAGCCTTCAAACTGACGGGTAAAACGCAAAAAGGGTGGTCTGTTGGCATTATTGAAAGTATTACCAATCGGGAAAAGGCCATCATTGACAATAACGGCAACAGAAGAGAAGCAGCAGTGGAACCCCTTTCGAATTATTTCGTGGCCAGGGTTCAAAAAGACATCAACAAAGGTAATACGATTATTGGTGGCATGATAACTTCCACCTACCGCGACATTGTTAATGAAGACCTGTTGTTCCTGCCTAAATCTGCAGTTACCGGAGGTGTTGATTTTACACAATATTTCAAAAACAGAACTTATTTCATTTCCGCAAGCCTGGCTGCGAGTCAGGTTTCGGGTGATCAATGGGCCATTCAGGAATTGCAGGAATCATCCCGGCATTTCTACCAGCGACCTGATGCCGAATATTTATCTTATGATCCCAGCCGGACCTCTCTTGCCGGCACGGGAGGCACTTTGCTTGCCGGAAGACTAACCAATAGTGGCCTGAGGTTCCTGTTTAACGCCACGTGGAGATCCCCCGGCCTGGAACTGAACGATGTTGGATTCATGCGTTCCGGTGACAATATTTTCCAATTCTTTTGGGCAGGATACCAGATCAATAAGCCTTTTTCCATCTTTCGCTGGATGAGTATCAATGCCAACCAATGGGCTGGATTTGATTTTGGTGCCAACAATCTGTTTAAAGGAGGGAACATCAATTTCAATACCCAATTTACAAACTTTTGGTCTTTGGGTTTAGGGATCAACCGGGAAGGACAGGGGGTATCCAACACCATGTTACGCGGAGGGCCTTCCATTGTGGAAAATGGCAGGTGGAACTGCTTTACCAGTGTAAGCACCAATTCGAGAAAAAAACTGGTGCTGGAAGGAGGCATGTTTCTTAACTTCCAGGATGAGAACCTCTCCCTGGCAAAAGGCTTTTTCGGAGAGATCAACTACCGGCCTTTTAACAGTTTATCGATTGAAATCGAACCTGAATTTGTGATTTCCAAAGACCAATTGCAGTACATTGACCAAACATCGATGGGTGAAGGAGAGGAGAGATACTTGTTTGGAACCATAAATCAAAAAACATTTAATGTCACCATCCAGGTGGATTACAGCATCACTCCGGATCTGAGTATCCAGTATTATGGTTCGCCCTTTGTCAGTGGCGGCCGGTACACCGATTTCAAATACATTACCGAGCCACATGCCGACTTTGCCGAAAACCGGTTCCATACCTATCTGAACCATGAAATCCTTTTCCATGAAACGATCGAAGAATATGAAATCAATGAACAACCGGGAAGCAGTCCTTATTTCTTTGGAAAACCAGACTTCAACTTCCGGCAGTTCCGGTCCAATATGGTCTTGAGGTGGGAATATGTTCCCGGGTCGATATTGTTCCTCGTTTGGTCACAGGGAAAAACGGATGATGTATCCGATGGTACTTTTGACCTGGATAATGATTTCAAAGCGTTATTCAAAACAAGAGGAAGAGATGTTTTTCTGGTAAAATTGTCTTATCGCTTCCGCGCAGAGCAATGGCGGAAATGACCATTCAGCGGTAAAGTAAAAGATTGGTTTTCTTAAAAACAGTGAGCCCCGGGTTTTGCCTTTTGTAAAACCCGGGGCTTTTGTGGTTTGGGTACTTCCTGTATTCAACCCTTACCCGATAAAAAAATGCCGCCCCGTTCAATCGAACAAAGCGGCATTTTAGTTTTTCACAAAAAGGTCTATTTAAGCTTCAACACTTTTGTTCCTGCCATTAAAAAGCTTCCTGACTCCAAGCTTTAGCCGGTAAGCCAGCCAGTACATCGCCGGCACAACGACCAATGTAAGGAAGGTAGCAAATACCAAACCATAGATCACCGTCCAGGCCATGGTTCCCCAGAATATCGCATTGTCCCCACCGACAAAATATTGAGGATCGAGGTCTGTGACAAAAGTAAAGAAGTTGAAGTTGAAGCCGATGGCCAATGGTATCAAACCAAGCACGGTGGTAATTGCCGTAAGCAATACCGGACGCAAACGCGTGGAACCACCTTCAACAATAGCTTGCTTAACCTCTTCCAGACTCAGATCATATTCACTTTCAAGATTCTTTTCCTGAACCTTTCGTTTGATCACCAGATTGATATAATCGATCAATACGATGGCGTTATTTACCACAATCCCCGCCAGCGAGATGATACCCACACCAGTCATGATGATTCCGATATTCATACCAGAAGTTATATACCCGAGGAAAACCCCGATGGTACTGAACAAAACAGAAATCAGGATAATAAATGGCGAAATAATAGAATTGAACTGTGCAACAATGATGAGGAATATACCAAAAATGGCAGCGATCAACGCTCCACCCAAAAATTCCATCTCTTCAGCCATTTCTTCCTGCTCCCCGGTAAAGTTGTAACTAAATCCTTCCGGCATCGGAAATTCCGCCATATAATTCCGCAATTCTGCCACCACTTCGTTGGCATTGGCATCTGCGAGAACATTGGAATAAACAGTAATCAGTCTTTCCTGGTCTTTACGATTGATGGAGTTGTATGAAGAAGAATAACTCACACTGGCCACGGCAGAGATCGGCACCTGACTGATCTGTCCGTTGGAAGGGCTTCTGAAAGTTATTTTCTGATTGAGTATCTGGTCAATATTGTTGCGATATTTCTCAGACACCCTCAACTGAATCGGGTAATCATCCTCTCCAAGTTTGAATTTCGAAATCTCCTTCCCGAAAACAGCCGTACGGATTACATTGGCAATAGCATAGGTAGAAGCGCCATATCGGGAAGCTGCTTCCCGGTCAATATGTACGATCAATTCAGGCTTGCCGATCTTGACATCAGCTTTCAGCTTTTCTACACCCGGGACGTTTTTGCTGTTCAGGTATGCAATAACTTCTCCGGAAAGCGTTGCCAGCCGGTCTATGTTAGTGCCCTGTAATTCGATGTTAATGGGTTTACCTGTTGGAGGTCCATTCTGATTCTGATCCACGATGATCTGGACTCCCGGATAGCCTTTTACA
Organism: uncultured Bacteroidota bacterium; assembly: GCA_942492125.1. Classification (GTDB taxonomy): domain Bacteria; phylum Bacteroidota; class Bacteroidia; order Chitinophagales; family Saprospiraceae; genus BCD1. Next base: position 66,180 of record CALODM010000025.1, read on the forward strand.
GCTTCCCTGATCTCGTCCATGATCTCCACAGTAGACAAGCCGTTTCGTTCCTGGTCAGGAACAAAGGCCACTGTCAGTCTGGCCTTATGAGGAGTTGCCGAGAATGTCGGAATATCATTCGGATCAGAAGTGTTCTCACCGATTTGCGTCAACATCGCCTCAACAATAGAGTAATAAGGCCCAATGGTGCCTTCGATCTTAGTTTCGATATTCTGGACCAACCGATCCGTGGCTTCAATATCAGTACCTTCAGGTAATTCGATAAAAGCATTTACATACAAAGGATCAGTAGTCGGGAACAATTCCACTTTGGGAGGAAAAATCCCCAATAAGGCAAAAGAAAAGATCATCAGTAAAAATGTTCCCACAAAAGTTAAAGTAGGATTGATACCTTTCAACGCAAAACGAATAAACCTGTCGTAAACATATTCGAGCAACGGCAGCAGTTTTTCCTGAAAATAAAAAGCTGCTGCTCTCAGGAAGAATATATTGAGCAGGGTGACCACAATGACTATACCCAAAATGTTTCTCAACCACTGTACGCCCGCAAAATGAGCAAGCACAGCGATTATAAACATAATCCCTACCCCGATAAGGTTATTTTTATTCTTGCGCTTTCTGACCTCCGGTGTTTGTTTTTCATCCACCTTCATGAAACGGGAAGTAAACACCGGGTTCACCACCAATGCCACAAATAAAGAAGACGTCAATACCACGATAAGCGTGATCGGCATATATCCCATAAACTCTCCCATGAGGCTTGGCCAGAATGCCAGCGGCAAAAAGGCAGCCAGCGTAGTCGCAGTAGAGGCAATAATAGGTACGGCGACCTCTCCGGTTCCGTACTTGGCTGCTTCAAGGCCCGAATATCCATTTTGCATGTAGCGGTAAATATTCTCCACTACCACGATCGCATTATCCACCAACATACCCAAAGCGAGGATCAGGGAGAACAATACGATCATATTCATCGTATATCCAATAGCACTCAGAACAGTAATTCCCAAAAGCATGGAGAGTGGAATGGCCATCCCGACGAACATGGAATTACGCAAGCCAAGGAAAAACAACAATACCAATACTACCAGGATCACTCCGGAAATGATACCGTTCTCCAGGTTGGAAACCGTATTGCGAATCTGTACCGACTGATCGTTGAAAAACTGCACTTTCAGATCTTCGGGAAGTTCCGTTTTCATGGCAGCATTGACGATTGCCTTGATCTTATCCGAAGCATCGAGCAGATTTTGCCCTTTTTCCTTGATCACATCCAGGGAAACAACCGGTAACTTATCAGAACGAGCGATACTCTTCTGGTCTTCGAAACCAAATTTAATATCAGCCACATCCTTGAGATAAACCGGTAATTGGTTTTCACTTTTAATGATAATATTTTCAAGATCGGCAACAGATTTCACTTCCCCCACTACCCGAATGGACCGCCGGAAGTCATTGACAATCAACTCCCCCCGGACATATTCATGTTCTCTGATTTCACTGCATTTTCGATGTCTCCAAAGGAAACTTCAAGGGATTCCATTTTGGGGATATCTACATCAATAGTCATTTCGCGTTCCTGGACACCTTTGATATCCACACTTGCCACCTCCTTGATGTCTTCCAGCTTTTCTTCAAGAAATTCCGCATAACTCCTCAGTTCATCTATCGTAAAACTCCCCGAAAGGTTAACCGTCATGATTGGCAATTCCGAGAGATCTACGTCGATGACTTCCGGTTCTGTAGTCATATCGGTTGGCAAATCGGTTTTAGCTTTGTCTACAGCATCCTTTACTTTTCGGATAGCCTCATCAATATCCGTATCCGTTGAGAATTCTGCCACAATGAGGGAGAAATCCTGAACGGAAGAGGAAGTGAGGTCTGTAATTTCAGAAATCTGGGACAATTCTTTTTCAATTGGCCGGGTAATGAGGTTTTCAATATCCGCGGCAGAGTTTCCGAAATAGGGCGTATTGACAAAAACCGTAGGTATAGAAATCTCCGGAAAAGACTCTTTAGGCGTCGAAGTATAGGAACGCAAACCAAAGATGACGATCATCAGGGTGATCAGGAAAACACTGGTGCCATTATCGACGGCCAGGGTGGTCAGCTTAAATTCCCGGAGACCTTGTTTTATTTTATCCGTTATTTTACTCATTTTATTCAATAGTCAATTTTAGTCCAACAATTAGATGACTTCAATGGTAACACCATTGATCAAACCGCGGGCACCTTCAACAATAAGGGTTTCATTTCCTTCAAGGCCTTCCTCGATAACGATATTACCTTCGTAACTATCCCCGGTTTTCACATAAACTTTTTTTGCCTTATTACCCGCTGCGATCATCAGGTAATCCTTTCCGCCAATCTCCTGCTGAACGAGTTCAATAGGAACTGTAATCGCATCCTCAATCTTGAGGTCGTTGATTTTAGCCAAAGCCAGGAGGTTTGGCTTCACCATTCTTGAATTGCTGCCGCGAAGCGCCAATTCAACGGGCAGGGTACGGTTGCCTGGGTTAATGACATTGCCAATAAGGCTAACGGGCAAAGTCATGTCCTTTTGGAGCGCCGGAAAATGAACATCAATGCGTTGCCCTTTCTTCATGGTATTCAGGTATTTCTCAGGCAGATCAACCACCACTTTGAGATTGGACATATCAATCATCATGACAATAGGCATTCCCGGGGAAGCCAACTCTCCGCTTTGAAGCACAACCCGTTCCACTTCTCCTGAAACAGGAGCATAAACATTGGTTTTATCGAGCTGAAGCTGGAGCAATTCCATTTTTTTGTTCAAACGGTCGAGATTGTTTTTAGCCTGCAGATACTGGATCTCAGACCCGATCTGTTGATCCCAGAGTCGCTTTTGACGATCATAAACCGTTTGAGCCAGGTCAATCGATGTTTCGAGTTCGGCCAATTGTTTTTTGGTTGCCTCAGGATCAATCGTAGCGATGAGTTGTCCCTTTTTAACCGCATCTCCTTCTTTCACCTTCAGGGAAAGGATTCTTCCGGCAACTTCCGAAGAAACATCCACGTAGTCATCTGCCTTGACGGTTCCCTGGATTTCTACGTAGTGCGTAAAATCGGTTATGGTGACAGGTGCTGTTGTCACCAATACTTTCTCTTCCTGACGTGAGGAAGGGTCCTGTTTGTAAATGGCCTGCTCAAGAGAGTCGATAAAGGAGGCAAGTGCCTGGGCTTCGACTTGTTTTGATTTGAGCATGGCTTTTTTTGCTGCAATATCTTCAGGGATTTCATCAGAAGCCTGATTCTGGCTACAGGCCACTAGGAGTATTGCCAGGGCGAGAGTGCTAATTAAATATTTCATTTCCTTAAAAATTATGGTCATTATTGCTTTGAATATTTTATTTCTGTTAATTTTTTTCGATGGTATCCTTCCGGGCATACCAATTGACCGGACGAAAATACAGCGTCGGGCATTTTACTCCCGGCCGTAGGCGATTTCCATGTCAATTTTGGCAATGATAAAATCATAGAGGGCCTGGATATAATTTTGCTGACTCTGGAAGAGGCTTTGCTCCGCCTGGATGATCTCGATGCTCGATCCCATACCTTCCCGGTATTTGATCTGAGCGATCTCGAATATCCTTTCTGCCAGGTCTACGTTGCGTTCCCGTGATTCGATCTTTTCGAGTGCATTTTTGTAATTCCGGTGAGCGATCTTCACCTGAAGGTCAATACTTGATTTTAGCAATTGTTGAGAATAAGTTACATTTTCAAGATCGATCTGAGCCTGAGCTTTGAGTGCCTTCTTGGAAAAACCATCAAAAATGGGAACTCTTAACTGTACCCCGGCAAAAGCGGCAGGAGTATTACTGGGATTGTCAAACAAAGCATCTCCCTGTATCTGTTGCTGGTAGGTAAGGAATCCTGACAAAGAAGGCCAGTAACCTTTATTATACCTTTCAATATTAAGCCCTTGCAATACTTTGTTCTGCTCCAGCATTCTATATTCCGTACGTTGCATGTAATCCATAACGGCATCGTCGTTAAAATCGGTCAGAGGAGTCGAGAGCATTTCTACCGATTCTGACAGACGCAACTCCTCGTCCATGGGGTACCCGATTTGTATTTTCAGGGCATCAATGGCTGTTTTGTAAGTTTTCTCGAGGTCTTCAAGAGTAACCTTCATGTTATCCAGGGACAGGAACAATTTGTCGACATCCAGTTTCTCAACAAAACCTTCTTTGTACATTTCGTTGGTTTCGTAATGCATTTTTTCCATTACCTGGATATTCTCCTTAACCGTTTTGATATTTTCCATTATCAAAAGTGGAGGCAAATAAGCTTTTTTAACGGCATCTCTTAACTGTGCCTTGTCGTTTTGGTAATCCAGCGAAGCCATTTCCGCAACTGCTTTGGAAGCTTTCAGCGCTGTGAAATAGGTACCGTCAAACAACAAGGTATTTAAAGTGGCCGCTGCCGTCAGATTGTTTTTAGTTCCGAAAGCGACTTCTGCAAATTCACCTTCTCCGGCCATAGGATTGAAAAACTGGGCAGGAACTAAAGTAGTGGGCAACTGGATGAAGCGGGTATAATCGACGGAGGCATTTACCTGTGGGATACCGATAGCACGTACTTCGATCATTTCCTGCTTGGCAGTTCTGATTTTATTTTCCGCCAGCTTCATATTCAAATGATGCCCGTAGCTGTAATCAACAGCTTCTTGCATACTGAAAGTTGGCACATTCTGTCCAATGCTCGAGGTGGTAATCCCAAACAAAAGACATGCAGCAACAATTATTCTTATCATGGTATTTTCAATTTTTTTCAATGGTCTATTTTGTTTATAATTTTGTTTTTCGCTGATAAAAAATTTCCAGCCCCCGGGGGGTCGCTATCCCATGCACATGATATTCGATATGTTCCTGGAATAATATGTCACAATCATAATTTTCGGCCGGAAACATATCTTCATCCACCACCACCATCGCTTTTCCTACATAAAACTTCGTAATGATATCCGGGTTGATATCCTTGCGGTAATACCCCTCGTCCATACCCCTTTTGATATTTTCGAGAATGGTAGTATGTATATGTGCCTTATACTTCTCGTCGAACCCACGCCAGGTAGCCTGGTAATATTTTTGCAGATCATAAATGATCATTGGCGGCATTTCTCTTAGAGTGGCCACTACAAAATCCGCTATACTCATTATTTCCTCAATGGCATTGGAAGCTTTCTCCCGCAATTGTACCATTATCGCAATCTCATCATTGAGTTTTTCCTCCAAGATAAGGCTGATCAATTCTGTCTTATTCTCCAAATGCAGATAAAGCGTCTTTTTAGACATACCCATTTTCCTGGCAATATCTTCCATACTGACACTCTTGATGCCGTAGCGCATGAACATCGCTTTGGCCTCTTCAATTATCTGCTGTTTTAAATCTTTTTCCTGTTCGTTCAAATTACGGTTCTTTTTCGAGACGCAAATGTATTACATTTTACCAACGGAAACTATAAACAAGTAAAAAGTTTCCTTAGTTTTCGACAAGTCTGCCTTTTTCACTATCTATGCGTAATTATTTTTCGACAAAAGAAGTTTTAAAACGCACAAACCGATGAAAGGTATCATCCTTGCCGGAGGTCTCGGCACCCGTCTTTTCCCCCTCACACTTGCCGTCAGCAAACAACTCATGCCCGTTTATGACAAACCGATGATCTACTACCCCATTTCCACCTTGCTCTCGGCAGGTATCAGGGATATCCTCATTATTTCAACCCCGCATGACCTCCCGGGTTTCGAAAAACTATTGGGCGACGGCAGCCAGATCGGCTGTAATTTTTCCTATGTTCCACAATATGAACCCAACGGTCTTGCACAGGCTTTTGTATTAGGAGAAGCATTTATCGGTTCTGATCCATCCGCACTTATTCTCGGGGATAATATTTTCTATGGAGCTGGGATTGAGCAACAGCTGCAAGCCAGTAATGATCCGGAAGGCGGAGTTATTTTCGCCTATTGGGTCTCAGACCCTGAGCGGTATGGCGAAGTAGAATTTGACAAAGCATTCAAAGCATTGTCTATTGAAGAAAAACCGGAAAACCCCAAATCCAACTATGCCGTTCCCGGATTGTACTTCTACAATAATGACGTTGTGGAAATTGCCAAAAACCTGCAACCAAGTGCCCGTGGCGAATATGAAATTACCGATGTGAATAAATATTACCTCGAACAGGGTAAATTAGATGTAAAAGTATTGGGGCGTGGTGTAGCCTGGCTGGATACGGGTACACATAAATCACTCATCCAGGCGGGACAATTTATTGAAGTTATCGAAGACAGGCAAGGATTAAAGATCGGATGTATTGAAGAAGTGGCTTATCAAATGGGATTCATCGACGATGAACAACTTGAAAAACTGGGATATAAATACATCAAAAGCGGTTATGGAGAATATTTGCTGGATTTGCTGAAAAAAAGATAAATTCTACCTTTGATTCAGGTTAATCAATAGTACTAAGTGAGCATTTTATGAAAAAATTATTGCGTCTTTTGTTTAGGGTTTTACTGTTGGCGATCGTCATTATTGCCGGAATAGTAACCATCAAAACTGCCGGGGTCTCCTCCCGCCAGACCAATATTAAAACCATCCCTCCTCCAGATGTGCCTTCCGGAGCAGCAGAACGGCTGGCACAAGCTATCCGGATACCAACCATTTCAGCACCGGAACAATTCGATGCGGCTACATTCCTTCAATTAGACACCCTCATCAGGAAGCAGTATCCTCTGGTAGATTCTATGCTCGAACGGATCAATATTACTCCGCTTAGCATGACCTTCAAATGGCCAGGCAAACACCCGGATTTGCTACCGGTTTTATTGTTGGGACATACAGATGTGGTGCCTGTTGAAACAGGAACTGAAAAAGAATGGCAAGCCGACCCATTTAGTGGTACTATTGATGATAGTTTCATTTGGGGACGAGGTTCCCTGGACGATAAACTGACAATCTTTGGCACCCTGGAATCCATTGAACAACTATTGTCTGAAGGATATATTCCCGGCAGAACCATTTATCTTGCCTTTGGCCACGACGAAGAAACAGGCGGGGAAAAAGGGGCTCAAAAAATGGCGGAATGGTTCAAACAGCAGAAAATCCAATTTGAATTCATCCTGGACGAAGGTATGCTGATAGTCGAAAATGCTATTGCCGGCCTCGATGCTCCGGCAGCAATGATAGGCGTTGCGGAAAAAGGTTATGTGTCGCTCAAGCTGACAGCCATAATGGAAGAAGGCGGTCATTCCTCCATGCCACCAAAGGCAACCGCTATTGGTGTTTTAAGTAAGGCTATTGTAAGGCTTCAGGAAACACCATTCCCAGCCAAAATTGACGGACCTACTGCGGCTTTTTTCGACCACATCGCACCGGAAATGAGCCTCCCCTTCAAAATTGCCCTCTCCAACCGGTGGTTAACGGAGGCGCTGCTGATCGGGCAATTGAGTAAAGAACCTTCTCCCAATGCATTACTCAGAACTACCACCGCACCAACCATGATTTCCGGAGGCATAAAAGACAATGTACTGCCAACCACTGCCTCCGCAACGATTAATTTCAGAATACTGCCCGGAGAAACGCAGGCTTCGGTGGCTGAATATGTCCGGAAGATAATCAATGACCCTCGTATTGAGGTCTCTGTAATTTTTGGTCACGAACCTTCAGCCATCTCTGATACCGAAAGCTTCGGCTACCAGGTCATCCAAAAATCCATACAGGAAATTTTTGCCGATGTGGTTGTCGCACCAAACCTCGTTGTTGGTATGACAGACAGCCGCCATTACCAGGAGTTATCCGACCATATTTACCGGTTCCTGCCAGTACAATTGACAAAAGATGACCTCTCCAGAATTCATGGCAAAAACGAAAGAATCTCTATAGAAAACTACCATCAGACGATCCGGTTTTACCGGCAACTGATTTTAAACAGCGGGAAGTAAGAAATTACCAGTTGGTAGTCTGACAAGTGGACAGGTGTAAATTCCTTAAAATTGCGTCACCCCATTAAACCAACTTCCCCCCTTCCCCTCAAAGCGGCGCATCGGGTTCTTTAGCCATTTCATTATAGATGAGCTTATCGGCAATCCCCGGAAAACGGTTGTACATCCAAACGGCGAGTTTGCCTTTCGTGGTCAGAATAATATCCCGTTCCTGGTTGATACTTGCCCGGACGATTATGGCGGCTACCTCTTCTGCAGGCATCATTTTGTCTTCATCCCTCGGATTTTCTTTTTGATGATTTCCGGCCGCATTCAGAGCTATATTCCGGATATTGGAAGTAGTAAACCCGGGATGGGCGATCAATACCCGCAAACCCTTTTTCATATTTTCTATTCTCAGGGTGTTGAGAAAGCCATCAAGGGCGTGTTTGGAAGCCACATAGGCAGTCCTTCCGGGCAATGGTGTCAGACCTGTTATGGAAGATATACCTATGACCAGGCCTTTTTGTTCCAGGAGGTGAGGCAGTGCAAATTTGGTGCAATACACTGCTCCATAAAAGTTGGTATCCATAACTTCCTTCATCACAGAAAGATCTAATTCAGCAAAAGAGGCTCGCATAGCAATACCTGCATTATTGACCAACACATTTATCTTGCCGAATTTTTCAATAGTTTTATTGATCAACCTCTCACAGTCCTCGATTTTACGTACATCGGTTTCAATTATACAAGCCTCTCCTCCCTCTGCCTCAATAGCTATCTTAACCTCATTTAGTTTTTTATTATTTCTGGCAGCTAACACTAACTTACCCCCATTTCTGGCGAACTCAAGAGCACAGGCTTTTCCAATACCTGAGGAAGCTCCGGTTATTATTATTATCTGATCATCAAATGCTTTCATAACGATAATAATTTTAAGTTTTTATTATAGGGTTTTGGAATAACATCGCGCCCTTTTGTGTTGTCGATGTTCCAGCTTGCTCCATAATTGTGTAACGTTATGATTGTTTTCCAGTTCCCTCGTAGTTTCTAAATATTTAATGCCGTTTTTCCGAAATCCCCTTCCCATTTTTTCAAATATTAGGGCATGAACCCCTTTACTGCGGTATTCGGGAACAATCCCCAACAACAACAGATCTAAGGTATCATTCTTTCTTAATGCTCTAAAAACCCGCAAATAGCCCCATGGAAAAAGCTTACCCTTGGATTTTTGCAGCGCTTTGGAAAGGGAAGGCATGGCAATCCCAAATCCAACCAATTGATCGTCTTCATTTAAGACGATTGAAATATAGTCCGGGTTAATAAATCCCAGGAAATCATTTTTGAGGTTATCGATCTGCTTTTGTGTCAATTGATTGAATCCATATAAATCATGGTAGCAAATATTCAATATCTGAAAAAGTTCATCACCGTATTTGGCCAGTTCTTTTTTAGAACGAAGCTCGGCATTCCTGACCCCATATCTGCTTTGGACAAGCGCTGCAGTTTTGGTAAATCTTTCGGGAACTTCATCGGGCATCATGACTTCAAATTCGATCCAGTCTATTTCTTTTTCATATCCCCGCGATTTGATCATTCCATCGTAATAAGGATAGTTGTAATGGCCAAAGGAGGTAGGCATCTCTTCAAACCCTTCAACCAATACCCCGGAGGCATCAAAAGAAATAAATCCCATAGGGCCCTGAATTATTTCCATTTCCCTATCTCTCGCCCACGCTTCAAATGTATCAAAAAGCAAAGTCAGCACATCTTCATCCTCCACAAAATCCAGCCATCCGAAGCGGGCTATCTTTTTGTTTTCCTTATCATTGTATTTTGTATTGATGATCCCGGCAATTCTGCCTACTGTCCGCCCGCCACTGATGGCCAGCCAATAGGACGCTTCACAATAGTCAAATGCCGGATTCTTATCGCTCAAGGTAGCATATTCTCCATTGTGCAATGACGGAACGTAATAACTATTCCCCCTGTAAAGCTGATCAGGGAAACGAATAAAGACCATTAAATCCGCTTTAGTCACCACTTTTTTTATAGTCGTTTCCATCCTGATTATTGTTATATTTAGATTGTTTTTGTTCTATACAAAGATAGGTTTTTATTTCATTTACTGCACCGGCCACCTTTTCCTGCAACAATAAAAATGTAAATATTATGTACCGAATACTCTTATTTTCAATGCTGATGTCCAGCTTCGTTTTTTGTACCAACAACCAACAGAAACCTGATACAGCTCTTTGGAGAACAGAAATTATCAACGCTGAAAAAGCCTTTGCTCAAATGGCTGCAGATAGTGGTGTGGCTACCGCATTTTTGCACTTTGCAGCAGAAGACGCTGTGCTTCAACGCAATAACACCATATTGAAAGGCAAATCAGAAATACAACAGTATTTTGACAAGCAGACTTTACGAAATATATCTCTGGAGTGGGCTCCTGACTTTGTAGAGGTAGCTGCTTCCGGAGACCTGGGGTATACTTACGGAAATTTCACCTTCAGCGCATCGGATACTACCGGCACTCCGCTTCAAGCCAAAGGAATATTCCATACCGTCTGGAAGAGGCAGGCAAATGGTGAATGGAAATTTGTTTGGGACTGAGAACAATTATCCGTAAAGTTCGTAAATAACCTGGGAGTCTTCACAGTCCATTTCGGTCTTGAGTATTTCAGAGGCTTCATCCACCATATTCGTCCATCCACACAGGTAAAATTTCTTATTGCTGACTTTACCGTTATAATACTGGCGATAAACATTATGAACATATCCCTGATGGATCTCAAAAGGAACATTTGGTAAATGTTCCTCCCGGGACAACGCCACAGAATATTTGAATTCCGGAAATTCCTGTTCAAGGGCTTCGAATTCACCCCGGTACAGGATGCCCGAAGCATACCGCGTTCCGAAGATCAAATGGATGCCCTTGTGGGGTTTCTTTTTATGGAGCAGGTCCAGAATCATACTTCTAAAAGGCGCAACGCCCGTTCCTGTACAAATAAAAACCAGGTCAGACTCAATATTTTCAGGTAAATAAAATACTCCGCCAGGACCTTTAAAGGAAACAACAGTTCCTTCTTTCGCCTCATCAAACAGATAGTCCGTTCCGGCTCCCCCCATATGCGTGATGGTAAATTCGAGGATATTATCCTCGCCCGGCGGATTCGCAATGGAATAGGAGCGAAGCCGTTTTCTGCGACGTTCGTGTATAGGCAGATCCATGGTTATGAACTGCCCTGCCCTGAAGGTGAAAGGTTCTGATCCTTCCACTTTCATAAAATACTGTCTGGTAGCAGGCGATTGCTGGACGATTTTTATAATTTTTGCGGTCGGCATATGTTTGTTTTTTTTAGAGTATTTTTAAAAAAAATTATTGGGATTATTTAATTTTTACGCAGCGAAAGGCTTAATCATTTGGGAAATGCCCACGATCCCCTACCGGTCTGCCCGGCAACGCAGGCACAACGTGGCCGGGAAAGGACGGATGGGTGGAAGAGAACTATTTTTTCCAATATTTCCAATTTTCCAATGCTTTGCTATGGTAAAAATTATTTCCTGGACAAAAGATTAATTTTCAATCATCCGGAAATTTAGACTAACTCTCTCAAAATACAATACTTACTAAACTCTGAACGAGTGATTAATGTTGAGTTTGTTCCCTTATTTTGAAGCTTCGTCGCCCTGAGCATCTTGCTTTTCACACCATTTCATCATACCTGATCACCACATCAAAACCTTTATGATGAAACCAGAATTTTGTTTCCTGCAGAGAAAAAGGGCTGGAAACCAATACAAAATCACCTCCCCAGGCACCGAGGGATTTAATTTTCCCTGGAAATTCTTTGAAATAAATATCTTTTACCTTCTTTAATCCCAGTTCCCTGCTTACCAGGTCTTCATGACTATCAAGGATAACGTCAAAATCGTCCTGGGTTTTGGCCTGCATCATGGCATTCGTCAAATCCGTTACTGCTGAGATCAAAACAGAAGAAATTGGCCCTTTGGACCGATACTTCTGGATCGCTTCGCGGCTGCTTTGTTTTTTACCGAGGTAAACAAAATACAAATTTTCCTTAAACACAGGATTGAATTGGCAGGGACGCACCACCGGATGATTATCCCTGATCTGATACAGTAGTGGCCCGTCGGCCAAAGCACAGGCAACATCATATCCCGAGCCGCCAAAACTGTTCCACAATAACTGAAAGGCATCGACCTCCAGCCAGGTCGCAACAGCGGCAATAAGCGTCGAGCTACTCCCCAAGCCCCATGATCTTGGGAAATCAAGTTTTGTTACCACCTCCAGTCCTTCCCCAAAACGAACTGTTTCTTTTTTCAAAGAAAGGGCTTCGCGTACTATACGCTGTAACTGAACAGCAACCTCAGAATTATTGCTGGAAATAATCTCCCATGCGGGGTTGGAGAAAGAAGCTTCAAACCATGGGTTACCCTCGTTATCCAGGCTTTCCCAACGGATGTAATCGATATTTTTGTCAACCTTGATGGTCAGTTGTTGTCCAAGTTTTGTAGGAACTGCCAGGGCCAGGGCACCATCCAGCACAAAATACTCTCCGGAAAGCAACAACTTACCTTTGGTGTGTATTTTTAAAGGTGCCATATCCTGCATCATTTAAGCTTGACTGTCGAAATTCTCCAGAAAAGAACGAACATTGGCGACAGACACAGGGTTTTGCTCAAAATAAGAGATGGCTGCGATGGTTGCCTCAGGATTAGCTTTCAGGTGGATGAGTATATTGGCCAGGTGCATCTTCATATGCCCCCGCTGAATTCCCGTGGTGATCAGCGATCGCAAGGCAGCAAAATTTTGGGCAAGTCCGGCTACTGCGATGATCTCCATCAACTTATCTGCGCCCGGATTTCCCAGCAATTCAAGGGATCTTTTTGCCAGTGGATGCAATCTTGTCAATCCTCCGACTGTGCCAAGCGCAAGAGGCAGGTCTATCCAGAATTTAAATATTCCGTTCTTCACTGTGCAATGGCTCAGACTCCGGTATTGACCATCTTTAGCAGCATAGGTATGTCCGCAGGCTTCGACAGCTCTGAAGTCATTTCCCGTAGCGATGACCACGGCATCCACACCATTATAGATCCCCTTATTATGGGTCGTAGCCCGGTGAGGATCAATATGTGCAATACGAACCGCTTTTCTAAACTTTTCGGCAAATTCAGGTCCGCTCATTTCCATACAGGCCCCCTCCAAAGCATCGGTTGGGCATTGTACAGATGCCCTTACCACGCACTCGGGGGTATAATTGGAAAGAATGGCCATAATGATCTCAACGTCTTTCTCCTCATTTTCAAATCGGGGATGGCCGGAAATAAAGGACTTTAGGCTCTGGGCAAATTGTTCCAGGATGGAATTGATGAAATTGGCCCCCATGGAGTCACAGGTTTCAAAAGAAACGAACAGTTGATAATAGTTGTCTTCCAGATGGGTGAGGTCCTTCAATTCGATATCGAGAATTCCGCCCCCTCTTGCTTCCATATTGCCTGTCAGGTAAGCAGCTTCGAGCAGGAGGAAATTCTTAAGCGGGTCAAAAAGGTCTTGTAGCTTAGCCGCCGCTCCTTTCCATGTGAAATGGACCTGTCCCAGTTTTTTGGTGGAGATCACCTTTGCGGTAAAACCACCTCTTTGCAGCCAGAATTTGGAAGCGCTGGAAGCCGCAGCGACCACAGAACTTTCCTCTATGACCATGGGGATGGCGTAAATATCACCATTGATTTGAAAATTGGGGGCAATGCCAAAAGGCAGGAGGTAGTTACTCAGGGTATTCTCGCTAAAATTATCAAACGTGTGTTGAAGAGATTCTTCCGAAATCCAAAATTTAGTCAGATCCTGCCTCACGCATTCAGATGCTTCTTCTGAGGAAGCAAAATAATTTTCAACCACCCAATTGACCTTTTCTCTCTTTGATAATTTCGAAAAGCCGTGTACGATTTTTTCCTGCATCTGTTTTTTAGTTAATCTAAAATGATCAACAATTGTCCTTTTTCGACTGCTTCACCTTCGGAAACCTGGATACTTTTTATGATTCCCGGGCCTGGAGATTTGATGACGTTTTCCATCTTCATGGCCTCCAGGATAAGCAATTGATCTCCTTTTTCAATTGCTTGTCCGGGCTTTGCCATTATATTGAGGATGAGACCCGGCATTGGCGCTTCAATATCCCTGACCACTTCCTGTGGATCAACAGATAAACCCAGTTTTTGAACCAGTTGTTCATACTCATCCGAAATTTTGAGAAAAAAAGTATCTCCATTGACTTTAATCACAAAGGATTTTTCAATGTAATCTACCTCTAATATCTCGGTGAGGAAGGATTTATTATTGTGGAGAATATGATATTGTCCATTACCGGCATCAACGACATCCAATTCGTCCGGATTCAGTTTGGTAAATTCAAACTGGTCATCGTTGACGTTCACTTTCATGTTTTCACTTTTCATTCGCTTGCTCTGTTTTACCCAGCTTCATCATGAATTGGGTTTCAAAAATAGTGTAAATCAGGTAAACCCCGAAAAAAGGAATTAAGAAAAGTCTGGAGTCCGGTTCCGTCATTCTGAAGTAAGCATAGATAATACCGCCTGAAAGGAAAAGTTTGGCGAAAGTAAACCCAAGGATGGCATTGGTGAAAACGTTCTTATTCTCATTGGCCGCAGCTTTACTGGAAATGAAAAACATCAGTATGCTCCAAAGAATAAAAAAGGCTATACTTCCCCACCCGAGCAGACTAAAAGGCTCTATTAGGGGAAATAAGGTCATGCCATAAACAAAGGCTACTGCAATTACAGTAGTGATGACCAGGCTGGTTATGAAAGCTCTTGCGCTCATTCGTCGTCGTCTTTTTTAATAAAATCCTTGAGTACGATATAAAGAGCCGCAAAGGTAGAAAATAGTGAGAGTGCAACGGTAAAATAGGGCTTGGAAGTTTGAAAATGGGCATCGAGTTTTTGACCGGCAAAAGCACCGATGAGGATGATTATCCCCATCTGGATGCCCATTCCCGAGTATTTCATGTAATTTTTTACATGACGCTTGCTTTTCTTTTTAATCTCGTCGTTATGCTCCGACGGGTTTTCCTGTTTTGCCACTTTCCTGTTTTTTATGCTGCATTGAAGGATTGGCACCTCCGCCCATGGAACAGGTTGTCACGTTGAAAATACCTCCGGACTGAACGATGAGTTTTCCGGTAGTCACTTCTCCGTTAACCACAGCATTTTCTCTGACATTAAGCAGTTCCTTTACGATCAGAACACCATCAAATTTACCTTCGATCACTGCATTCTGACACTTAATTTCGCCTTCCACAGAACCGGTAGGCCCGATGATCACTTTTGAATCGCCATACAGTTTACCTTTGATGTTTCCATCGATTCGGATATCACTGCTGGCTTTGATGGTACCTTCAATGGAAGTACCTTTTACAACACTGTTGAGGGCATGGCCTGAAGAAGCAGGATTGATGGAACCGGGTTTTCCCGATTCGTTTTTGTCTTTTGTGCTAAACATGTTTCAATTTTTTATTTGAAGTTACCTGAAATTCCGGCTCGAGAAAAAACATTCATAGCGAAACCGGCAAACTTCAATGGTTTCAGATACAAATTTAATTTTTATAATGCTAAATACAAACCTCAACCCCCGGAGGTTTTATACCGCTTAACATAAAAAAGTAGTAATCCGGATTAAAAATTAAGCGGCGGTAAATGCAGAATGTAGAAAATGAATGTAAAAAGAAGCAGTAAAATTAATTCTCAATCCGGAATATAGTTTACCTTTTTCAAACCGAAGTAAACATTATTTCGAGGATTAAACACAAAACTTCCACCTTGAATCAACGAACTTCTACATTTTACATTTCACATTCTGCGGTTCTAAATTTAGGTTTCTCCTTTTATGTGTAAAATGAGTACCAGTTTAGCAGGTGAAACCGTAAAGAACCTACCGGGGTTCGGGGATATAATTAACCGGGGAGTAGACTGGATTGGAAAGAATACCTCCCGGAAAAGACCATTCCGGGAGGTATTTTATTGATTCAGGTTAAATACCTGATTAGAAATTCGGACAATAAACGCCTCTTCTCACAGGACCACAAATTTTATACACCATGGCAAATTCGAAACCACCGTGTGACTTACTGGCTGCTTTCAATGGAGAAACGTTGATATCATAGCTAAAACCGATGCTGAAGTTATCGTAGTCAAAGCGTGTAGAAATGATGGCTGCATCATTAAGTACGCCTGTTTGGATCTTATTGGAAATTCTTGACCACAACCCTACCTGGAATGCCTGGTAAGAGTCACGCCCCTTGCTCAACAGGAAGCGAAAGCTGGTACCGGCATTCACCTGGAAAGAAGGCCCCTGGCTCATCACAATTACTCCGGGCAACAAGGACAAACGGCTTCCCATGAGGAATTCACCTCCGGCGTGGAAAGTATACCTGCTGTACAACAGATCGGTGGAATTGCTGCTGAAAGACTGGTTGGAGCGGTTGAGGTGATTAAAAGCACCACCAAAATACAGGTTGTTGTGATCATCAAAGACCATGAACCACAATAACCCTGCTGCGAGGTCGGCAAAAATGAAATTATCCCGATCAAAACCGTCTTCCATCGGGTCAATATTCTCATCAAAACCGCCAAGACCATCGTGCTGTGTGCCCCATCTCAACTTCAGAAAATCAAGACTACGCTGGGCGACACCCCCTTCTGCTCCGACTACCAGGTAATTGCCACTGTTGCGGCCTCCACCCATTTTTTTACTGTAAGAGAGCGACAATTTTCCGGTTAATGTCGCAAAATCAGCTTCTCCGGCACGATCTCCCCAGAACGTTCCGCCAACTCCGAAATAGTCATAATGCCCAACAGGAAATCGCTGGTCATAAGATACGGAATAAGTATTGTAGGCATTGGAACGTAAGACACTGGACCATTGGTTACGATAATTGGCAACCAAACGAACGTTACAATTCATCACCCCTGTCATTGCAGGGTTGAGATTGAGGGGAGACATATAAAATTGGGAGAAATGGATATCCTGCGCACCTGCTCCTGCTGCGCCAAGTATTAGCATAAAGCTAACTAATAAGGATTTGAACGTCTTCATACTTTGATGTTTGTAAAACTGCTTTCCTGAAATACTCAAATTATTATGGTTTAAAACACTGACTTGAGTACAAATTTTATTTAAGCTACAATTATAGGGAATGTCTTTCAATATAACTGCACAAAATTTGTTAAAGAAAGTATTTTGGTATCATTCTGTACATTTATTGCCTTTTACCAGGCCATTCATTCATTTATTTGGCAATAGAAAAAAAGTCAGAGAAAAACAATAGGTTTTCTGCTGAGTTGCTGAATTTTTCTTTGTGTAGGTGGTTTATTTTCCCCGATGCCTAAAAGAGGCGGGCAATTATAAAAACGCTGCTTTTTATATTTTATTATTCAACATCGTATTTCCAGGAAGCTCCAAATTTTTCAACGAGGATATTGTCGTAAAAATCAGCTTTGACAAAGAGGTTGTCAAACAACTTCAACCCCGTTTCAACATTAAAATAGCGATCAAATATCAGCAGCGATAAAATTACATCCTGATCTTTTACGCTAAAACTCAACCCGTCCATTTTTCCATTTTGTTTGAGCAAATACTCATACAAATGTTCAATGTTTTTTTTGGGCAGCAAACACAAATAGGCATCTCCGGTGATAAGCCCCGATTTCTCATGGTAAACGATATTGATCTGGGCGCTCCCCTGTTTGATTTCCCAGTTATTGGCTCCCCGCCTGGCCAGCGCAACGTGATGTCCCGTCCGCTCAAGGATGGTTTCTATGGTCAGAGCAAGTCCGGCAGGTTCATACTCTTCCACTTCACTCGGCAACTGAAGGCGCGTTCCACAATGATTACAATAACCATTTTTGAGATCCAGGTTGGAAACGATATTGGCGCAGGAATGACACCGAACGGCCTCCTCGCCTTTGACTTTTTTAAATTCTTCAATGGTTTGGGTGATATATTTCGCCGGTAAGGAAAACCCGATATTATTGGAATCCTTGACAATAAAAGTGTTAATGCCCACCACTTCACCGGCTTTATTGACCAATGGCCCTCCACTGTTGCCTGGATTTAAAGCTGCGTCATGTTGGATATAAGCAATATCATTGGACTCCTGCTTCAGATTGGAAACAATACCCTGCGTAGCAGAATATTTGAGGCCGTATGGGTGACCCACCGCCGCTACAGCATCGCCCTCCTTGAGCGCATAGGGATCCATTAGGTTTATGCGCGGAATATCATCTGTTTTTTCAGGCTTGAGAAAAGCCAGATCATACAATGGATCTATATAAACGACCCTGGCCAGTTGTTTTTCAAGCTTATCTCCTTCCACTATGACAGACCTGTTCCCTCTGACGACATGGTCGTTGGTCACCAGTAAACCGGAATCCTTCAGGAAAAACCCTGTACCCGTAGTGTTTGGCGTAGCGATCTGAATCACTGCATTCCTGTAAAGCTCGATAATCTCATTCATCAAGTCTGAATTTGGAGCGAATTTACTAATACTCTAAATGAAATACTAATTAGAAGGAGGACAATTGTGGTTTCCATTATTTTTATCCTTACCCGGGAGAATGAAATACCCTGCCCGCAGAATACCGGAAGGCCAGGTTCCTGACTGCCCCGGCACTTTCCTCAGTCTACTCTCCGTGACCGAAAAGGGTTTCTTCAGCAGTCGCATAATAAAAATGTACTATTTATTTTTTGCGGATTTGAATTACTTCCAGGCAACCAGGTTATACGCAATTGAGCATAACGAAAAAAATACCTGACAGAAGCGTAGAATCACAGAAACTGCCTATCCGTGGCAGGAAGTTGGTTAAGTATTTTTTGCCCAAAAACTGTTGAAGTCTTTACTTTTGAATCTAGTTTTAAGGGAGTTTTAATACCTTTGTATTCCTCCCGGTCAAAAACAAGAAACTTGCCCATTCCACCGTTTCTAAACAAACAACTATCAACATGAAACATGCCAGCCTTGTATTTTTTATGGTTCTTTTTACAGGCCTGACCCTAAACGCTCAATGCGTTTCCGGGGATTGCCTGAACGGTAACGGAACCTATATACAACCCAACGGTGCCATTTACGTGGGTGAGTTCAAAAACGGAGAAATTCACGGGACAGGAATTTGTACTTATCCGGACGGCAGCCAATACCAGGGGACCTGGGCTTATCGCTACCCCGATGGACAAGGCACTAAAAAGTATGCCGACGGAACTTCCAGAACAGGCTTATGGAGAAAAGGCAGACCGGTAGACAGTAATGGGCGCATCCTGGATGAGTGGATGCTGAGAAAAGAAGCCAATAATGACGGTACAGCCATTCAATCCGGCTGTATTCAGGGCAATTGCACCAACGGAAAAGGTATTTATGCCTATCCGGACGGAAGCCGTTATGATGGTTTTTTCCGCAATGGCAAGCCCGACCAACACGGTACTTTTTCATATCCGAACGGCGATCGTTACCGCGGTGAATTCAAGAACGGCTATCCGCATGGAACCGGTACTATGTATCATGCGACGGGCAATAAAAAAAGCGGGCGTTGGTTCGAGGGCGAATTCCTGGTAAATGCCAATCCAGGTGCCAGGAAATCTTCAGGTTGTATGCAAGGGGATTGTCAAAACGGCTTTGGCAGTTATATTTTCAATGATGGTGCCAAATACACCGGCCCCTTCCGCAACGGGCTGCCCGAAGGGCGTGGCACCGTAGTTTACCCTAGCGGGGAACGTTATGAAGGATTTTTGTCCAAAGGAACTTTCGAAGGTATGGGCACCTACTTTATACCTAATGGCACCCGTATGACCGGCAACTGGCATAATGGCACCTATCTGGGTGGGGCAGCCAACAAACCTGTGGTCCAAAACAACAGCCCCCAATTTAAGGTATGGGCACTGATTATTGGCATCTCAGGCTATAACCATATGCCGGTGCTCCGGTACCCGGATGACGATGCCTACCGCATCTTCGCCTTCCTGCAAAGTCCTGCCGGCGGTGCCATTCCCGAAGAACAGATCAGTATTCTCATTGACGAGGCGGCCACCAAATCCAATATCAAAAAAGCGATGAAGGAAGTCTTCTGGAAAGCCGGGCCCAACGATCTGGTATTGATGTATTTTTCCGGCCATGGGCTTAAAGGAGCATTCCTGCCTATCGATTTTGATGGCTCTGCGAATAAATTATATCATGAGGAAATTGTTCAGATCCTTGACAAAAGTCCCGCAAAATATAAATTGTGTATAGCCGATGCCTGCCATTCGGGGAGTCTGCTGGCCTATAAAGGAGGAACAGAACCTTCCGTTTTTGGAAAATATTACGAAAGCCTGGCCAATGCTAAAGCTGGTACGGCCCTGATCATGTCTTCCAAATCAGATGAAACATCCCTGGAATCCAGTGGTTTGAGGCAAGGGGTTTTTACCCACTTCCTTATCCGTGGCATGAAAGGGGAAGCCGATCAGAATAAGGATAATATCGTCACAGTACAGGAACTCTACAACTTCGTTTACACGCGTGTCCGGGAATACACCAGCAACCGCCAGTCCCCCATTATCCAGGGTGATTACGATAGGAATATGACGGTGGGGGTGAAACAGAATTGACAAGAGGATGTGGGGAAGCGAAAATCCCGACACCTGGTATCGCGGATATCGCTGTGCCCCTCCACTGATCTGTTACAAGAAAATGTCTTAAAACTCTATCCAATGAGTGTAAAATAAAGATTTAGCAGCTTTCAACTTGGTCCTCAAGCCCTCAATTTAAAAATGGACATAGTTCTGCTAAAATTATACAAGTGAAGATCAGGGTAAATTCACTGTTTACTTTCCCCAGACTGTCATTAGCATATCATCATTTATATGGTTTATCAGAATTTTACTCCAACGTTAAATTCCAGCCATCCATTATTTTTGGTTTAGCTAGACAATCGCTATTACGCATACCTATTGTTATTCGATTTATTCTATTATAAAATCATTCAAACGTCTTCGAAATGAGAATCCATCTATTTCATCTGCTCTTCCTAGCCTTAAAACCAATTGTACTTTCTGAGGTGATTTAACATTGACAAATGTCTCAAAACTTGTTCGTATTGCATTCATTTCATCGTATTCCTGTAAAACCTGGTTGAGGTGATGCAATGCTATTCCTGATTTATCTGCTGCTAGATTAAATCGGGTGAAATCCATTCCACATTTGATCCAATCAGCTAGTTCATTATTTTCTGTTACAAAATAGGCTATAGCAGATGAAGAGTTTAATTTTTCTCTGAAAGATTTTAAAAACATATTTTGGTATTTTTCCTTATGAGCATATTTTGGGGCATCTGCTTTGGCCAATTTTTCTGAAAAGAATCGAGGTATATCTCCCATTCCATTTGATTTTAAATCAATTCCATCTCTTTCTTTGGCTGCAGTTTTTTGATTTCGTTTTAGCCAAATTCTATTTTCTTCCATGGTTCTATAAGTGGTCACTTCAATCTTCATTGCTTCAAAGCACATATCATTTAATTGCTTTAGTTCAGCGTCATTATCCTTAAAAAGAATGGTTGATGATTTTGGATTTACGAAAGAAATCAATTTTTCCAGCGTACCTTCTTCGAATGCACCGGGATGATATTTTAATCTGTTTGTCCTACGCGTAAAAATATTTTCATAAAGAACATCCCTTTGTATTGTTTCTTTTTTTAGCTCAATTGCTGCCAGAGGCTTCTCACCAATCTCTTCAAATGAATAGGCGCCTTCCGGCAAAACATCTATGTATGACTGATATCCTAATCCAGTGGCTCCTATGCGTAGTGTTTCCAAAAAACTACCGCAACCAATATGGATTTGTCTTGCTGGCGGATCGGTTTCTGGCAATAATCTAGTTTCATCCACATACATAATTGCCTTTGTATCACTAATTATTTTGAATTTCCAAGGCTGTGTATTATGTGGGTTGGCAGTATTAACGCCTATTGCAATAGCCTTTAAAATAGGTTGCGTAAAATCATCAGCATCAGGACGTTTACCTTTCTTTTCAGCACCTAAAATTAATTTTTCAGGAGCACATCCAAACATGCCTGCAAGTGTGGTTGCTGTAATTACTGTGCCGCTTTTTATAATGAAATTTCTTCTATCCATGATTGACTATTTTGAGAAATTCAAATGTGTGCCTATGTTTAGATTGATATAAAAACAACTCATATTATCTTTCAGAAGGATTGAGTTGTTTTCGTTTGAAATTTGCCAGATTTGTTCTCCTGCTAATGAATAATCATACCCAATAGATAAGCCTGCAAACAATCCGTTCTTAAGAATTTTTTCGGTGCTCAATTGAAATCTCAGTGCATTTATATTGTTTGTTAAACTTGTGGAATTTGAAGAAAAAGGCGAAAGTGACAGCGTAATTGCTTTGTTTTCAATCAGTACATTGTTTCTTATTGAGGAATATGCCAATCACTGGGGCAACCACAAATCCATTCTTTTCCAAAATATGGCATACCCTAGATTTATCGAGAAAAACGAACCATAGTGTTTAGTGATATATTGAGTGTTTTCAGAAGAAGCATTGGTGCTTCCAAAATCCATTCCCACGCGAAATTTTCCGAATGTACTGTAAAACCCGGCTCCTAGATTCATGGCAATCTCAGGGTAATCCAGATTGGTTTCATCCAACAATCCATGTAAGTTAGAATAGTTAAGAAAAGATACCCCGGTGATTGAATAAAGGACAATATCCGGTTTCTTTTTTTCGACTTGGTTGTACTATTTGCTACCTGTGCCATACTGATATTGGCTATTGACAAGTAAAAAAGCAGGATCATTGCATGATTTCATCTGTTTGAAATTTTTTGCAGAAAATCTGCAAAAAATTGTTGAGGTCATGTTATTTGTTTCATCCCTTTGGGGGAAATTTATGATCAATAAATATCATGATCGTTTCCATTATTTGATTATATAATCTTCAGGTTTCTTTCTCCATGATTTATAGGATGACTTTGCTCTGCCTACCCTTACAATCATTTGCGTTTTTTCGTGTGGTTTAATTCCTGCCAATTCTTTGTATTTCTTTTGCAATGCCTCCATTTCAGCATATTCCTGGATCACCTGATTATAAGGGTGGGTTACGATTCCCATTTTGGCAATGGCAAGATTGAATCTTGCATAATCTCTGCCAGATAATACCCAGTCGAGTTTTGTATTTGTATTTGTTTTGAAAATGATAATCCCTTTCGAACTGTCAATTCCTTTGTTTATTCCTTTCATGGTAGCCTTGACATTCTTTTCACTATGCCAGGTCAGGCTATCTCCATTGTTCAGCGACTTTTCTGCTATTTTTTCAATCATTCCGCTATAACCCATTTGAGGAATACTTATGCCATCTTTCTTCTCTGCTCTTTCCTTTTCGCTAAATCGGAACATTTGTCTGGTTTCTTCATTAGTGGCTTTTGTCCTGGGTTTCTATTTCCATCGCTTTACTGAAAATATCCAGGTAGGGCAGCATCTGCTCTTTTCCGGAGACAAACACCAATTCACTATGGTGTGGCCCGATGAAAGATTTCATTTGCCCGAATTCTTCCGGGGTAATCATTTTACCTTTGTAGGGTCTGCGATTGGTACCTCTTTGATAAATAAAATCATAAAGGATGTCTTTCTTCTGGCGATCCTCTTTGAGCAGTGTGATCCTGGCAACTGGTTTTTCAGCAATTTCAAAAGGTTTCATTTCGTATTCCCCTTGAGGGAAATAGTCAACTGCTGTCTTATAACCTTCTTTGGACATTCCTACGGAAACTAATTCGATAAAACATCCGGCTCCCATATGTATTTGCCTTGCCGGAGGATCTGTTTCCGGCAGCAGGTGCTTTATATAAAGCAGCATTTCGGTATTTGAGATGGTATCAATAAACCACGACTGGGTATTGTGTGGGCTGGGAGCGGTAAGTCCGTAGCTTATCGCCTTCATCACAGGGATATTGTAGTCATCCGGATTTACTCTTTTTTCATAGTTGTTTTGTGCTTTTGCCGTAAGTCCGGCAACCGCCAATAATGTCATAAGAATGATTGTTCTCATTATTTCATGATTTTAGTTCCAATAATCTGTTTTGAATTTATTGACCCAATACCTGGTGGCAAAAAAGCGCCATTCATCCATGTTTTGATATTGTTTTTCAATTAGCTTTTTCTTGTCTTTCGGTATTTTTCCGGTTGCGTAAATAGTTTTTGCTGTATCGATAATGGCTTTCTTTATTTTTTGGCGAACAAAATGCAAGCGCGGGTCGGATAAAATGGTGTTTACTCCGGGGCGGTTAATTGTCCCCAAATTGTTTTTATGGGAGTGTGTTGCCCATTCATTGAAAGTAGCTTCCAGTATCTTCCCGTGTTTTTTTTCGGGAAACCCCCAAACTAAAAATTGCATAAACGATTGTGCCTTTTGGTGTTTGTGGAGCGGATGTGCCGTTGCTTTCCATTGCTTGTTCTCATAAAAGAAAGGTGTGGTTTCGGGCATCAGCCTTTCCATTGCTTTTTTCATGTCTGACGGCATGGTTCCCCAGGATAGCGGAACAAAGAAGATGATTAAATCAGCATTCGTAATCTTTTCCCTGAAAATGGCTCCATCGTCTTTCAATATACAATCATTGGGGTTGTCTGTCCAGCATTTAAAACAATGGAGGCATTTGTTCATTTTTAAAGAGGAAATATCCAGGACTTCTGTTTTGCCTTCGGGTAAGCCTTCTTTAAACCAGTTTAATATTGTTTTTGTCGAAGCATTGCGCCTGGGACTTCCGTTTACCAAAAGAATTTTTTCGGGACTTTCCCAATGCTTCGCATGTCTAATGCCGGTAGGTAGTGTTAAATCTATTGCACGGTTTGAAAACAGGAAGCCAAACCTGGTAAAGCGGGGAAGGCTAAAAATTCCCTTGTCGAGTTTGATTTTTCCTTTTAGAATATCAAAAACGGGATTAAACTGGTTTAGGGTAATCCTGCTGAACGTTTCGAAATCGCATTGAATGTTCAAATAGGGGTTTTTGCTAAAGGCTTGGGGCAGGATTTCAAAAGTTCCGTTGTTTACTTTTATGGAAAAGTTTTCCGGTTTATTTTCACAAACGATCGAAAAGTTAAAATCACCGGAAAAAGACTTTGCTTTTTGGGGGTTATAGGTATCTGCAAAATTCCCGAGAATGTCATATAACAGTTCACGCTCGCTTTCTAAGGTGGTTTTAAACCTTGCACCGATAACATGTTTTTTTGCCCTCATAACTTTTTGATTAAAATTAATAATGCAAAAGTATTGGGAGGGCAAGTCTTTTTCATTGACCTACATCAAGAAAGAGATTTGTTGCTATTTGGCTGCGATTTTTCTTCTGATTCGGCTAAGTGTTTCAGGCGAAACATTGAGGTAGGATGCAACAAGGTATTGCGGGACTCTTTGTGGTAAATCCGGTTTTTGTGCTAATAAATTCCGATAGCGTGTTTCAGCATCATCCAGGAATAAGGATTTTGCCTTTAAATGCCAGTTAATGAAAAGTCCTTCAGCCATCAATCGCCCAAGTC
Source organism: uncultured Bacteroidota bacterium (assembly GCA_942492125.1). GTDB lineage: Bacteria > Bacteroidota > Bacteroidia > Chitinophagales > Saprospiraceae > BCD1. The sequence goes on from CALODM010000025.1 coordinate 91,728, forward strand.
GTTCAAACCGCAAATCCTGTTTGTATACTTTTTCAAGGGAGTATTTATCAATAGTCAAGATCTCACAATCTTCCAGACAAATAATATCTTTATCGGCAGGCATTCCGGATAATAAACTCAAATAGTCCGTGATGAAATCATTTTCAAAGGAAAATTCATCAATTCTGTCAATGCCGTCTTTATTATAAACACAGTACATGGCTCCCTGATTTATGAAAGCAATCTTATTACATAAGCTACCATTTCTCAGGAAAAAATCCTTTGCCTTAAACCTTTCATGGGAAAACTCAGACACAAATTTTTCAATCAGGTCTTGCTCCAGGTGTAGATTGTCTTTCAGATATTTCTTTAAAGACTCTGTCATGCTGTTATTTATTTTATGGTCAAAGTTTGGGTTTTAACTGACACTCCATTTGATCACCTGCTTAAAATAAAAGCTAATTCCTTCACCTTAAGGACATCGTCCCGTATTACATTTAAACAATATAAGGAGTACTTATGCCAATCAATATCCTTCGCCTTAAGCAAAAAAAATCAACGCTTGATTCGCATTACTTTTTTATTCGTCTTCTAAGCTGTTCACTTTTCGAAATGCAAACTTCGGTGCAATTCTCGAAACGATGTAAAGCAATTTTGCTCCGGCAACCCTTATCTCTGGTTTCCCCTTTTCCAATGCTGCTAACATTTCCTTCACCGCCACTTCAGCATCAATGGCAATTTTTGGTGGATTTCCTTTATGCCAGGGTGTTTTGACTGCCGGAAACATTACTTCAATTATTTTAATAACAGATTTTTCCGTTTGTTTTCTCAATACCTGAGTAAATGAATGAAGTGCTGCTTTTGTTGCATTATAGAAAGGGTAATTTGCGCGTGGGGTATATATAAGCCCCGTTGTAATATTTACAATTGCTGGATTGTTTTTCTTTTCCAAATGTGGATAAAGAAAATGAATTAATCTTAACGGAGCCATAAAATTAGTCTCCATTTCTTTTTCAGCCATTTCGATGATCTTATCAGTGGCAAAAAAATGGGTTTTGTTGACTATTGCAGCATTATTGATGAGCATATTAATTTCCGGATGTTCCTTGATCATCAAGTGAGCTAATTCCTTGCATTGATTTTTATCAGATAAGTCACATGGGTATATTTCTAATTCCGGGATATGTTCCTTTGCTTCTTCTAGTCGTTGTTTTGAACGTCCACAAATAATTACTTTATTGTTCCTTTCAATAAATTGTTTGCTTAATTCAAGTCCAATACCTGAGCTTCCACCCGTTATTAGAATTGTATTACCGGTCAGTTTCATAATATTTTACTTTTTACATTAATAATGAGACAAAAGTATATCGGTGAAACTACTTGTGCATTGATGTATGTTAAGCGTGGATATTTTTTCTTATTCGGCTTAAACTTTCAGGTTGTATCCCGAGATAGGAAGCGATAATTACTTGACTAATTCTCTTTTCAATGTTTGGATATTCTTTCAAAAAGTTCAAATATCTTGTTTCTGCATTGAGCAACAACAAATCTCTTTCTCTTTTTTCTTTAATGGCAAACCCTTTTTCTACAAATCCAAGCAATAATTTAATCCAATAAGTATCTGTTTTCAATAAAAGTTGCCATTTGCTGTAAGGTATACTCATAATTTTTGCATTCTCTAATGCTTCTATAAAAAAGTGAGATGGAGTATTAGAGATCATTGCAGAATAGGAACTAATAAAATTATGTTCAGTAATAATTCCTTTGGTAAATTCATTGCCCTTTTCATTGATATACACATACCTGAAAAGCCCTGAAAATACAAACGCAAATTTTTTAGGTGTTTCTCCTTCGCGAATATAATATTCATTCGACTTGACAGTTTCCAACTGACTAATAGCAATTAATGCTTCTATTTTGTCATCAGGCATTATTTTTTGTAATTCTTCTCTCATTTTCTGGAATTCTGACAATGGTTAGGGAATGGTTAGCGGAGATTAAAAAGTCCTTTATTTTCAGTTTAGCCATTGAATTGGTTGCCGGCAAAAAAAGAATCTCGGCACCCAATCGATGTTACCTTTAATACACCTTATTGGCCATTGGCCTTATTTATTTGATTATAAAAAAATAACAACCACACAAAACTTCCGGTGTACATTACTCTTTGAATTATTCCAACATTGGAATCCATTATTCCGAATAGGGCTGATAGTCCAACCACAAAAGCAAAAGTTGCAAAATGAATAATTTTAAAATGCTGCCTGTTTTCCGAAAACCCGTGAATTAAAAGTCCGACAGAAAACGCCATTCCTGCTATTTGTGCTGAATATGAATGGATTTTAGATTCCGATACAGCATACGCCATGCCATCTACAAACGGTTTGGTTGAATAAAGTCCTGAAACCAAAATGGCTAACCCATAGATTAGGATTGGTATTTCTCTCAATAATTGACCATTTCCATTGATCAGTTTGTTCGTAATTCCAATAGCCAGAATTCCACCGAACAGAACAAATCCGATTTTCATCATCCAGCGATATTGGTAATTTTGTGACGCAAGCTCGCTTATAGTATTATTTTTCCAATCGTATGGGCTTGAAGTGAAAAAATGTGCCAATATTATTATTCCAACAAAAAGCGCAACACTTGTCCAATTATATTTTGTTATTAATTTGATCATCCTTTTCAGCTTGTGGGTAAAGTTTATTACGAGAATAGTAGCCGATTGCGGGTTTCATTCCTGTCCGTTAAAATTAAGTTGAAGGGGTCTGCAATGTTTCGGCTATCGTTTATATACATTATTGCGTAAAGTTCGAATTAGTTGTTTACTTCCTGATTAAAGAAGTCTTTTAATTTTTCTTTGCCATATTGTGGTGCTTGCATATCCATCACCATTGTTGTCATAAAAAATTCAATAGGTCCATACGTTTTTTGATTGGTAAAAGTCCGGACAAGCCAAAGAACGAATCTTCTTATCCAATCGGGTAAATGGGTTATTTTAATGGGTTTCCCATAGGCCTCTAATGCCAATTCAGCGATTTCGTTTTGAGATAGCATATCAGGTCCACCAACATTTATTTCTTGTTTGTCTTGATTGATTGAATCCACTACCACTTTAGCTAAATCTTTCCCGTGAATTGGATTTAGTTTAAGTTTTCCATCGCCAAAGAGATATATCCTGCCGCCTTTTGCCATTTTAAGGAAATCGCCCATATCAGAGAAAAAACCATTAGGTCTTATGATGCAATAATCAAGTCCGGAACTTTTTAAGTAATCAACCAGCTTTTCTTTAGCTTCTCCGCCTTTTGTATGCCTTATTTTATCTCCATTAAGAACAGAGATATAAATAAACTTTCTTACGCCGCTTTTCCTGGCTTCATCGATCAGGTTTGCATTGGCTTGAAAGTCAACATCCATATAGGTTAATCCGTCTTTCTGTCTGGTAATTCCAACAGTGCTAATAACCACGTCAAAATCTTTGCAGATATTTTTCAGCGTTTCCGGGTTTGTCACTTGTGCTTCTACAATTTCAAGATTTGAAGCTGTTAGATTTACTTTCTTTTTATTGCGTACTACTATCCTGGTTTCAAAGTTTCTCGCAATTAATTCCTGAGTTAAGAATCTTCCTAAATATCCAGTTGCTCCTGCTAATAGTATTTTATGCTTATTCATATCTGTAATATTTTCAGAGCTTTACCTGGCTTTTTTAAATTGAGCACAACCCATAAGTTATGCTTTCGTGCATAATTTTAATTTCAACTCTTAGTCATTTTTATTATTCAACAGGCTCTGTGGAAAAAACCATAAAACTCACCTTGCTCAATCAAAATTAAAAAAATCATGAAAAATATTTGGTAGTTAAGCAAATTTGATTTTAATTTGCAATCAATATATATAAAATATACAGTATAATCAATTCACTGTCCTATTTAAAAGCCATATTGGTTGTCCTTTTATTTAAGACAAGACAAGGCAAGATCAATTCAATTTTTTATCTACATCTTCATTGTCAGAAAATAAAAGAAGAGCTTGGTAGCAAGACGATAGCTCAAATTTTAGATGAAATAAGTAATATTTTTTTTGGCCTTAACTAGATATACGAAATAAAGTGTTAAACTATTTAAATTTTATTCTTATGAAGACAAAAATCAGGTTTTTAGCCATCGTAGCAATTTTAGGGATTTCAAGTTTTAATGCTTCATCCCAAAACACAGAGGTGGATGCTCAACAAAAAGGAAGGCATGAATTTATGGTAGAAGTAGATCCGCTGCCATTTATAATGGGTGGTGTTGGGGGCCACTTTGGCTGGTCTCCCAAAAAAAGTGAACATTTTACTTTTGGACTGGCCATTATATCTCAAGTCGAATATCCCAAAGCTTTAATTGAATCGAGCTCTCAGAATAAAAAAATGGGCTGGGGATTAAAAATCAATCAGGGGATGGGATTTTGGTCGCACTATTATTTGGGTGAAAAGAATAATGGTTGGTTTGCCGGATTACAACTTTTCACACAGGAAATGGAGCTAACGAACGAAGACTTTCCGGGAGAAAATGACAGAACAAATACTGTTTTGATTGCCGCACAAGGTGGTTATTTGTGGTATCCTTTTAAAAAGAAAAAACTATATCTCCGGCCATGGGCGGGTATTGGTTATCAATCTGTAATTTCAGGAACCATTGAACCCGGTGAAGTTGATCCTGATTTAAAAGTTGGCAATAAGGAATATCATTTAAGCCCAATCATGCCATTTGCAACGGTGCATTTTGGTTACAGATTTTAATCGGGAGTGGTTTGAGGCAAGGGGTTTTTACCCACTTCCTTATCCGTGGCATGAAAGGGGAAGCCGATCAGAATAAGGATAATATCGTCACAGTACAGGAACTCTACAACTTCGTTTACACGCGAGTCCGGGAATACACCAGCAACCGCCAGTCCCCCATTATCCAGGGTGATTACGATAGGAATATGACGGTGGGGGTGAAACAGAATTGACAAGAGTATGTGGGGATGCCAGAAAGATTTGGGTTCTTATGCCCCAATATACTTAAAAAAAGCTGTTAGTGTGCTTTGGACAGTCAGAATATTTGGACGAGCATAATCCTTTCCCATATTTCCTTTCTTCCATTTTATCCATTTTTCCTCATGAATTAGAATTTCTTTGCGGAAAAATGAAGGAATCCCAATAAAATTTTCAAACATGTTCTTACCGGCCCATTCGGTTTAGATTTTATTTCGGTAATAACTTTTCTTAATTCCTCAATTCAAGTGGCGTTCTCTTAAGACCTCTTCCAAATCCTTGTTCCCTTTTGAATTTTTAACCATTCTGTAGAGGAAAGAAATGGGAATTAACATGGGAATAAGAAATCCCCAATGTTTTTGCGGAGACAAACTCCAAGAAACAATTCCGAAAATGAGCATTCCAGCAAGAAAACCAATGCTTGCTGCAAAGAAAATTTTAGTTTTTTTTAGTTTCTTCTTTTCGACCAACAATTCTTCGTCCGTTAATTTAGAAAAGTCCTTTTTTTCCATAGCAGTTTATTTGGTGAAATTTTACTTATCATTAAAGCCACCGGTTTGTTTATTTGGCATGGCGGGCCAAAGCCCGCCATGAACATATTCCCTTTTTAGCCTCTCGCCACTCAATTACCTTTTTGAATCTTTCTTGTTGATATTTCTTATGTATTTTTCCACTATTTCCGGTTTTAAAACCTTTTGGGCAATGGAAGTTTTTTCCCTACTCACAGGGTAAAATTTCTTAAAACTCTTGTGAAGCTTATTCAAATTAAAGGTTACAAACCGTTCTGTCATTTTATAATATTCAACGCTTTGAATATTCCATTTTGAGTCTTCATATATTCTGAAAATGTTTGCATATTGGATAGGAATTTGCTCTTCTGCGAAAGCCTCAGTTAATTCCTCCGTAAACATGTATTCATACCAGTTTGCATATATATTTGCAGCCCCTAAATAAATTTCCGTATTCAAATAGTTTTTGAATTCATCAGTTAAATTGTCATCATTCAGTCCATATGCTTTCCGTGTATTATTTATTGCGTTTTCAATGGTGGCCCAAGCAGCAAGTGGATCCATCCTTTTAAAATCCCCATCAGCCTGATACAGACTTTCACCAATATCGTCATTTAAATAGTAGTTGTAAAAGTCTCTTTGATTCGTTGAGGTAACAGCATCAAATTTGTAATCATCCAAGCTTTCTGATGCGGTCCAAGTTAATTGAATATCTGAGCTTTTTGTCAAATAAAGCGTTGGCTCAGGAATAAAGAACATTGCACAATATCCATAATAGTATTTGTCTGGATCGTTTTGTAAAATCTCATGAATCGGGTGTTGTCTTCCATTTTTTGAAATATTCAAAAGTAAGGGGAGTGATTCGGAGAGGTTAAATTCAAAATTTCCATTATCCCGCACAACAAAAGAATCAATGACAGAATCATCATAATAACTCATGGCACTAATTTTTTTGAGATAAAGGGTTTTTCCTTCAAATCCCTTTATATTTCCACTAATTGATAAAGTATTTTTCTGTAAAGATTTTAAATTATTTTGGCAAGAGATTCCTGCAATCAGTAGGAAAACAATTATGGTTATATGCTTCATTCTAATCTTTATTATAATTTTTTCTGGTGAAGGTTAGGGTAATAAAATTCAACTTAACTTGTGGTCCTATTGGGGGGTAAGTTTAGTATTGGAAATCAAATTTTCAAAACCCAAGCCTTCAACGTACATTTTTGTTATCTCTTCTAAATTATCAGTCGGTCTGCCAACTCGCATTACTATATCTCTAGATATCATTTTTTAATCAATATTTATTTTATCAATCCTTACATGTTTGGTTGGTCATAAAATGAATGCCAACGAGATAAAAATAACGACTTACACCCCAAAAAAGCAAGTAACCGACAAGTTTATTGTTATATACAAGTCCGTACCCTTCCGGGGAAGACATCATCCCAAAGCGTGAGAAAGCATCATTTTCCCTGACATATACCTAACATTAGGTACTATCAATCCTTAAAATGGGTGAAAATCACTGTTTTACAACATGAAAAATGAAGTTTTGTGACTTTTACCATATTTTTCCAAAACTAAATGGCTTATATTAGCTTCTAATTTAGAATCATTCAAAATAAAACCAATGTCTGTAGTGATCAATTCTAAAAATTTACCGTTGTCCGAGTTCAGGTTTGGACAAAAGGGATTGATTTCCCAATACACCAATGAACGGATAGCAGGAAAACTGATCGCCATGGGTGCCTTACCCGGTCAAAAACTACAATTGGTACGTACAGCTCCATTTGGTGGAGCATTATATGTGAAAAACGGGAAATACATTATTGCTTTGCGCAAAGAAGAGGCTGCATGTATAATTATGTCGAATGAAAAGAACGGTTGAAGTAAAGAAGCAAGCAACAATAGCCCTGGTCGGCAATCCTAATTCCGGAAAAACATCCATTTTCAACCTCTTAACCGGGCTCCAGCAGCAAACGGGAAACTTCCCGGGTATTACGGTGGATAAAAAGGTAGGTTCCGTCCGACTGGAAGCAAAGCACTCTTTTAAGCTGGTCGATTTCCCGGGAGCTTACAGTTTTTATCCAAATGCACAGGACGAACGCCTGGTCGTTCAATCTTTTTGCAATCCTCAGGATGCAGATTTCCCCGATGCATTTATTTACGTCGCTGACACAACCAAGCTGGATAAACACCTGTTGCTTTTTTCACAAATCCAGGATTTGGGCAAACCTGTTATCCTGGCGCTAAGTATGTCTGATCTGGCAGAAAAAGACGATTTTCTGCTCGACCATGAGACCTTATCCAAAAGGCTCAATGTTCCAATTGTCATGATTAGCGGCAGGACAGGTTCCGGGCGAAAAGAATTATTAAAAAAGACCGCTGAAGTTTTAGAGGAAAAAACGTATAAATTAAAAAATCCTTTCCGTGCTTTATCCCACAGCGAAAAAAACGTAGCCAAACAAATCAAACCGCTTTTTCCCGGTACCAACGACTACCAGGCTATTCTCATCGCTCATCACCATGAATGGCTCGCGTTTTTATCCAAAGAACAAAGAGAGAAAACAGCAAAGATCGTTCAGGCTGAAAACTTCCAGTCACTCAAACTGCAGGTGGAAGACACTATGTTTCGGTACAATTATTTCACCCCGATTTTAAAAGAAGTAAATTGTAACACCAAGGAAAGTATTTCCAAATTTACCGAAAGACTGGACGCTGTACTCACCCATAAAATCTTCGGTCCGCTCATTTTTATGGTTATCATGTTTTCCGTTTTCCAGGCGATTTTCGTTTGGGCATCCTATCCCATGGACTGGATAGATGCCGGATTCGGATGGATCGTTGACAACCTCAACAATACCATGCCGGAAAGCTGGTTTACCAGGCTTTTAACGGATGGAGTATTGGCGGGCCTGGGGGGCATTTTGGTCTTTGTACCCCAAATTGCTATATTATTCTTCCTCATTTCTCTTTTGGAAGAGGCAGGATATATGGCCAGGGTGGTTTACCTGTTTGACAGTATAATGCAAAAATTCGGATTGAATGGCCGGAGTCTAATCGCCCTGATATCCAGTAGTGCCTGTGCTATACCGGCGGTGATGAGTACCCGTACGATCAGCAACTGGAAGGAGCGACTCATCACCATTCTGGTCACCCCATTGATCAGTTGTTCCGCCCGAATACCGGTCTATACCGTTTTGATCGGATTTGCTTTTCCTGCCAAAACCATTGCCGGAGTTTTCAACCTGCAGGGACTTGCATTTATGGGACTCTACCTGTTGGGCATTGTATTTGCTCTTTTCTTTGCCCTGGTATTCAAATGGATCTTAAAGCGAAGCGAGTACAGTTTCCTCATGCTGGAACTTCCTGATTACAAATTGCCAATGATGCGCAATGTAGGCCTTAACGTTTGGAGCAAGGTACGTGCCTTTGTCGTTGAGGCTGGAAAGATAATTTTATTGATTTCCATGATCCTTTGGGTATTGGCTAACTTTGGCCCTTCCGGGCAAATGCAATTGGCAGAACAGGAAGCCATGTCTGTTGCTGCAACACAACAACTTACGGAATCGGAAACCGAGAACCTGATCGCTTCTAAAAAACTGGAAGCTTCTTTTGCCGGAAGATTAGGCAAAACCATTGAGCCCGCAGTGCGCCCGCTTGGATTCGACTGGAAAATGGGTATTGCCATCATCACCTCTTTTGCTGCCCGGGAAGTTTTTGTAGGTACCATGGCTACCATATACAGCATTGGCAGCGATGCCGATGAATTCTCCGTTCGCGAACAAATGGCCAGCGAACGGGATCCTGTCACCGGAGAGCGTATTTACAATACAGCTACCTCGGTATCCCTACTCATATTTTATGTCTTTGCGATGATGTGTATGGGTACCCTCGCCGTGGTCAAAAAAGAAACTGGCAGCTGGAAATGGGCAGCGCTCCAATTTTTCTTCATGACAGGTCTGGCTTATTTGTCGAGTTTCGTGGTGTACAATTGGTTGAGTTAAAACAACTTCCTCTTTAATCCGGCAGACCAGCCCTAAGACCTCCGAGGTTTTGAAAACCTCGGAGGTCTAGTTTGATGCCCCCTACCCCCTTTATAAAAGCCATGACATCGAGAAACGTGACATTTTTTCCGGAACTTTTCTGAAACTTTAACACTTCCCGCCTACATCAATATTTCGAATTTGGATTAGCCGAAGTCTCCGGTATTTGCTGGATGGCATCCCAAAGTTCAACGATCTTTCCATTTTCATCGAAACGGAAAAAATACATTGTGACGTTTTCCTTTTTGATATCCGGCCAAACCTGATGTGTATGCAGGGCCAGATCTCCTTCCGCAATGACCCGTAAAAATTCCATACTCTTGTGAGGGTGGTCTTTGCCTGCAGCTTTAAATGGTTCCGGCCCGTCAGCTACTGCCGGATTGTGTGAATATATTCATCTCCAACGTAAAGTTCAACAGCATTTCGTGGATCCCCTTCGTAGGCTGTTTTATTAAAAGCAACGGCATTTTGTTTGTTAATTGGAAGATTCATGCCAGGACTTTCAATTCAAAACCACTTCATCAATAAAGATCCAGCATTTGGCGCCGGGTGCCGGATGCCATGCAGGGTTTACCAGGTTGCTCTTTATGTGGACTTTCACATACCGCCCGGCTGTCGCATCAAAGGTCAGGAGGAAATTACTGATCTCGGAAGGATGAGCTTCCGACGCGGTAGGAATATCCTTGTCGGCTACTTTGGAAAATACCTTATCCTCCCCGGCCACAAAAACTTCTATGCCTTTTGGATAAAAAATATAGGACCCTACATCTTCCATGGCTCCCACCGTGACACTTGACAAGGTTTCCTGTTGTCCCAGATCGAGAGTGACCGTGAGGTTTTCCCCATGATAGCCCAGCCATCCGCCTTCTGAGAACCTTTCCCCACCCCTGGTGAAATCGGTGAGTGTTTTGGCACCGGCTGCTTTGTAGCTTTCATTAGGAGGTTTGCTCAGTGTAATTTGAGATGCTTCAAACCTGGCTTCCGCAAATACTTTTTGAGCGATTTGACTTGGCATCCATCCTTCTTTAAAAGCCATTGTTCTGACCTCGGTAGTCTTGTCAATCAAAAAAGGTGCTTCATAAATGGCTGCATTGGTGTCCGGTTCACTACCATCCAGCGTATAATAAATATTTACCCCCCGGAAGCTGTTTTCCATGGCAACGGTAAGCGTATCTTTAAACAGGTCCTGCGCAGTAGCGAAGACCGGCGGTTTCAGTTGCGCATCACTCAACAGACTTTTATCAATGGCATGGAATATTTCCAGGCCCGGTCTTTTTTCCTGTAATTTGGCAACGCCTTCTTCCGAAACTTTACTCTGCCACAAATAGATTTTCTCCAAAGAGGGTAATGTTTCAATGATGGGCACGACTGCATCGTCGACATTGGTAGCATACAAATTGAGCGATTTCAGGTGCTTCAACCCGGTGAGCACGTTCAACCCGGAAGCGGTTACCTTTGTATGCTGCAAATCGAGCTTTTGCAGGTTTTTAAAATCACTGATCTCCTCAAGCAATTCATCATCAAAGTTGGTAGACAGGAGGTTCATTTTGACAATGTGATCCTTGATTTTTTTCAAGGCTTTTAATTTGCTTTTGTTCACATTGGTATCCATCGCCAGAACTGCTTCGAATAGGATTCCCGCCTCATCTTGCGGGTTCAGTACCATGCCAGCCGACCGTAATGCTGCAAGGCGTTTTTCATCAACCGGTTTTAAGTTGGCCACCGGGAAATTACTTTTAACGGTTTTATATTTTTCCAGAATAGCCATTATTGCTTCAGGGGCTTCCAGCTCACCGGCCGTCTTGTCAAAGTCTCCTCCCTGCTCGATCCACCATTTCAACAATTTTTCCTCATCAGACGTCAGCTGTGCTTTTCCTTTGGGGGGCATGTGTTTTTTTTCGGTTTTGGGCAGATCAATCCGTTCGATGGCCAGGCTGGTCCCGGTTTCATGAGCCAGGAGAAAGGCCCCTGTTTTCCCACCTTTCAAAATGCCCTCCCTGGTAGTTAAAAGTAATTCACCTTTAAGTTTACCCGGATTATGACAAGTATTGCATTTATTCTTGAAAATTTGACTGATCACCTGGTCGTAAACTTTGATATCCTCGACTGCTCCTTCGATCAAAACACCTTCCGAAGCAGATTCGAATAAATAATTACTGCCATGAGTCAGGCTTCCGCCAAAATGCCCCGTAACCATCAGCAAGAGCATTACCAGGATAAAAAAGGGAACGTAAAACCTTTTGGCCCTTTTCTCTTTATTGCCCTGGGAAATAAAATAGAGGATTACTGCTCCCACGGTCAAGGCAACTGCAAACCAAAAATGATAATCGAGCAGTGATTCGTCATATTGTCCGTTTCGGGAGATCAACCAACCAGTGATCAGGGTGATCACCGAACTGATAGCTCCTACGAGTAATACAAATGGAACACCTGCTCCCAACACTTTAAATTTTTTCCTCCTGCCAAACATATCAAGCAGAAACGCCATTACCAAAATGCCAATGGGCAAGTGCACCAACAATGGGTGTAAACGTCCGATAAAATGAATTACTTCCGTCATTCGACAACTATTTCGTCAATAAAAAACCAGGGTATATTTCCTGCTCCCGGATGCCATCCCGGGATTTCAGCAAGGGATTCAATACTTATAAGTAGTTTTTGGGTTTCTAACTCCTCAAACCGGATCGTCTCGTATGAGAGTCGGTCCGGGGCAGCAGCTTCAGGGGTATCCGTTAACCTGTTAAAACGGCCGGCATCCGTTTCCACTACAATTTTTGCCGGCAAAAATATCCACGCCCCCTGGTTGACCATGGTACTTACTATTACTTTTTTTACCAGGCGTGGAGCTGTGAAATAAATTTGTATCTCTGCTTTTCCCCCAGAGAACCCCATCCATACGGGATCCCGGAAATTCAGGTCCCCTTTTTTCAAATCAATGAGTGATGCTGCTCCTTCGCCTTTATACGGCACATTGGGCGCTGTTAATAAATCGATGCTTTTAACATCCAAAACTTCTGGCACTTTCAAAAAACCTATTTCCACAAAATCACTGGATTGAAAATCAGGGTGGAAGGCTGCAGCTTTTATCAATGTGCTCGAAGTGAAGTATTTTCCGACCTCAAAAACCGGCGACGCCGGCCCGGGGTCACTACCGTCAAGGGTGTAGCGTACCTGGCTGCCCGGGTGCCCGGCCAAAAAAGATAAAGCAACGGAATCTGCAAATAAGGTCGAAGCATACCGGGCAATCGGGGGAGACAGGCGGATGTCAGCCGATTGAGTAAATTCAAATTGCCCCTCTGTAGTTGTTCCACAATGGGAAAAGGCACACAACATCAAAATAATAACCGGATATCTCCAACTCATATTCTGATCAGTTTAAAGGGATAAATATTTCCGGCATTCCATTGGGCAACATACAGGTTTTCGTCCTCATCCACACAAACATCATGTGGGTGTTTGAAGAGCTGGAGCGTCTGATAAACCGGATCCAACTCTCCATCCGTATATCTTGGCGGACTTCCTCCCGGAGCGGAAACAAGTTGATTGTCCTTATCCAATACAGTAACAAAGCCCGTATTCGAAGCCCCGCTTCCAGACCAAATGGTAGCCAGGTATACATGCTCTCCGCGAATCACCGGGCGGCAGATATAGGCGCCCGGCAAGTCAATATTATCGAGCCATTCACCCGCGAGGGAAAACCTTTTTAGTTTATTTTGCTGGCGTGCCGTAATGAGTAAAGCAGGTATGTTGGAACGGTAATCGATACAGATACCATGGGCATTATTGAATTGATCCTTTCCACTGCCCGGCCCGCCAAAAGTATTTAACAGCTCGCCCTTGGAGTTGTAATGTAAAATATACTGAGCTCCATACCCGTCAGCCACATAAATGTCCCCGTTTTCCGCAATAGCCGTTTCCGTAGGTACGTATTGAGCCGCATTTTGATAGGGTTTAAAATCTGCCGGATAAGGGAATATTTTTACAATTTTCCCGTCCATAGTGGTTTTTATCACTTCATGTCTTTCGGTGTCTGTGATGTACAACATATCTTCTCCCCCCTCATCCATCAAGGTCAATCCGTGAGCTCCCGGGAATTCCGTTCCCCATGTTTTTACAACGCTGCCGTCCTTATTGTAAATGATAATATTGTTTTGGGTATGGTTGGTCAGGAGTACAACCCTGCCTTTGGAATCCATCACCATCTCATGACAATCCTTCACCGGAATTTTAGCCGGATCAAGAGCTCCCCAGGTCATATCAACTTTATACTGATGGTCATTGTGACCAACGATCAAATCCCGGGAAAAGACAGCTTTTTCAAAATCAAAAACAGAAGTCCCCAAAGGCACAGCCAGCATAAGCCCGGAAGCAGATTTTATAAATTTTCTTCGGTTCACCTTTATTATTTTAAGCTAAAAGGTCATGCACCACTTCTCCACTTACGTCCGTCAGGCGGAACCTTCTTCCCTGGTGTTTATAAGTCAGCTTTTCATGGTCAATACCTAACTGATGCAACAGGGTTGCCTGGAAATCATGGACATGTACCGGATTGGAAACAATATTGTATCCAAACTCATCTGTCTCTCCATACACCAAACCGGGTTTGATGCCACCACCGGCCATCCAAATGGTAAAACACCTTGGATGGTGGTCTCTTCCATAATCCACATCGGTCAGGACGCCCTGGGAATAATTGGTTCTGCCGAACTCTCCGCCCCAGACGACCAGGGTATCTTCGAGCATACCCCGCTGTTTCAAATCTGTGATCAAAGCCGCTGATGCCTGATCGACATCCCGGGCCTGTCCTTGGATTTGTGATGGCAGATTGAAGTGGGCATCCCACCCCATATGATACAACTGGATAAACCTGACACCCCGCTCTGCCAGCCGCCTTGCCAGCAGGCAATTCGCCGCAAATGTTCCGGGCTGTGTAGCATCCGGACCATACATGCGATAGATACTGTCCGGTTCATCAGAAACATCCATCAGATCCGGCACAGAGGTTTGCATTTTGTAGGCCATCTCATACTGGGCGATGCGGCTTTGGATTTCAGGATCTCCGTATTCATCGTATTGCTTTTGATTCATCGCCGCAATTTTGTCGAGCATTTTACGCCGGCTCATCTTTGGCATGCCTTGCGGGTCTTTGAGGAATAAGACCGGATCCTTGCCGGATCGGAACTGTACCCCCTGGTGCAGGGAATGTAAAAAACCATTACCCCATAACCTCGAATACAAGGGTTGTCCAAACGGCCGGCCGGTGCCCCTGGAAAGCAATACACAAAAGGCTGGCAGGTTTTCATTCTCACTGCCCAGTCCATAACTCAGCCACGACCCCATGGCGGGGCGTCCGGGTTGTTGAGAACCTGTCTGAAAGAAAGTAATCGCGGGATCGTGATTGATGGCTTCCGTGTACATGGATTTGACGATGCAAATGTCATCCACGACCTTTGATGTGTATGGCAGCAATTCACTCATCCAGGCGCCACTTTGTCCGTGTTGTTTGAATTTAAAAAGGGAATCCGCCAGTGGAAAGGAATCCTGTCCGGAAGTCATACCGGTCAGGCGCTGTCCCTGCCTGATAGATTCCGGCAAGTCCTGCCCTCTCATTTTAGTGAGTAATGGTTTGTAGTCGAACAACTCCAATTGTGAAGGACCACCACTTTGAAACAAATAAATGACCCGTTTTGCTTTCGGAGCAAAATGGGGATTACCCAGCATTCCTTTAACGGAGGCGGCGACAGCTTCCTCCGGAGTATTCCTGGTACAACCAGACAACCCGGGCCCTAATATGGAAGCCAGTGCTGCTGTTCCTATGCCGATACTTGATTTAGCCAGAAAAGCACGGCGGTTCATCAGGTAGGACCTTTCATCAATTGGATTGTTCATGGCATTTAATTTTTGCGGATGGTCTCATCGAGGTTAAAAATAGTATTGGCAACAAAGGTGTAAGCTGCCAAAACGGGTTCATCGATTGCTCCCCGGACTGAATAAACATTGGCATCAAGATACATCCGGGTATCTTCTGGTGTAGCTTTAAACCGCTCATACTCCTCCTCAAAAAGCGCGACCAAAGCATCGGTCTCTGCTTCCTCCGGAGCCCTTGAGGTCGCAACCGTGAACATATAGGCTATAGCCGTTTTCGGGTCATCCGCCACTCGTTGGGAGGCATTAAAAGCCAATGCCTTACAGGCTTCCAGAAACTGGGGATCATTCAGCAGTACCAATGCCTGTAAAGGGGTGCTTGTATTTTCCCGCTGTGCAGCACACAGATCTCTGGATGGTGTATCAAACGTCATCATATTGGGAGGAGGAACCGTTCGTTTCCAGAAAGTGTACAAACTCCGGCGATAGTTTTTATCTCCTTCATCCTGGACATATCTTGCCGTACTGCCGCCACCGCCACCGGTTGTTTCATTCCATAAGCCGGGAGGTTGATAGGGTTTCACACTTGGTCCGCCGACTTTTCTTACCAAAAGTCCGCTGGCACAAAGGGCATGATCTCTGATCATTTCTGCCGAAAGCCGGGCCCTCGATGCCCTGGCCAGCCATTTATTTTCAGGGTCAACCTGGATTAATTCGGGCGTTATTTTTGCCGACTGCCTGTAGGTAGAAGACAGGACGATGTATTTGATAATCTTGTGCAGATCCCAGCCATCGGATTTGAATTTTATCGCCAGGTGATCCAGCAATTCAGGATGGGTGGGTAAGGCTCCCTGGTTTCCAAAGTCATAGGTGGTACTCACCAGACCCCGGTCAAAGAATTGTTTCCATATACGATTGACCGTTACTCTTGCCGTCAATGGATGGTCGTCTTCAAACAACCATTTGGCCAATGCCAGTCGGTCTTTACCCGCTTTTATGCCATCAGATTTACCCAGAGCAGGGACCCCGGGTTTAACCTCTTCAGTAGGTTTATCATATAATCCCCGGTCTAAAATAAAAGTTTGCCGGGGTTGTTCCTTTTCTTTCATGATCAACAAGGGTATTTCCTTCAGGGAATCAACATTATTGACGAAGGGCAGGGATTCCTCGATATCCTTTTGGGTAATGGTCAGATAAGGCTCCGGTATGGCACCGTAACTCTCGATCAGCCCCTTTTCATCAATATTGTTGAAAAAGCTGTACAACTGAAAATACTCTTTTTGACTGATGGGATCGTATTTGTGGTCATGGCATTTGGCACATTCCATCGTGAGTCCAAGGAAGGCTGTACCAAAGGTATTTGTTCTGTCCGTCACATATTCCGCCCGGTATTCTTCCGGAATTACCCCTCCCTCCTGGGTTATTTTGTGGTTGCGGTTAAAAGCTGTTGCGACAATTTGTTCTTTGGTAGCATTAGGCAACAGATCTCCTGCCAATTGCCAGATCACAAATTGGTCGTAAGGCATATTTTTCCGAAAGGCATGAATTACCCAATCCCGCCAGGGCCACATGATGCGTTCCAGGTCATCCTGATAGCCGTGGGTATCGGCATATCTTGCCAGGTCCAGCCAGCCGGAAGCCATTCGTTCCGCATAAGCGTCCGAATCGAGATAAGCATCTACAAATTTTTCGTATTGAGCTTCGGAGGGATCGGCAACAAACTTTTCAATATCTTCAATGGACGGAGGCAAGCCGGTCAGGTCAAAACTCAATCGGCGAAGAATTTTCTCAGGACGTGCGGGTTCTGATGGCTGCAATTTCCTATCCTCCAGTTTTTGCAGGATAAAATAGTCAATATCATTACTCGCCCAGTTTTTGTTTTTCACCTGGGGAACCTCAACGATCCTCGGAGGTGTAAATGCCCAATGTTGTTTCCATTCCGCACCTTGTGCTATCCACTTTTTCAGTATTTCTTTTTCGTGAGGTAACAACACCAAATTCGATTCCGGCGGTGGCATTAATTCCTCCGGGTCATCTGAAAAAATGCGTTTGATCAAAGTGCTGTTTTCAACATCTCCGGGAACAATGGCAAAATGATCCTTTTCGTCTCCCAGGGCTGCCAATGCTTTTTCTTTTAAGTGAAATGCGAGGCCGGCTTCGACCTTTTTCTCATCGGGACCGTGACAGGTGAAGCACCGGTCTGATAAAATGGGTTTCACATGAAAATTAAAATCCACCTTTTCCGGGACTATATTACCCGATAGCTGAATGCCATTCACCTCATTACCTTTTGTCCTATTCGAACAGGAATAAAAAGAAATCGATACAAAGGCAACAAAAAGCCATAGTAGTGATTTGTCAACTTGATTCAGGTGCATGGTTTTATTTTTTAATTCAATGTCTCCAAACTTAAAAAGGATAATTCCCCTGCTAATTTATATAAATGAAAGGGGTTTGGGAAATATCCTGTAACAGATTTAGGAATCATTTAAATTCCTTTTATGATTTTGGAAGAAAATCCGAGGATAAATTTTTAAATTCACCTCTACACGACCTCTTCCAAATGGCATTGATACGATCTATAATTTTCAAATCCTACAAGTACAATTCATCATGAGTAAAAAGCCAACCCAACGCAGACAATTCCTCAAAAAAAGTTTGACTTATGCTGCCGGGATTTCCATTATTCCCAGGCATGTGTTAGGCGGAAAAAACTTTATTGCACCCAGCGACCAACTTACCAAAGCTGTGATTGGCGTAGGTGGAATGGGGCAGGTGCATTTGGATTATGAAGGCACCAAACTACTGGCAGTCTGCGATGCAGATGCCAACCATTTGAACAATACCCTTAATAAAGTCGATAAAGATGTCAAAGGTTACAGGGATTTCAGGGAAGTGCTCGCACGCCAGGATATCGATATCATCCATATTGCCACCCCGCCACACTGGCATGGAATCATGTCCGTCATGGCAGCTGAAGCAGGTAAGGATGTATGGTGTGAAAAACCAATGACCCGTACCATTGGAGAAGGCAAGCGAGTCGTTGAAGCCATGAAGGTGCATGGCCGTATGTTTCGCCTGAATACGTGGTTCCGTTTCAAAGACAACTTTTACGGCATGGGAACTGAAGTAAAGAACCTTAAAAAAATTGTCGACAGCGGAGCCCTGGGCTGGCCCTTAAAAGTGACGATCAGCGGCATTACCGGTTTTAACTGGAAGTTTTACTGGGTCGGCAAAACCAATCTCAAACCACAACCCGTGCCGGAAAACCTGGACTACAATATGTGGCTCGGGCCTGCTCCGGAAAAACCCTATCACCCTCACCGTATTCATTCTACTTTCAGAGGTTACTGGGACTACGACGGAGGCGGACTCGGCGACATGGGACAGCATTATATCGACCCTGTTCAATACTTCCTCGGCAAAGACAACACCAGTCCGGTCAAAGTGGAAGTGGATGCGCCACAGCAACATTACGATGCCATCGGCACCTGGCGGAAAATCACTTTCACCTACGCTGACGGATGTCAGATAATTCTCGATGGTGAGAACAAGGATAAAAATGCAGCTTATATTGAAGGCCCTGATGGAAAAATTTTCAACGGTTTTAAATCAACCATCCCGAATGTCCAGGGATTGATTGACAGCCTGCCGGATCCTGCTCCTCAGATCGGTAATTTCTCAGAATCTGTCATTTCCCGGAACAAGTTTGCCCTGAACGAAGTCAACGGGCACCGGTCCTGCACGGTGGTAAACATGGGGGTCGTAGCGCTCCGACTGGGCAGGACGCTGGAATTTGATCCTGTCCGGCAGGAATTTGTCGATGACGAAGAAGCCAACCGGCTGCTCGATCCGCCGATGAGAAACTCCTGGGCTTATTGAGATCATCTGCCATTTGGCAACCGTAAATCCTTTTGGAGCCGGAGCGTACAGCGAAGGGCGGCGCAGGGACGAGCAGGACAAGGGATGGTAGCTCAGCGGACAGCCCGACCCAGGCGAAGCGATGGGATGGCCCCAAAATAGGGAGCATACGCTTAAAACAAATAAAATTCAAAACAAATGCAAAAAACAATCCTTTCCATAACTACTTTCATTTTGATCCTTGCGTTTATAAATCCGGGAACCGCGCAGGTCAATACAACCTTGAAAACCAAAATTGCAGACATCCTGGCTCAAATACCTGCCGATGATGCGGAGCATTCCAATAAATTGTCTCAGGAGATTATCGGGTTAAAATCCGAAGGTATACTTCAGCTTTGCAATATGCTTGTGCCTGCCGGAACCGGAGATGACACACAGGTACGTTATGCTATCGAAGGCATTGCTGCTTACGCAGGCAGGCCCGGAAACACTGGCGATACTAGAATGGTTGAGGATGCCCTGCTAAAGGCTTTGGCTGAAACCAATGAGGTTGAAATAAAGTTCTTCCTGATGGAACGACTGCTTTATTGTGCAACGGACAAAAGTGTTGTGCCCTTAAGCGGATACCTGCTGGACGAAAAATTATCCGATGCTGCCCTCGCCACCTTAACAGCCATCGGTACGGAAAGTGCGGCCAATGCGATGCTCGAGGCTACAACCAAAACGGACCTTAAAAGACAACCGGCATTTGTGGAAGCCCTGGGACACTTGCGCTACCCGCCAGCCAGCAAACTGCTGAAACAAATGGCCAAATCCGGCCGGGGAGCTCTTCAGGAGAAAGCACTCATGGCACTGGCGGAAATCGGCAACCCAAAAGATAAAGCCATCTTATCCAAAGCCGCCAAAAAGGCGCATTTCCAAAATGACCCTACCCGAGCAGTTTTGGCATATATACATTACGCCTATAGACTCATGGAGTCGGGCAACAAAGCGTTAAGTTCGAAAATCGGTTACGACCTGTTGAAAAATTGTACGTCCACAGCGCAATTAAACTACCGGTCTGCTGCGATTCATCTGCTGCGAGATATTGAAGGAGCCAATTTTATCAACCAATTACTACAGGAGGCCCGCCACGAAGATGATGCTTACCGGGGTGCCGTGCTCGCTGCTGCCCAAAAAGGGCTCAACAAAAAAGAGGTAATGGAATGGGTCCTTTTCTACAATACCGCTTCACCTGCGGCCAAAAGGCAAATCCTTCCAATGCTTCAGCAAAGAAAAGAGGCAGTCGTGTATGACCAGTGCATCAGCAAAGCCATCAAAGATGAAAACGAAGCGGTGCGACTTGTCGGCATAAGCGCGCTTGCTTTCCAGGAAAAGTCGAAAGTTTTGCCCGTATTGATCGACTTACTGGAGGATACAGACAATGCTGAAGCCATCATGGCGGTCAAAAATGTATTGCTGCAAAAAACAGTTGTCCATGACGGACCATTTTTGGCAGATAGTTTTCAAAAAGTTTCCGGCGATGCCAGAGCTGCTTTGGTGGAGGTACTCGCAGCCAGAGGAGCAAAGGCTCAATTTGATGCTGTAGCCCAACAGATTGAAAAGGGAAAAGGCGATTTGTTGACAGCCGCATACGCTGCTCTGCCTTCCCTGGCCACAGCTAAAGACTTGTCGACATTACTTCAATTACTGAATACAACCGAAAAGGAAACCTACCTCAAAAATATCCAGCAGGCGATAATCAATACCTTCCCCGAAGACAAAGAAGGTAATTCAGAGGCTATTCTTGAAGCCATTGGCAACAATGAATCTCCTGAAAAATTACTGCCCGTTTTACCTTTTTTGAAGCACGAAAAATCATTAGCCCTGGTAACAGAAGCGCTCAACGCTGGTTCTGAAAAACAAAAGATGATCGCCCTGGATGCCTTATCCATGTGGCAGGGCCATGAGGCGATTCCCTATTTATTTGACAAAACCGCTACCTCGGAAAATGCAGGTATTCGGTCTAAAGCCCTGGAATATTATCTGTCCCAGGTAGCCGGGTCTGCCTATCCGGAGGATCAAAAATTGCTGTTGGTCAAAAAGCTGATGCCCCGGTGCAAATCTATAGACGAACAAAAACTCATCCTTAGAGAAGTGCAAAAGATCAAAACTTTTCTGTCCCTGGTATTTGTTGCCGATTATCTCCAGGATAAAAACTTGTCCTCGAACGCAGCGATTGCAGCCATCCGAATTGCGTTGCCAACACCTGGTGGCAACAATGGACTCAGCGGTGAAGTGGTCAGGAATATTCTGACCCAAAGCATGGAAATAATTGACTATCCCGGCAGTGAGTATGATAAAATTGATGTGCGGGAATATCTGGGAAAAATGCCGGATGACAAGGGTTTTATATCCATGTTTAACGGAAAGGATCTCAGTGGCTGGCAGGGGCTTGTGGAAAACCCGATCGCCCGGGCAAAAATGAGTTCAGAGGAGCTCAGGCAAAAACAAGCGGAAGCTGATGCCCAAATGCGCAAAGAATGGGTGGTCGACAACGGTGACATCTTATTTATCGGAGAGGGGTACAAAAATCTTTGCAGCATTAAAAAGTATGCTGATTTTGAAATGCTGGTGGACTGGAAGGTCGGAGACAAAGGGGACAGCGGCGTCTACCTTCGGGGTACGCCCCAGGTGCAGATATGGGATACTTCCAGGGTGGAAGTTGGCGCACAGGTGGGATCCGGTGGGTTGTACAACAATCAAAAACACCAGAGTATTCCATTGAAGGTTGCCGACAACCCAATTAACGACTGGAACACCTTCCGCATTAAGATGGTTGGAGAACGGGTAACGGTTCACCTCAACGGCGAGCTTGTTGTGGACAATATTCCTTTGGAAAATTACTGGGATCGCAACCTGCCTATTTTTCCCAAGGAAGCTATTGAACTCCAGGCACACGGTGAAAATGTCCGGTTCCGCAATATTTACGTTCGTGAAATTCCATCCGGTGATTATCTGTTGAGTGAAGCAGAAAGAAAAGCAGGTTTCAAATCACTATTTAACGGAAAGGATCTGGATCAGTGGGTAGGCAACAAAAAGGATTATCGGGTAGAAAACAATGAAATCGTGGTTCGTCCCGAACAAGGAGGACATGGCAACCTGTACACTGCCGAAGAATACTCAGACTTCATATTCCGGTTTGAGTTCAAGCTTACGCCCGGTGGCAATAACGGCCTAGGCATCCACGCACCTTTGGAAGGAGATGCTGCCTTTGTCGGTAAAGAATTGCAAATTCTGGACAATACTGCGGCCATTTATGCCAATTTAGAACCTTACCAGTACCACGGTTCCGTTTATGGTGTCATCCCTGCCAAAAGAGGTTACCTGAACCCTGTGGGGGAATGGAATTATGAAGAAGTGATCGTCCGGGGGGATGACATTAAAATCACTTTGAATGGTACCGTTATCGTTGAAGGCAATATGAAAGAAGCCGCCAAGAACGGCCCCATGGACGGGCGGGATCACCCGGGATTAAATCGCCATAAGGGACACATTGGTTTTCTGGGGCATGGGTCTGTTTTGTGGTTCAGGAATATCCGGATAAAACCGCTTGAATGATTATTCATTCCCACCCTCGCCGCTCAGACCTCCGAGGTTTTAAAAACCTCGGAGGTCCCCCTTTATAAAAGCCATGCACTGGCAAAACGTGACATGGTTTTGGCGACTTTTTTTATTTTTTAACACTTTGAGAGGCTATCCCAAAGATCTCGGGAGTGTTTTTCCCTGTTCGACCTAAAGGCTGTTTTGACAAAACTGAAGTTCTATGCTAAGCTGCAGGCATGTCACATTTTTCCTGAAACTTACAACTTATAACCATCGACTAATAACACAAACCACTGAAAAACAAATCTTTCCTTCAAAAACAAGCTTTAATTTTTTCCAAAAATCACAAAATAAATTCAAATCTTTTTTCTATCTTTGCAGCCGTTTTAAATTTTTAAAAAATTAATGTCTGATTTTATGAGAAATTATGAAGTAACTTTTATCGTCGATCCAGTGCTGTCCGGCGATGAAATAAAAGCGACAGCTCAGACATATATCGATCAACTTGAAAAAGAAGGTTGCACGATTGTTCACGTAGATGAGATGGGCCTCCGTACCTTGGCTTATCCTATCAAAAAACGCAACTCCGGCGTTTATTACTGCGTTGAATTCACTGCTGCTGACGGATCAATGATCGATAAAGTAGAGCTCGCATTGCGCCGTGATGAAAGAATCATGCGCTTTCTCACCGTAGCCCTGGACAAATACGGTGTTAAATACAACGATGACAAACGTAATGGTTTGATCGGAAAAGTTGTAGTAAAGAAAAAGGAATCCAAATCTGACAACAGAAGAGTCTGTGACAACAGAGACGCGAACAAGAAACGTCAAGAAAGCTGCTTCCTGCCCCTGGTCCAGAAGCGAAAAAGGGATGAAGCTTCCGAAGCTCCTGCTGCCGTTGAAGAAAAGCGCCTTGAAGCACTTGCTGTAGAAACCAAAGCAGCACTGAGGGAACTAAAGAAGATTAAATTCCAAATTATTTGTTAGCTCAAAAAAATTAAAAACAATGGCATCAAGAGATGATATAAAGTTTCTAAGCAATCCGAAGATCGGCCAGCAACGCCAAAAGTATTGTCGTTTCCGCCGTTACGGAATCAAATACATTGATTATAAAGATGCGGACTTCTTACTACAGTTCGTCAATGAACAAGGCAAGATCCTGCCTCGTCGTATCACCGGTAACTCACTCAAGTATCAGCGTAAAGTAGCCACAGCCGTAAAACGTTGTCGCCATCTGGCAATGATGCCTTACGTAACCGACTTATTGAAATAAGCCCCGGTGAAATGTTCATTCCGGTATCAACCCGGATTTTATTCATCAAATAAAAAATGTAATCATGGATATCATATTGCTCCAGGATATAGAAAAGGTAGGAGACAAGTACACCATCACCACAGTTAAAGATGGTTTTGCCCGTAACTACCTCATCCCTCAGGGAATGGCATTGATCGCCAACGATACCAACCGCCGCCGGCTGAATGATTTCAAGAATCGTGAAGCGGCTATGGAAGAAAAAATGCTCTCTACTTATCAGCAAATGGCAGCTTCAATCGAAGGTAAAACCCTTAGAATTGGCGCCAAGGCAGGGACCAGCGGTAAAATATTTGGTAGCGTAACTGCACTCCAGATCAGCCAGGAACTGCAAAATCAATTCGGTATCGAAGTAGACAAGAAAAAAGTTGAACTTCCGGAAGAAGTTAAGGAAATCGGTACTTATAAAGCCGTCCTTGCCCTTCACAGAGAAGTACGGCCAGAAGTTACCTTCGAATTGGTTGCTGAATAAAATAACATTTGCGGATTTACTCCCAAATGACTTGCGATAAAGGTTATCCCGGATTTTGCTACGGCAGAATTCGCTAATTTTTTTGCTCTGCACTTCTTAGTGGGCATCTAAGCTGCATCGTATTTTGTCGCAGGTCACGCTGAAAACCCGATCAAATCCTGGTTTGAATGACGCATCCCCGCTAAATCCTCGTCATTAACAACCCTGCCTGATTTCCTTGGTCCGGTGCACCTTCATTTTCAACAAAACCACCCCTTTCGTAAATCAATCCGTTAAACGCTACCTCCTCACCTTATCCATAAACCGGTTCAACCGCTCCATATCCAGTTCATTACCCCAATACCCGTCTTTTTTGAAATGAGAGCCTATGATCATCCCATCACAAATGGGGAGAAATTGTTCGACATTATCTACGGTTATTCCGGAACCTACCATAACAGGTAGATTGGTGGCCTTTTTAGCAATCATTACTTCGTCAGGCTGAGCTGAAGAGGCTGTTGCTGTTCCTGTAATGATCAATCCGTCGCTATTAAAAAAAGCAGCGGCTTTGGCCGTTTCGGCAATGTCTACATCAGCGGTTATGGCATGTGCACTATGTTTTTTCTTGATATCCGTAAAGACCAACACCCCCTCAGCTCCTATCTGCTTGCGATAACGCATCAGTTTGCCGGCACTGGACTCGATTATTCCCTCGTCAGCCACATGAGCAAAGACAAACCCTTCCACTCTTACAAAATCGAGGCCGCCAGCTTTGGCAACAGCCAATGCAGCCTCATTAGCCCCGGCCAGAACCTGCACACCACATGGCAGACCGGACTGCTGCTTTACCGCACGGCCTACTACTGCCATCATCGATGATATTTCATGGCCAACTTCATAACGCAAATAGGGGGTGTCGTGCATATTTTCAATTCCAATACCATCGACCCCAACAGCAGCATAAGCTGCAGCTTCCTCAAGGGCTTGCTCCATAATCAACGCATCATTACCATCATAATTAGGAGTGCCGGGTAAAGCCCGGACATGGATCATCCCTATAATTGCTCCCGAACGGGGAAATAAGCGCCTGAAAGCCTCCATTTTTTTCTTTTAAAGTGTTATTTTTATTCCAAGGCTGTGACCTTATAAACCTAAAGATAAAAGGTATCTTCGGGTTAATTGAAAATTGGCTATGGGAAAAAACAAAAAACACGTTTGCATCGTCGGCGCTGCCATCATTGACCTCATGGGTTTTACGAATCATGACATAAAAATTTCA
Organism: uncultured Bacteroidota bacterium; assembly: GCA_942492125.1. Classification (GTDB taxonomy): domain Bacteria; phylum Bacteroidota; class Bacteroidia; order Chitinophagales; family Saprospiraceae; genus BCD1. Next base: position 117,629 of record CALODM010000025.1, read on the forward strand.
GATTCCGTACCCGGCAGCTGGAAAGAAGCTCCGGGAGGCGTAGGCAGGAATATCGCCGAAAACCTCGCTCGCCTGGGCATCTCGACCAACCTCATCACCGCTTTCGGAGACGATCCTTTTTCCAAAATCCTTATTGCGGATGCGCTTAAATCAGGTATTGAACTCTCCCGCTGTCTCTATATCAACGGAGGCAAAGCAGCCACCTTTATTGCTATTCTCGACAAAGCCAATGATCTGCATACAGGCATTGCTGCCCTGGATATTATTCAGGAACTGAATGTCGCTGCCTTAGAAAAACGCCTGGATTTACTGACGGAGGCCAACATCGTTATTGCCGACACCAATATTCCGGAAGAAAGTCTAAGGTGGCTATCCCAACATCCTGACTTGCCGGAAGTTTATCTCGATCTGGTATCCATGAAACTGGCGGAAAAAGTAAAATCTTTTTATGGCAATTTCCACAGCATAAAGGCTAATAAATACGAGGCAGAATTACTATCAGGAATTACCTTAAACAATGCTGGAGATTTCAAATTGGCCGCCGACAAAATGATCCATGCAGGGTTGGAACGTATTTTTATTACCGCAGGAGAACGTGGTGTATTTTATGCCGACAGAACAACTGCCGGCTGGGCCAGACCGGTTTTGGTAGAAGTCCAAAATACTACCGGAGCAGGAGATGCCTTCATGTCAGGAATGACTTATGCCAGCCTCAATGGCCAACCGATCCATACCTGTGCCCGAACAGGGCTGGCAGCCGCTGCTATTGCCTTAAAAAGTACACGCGCCGTCAATCCGGATATAAATGAGCATTTACTTACAGAATATTTAGGATATTTGTAACCGCTTACCAAAAACAAAAACTGACCATGATAAAAAAACACCTGCAACTGAGCAACGAAGTTCGCCAGGCACTGGAAGACGGAAAACCTGTAGTAGCCCTTGAATCCACCATTATCTCTCACGGAATGCCCTACCCTAAAAATGTAGAAACGGCGCTGGAAGTAGAAAATGTCGTTCGAACCAACGGAGCTGTTCCTGCCACCATCGCCATCATCAACGGGACACTCAAAGTTGGCATAACTTCCGAAGAAATCGATTACCTGGGACAACAAGGTACTAAAGTGCGTAAAACCAGCCGAAGGGATATCCCATTCATTATTGCCAATAAATGGGACGGAGCAACAACCGTAGCTTCCACCATGATCATTGCCAACCTGGCCGGCATCAAAATATTTGCCACCGGCGGAATCGGAGGTGTTCACCGGGGAGCAGCTCAGACCATGGACATCTCTGCCGACCTGGAGGAACTGGCGGCAACAGATGTTGCTGTCGTTTGCGCAGGTATCAAATCAATCCTGGATCTTAAACTCACCCTGGAGTACCTCGAAACCAAAGGCGTACCCGTTGTAGGCTTCGGCACGGAGGAATTACCGGCATTTTATACCCGCACAAGTGGCCTGCCCGTAGACTACCGTGTTGATGATGTCAAAGTATTGGCAGAAGCACTCAGGGCGAAATGGGATCTCGGCCTTCAAGGAGGCATGGTCATTGCAAACCCTATTCCAAAAGGCTTTAGCATGGATAGTGAAATCATTGAAACCGCCATCAAAAAAGCCCTCGCCCAGGCTGACAGACAAGGAATCACCGGGAAAGATATAACGCCGTTTTTATTAGCCAAAGTGGAGTCCCTGACAGCAGGAGACAGTCTGTATTCCAATATCCAGTTGGTCTATAATAATGCTAAACTGGCAGCAGAATTAGCCAGGGAGATGTCGGAGGGGTAGCATCCCTCAACCATAAATACTATTTTTCAGAAAAATAGTATTTATGAGCTGCTATGGACTGGTACTTCCAACGGGTACTGTTCCTCCCCGCTTGCCCATCTGGTATCCATTACTTATATTTAGGATTGAAACATTAAAAATCCTAACCAATGGCTCTAACCAAATTGGAACGATCGGATCTTCGTTCCAGACTATTTCGTCATCTCGATGGTATCGTGACTGCTCCGACGGCATTCGCCCTTTCTCAATCCGGCATTCTCGATCTTTTCATTACCCAAAAGTCTTGTAGCCTTGTATCTCTTTCGGAAAAATTCAGCGCTAACGAAGGATATTTAAATGTTGCGCTCAGGGTTTTGTGTTCGCAAGGATGGCTCATCCAGCAGGTGGAGGGAGCCGGTAAAGATATTTCCTTCAAGGTAACAGCCAAGGGGGTTATCGCTTTTAAATACGTATCCCTTTATGAGTCTTCGGTAAAGTTCATTCCTTATGCCATCAAGCTGGAAAATTTCATCCAGGATGGCTTTGATCCGGAAAGCTACCGCCAACTCAGGATATTAATCGAACAACATAAAAACAATTACGGTATCGACCCCACCAACGACCCTACGGAGAAAGCTGTTCAGGATCAAATTCTGAATCATATCGAAGGTCTTATTGCCGGGCCGTTGATCGTTTCCTTAGGTATGAACGGGATGTTTCACCGGTATTTCAGCCTGGCACCTTTTAAAACGGAGGAGTTCAGCCGTCATCATGAACAAATGAAAACCATCGTTGACCTGTTTGCTTTTTTAGGCTGGTTTTCTGAAAAAAACGGCATCTTCAACTTTACGGACAAGGGACTCTTTTATGCCAAAAGGGCTAGCGCCTATGGTGTTACTGTTTCGTATCTGCCTACATTTATGCACCTTCGGGAACTCATTTTTGGGGATCCCAATATCTTGTGGGACAAACCTGAGGGCAGCCCGGAGTTGCACGTTGATCGCAGTATGAATGTTTGGGGCAGCGGCGGGGCCCACACCACTTACTTTCAGAAGATAGATGAGATCATCATCGAATTGTTTGACAAACCTATTGAAGAGCAACCGATAGGTTTCACAGATATGGGATGTGGGAACGGTGCATTGCTCGTCCACATTTTTGAAGTGATCTGGACAAAAACAAAACGAGGGAAAATGTTGAGCGAACACCCCTTGTTTATCGTTGGATCAGACTATAACGAAGCTGCCCTCAGTGCGACCAGGAATACGCTCAACCAGGCAGGGATTTGGGCTAAAGTAGTCTGGGGAGATATCGGCAATCCCGATTTGCTGGCCAATCAATTAAAAGATAACTACGATATCAACCTTGGGGATTTGCTGAATGTGCGGTCCTTTCTGGATCACAACAGGATTTATTCCGAACCGAAAAAACCAAAGGCACCTATCAGTTTATCCTCAGGAGCTTTTGCGTTCCGCGGCAAGCGGATTAATAATGCTGAAGTGGTAGATAACCTTGTGGAGCATCTCGAAAAATGGACACCCTATGTCCAGAAATTCGGCTTATTGCTTATTGAGTTGCATACCATTCCTCCGGAATTAGCGGCAGAAAATATTGGCAAAACAGCCGTAACGGCATACGATGCCACCCACGGATTCTCAGATCAATATATTGTTGAGCTTGATTGTTTTCTGAAAGCTGCGGCAACAGCCGGATTACATCCTGTCCCTGCTTTTCAGACCAAGTACCCCAACTCGGATCTGGCAACCATCAGCATCAACGTATTCAAAGCTAAAGAATACATTGACTGATCCTAGGACATTTAAAACAGTTTTTTGATCACAGGTATCTCTTTGTGATGGATCACAACAGCGATCAGGCAACAAACAAAAACGGTTACTGCCAGGTAAAATAAAGTACCACCATCACCTTTGACCTCAATACCGAGTTTGGTTAAATGTGAGAATATGGCCCCACTGATGACCCCTAACCCGAGTAGAGCTCCGATGCCTGCCGTACGAGGCAACAATAATAAAACGGCTGTTATCAACTCCAGCACCCCGATAACAAACCTCCCGGCAGGTTCAAGCCCCAGTTGGGAAAAAATGTATAGGCTATCCTCGTGCCCTGTGAATTTAAAATACAAGGTTTGCAATAAGATCACAGCAGCTATTATCCGGACAATCCAGGAAAGGATGTTCTTTTTATGCTTCATTTCAAACAGATTTTATTTAAGCAATGGGCTGTTCAAAGATATAAAAAAAGGGGCACCCGTTCCGGGCACCCCTTTTTTTCGCTTTAAAAGTCCTGAGAGCTATACTCTTGATGATTTTATCTTGTAAGCATCATTCTCCTTGTCTTACTATCAGTGCTCGTTTCGACCTGGTATATCAAAATACCTGATTCCGGCAAATCATCACGTGTAAGTGTCCATTGATGATGCCCCTTTGGTAAAGTATTGCTGGCGGTAAAGAGTACTTTACCGGAAACATCAAAAACAGTAAGATTCACCTTATCTTCCTGTGGCAGGTAGAAAGGTATAATGGTACTGCTTTCAAAAGGGTTTGGTTGATTTTGGTATAAAGCAAATTCCGTTCCGATACTTTGAGGAGCCACAAATTCAAGTGACACTTGCCCTGTATTCAATCCCGCATCATAAGCTTCAGGGGCCAATCCTCGGTCATTGAGTGTGATGAAATCTGAAACCTTGCCTCCTTGAATCACCTCAAATACCAGGGAGAATATTTCTTGTCCTGGTTTGAAGACTTCCGTCGCCCCCATTTGATTCCAGCTGGTAGCGATCTCCCCATTCGTCTCATTTACACCAAAGTTTTCAGCAGTCAAGTCCGTCAGATTAGTTTCGACCTGAACAAGTTTCAAAGCTGCTGTATTATAATTCAAAGCGAATTGATAACCCGAGATAATACGATCTGATTGGCCGTAAAAATCAACAGCATAGGTACTTCCTTTTGCCAATGTAGCTTCTTCCAACTGTAAGGTCATTCCTTTGCCGGCAAAACGCTCGTCAACAATGCCATCAGCAGAAAGGTCAATGCTTTCATTGACATCACCGATTTTAACAGCAATAAAGTCCCCAGCATAATCCATGCTCAACAAACCGTCGAAATCAACAGTGGAATCCCAGCCTCCAATAAGTGCATTTGATGGTTCATCAAAGGAAATATAGGCAGGTACCAATCGCCAGGAAGTATTATTGTTAAATGACTCAACAATGCCCAGGATCGCTTTGCGCACATTGATTATATCCAAAGTGGTTATAGAACCGCTATTATTAACATCTGCTGCAATATACTGATATGGCGTATCCAGGAGATCGAGTCCGAGAATATGCTTTGACATCAATACGAGGTCGTAAGTGGAAACCCCGTCCAACAGTCCGCCGTCCTTGGAAACGACAAGAGATTCAGCTCCACAGCCGGGAACTTGCGTGAGGTGTAAAGCCCCGTTGATCAGGCCGGAGGTACTGAAGTTCGCATTATCATGCTGAAAATCCACCTGAACTTCCGGTACCGGAATGCCTTGTGGTGTACGCACATCGACCAGGACATCGACATCGAGATGATCACATATCTCTTCGTAAGGCATGGCTTCAAAGACGTTATTTTGCATGATGGTAACACCGGTATTCAACATGATTACTTCGTGTAGTGTAGTGTTCTTTATCCATTCCTTATCAGCATTAGCTAAAACAGGGTCGATTTCATAATAAAAGCGGTCTCCATCCCTCAATGCGAGGAACTGAATTTCCATGAACTTCTTAACGGTCTCTCCAAAGATACTTCCAGGAACAGGCTCTTCGGCTAACATGCCTACCCAAGGATCCATGTCATCGAGTTGGTAAACGTCGTGCAATCTGTCGAACACGAGATAATCGGAATTGATATCCAGCCAATTGGTATAAGCGGGCAATCCAAACTCCTCTCTTAGCGTATTAAAATCAGGTAAACCTCTTTCACGTCCGCGCTGAATATTAATGGAGGCCAAATCCAACCCGCCGGCTCCCGGTGGGCCAAAAAGGAAATTTCTCACGCCATCGACCACCCTGGAGTCTAACATCTGCTGCTTCTGTACCCCCATTCCTCTGAAATAAGGTTCGATACCCCCTACCTCTAAAATAGCATAAGGATTAAAAAAAGCATGTTTAAGCTGAATATTACCTTGTTCCACAACAGAACCATCTTCTCCTATACGCCTGAGTTCGTCACTTAAAAGCGTATGGCCCAGGCGGAAAGCTGCAGCGGTGAATGTATTGAATAATTGTGGGTTGACCGTTGGATCAAAACCGGTATATGCCGGTAATTCCACTCCCATTGCAGGAAGCCATTCATCATATACGATAGACTGGATTAAACCGCCCACCATTTTTCTGGCATACTGGTACAATTGCTCATCATCCCAGTCTGGATTTTTAGCAGCCAAAACATCACAAAGACGATTGTGCTCTCTCACGAACAGAGCATGGAAAGAAAGCAATAAAGCATTTTCATTACCACGAACATCTCCTACTACATATATCTTCTGACTGATTCCGGTAGCGTTGGCCATTTCAGGAGCATCGGGATCCACAGGATCCGCAAATTCTCCGGTCGTTGTATTAAATGGAGGCATATTCCCTGCTGATGTGCGCAGTTTACCCCCGGAAAAAGTTCTCAGCCAGTCTGCACGTTCCTGGTCGGAGCCATAGACTGCCGAACCATCAATAAAAGCCGTAATGACATTCGGGTGCTCCCGTGGGTTATCCACAGAAGTTCCCGTCGAAGGGTCAAAGACATTTCTGAGCACATGGATTTCCACATTGCCCATTCCCAGCGGATCAAACCATTCATCACCTGGCTGAACATGGATAGAAACATCTTCATCTCCATCTGGTGTGAGGCCTATATCATGATCGATAAACTGGCCGAAAGACCAGCAAAAGTCACTCAATCCGACAGGATCAAAAATAGGATCATTCTGCGCAAATACCGTGTTACTTATTTTTCTCGGGTTGAAGCGCAACCACCCGGCTGGTGATGAAATACCGTCCGTGTATGCGGAGGGGATCATTCTTAACAAATTTGTTCCAGCTTGTCCCCATTCAGGATTGTTGGGATTATTATAGGACCCGTCATAGGTCCTGTACAAATCCGTATCCAATACCTGGGAAAAAAGCAATCCTGCGGTAAAAAATAAACTTAAAAAAAGTAGGACTCGTTTCATATCATTCCAATTAATATATTGAGATTATAATTTCAAAACTGGTAAAACACACTAAACATCCAAAAAAATTACTACTGAAACAGGGCCTCTTCCCTGTAAGCGGAAGAGCATAGGTATGTGATTAGCCATTTAGAAGTGCAGAACACCCCAAAATCTGTTATGCAAATATACTGTGCTTACAACAAAAAGACAAATATAAAATTCAAGGGATTTTAACATGCTAAAAAATTGAGCTGATTCGCTGTTAACCTTTTGTCTCACATTCACTAAATGATGTCTGAAGAGTGCCAAATTCATTGGTTGGTATCCGGCTTTTTGTTTTTAATTTTTTTGCAGACCCTTTGAGTAGAACTCAAGAAAATGATCGCAAAGCAGCTAAATAGTCGGCAAAATAACGCCTGCCCTACTCTTTAATGCAGCATATCCATGCATAAAAATCAACATATTTTACACAACTGCCACCCCGTACTCCGCCCCTGAAGCATAAAATCATTTCCTGGCTACAGAAAAAATCGTCCGGAAAATGTCACGTTTCATATTCTCGCGGATTATATATATAGACATTATTTTAAAATCATCGAATAAAATTTCATTCCAATGAATTTCAGAATTTCCCGGATAGGCAATGAATTTCTGTCACTGTTTTATCCTGACCTCTGCCTTGCCTGTCAAAAAAGCCCCCCGGTAAAATCGCAAATTTTATGTGTACATTGTACTTATAAACTTCCACAGACCCGCTTCCACTTACACGAGGAAAATGCATTCACGGAACGGTTTTGGGGGAGACTCCCCTTACAGGCCGGGGCATCGCTTTATCGTTTCACCAAAGGAGGAGGAGTGCAAAACCTCATTCATCAGCTCAAATACAAAGGCCGTAAAGAAGTCGGACTCAAAACCGGGCGGGTTTATGGTCAACAATTGAAAACAAGTCCTTTTTTCAGAACCATTGATATGATCGTACCCGTTCCTCTGCATCCCAGGAAGCAGCACCAAAGGGGTTACAATCAAAGTGACCTGATCGCACGGGGGATAGCGGAAGGAATGCAAATTCCCTGGTCGGACCAAGTATTGGTTCGAAATACGTTTACGGAAACGCAAACCAGAAAATCAAGGTTGGAACGATTGGAAAATGTCTCTCAGGCCTTTGCCCTGAGGAATCCCTCTGCTATCAAAGGCAAACATCTGTTATTAGTTGACGACGTGATCACGACCGGAGCTACTCTGGAAACCTGTGCTTTGAAAATGCTGGAAATCCCGGATACCCGGGTGAGTATGGTCACGCTCGCATTCGCGGATGTCTGACAAGGAAACAGGGTTGTTTTTCAACTAAAATCTTCAACCTACCAGCGTACCAATCTCTTCTCCCTGAACAATCCGGGTAAGGTTCTGGTCGCCGTGGATATCAAAGACGATGATAGGAAGGTTATTTTCCTGGCACAAAGTAAAGGCTGTCATATCCATCACTCCAAGTCCGAGGCTGATCACTTTGGCAAAGCTGATGGTATCGTATTTGGTTGCCGTTGGATCTTTTTCAGGGTCGGCACTGTAAATGCCATCCACGCGGGTTCCCTTGAGGATAACATCGGCGCAAATCTCGTTGGCACGCAGGGCTGCGGCAGAGTCGGTGGTAAAATAAGGGCTTCCCGTACCGGCAGAAAAAATGACTACCCGCCCTTTTTCCAGGTGGCGGATGGCCCGGCGACGAATGTAAGGTTCTGCGATCTGTTTGATTTCAACTGCGGAGATGAGGCGGGTATAAACGCCCAACCCTTCCAGGGAACTTTGAAGCGCAAGGCCGTTGATCACCGTTGCAAGCATACCCATATAATCTCCCTGGACGCGCTCGATACCAGAATCTTTGGCGTGAAGGCCTCTAAAAATATTTCCTCCTCCAATCACGATAGCAACTTCTACACCCAGGTCAGAAAGGTTCTTGATCTCGTTGGCATAATGGCCTAACATTGGAGCAGAAATGCCGAACCCATCATCTCCCATCAGGGATTCTCCACTAAGTTTGAGGAGAACTCTTTTATATTTTAGCGCCATGACTTTAAGAATTCTTGTAGTATGTTGGACAAGTTATAATACAGCCTGCAAGTTACGAAAAACAAATCTCAAATTTCAATAAGAAGTTTCTCCGGGCTTATTTCCCTTTTATTTTGGAACCGAGGGTCCGACAGAGACATAAAAAAAGGGCGAATTGATTGATTCGCCCTTTTATTTTTTATCCGAGAGTCACATGTTTGAATTCTGTGACGGTTAATTCAGGATCTTTACTTTGGAGGAAAGTAGTAATGGTTTGTTTACTGTCTTTCACAAACTGCTGGTTGAGCAAAGTCTTCTCTTTGAAGAATTTGTTCAGTTTACCAACAGCAATTTTTTCCAACATAGCTTCAGGTTTACCTTCCTGGCGTGCCTGGTCTTTTCCGATTTCGATTTCTTTCTCGATAACTGATTTATCGACACCATCTTCATCGACAGCAATCGGGTGCATCGCAGCAACCTGCATAGCTACATCGCGGCCTGCTTCATAAATGGCTTCGCTGTTTTTGTTCAACCCTACCAAAACACCTGCTCTGTTCCCCATGTGGATATAGGGAGAAACGGTAGCAGCCTCGAGTCTTTCGAATGCAGCAAGTTCCAGTTTTTCACCGATAACACCTACCTGCTCTGTTACTTTCTCTGCAACAGTGATCCCCCCGAAGTCTTGTGTCAGCAGCTCATTGAGGTCAGCAGGCCATTTATCCAGTGCCAACTGAGCGAAAGAAGTAGCCAATTCCACAAAGGCTTCATTCTTGGCAACGAAGTCAGTTTCGCAGCTTAATTTCACCACTACACCGCGGCTTTTATCGTCATTGACCATTGCGATAACAGCACCCTCACTTGCATGACGGTCAGCACGCTTATCAGCCATTTTCTGACCTCTTTTGCGCAACAGTTCAATTGCTTTATCTACATCACCACCGGATTCGGTAAGCGCTTTTTTACAGTCCATCATCCCCGCGCCTGTCAGGTCGCGAAGTTTTTTTACATCAGAAGCTGAAATACTCATGTTTATTGAAATATTTAATTTAAATAAAAAAGGTCAGGTCAGCAAACCATTCCTTTGTTAAAGTCAACGGAAGTTTATTCTGCGGCAGCAGCTGATTCCTTCTCAGCTTTTGAACTATTACGTTCTTCCAGCCCTTCCTTAATCGCCTCCACCATATGGTTAACGATAATACTGATTGATTTGGAAGCATCATCATTAGCCGGGATAGCGAAATCAACCTTGTTGGGATTGGCATTGGTATCCACCATTCCGAAGGTTCTCAATCCAAGCTTGTGGGCTTCAGCAATGGCAATGTGCTCATGCTCAATATCCACGATAAAGATTGCGCTGGGAAGGCGGTTGAGGTTAGCAATACCCCCAAGCACCTTGCGAAGTTTCTCCAATTCGCGGGTCAACGTCAGCCTTTCCTTTTTAGTTACATTTTCAAGACTTCCGTCATTCAGCATTCTTTCGATATTCTGCATTTTCTTCACAGAACGACGAATGGTGGAAAAGTTGGTCATCATACCTCCCAGCCAACGATCAGTCACATAGGGCATACCAACGCTCTGAGCGGCGGTGGCCACGATTTCACGGGCCTGCTTCTTGGTAGCAACAAACATGATTTTTCTTCCTGACCTGGCGATCTGCTTCATAGCTGCTGCAGCACGATCAAGATTTTCCAGTGTTCTGTTGATGTCAATGATATGGATACCTTTGCGTTCCATGAAAATGTAAGGTGCCATCTTTGGATTCCACTTTTTCTTCAAGTGACCAAAGTGAACTCCGGCATCCAACAACTCTTTATAGGTAGGTTTTTGCATTATTCTAAGCATTAAAGTTCAAAACAAATAAAATTGAAACAGGCTTTGCCTGAAATAAGCGTCCAAAAAGCATTAACGCTTTGAGAACTGGAAGCTCTTTCTCGCTTTTGGCTTACCGTATTTCTTACGCTCAACCACACGGGCATCACGGGTAAGGAATTTTTCAGATTTAAGCGAGGTACGAAAATCTTCATTGAGTTTAACCAAAGCTCTGGCAATCGCCATTCTGATCGCTTCAGCCTGGCCTTTAAAACCACCTCCGCTTACATTAACTTTCAAATCGTAAATATTCTCAACGGCTACTGTTTTGAAAGGAGCAGTAACTTTATTTTGAATATGAGGAAGGGGAAAGTACTCTTTGTAATCTTTGCCGTTCACGAGGATCTTACCTTCTCCTTTAGTGAGGTAAACTCTCGCGATCGATGCCTTTCTTCTTCCTATTGCATTAATCATTTCCATATTAAAAAAATGTATTTTTTATCCTTCTTAAAATTCAAATGGTTGTGGCTTCTGTGCTTCATGCGGATGCTCGGTACCTTCATACACGAAAAGCTTCTTGATCATCGCACGTCCCAACTTAGTTTTAGGCAGCATACCTTTTACGGCATTCTCCAGGATGAAACGAGGCTTCTTGTCCATCATTTCTTTTGCCGTGGTAGACTTCTGCCCTCCAGGATATCCTGAATATCTCTGGTATTGCTTATCCGCTAATTTGTTACCGGTAAAGCGTACTTTATCTGCATTTATCACAACGATAAAATCACCACAGTCAACGTGTGGTGTATAACTTGGTTTGTGTTTGCCCTTCAGCACAGTGGCGATTTTGGTGCATAAGCGGCCCACAATCTCTCCTTCAGCATCAATCACGTACCAGTTGCGGTCAACGGTCTCTTTTTTGGCTGATTCTGTCTTATAACTCAGTGTATTCACTTCTTTGTTATTTTAAATTAAAAAACACCTTTTTCTAAAGGCGGTGCAAATGTAGATTTTATTTGCAGAATAAACAAGCCTTTTAAAAACTTTTTTTCAACCACACCTTCATAAGTCATTGATAAACAGTCAAAATATCGCACATTTTTTTTAAAGCCCGACAGTAAGGCCCTAAAAAAGAGTTGTCGGAACACCTGGTTTTCAACAAAAACCCCAAGCTTTATTTGGTGATCATCTGCTATTTACGGGTTTCAATTGGTCAATAGGACTCAAAAACAATATTTGACATTTTCACTGGAAGGGTTATTTGAAAAATGGCCAATCCCTTTTGTTATTCCGGAAAATGTAAATCCAACGTAAAAAATCCATTTCATCCTTATTTAACAGCCATTCATCGATTTTGTGTTTTTATAGTATAAAAACTGAAAAGATTATGGTTACTTTGGATTAAATCACAAATTCGCTACAATATTTGGAATTTACCTCCCAGATTTCCCAAACAATACTTTTTACTTTTTAAACATTACACAATGAGAAAACTTCTTATCATTGGAGGGCTGTTGTTTTTCGTATTTGCGTCAGCTACCGCCCAACCAAGAAGTAGTCAGCGAATCCCCCTGATCGGTTCAAAAGCGCCTGCTTTTAAAGCCCCTTCAACCAATGGACCGATAAGCTTTCCCGACGATTTCGGAGATCGTTGGAAAATACTGTTTGCCCACCCCCGCGACTTCACACCGGTATGTTCGTCCGAAATTCTCGACCTCGCACACAGACAGCAGGAATTCAATACCCTTAACACTCAGATCGTTGTTATGTCTGTAGACCGAATGGTTTCTCATCAAAGCTGGAAAGCAGACCTGGAGTCCATTGATTTAAATGGTCAGGGGAAAGTTAATATCAACTTCCCGCTTGTCGTGGATAGTTCCTATGCTATCGCCTATAAATATGGGATGGTAGACACGCAATCCCAATCCGGGCAAAGCGTACGGGGAATATTCTTTATCGACCCACAAAATACAATCAGGGCTTTTCAATTCTATCCAAGCGAAGTGGGCAGAAATACAGAAGAGATCCTCCGCACTTTAAAAGCACTGCAGGCACATGACCGTCACGGAGATATTCTCCTGCCCGTCAACTGGCAACCCGGCGATGACTTCATGAAACCTTTTCTTACCCCGGAAGACAAGGAAGCATTGAAAAAACCGGATTCGGAAATTTATTACATCAATTGGTATATGATTTATAAAAAGGCCAGGTAACCAGCCGGCTTACCACTGACACTCATTTCAAATCAACCACTTCAAATTTTATGAAACATCCAAAATTCCCATTGCTCCTGGTCATAACGATCTTTTGCTCCCTGGTGCAATTAGGCGCACAAGAAAACCAGGCACAAATCAAGGGTTTTATTTATAGCCCGGAAAACGAACCATCGGAGTTTTCCACCGTCGTCCTGATGAATAAGGATTCCGTATTCATGAAAGGAACCATGAGTGATCCGGACGGCTCTTTTTTATTTGACAATTTAGCCCGCGGAGATTATTTCGTCATGGTCAAAAACATGGAGTTCAAGACATTCATCTCTGATCTGATCCCCCTTGAGGGAAGGGAGGTGGTTGAACTTGAAAAAATCCAGCTGGAAAGCAACATTAATGTTTTGGACGAGATCGTGGTTCGCGGAGAAAAGGCCATGGTGGAAATACACCCCGACAAAATGGTATACAATGTAGAAAACAGCGTAAATGCCTCAGGTAATAACGGGCTGGAATTGCTGAGTAAATCTCCGGGAGTCGTGATTGACATGGATAACAATATCCTGCTGCAAGGTAAATCGGGTGTTCAGATATACATCAATGGCCGGCCTTCCAGGATTTCAGGAACCGACCTCACCAATATGCTTGAAGGCATGCGCTCTGAAAATATTAAATCTATTGAAATTATTTCCAACCCTTCCTCCAGGTTTGACGCTGAAGGAACCGGAGGAATCATCAATATCGTGCTAAAAAGAAATACGAGTTCAGGGTTTAACGGCAACTTAATTGGCAGTTACTCCAAAGGATTCCAGGCCCGGTCAAGTTTGGGTGCGAGCCTGAACTACAGCGGCAAAAAATTGAACGCATTCTCCAGCATAAACTTTTCAGACAATGATTTCCAGCAAGATCGTAATGAAACCATGTTGCGGCAGGATTTCCTGCTGGATATGGACTCCGAAAGCATCAACGACAGGAAGGGCCTCAACTTCTCCGGTGGATTGGATTACAGCCTTAATTCGGAACATACGATCAGCCTGGATGCCCGTATATTCATAAACGACAGGGTAGAGACCCTTGTAAGTGATACCTATATTTTTGATGTCCAGGGAATTATTGACCCTGAATTACTCGTGGCAGAGTCCGTTGATGAAGCACCCAGTCAAAACTACAACGGGAACATTCATTACAGCTTTAACCCGAATAAGAGTTCAAGCCTGACAGCAGATGTTAGTTTGGGCAGTTATTCTTTGGCCAGAAAAACCTTCCAGCCTAATCGATATTTTAATGAGGGCGGCAATGTGTTTTTACGGTCAATTGACAGTGAATTTACTGCCAATACAGATATCAACCTCTTTTCCGCACAGGTCGACTACGAAAAAGATATCAATATTTTTACCATTTCATCCGGAGCCAAATATTCCTATATCCAAACGGACAACGAGCTGGCCTTTTACAATATCGAGAACAATAACCTTGTACTCGATATCAACAGGAGCAATGATTTTTCCTACCTGGAGAAGGTAGCGGCCGCCTATTTGATCGTTGCTGCTAAACCTACCAAGACCATAAGCCTGAATGCCGGACTCCGGGTGGAAAACACTTCTTCCCTGGGAGAGCTTATGAGCGCTGTTCCAACGCCGGATGATATCGTTCCGAGAAACTACACCAGCCTGTTTCCCAATATAAGCATCTCTTATAATGATAACGAAAACCATGCCATCAGCCTCAATGTCGGAAGGCGAATCACCCGCCCCAACTATCAGGACCTGAATCCATTTGAACGCAAATATAGCGAGTTGGCGGCCTGGAGAGGTAATCCATTTCTACAACCCAATTATATTACCAACTATCAGTTGAACTATTCCTTTAAAAGGAAACTGGTGATATCCAACACCTACAGCATCACTACCAACTTTTTCGCCAATATTTTTGAAGTGGTGGGCGAAAAGGGAAACGTGATCATTCCAAGGAATATGGATAAAGCTACCAATAATGGACTTTCAGTGAGCTATCCGCAAAAGGTTTTTGACTGGTGGGAATTTTCTACATTCCTGATCTATAATTATTCCACTTTTAGCGGAGATATCGAAGGCACCGTCATTGACCTGACGGCGAACATCGTCAATTTCCGGTGGCAAAATAAACTTAAACTGCCCTCGGACATCACCATGGAATTATCCTGTTTCGCCTCCAGTCCCTGGGTTTGGCGCGGCACGGTAAATGTGCAAGGATACTACCGAATTGACCTGGGTGTCAAGAGAGAATTTTTTGACAAAAAATTATTATTGCAGGTAACCGCTAACGACTTATTCAACACCGGTAGTATCTATTACTATGAAAGCGACTATGGTGGTATGATCGTCGACGGGGACATTGGTTTTGACGGGCAAAGATTTGGCGTAAGCGCTACCTATAAATTCGGGAATCAGAAGTCTAAAAAATCACGCAGAGGGAAGTCCGCTATTGACGATGAGTTGCGGAGGATATCTGATTGATCTCAAGGCGTCACCTTGAAGGTTTCCGAATGCTGTAAATTTTCATTAGAATAAAAAAGTCGGAAAATGAAACCTGGCTTACATTTCATTTAATCTATCCTGATGTAGGTTAAACAAAATATTCGTTGATACGTTTCAGGTTTAGCACTAAATATACATCCATTGACTAAACCAAAATTTATTGAAATGAAGTTTGTACAATTAAAATTGAAAATTTTGATCATTGCAATGTTCATGGTTCTATCGGCATCAATATTGCATAGCCAAACTATAGTTGAAGATTTTGAGACCGGAGATTTTTCATCTCTGGACTGGCAATTCGAAGGAACCCCGGGTTCCTGGGAAATCGAATCAGTAAGCCTTAATGGAGGAAATTTCTCTGCTTCGGCCAATCACATTGCATTCAACGACCAGGTTTATATGACAATTACCCAAACATTTACTGAGCCCGGACAACTTACATTTGATATTCAGCAAACCGATGGAAATATTTTCATTATCGATATTGGAGATGATTTTGGATTGTACACTCCCGGATGGATTGTAGGTCCGGATGTTCGTACGGAGACGTATGATGTTCCAGCGGGGACTTATGAAATTCGTTTTGGTAGTTATAATATTGGATATGTTGGAGAACTTTTTTCCATGAAGGATTCTGTTATCATTGATAATATCAGGTTTACTTCCGTTGAAGAAAGCGCAAAAAATACTACCCGTGCACAAATCATTCATAATGCTGCTGACCTTGCCGCTGAAGTTGTGGATGTTTGGTTAAATGATACTTTACTGATCGATGACTTTACCTTCAGAACAGCAACTCCGTTTATTGATGTACCTGCAGGAGAAGAATTCACTATCGCCGTTAAAGATGCTGACAGTGTGGATCCTGAAAATCCAATCTGGTCACAGGAATATACTTTACAAGAAGATGAGACTTATATTTTAATCGCAAATGGCATTGTTAGTTCTGCCGGATATGATCCAATTGAACCATTCAATATTTATGTCTTTCCTTTAGGGCGTGAGGAGGCTGGTACAGCAACAAATACGGATGTTCTTGTATTCCATGGATCTACCGATGCTTCTATTGTTGATATTTATGAGACAAGTATTGATGTCGTTGAAATAATTGACAATTTAGGCTATACCGACTTCGTTGGATATCTTGAATTATTTACTTCGAATTACATTCTTGAAGTACGTGATGAAACCGGCGAATCAACGATTGCTGCTTATCAAGCGCCCTTGGCAACCTGGGGTCTTGAAGGAGTCGCATTGACCATTGTTGCTTCCGGATTTCTTAATCCGAATGCTAATAGCCAGGGTGAGCCTTTTGGCCTTTGGATCGCATTGCCAGAAGGCGGGGACCTCATTCCATTGGATTTGATAACACCCACTGCACTGAATGAAGGGTCTATAAATGGAAGTCTGGAAATTTCGCCCAATCCTGCCAGCAATTTTATCAATGTTACCCTGAAATTAGATGAAGCAATGGATATAGAACTTGAAATATTAGATGTTTCAGGAAGAATCCATCGTTCTATGGAATTGGGAAGCCTTGGGATAGTTAACAATTACAATATTGATGTTAATGGGATGTCCGAAGGAATTTATTTCCTGAGAATTAATGCAGCAACTGGCAGTATGGTTGAAAAAGTGATCATTACAGATTAATTGTAATAGTCAAGACAGGTGCTGACAGTTTAGACCTTTCAGACAGTAATATTTACAACAGGGCCAATGGCTTATGCTTTATCTACATATTTGTAGGTTAATGCTTCTCTACTAACAGTTTCCAAATTCGCGAATCCAGCAATTATAGAATTCAAAACCTTTAATTTGTTTCCTGAATTTTGAATACAGATTGTAATTAGTGTTTCTGGATTTACGCCTTCAATAATTCCTTTCAGCAGTTGGGTTTCTTTCTCTTTTCCTCTTTTCCCGAGGTGAAAAATACTGTCCAACAGGACAAAATCAAAATCGCCAAAATTTGTGTATTCGTAAATATCACCCACAATACCGATTAGTGGCAAATGCTCCTTTTTCGCAATTTCCTTTAATTGTTGGATGCCAACCTTAGAATGGTCAATTCCTATAACGTCATATCCTAATCTCGCCAATGCAATGAAATTTCTACCCTGCCCGCATCCTACATCCAAAAGCTTACCTTCAGGCTTTTTTGTTGAATAAAATTTCACCAACTCCGGATACGGTTCTCCAAACAGGTTTTCCGTCTGATAATATTTATCGTATTCGACTTTCATCTTTTTAAAGGCGCTACAAAATCAAGATCACACTTCGCATTTTATTCTTTTTCTTTTTGCTTAATAAAGCTGTTTCCTATCAACAATATTATGGGAAATCCAATGACCCAACCCCATTTAATATCCTTAATGGTATAGGCATCATTGTAAAGGAATGGGGCGGTTTCATTAATGATGATAAAAACCAAAAGCAATAGTGCTGCAACGTATTTATTCATTTTCATTTTTGGATTTTTTTAGTTAGGTATTTTTCCAAGGTGACGCCTTGAGATCAAATTTTTATCGTAAAAAATAGATCATTACGCCTGTCTGAAGGCAACAGTAGTCCGATTTAAAGGAGAATCGGTGAACTTGTATGCAGCTCACCGATCCTTCATAGGTTCAATCAGCTTGATTGCTAACTTATCGGCCAGGCTCGGCGATCTTTTCACTCTACCCAAAAATCGTCTTCATCTCCTGATCAGCAGTTGAAAAAGGCTGATTGTAATACCGCTGGCCGGTAGCCTTATACAAGGCATTGGCCAATGCTCCGATGGCAGGTGGCAGCCCCGGTTCTCCCAGGCCGGTAGGATCAATTTCGTTTTTGACAAAATGGACTTCAATTTCTTCAGGCACCTGACTGTGACGGATCAGTTGGTAGGTGTTAAAGTTGTTTTGATCGGGAGCTCCGTTCTTGAAGGTCAGCTGGCTATACATCGAATGACCGATCCCGTCAATAACCCCTCCGGCGATCATATTTTTAGCGGCATCTACATTGATGACGATACCACAGTCCACCGCACACCAGACCTTTTTGATCTTCGGGCGTTCATTTTCCATGACGATATCCATGACCGTCGCCACATAAGTCGAATGGCAGAAATAAGCAGCAACGCCACGGTGTACGCCTGGCTTGTCTTCTCCCCATCCGGCTTTTTCCTTGACCATTTTCAATACACCTGCGTAGCGCTCCGCATCATAATCGTGTGCTTCCCCGACAGGGTCATTGATGGCCCGGTCGAAAAGCTCCATCCGAAAATCTATGGGGTCCTTACCCGCCAGCTCAGCTACTTCGTCCAGGAAGGCTTGTTCGACTCCTCCTGTAAAATTAGAAGATGGTGCCCGCCATGCACCGGTTGTGACATTGGTTTCTGCATTAATATCTTCGGCTATGTAATTTTCAACAGCTCCGGCCGGGAAACGATTGGGAAAAACAGGTCCTCCGGGTAATCCGGCACCCTTGATTGAAAAGGCAATCAGATTGTTGTTTTCATCCAGGCCTGCTTTGTAAACAGACCGGTAAGCCGGGCGGTAAGTGCCCTGGGTCATGTCATCCTCCCGGGAGTAAATCAGTTTTACGGGCGCTCCTACTTTTTTAGAAATGGCAGCCACTTCCACACCGTAATGCACATAGAGTCGCCTGCCGAAACCGCCCCCTATCCTGGTCATATTTACACTGATATTCTCTGGCGGCAAATCCAGTAATTTGACAGCTGAATTTCTGAGTCTTTCAGGCATTTGTACCGGCCCGATCAGTTCCGCTGAATCGGCTGTTACATTGGCAAAGAAATTCATGGGCTCCATCGGATTGTGGGGCAGGAACGGTGCCGTATAGGTCCGTTCGATGACTTTGGCAGCTTTTTCAAATGCCGCATCTGCATCTCCGTCTTTCCTGCTATCCCCTACAGCTCCGGATACTATGGCTTCTTCCAGTCTTTGAGCATGTATTTCGGAGCTTTCCGGTTCACTGATTTTTTCCCAGTCGACTTTCAGTGCTTTCTTGGCCTGCATCAACTGCCAGGTGGTATCCCCGACAATAGCAATTAAGTGCAGAAATCCCTTTTCATCGGACCAGTCCGGTTCTTCAATGGTCGTATCGATGATGAAGGCATCTTTCACGCCAGGCATACCTTTGATCTCCTCTGCATTGAAATCCTTCACCTTCAGACCAAAGGCCGGCGGGTGTTCGATCATCGCCAGCAACATGCCTTCCCGTTTGAAGTCAAGCCCATAAAGCGGCTGGCCGGTGACTATTTTCTTTCCGTCAACATTTTTGACGCTGGTTGATATCAGTTTAAAATCTTTGGGCTCCTTTAATTCCACTTCTTCCGGAACTTCCATGGTTGCGGCCTTCGACGCTATGGCACCATAATCGATACTGCGGTCCCCATTGATTTCCTTGATCATGCCTTCGCTGGCTGTCAATTCCGAAACCTCTACGCCCCATTCCTGTGCAGCAGCAGCCAACAACATACTCCTCCCGGCAGCACCGGCCATTCTCAAGTTGTTCCAACTCAATTTGATGGAGAGGCTGCCTCCGGCAAACTGGTTCTCGTAAAATTCCGTATTCAACGGCGCTTGTTCAACGACGACGTTTTTCCAGGGCACATCGAGCTCTTCCGCTACGATCATCGGCATGGAAGTCCGCACGTTTTGGCCTATTTCCGGATTAGGGGAATAAATAGTGACCATGCCCGTATCTCCAATTTTGACATAGCCGTTTATATCGAACCATTCGTCAGGCACCTCAACGCCCGGCTCTTCAGAGGGAGTACACCCCGTTAGCCAACTGAATCCTATGAGCATACCTCCACCGGCAGCAGCAGATACCTTCAAAAAAGAACGACGGTTTATTTGTGTTTTTACTAAAGCCATAATTTTTGTTTTTTAATAAGGGGAAATTCTCCCGCGCTTTCCAAAATCACCCCAACGAAATTTAAAATAACCGCTTAGGATTTAGCAGCCGTTTTGATCGCCTGCTTAATACGTGTGTAGGTACCGCAACGACAGATGTTTCCATCCATAGCCGCTTCAATATCCTTGTCCGTGGGTTTTGGATTTTCATTGAGGAGCGCCACTGCACTCATGATCTGTCCGGCCTGGCAATAGCCACACTGGGGCACATCATGTTCCAGCCAGGCTTTCTGAACCGGGTGATCTCCGTTCTCAGACAAGCCTTCAATCGTCGTAACTGCTCTGTCGCCGAGCATGAAAATGGGCAGGGTGCATGACCTGACGGCTTCTCCGTCCACATGAATTGTACAGGAACCACACATGGCAATGCCGCAACCGTATTTGGTACCGACCAAATTGAGGTGATCTCTCAACACCCAGAGTATCGGAGTGGACGGATCTACATCTACTTCATGTGTTGTGCCGTTGACGTTTAAATTAAAAATGGCCATATTTTTATATCTGTTTTATTGATCTAAAATATCGAATGACATTGGGGGATTCAAACCCGAAAGGTTCCTGAGCCCGAGAAAATTCAGAGAGTTAACTTCATTTGGAAGATTTAAAATGATGAAAAAAAGCGAGAATTCAAAAGGAGGAAGGAAATTTGGCACAATTTAGGGTTAATTCAAGGTAACCAAACGCGGTTTATTTGTTAAAGTTAGCCAAAATAAATTTTTCAAATAGCGTAACATAAAAATCTTCCCTGGCCAGGACACCCGCGAAAGCCCAATCCATTTCAAAGCTTTGGTTTGAAATATCCTGAGCTTCAAACCAGTCCTGCACTTCCTGTTCTGAATTAAAGGTGAGATCAGGATTTTTCCTTTTTAGTATTTTTAATAACTGACTTCTATGTTCATTTGCATAATAAGCACTAGGGATGGACTCTATGGACAGTTGTTCAACGAATTCCGTTGCCAGCTTTTTGGTTTGTTCTATATTTTCCGGCGATTCTTGTACTTCAAAATCTTTAGATAGGTTAACCAAATATTGGTATCGACTCAAAACTTCCTGGAATGAAAACCTGTCCAGGCTAAGCCCTAATATACTTAACACAGATTCATTAAAAATCAAATGAGGGCTTACTTTAAATTCATGAAGCTCAATAAAGTAGTCATTACGCAAGGTGGCTTCCCCTTGTAACCCGGAGATTGAAAGTTCTTCCAGAATCAAATTAGCATTTTTAGCAATTGCTTTACCTGACTTCCTAAGCCGTTTATTGAATAACCTGCTTTGAATTTTTTTCTTCAATCCCCTAAACCTGCTTATGTTGTGTTTTTTCATTTGCAATGATTTAAGTTTCTTTGCACAACAAGCTGTCACCTTGACAATTCCAGTTACTCTGGTTTCATCTCCTTTTTTTCATAGCCTGTTATGGATTCAGTTGATGTGTTAAACTGTACCGCTTCATCAATAGTCAGGTTGAATTGAATATCATAATATCTTTGGTCAATAAATACCTTTTGGGCGGGGCTATTGCTCGAGTAGTTTTCTCCTTTTATTCGTATTGGATAGTAACGCTCCTTATCAATAAAATAAAAAGTTTTTGAAATACTGCCTTCGCTATTTTCCAATTCCGTTGCGAATCCGGGCATGGTCGTTTTGTCTTCCAGTGTCACTCGTATTTGATAACAAAAGGTCGATAGCATCAAAATAATTCCCAACCCTAAAAATAAAATTCGATTTTTTTTCATTGGCTTTTCTTTTTATCCATCAGGCTCCTTGCAACCTTTAACAATCACAATCGATTTAGTATCTCTTCCTGATATAACACACCCCATAAATATTCCCAAGGGGACGCCTTGAGAGTACCCAACCAACTATTTCACCTTCTTAAAATATAAATCCCTGACACGCCCATTGGTCACCTTACAACCGGTAATTTCATTGTCGGAATCTCTGACAAATTCAACGCTTCCGAAATACCAGGCCGTACCGGTAAAAGCATCTTCTTTGACAGGGTTCAAATCAAAATCACTCAACCTGCTGTGTCTGGCGATCAGTTTATCGTCAACCAAAACGAATTGGTAAGTCGTGGACAACTCTTCGCTATAAAAATCGCCGGTATAATCGGCTAAATTAATTTTCGTTACATCAAATTTTTCTACTCGTTTAGCCTCCATAATGGCTCCGCCCTGGTGAAGTTTAATGGCCTTCACCTCTTTTCCATCATTTGGGACAAACTCAATCATCGCTTCCACCCCGCCAACTTTAAATTCAGTAGCAGACTGTGGTGTTAACGGCAATGATGGTTGTCCGGTAGCTTTTCCCGTTAATTTTCCGCCACTTTCTGTTATGCTGATAATAAACCCTGGCTGCAATTCAAAATCACCGACATAAGTCTTTAAGGTATTTTGATCAACCGTAACTGATTCAATTTCCGCTTTTGGGGTTTCTTCTTTGGGGTCGGTTTTTATTTTGTCCTTGAGATAGATGTCTACTATTTTGTATGCCATGCCACCGGGGTTAAATTCAGCTGAATTGCTGAATACAATGACCGAAAAATTTTCTTCGGGAAAACGGGTTAAATAGGTGCGGTAACCTGCATCTGCACCGCCATGCTGTATTTCACTCAACCCCTTGTAAACACCAAAAAACTGACCAAGAGCTCCACCAAAAAAAGATCCATTATTCAATGCGGCCGGTTTATTCATTTTGGCAATGATATCCGCATCTCCAACCGTTAGCTTCGAAAAATTCATGGCCCAGAGGCTTAAGTCTTCAACAGTTGTAAACAGACTTGTTGCTCCTACATTCGCATAATTCAAAACACTTTTTTTATAACCGTTTTCACCGGAGTAATAGGAATATGCCCTGTTTTTTACAATCTTTTCATGGTCATCATAAAACAGCGTATTGCTCATTCCCAAAGGTTCGAAAATATTTGCATGGGTAAACTCCGCAAAGGACTGTCCGGATACTCTGGCCACCACTTCTGCCAGCAAAGTGAAACCCGTATTACAATAAAAATACTCTTCCCCGGGATCAAAATTCAGCGCCTTTTGCTTACTCACCAATTTCAAAACATGCTCTTTGGTAATCACATCATCCATACGCCAGCCGGCCATAGACAGTAAATTCCATTGGTCTCTCAGACCACTGGTATGCGATGCCAAATGCCTCAAAGTGATGGTTTTCCCAAAATCAGGTACTTCAGGAATGTATTTTCGGATATCATCCTCCAGGCTCAATTTACCTTCTTTCTCCAAAAGCAATACCGAAAAAACGGTGAACTGTTTGGATATGGAGGCGATATGAAAAACAGTTGAGGGACTGTTGGGAATATCGTACTCCAGGTTGGCCATGCCGTAACCTTTTTTATAAATTACCGCTCCGTCTTTAACTACGGCAACGGCAGCACCGGGGGTATTGTCATTTGCCCAGGGAAGGAACAATTGGTCTACCTGATCATTGGGAGAGGTCGCCTTTGGCCTAATGGTTTTTATACTCAGGCTGTAAGGCCCTTCAGGCTCTTTTTCATCAAATGGATAAACTTCGATAATATACTTCCCTTTTTTATCTGATTGTATGGAAAAAAACTCCGGGCCGTTTTTCCCATTTGGGCTATCGAAATCTTCCAGCTTATCTCCCTCCGGCGTATAGGTCGTAATCATCATATCGACGCCTTGCTGCATCAATTGAAAAAAGGCAAATTGATCCTTTTTCAGATCAACGATATATCGGTGTTTTTCTGTTGGAGCAATTTGTGCAGAAATGGTTTTGTCTTTAGTCAATGCTCCTTTTTGTACCTGGGCTTGCAGTAAACTCAAAGGCAGGAAAAACAAGATGAACAGCGGCAAATGAATTTTTAAAAACTTCATGGTATAGGTTTTCAGGTTTAAGTGATGAGAGATATCTGGTATTTATCCGGGGAAAACCTTTCCCCCGGATGTTAACTTCTGAACAAATTAGCCATTGGTAGCACAATTCCAAATTCCTGGGTTCGGGCTCTTCGTGCAGGATGAGAGCCGGGCGTTTTTGTTTTCTAACGCTTATTATTCACTTTCCACTAAATCTTTGCCCCCTGAATAATAAGAGAGATGCTGAATATTTGAGCCTTATTGGAATACCCTTATATAATCAACCAGCATGGTACTTTCAGTGAATTCCGGATCGATATCAGGCTCTATGGCTATATTCAATAACAAATAGTACTCAGAATCATATGGCCAGGTGTCCGCATTTTTAACAGATGGTGCGTATCGAAAATGTTCTACGCCATCCACACTAAACACCATTTTATCTTCCGACCAATCAAGCGTATATAGGTGAAATTTATTGGAAGCGCCCTCTATTTTTTGACCGCCGACATTTTGAACCTTGTATCCATAACTTGATGCATTATGCAAGGCACTTGACACATAATCCTGATTCTTTCCCCAGTGCTCGAGGATATCTATCTCACCACAGGCTGGCCACTTCACTTTACCAAAGCCTTGATTATCCCAAAAGGCTCCATCTTCGTTTATATTTTTATTCAACATCCAGATAGCAGGCCATGTACCTGCACCTTCAGGTAATTTTGCCTTAATCTCCACCCTTCCATAGGTGAAAGCAAATTTTGAATTTAACCTGGCAGAAGTATACTGCTTAACTTCCCCCTGATCCTCAAAGGTTTCTTTCCTGGCTACCAGGTTCAAATA
The DNA here is from genome assembly GCA_942492125.1 of uncultured Bacteroidota bacterium. Lineage (GTDB taxonomy): Bacteria > Bacteroidota > Bacteroidia > Chitinophagales > Saprospiraceae > BCD1. The sequence continues at coordinate 142,764 of CALODM010000025.1, forward strand.
TCCATTATTGACAAATGAATTATCTTCCCGGTCAGTGTAATGTTGAATCAATCCACCCCACCAATTACCCCCTGGTGGAAGCTGTGTTTGATGGAACCATTTTTCAGTATTAATGGCTCCCTTACCGTCAAATTCATCTGACCACACCAAGGTATTAAATTCGGAACCTTGAGTTGTTGTTCCGCTGCTGTCGGAATTACCTGGAAACGCTTTACAGCCAGAAAAGATCAGGCATAAAAAGAGCATTATTCCTATAATGATTAAAATATTGGTTACCAGTTGATTTTCCATTTGTTTAAAAAATTATTTAGGCTTCGAAAACGCCTCATCATTTCTCAGTTCAATTTTCTTTCCTTTAAGCGTTCCTTCAATTCCTTATTGTTACCTGAATTCCTGGTTAATTTGTATATGAAGAACAAAGGAATCAAGGTAAAAAACCCCCAGGTGTTTTTCACAACACTGTACACTACAATTCCAATCATGAGCCCAATAACAAACGCATGAGCAATGGCCGATGATTTCATTTTTTTTGCTTCGGCTAACAGTTCCTGATCTGTTAATTCTGATAATTCTTTTTGCTTCATCTTCTTGACGATTAAATTTTTGGGTAAAGGGTATAAATTCAGCATTAAAGGCAACTACGTTATTTTCGCGTCCCCAAAAATAACAAAAAAAACAAATGCATCACTTTCATAAAACCAACCGACTCAAAAGGAAAAAAACGCTCTCCGAAACCACGTCATTACTCCCCGGACAGCTGATGGTAAAGGGCTTTGCCCATTAAGAAAAGTTTATGCTCCTTTTTTTCGAAATTCGTTATTCATCATTCCTGCTCATGAACTTTTTTCCTTTCTCAAAATTTTCACAATACGGTTATATAAAATTTCCGAGAGATTCCATTGATATCCTTCAAAGTCCGTAGTATTTGTGAATTGAATTACCACCGCATCAATGTCTTTGTGGTATTTGGCAATGCTCTGATAGCCGGGGATTAATCCCGTATGTTCATATTCATAAATGGAAGCATAGACGTCCTGCTCCGATTTATTAAACAATGATCCATCGTTCAATGCCCGCAAGAAGATACCTACGTCCTCTGCTGTCGCTAACATTGATCCATAATCAGTTGTCTTGATGTCTTCGTCTATGCCAACGTAGTAACCGCTCATTACATCATCTATATCTACATCATGAATCGATCCATAGGTGTTCTTAAGTCCCAGTGGCGTAAAAACCTCTTCCCTGATGTATTGAAATTTGTTATGACCTGTCACTTTTTCGATGAGCTGGGAAATCAATAAATAATTGGTATTTGAATATTCATATTTATCATCCGGTGCAAAATTAGCCGGCAGATCAAGTACTCTTTCAAGTGCTTCTTCACTGGTTTTCGGTGGGTCTGTCCAAAAATCTGGCGTGTCTGTTAAATTGGGGATACCACTCCGGTGCTGCACCATCATGCTCAGGGTAATGGTTTCTGCATTTTCGATTCTCCCTTTAAGTTCCGGGAAGTAATCGGCCAGTGTTTTATCTAAAGACAAGCGTTTGTCGCTCACCAGTTTGGTAACAGCAACTGCGTCGTATAACTTACTGATGCTGGCGATCTTAAATAAAGCTTGCGGATCAGCAGGTATTTTGTTTTCCCTGTTCTTCCATCCGGCAGCGTAAAACCCGGGGGCCTTGCCTCCCTGATCCACATAGACAATGGCGCCATCAAATCCGTAATCAATTATCTCATCAACTTGTTCCTGAACCGTAACAGGCAGCGGCATTATCCAGGCCTTTACTAAAATCCAGGGTACGAAAAACATGGAGACTACCGTGCCGAAGAGCAGGGCTATTCTTATTATTTGTTTTTTTGTCATGACATTATTTTATTTCCTTTTGTATCAAAGTCAAAATAGTATCCAGATCCTGCATCAGTGGATGGTAATGCGCTTCCTCGGTTGCATGACTGGTAAGGATGAACATCAGCACATTATTTTCAAATTCCGTGGAATTTAACAACCCCAAATTGCTAATATCATTTTTCCTTTTCGGCAAACCTATATCGTCTTGTACGCCTGCCTGGTTCAAAACCGTTCTCAGGCTGTTTTCATTTGTTCGAAACATATCAAGCACTTTTTCCCGCTGAATGCCGAGGTCTTCTTCCTGCCTGGCAATATCTTCCATCGTTGAAATCCAGTTGGTCAGTTGTTTTCTCAATTGTGTGTTGGAGAGATTTTTCAGATTACCGGAATTAATCATTTCGTACAAGAGGGAATTGTTGGGATTGAAAGCAATATCTGCTGAAAATGTCTGGTATAATAATACTGAGAAATCAGCTTCCGTTGGGGGTTCCAATTCCGTCGCCATATACTCCAGGATTTGCTTTGCTCCCGAATAATTCTGTTGATTTACAGCGATCAATTTCGACAACTTCAGTTTGCTCGTTTGAAATTCTGCCAATAATCCGAGCAAATAGGTTTGTTCGTTTTGATGGTTTATCCGGTTTTGATTCCCATTGTTGATGGCAAGGGCAATTAATATGCCCACCACCACCAGAATAATCTCTCCAAAGGCATAGACCAGGTATTGGGTGACCTTGGTTTCGGACAGTAGCTTCTGCCTGATCTTTCTGAAAATTTTTAACATCTTTTTGAAATTTTGTCTAACTTTTACCTCCTCTCACAAGTAGCCATATGGCAAATGACAGCTCACCAATGATACTTGGAATAGCAACAAGTGCCAAAAATATGGAACTATAGGCGTCGTAGTTTACAAGTAAAAAATGTGCTGCAGTATCGACCATGTACATAATTCCGGCAATGAGCAGAAAAAAGGCAATGATCCCGGGCTTTTTGACAATATAGCCCAACAAGATCAAATGCATACCGAAAAAGAACAACCCGATCAGCCATATAGTATTAAAGATATCAACTTGTTCAAGTATTTCCTGACCAGTTGTTAAAGTTAAGGCAACAGGCAGCGAAAAAACCGCTACACCCATTACAGCAGCGTGCATCATTCTGAAAAGTGTGCTGAGCGCAGATAAATTATGCTCTTTATATAATTCATATAATGTCCAGGCGATCACCACATCAAAAACAACGGTGATCAGAAAAGCTATAATCCCGAACCGAACCGTCAGATGATGGTCCCGGATGGTGACCAGGGGGTCTTCTAAAATTGATTCGAGTACATAGAAATTGGCAAATATTGCGGTAAAGAAAATTACCACATAACTTATTCCTGCTATTAACGACAGGGTTCTTGGCTTCATCATTTTATTGAGTTTTTTTAATTGAGATTGGTTGCTGGTTGCTGGCTAAGGTCAGAAATCACTCGATTTTTACATCAAATCATTGGATTTTAAACCGTTGTCCACACCACTATACAAAATGGATAAAACAGAAGAAAAATTCCATTCAAGTGCGATGTACCCCGCTGGGGGGTACATCAATAGGTTTTTGTTCAGTTGTATGACCTTAACCAGTAACTTGAATAATTTTAATGGCCTTTCACGCTCCCACCATGATCACCACATTCCCCTTTTTTCCGTCCGGTGGCGATGTATTGGTGAGCTTGTGGCACTTTTTCCAATGGAAACTGGCGGTCGATAACGGTTTTCAGGTTTCCCGATTGAAATATTTCTACCAAACTGGCCAGTAATTTCTTTAATTGGTCGGGAGCTTTTAATCCGGTGGCGGCAAACTGTGCTTTTTTGCTTCCCAAAATGGCAGTCCGCAATACCGCCCCCAAAAGTCCGAGGGTTAAAACCGGAGACAGGTAGCGGCCTCCCGGGGTCAACACACGTTTTGATTTGCGGAATGAACTCTTTCCGATGGTATCGTAAATGATGTCATACTTTTTAGAGGACCGGGTAAAATCTTCTTTGGTATAATCGATCACAAAATCAGCGCCCAGGGATTTTACCAGCCCGACATTGGAGCTGCCACAAACGCCAGTCACCTCGGCACCAAAATAACTGGCCAGCTGAACGGCAGAAGTTCCCAGGCTACCGGAAGCGCCATTGATCAGCACTTTTTGACCGGGTTTAATCTTACCCAATTCCTGTAAGAAATTAAGGGATGTTAAATGTCCATCGCCAAAGGAAGTTGCTTCCGAAAAGGGCAGATTGTCGGGTTTGTGGAAGGACTACCCCGTCTTCCGGCATGCAAATGTATTCTGCATTGGAGGCGAAACCCAGACCGGTTTCTCCAAATACATCATCGCCGATCTTAAATTGAGTTACTTTTTCACCGACAGCCACCACCGTGCCTGCAAAACCTGTTCCCGTAATTTCGCACTTTGGTTTTTTAAGGCCCATGAATAACCTGCTAAACCGGGGTTCACCGGAAACCATCATGATATCTGCCGTGGTGGCTGAACAACTGACCACTTGCACCAAAATTTCATTTCCCTTGGGCTGCGGTCTATCAACTTGCTGTAATTGTAAAACTTCATGGTTTCCGTATGCTGTTGCTACGATGGCTTTCATTTTTTGAACTTTCATAATTTTTTTTGTTTTTTGATTACGAAAGCAAAACTACAGGCATCCCCGGCACCGGTCGTTCGGAAAAAGGTTGAGGAGGTTCGGATTTATAAATGCGAACTATTTTTTGGATATCTGACTTTTCACATAGTCATTGGGTGTGATACCTTCTTCTTTTTTGAAGAAAGTATTAAAAACTGTTTTTGAGTTGAAACCACTTTCGTAGGCCAGGCCGATGATCGAAATATGTTGGTTTTCCGGATCCCGAGCCAATGTTTTAAAATGATCCAGGCGGTAATGATTTACAAACTCATTGAATTTTCTACTCAGCTTTTTGTTTAACAACCACGATAATTTGTTGGGGTGCATTTCCAGCATTTCCGCAAGGGTGCGCAAGGAAAGGGACGGATTGAGGTAGGGCTTTTCATTTTCCAGGAAGTGGAAAAGTTTTTCGGTATATGCTGTGGCCGTTTGTTCGTCAAGCAGCTGAGGTTGCTTTGTTTTTTGTTTGCGCTGATCTGTTAGTTTGTACATCCTTTTTTCATAGGCTGCATACCTGTCATCTTCCCGGAGGCTTTCAGACAGTGGATCAGAAAAAGTCAGCATCAATATGGAGGACTTCTGCTTGAGGGCAACCTCCAGCCAATCAAATGCCTCGTCGAACCTGTTTAAGCTGACCAGGGCCAAAAACAAATAGGAATGCGCCTGGAAAGCGTGCGGCTTTTCAGCTTCCGTTCGCAACTGTTCCAATAAATCCATCCCCTTTTCAAGGTCTCCTTTCAAGATGTAGGCCAGGCATGTTATCCCCAGTTTTTCATCCGGCAGGAGATTATCAGAAAGTGTTTTTTCAATAAAATCAAGCGTCTCATCGTATTTTCTCAGTTTCAGATAACAATAGGCTTTGACAATTGCTGCCGGAATATTTTTGGGGTTTTGCAGCAATATTTCATCTATCACTTTTGCGGCTTTCGGGTAATCCTTTGACCTGTATAAATAGTAGGCTTTGTAGAACAGTGTTTCGGGATTTAGCGGATCGATACCGAGGGCCAATTGTAAATACCGGTGCGCCCGGTTCATTTCGCCGGTAAGCATGAGTAAAAAGGATTTAAACTGTAAAGCTTCCGGATAGTTCGGTTTTAATTGCAGGGCATAGTCAATGTGTTTCATGGCATCGGCATAACTGCTATCGGTAAAGAACGACAGGTTGGCCAATTGGTAATGCACTCCTGCATTCCTGGGGTTAAGTGCGAGGGCCCGCTGTGTAAATTCCACCGTTTTCATATAAGCCTCTTCGCGCGGATACGATTCGGTGGTTCCCATAAAGCTATAGGCATCTGCCAGCCCGACCAGGGATTCCGTATGCCTGGGGTCGAGGGCAATCGCCTGTTCGAAGTATTTGATCGAAAGGATCACATCTTCGGGGTTCCATTTGTTAAAATGAAAAAGCCCTTTTAAGTATAGAGCATAGGCATCCAGGTTTTGGGTTTGTTTGCCAACCAGGTGTTCCTCGAATTCCATATGCCCCAGATACTCGCGAAGTTTATCGGCGATCTCCAGACTGACTTCATCCTGAATTTCAAAGATATTCTCGAGCTTACGATCCCAGGTTTCCGACCAGAAATGAACATCTTCCCGGGCATCGATTAACTGGGCTTTAATCCTGACCTTGTCCGCGGCGATCCGCACACTGCCTTCTAAAACAATAGCTACCCCAAGCTGTTCGGCAATGTTTTTCAGGGGAACGTTCTTTCCTTTAAAATAGAAGGAGGAAGTGCGGGAGGTTACTTTTAATGTTTTTATTTGCGCCAGGGCATTCAGGATCTCCTCGGTGATCCCGTCACTGAAATATTCCTTATCAGCATCCGCGCTCATATTGACAAACGGAAGTACGGCAATTGATTTTTCTGAAAATGTTTTAGGTTTCATGGTTCGCTTTTATATGGCATTCAAATCCGAGGCTTTTGGGAACAGTATTATCTCGTAATAATCGTTGATATTTGGATCTGTTGTTTACGTTACACCAGCCGATTGCCTTGCCATTATTAAATCTTCCAATGCTTTTTCTTTTGCTCCGCCTGAGCTAAATGCAGCTATGGGCGATCCCTCTGGAAGCTCCAGAATTTTACCCCCTATAGGCACTTCATGCTCTTCCAGGTTCAATTGGGATGGTTTTGGTGAAACTGAATCCGGGTTAGAGGGGTGCTGGGCAAAGGAGCAGGAACCTAAGGTCTGCGCGATAGCCAACCCAACAACTGACAGGGTTTGTGAATTAAGGAGTGTACGCATGCTTTCATTTTGTATTTTCCTTTTCTATTTGTCAAGTTCATAACAAGTGAGCGTAATTCCGCAGTCAAATTGTCTCGCTGTTATTAATTTCAGTTTTAAACTCTTATGTAAATCCTTAAAAATTGTCATTCCGTTACCAATGGCTGTCGGGTTTATAAATAAATGAAATTCGTCTATAAGTCCTGCTTTTATAAGTGCGGTAACAAAAGTTCCCCCACCATAAACTATTATGTCTTTTCCATTTTGACTTTTAAGTTTATTAATTTCTTCCACCAATTCCCCGTTCGCGACGTCTGTATTTTCCCATATTGAATTTTCAATTGTCTTCGTAAAAACAATTTTGGGGGTAGTCACATATTTTAATCCACCTTCATATTCAGGATTGTTCGGGTCTTTAGCAACATTTTCCCAATGAGGAATAAAACCTTCGGCAAGTTTTCTACCCAACAGAATAGTGTCAACAGGTTCAGTAATTTCTCGAACATAGTTCATAATATCCTCTGTCCAAGGAAACTTCATCCAATCCATTGCTCCATTTTGTCCTGATATGAATCCATCAATTGTTATTTGTACTTGAAGTTTTAATTTTCTCATTATTCAACTCGTTATTTTGTTTTGTCTTGTTCGGTTTCGTTTCTCAATGCCCGCTAACGGTTTTGGCTACCCGGCGTGCCTGTGTTGCGCCTGCGGCAAGATATGATGAGGTAGCGTATGTTGCCTCCTGGCTTTTACGATTTTTTTAAGATATTCTTGATTTGAGAATCCAAATCAGGGAGATGGTTTTGTATTATTTGCCAAACTTCTTCCGCATCAACTCCAAAATAATCGTGAGCCACAATATTTCTAAAACCTTTTATTTGTCCCCATGGAACTTGGTTCTCCTTTTCCAATAGTTCGTTAGATAATCTGGCAACCGATTCTCCGATAATTACAAAATTCATTAATACGGCATCAAAGGTTCTTTCATCAGAAAAAAATGCATCTGCATCATTTATTTGTGCAGTGAATTTCAAGATTTTAGAACAACTGTCCAGTATGGCGAGTAAATTTCCTTTATCCTTTTCAAACATAGATAGCAGATTGGAGAATTTGAGATTTGAAATAGGGTTTTATATATTTCTCTCTGCATACATCAACTTCTCTGTTGAATTGCTTTTTAAGGGTAGATTTTATTTCGGATTTTATTTCGGATAAATTTTCAGTATTCGGTTCGAATTCAACTATCAAATCAATATCGCTGTTTTCTGTTCCCTCGTTTCTGGCGAAAGATCCAAATAGCCCTAGTTTGACCAAATGGTATTCCAAGAAAAAATCCTCTTTCTTTTCTTTAAGGAAATTTAATATGTCTTCTCTTTTAATCATTTCTGTTTTCAAAGTTACGAAATTTCTGTTTTTATGCTTGGCTGCGACTTGTTTATATACACACCTCCCCAAAATACAAAAAAAAACAAACACCCCACTTACAACCATCACCAAACCCTCAAAACCAACAACTTAAGCAACTACGCTCCACCGCCCAAACGCCACCAACCCGTTGGTAACCGTTTTTAAACGGCTACTAACAGATATTTTGGCAAAAATGATTTAATTTGGTGAAATCCGGTTACAACCCCGACCTATCGGTACGGTATGTCGCTCCGCTCCAGTTACTGGTTGCTTGTTGACTTGTTGACTTGTTTGTAAGTGAGCTATCATAAACCAACTTCTATAAAAAATGAAAACTAATGGAAGAAAAGAAACTCATTTCCGGTATTTTTAATTACTGTGACCGGTGGTGCGAGCGCTGCCCGTTTACCGAACGCTGTGCTGTGCAACAACACGAAAAGGAATTAAAGGACCTCCAGCAATTGGGCATCGAACAACATGCCGAGGCCAACCAGCTCAAAGATGCATTTGAGGTCATCAGCTGGTATATGTATTTCATTGCCGTAAAGGCCCGGCGCGCCACCAATATCGACAACCAGGAGGAGCTCAATTTCCCGGATCCCAAAAACAAAAAAACCCGCCCGGCAATGACCGGAACGGGTTTTGATTCTAAAAGATTATATTTTCTACTGCAGCTCAGTTAACCAACTTGAGGCTGCAGACTGAGAACTGAATTACCTTCTCTTTCTTCCTAAAAATCTGCTTAAAAAACCCAGACCTTTGCTGGCCACATCATCTATGATACTTCCGTCACCGTCGGCATCGAGCATACGGGTGACGAGATCCATGGTAGGATTGTTGCCTCTTTGCGTAGAAACGGAATTGGTCAACAGAGAAGCGATTCCGCCCACATCAAGACCATTTTGACGTTGTGTTTTTCCCAGGGTTCCCATAAGGATGGGTGCAAGCATTGCCATGAGATTACCGGTTTTGCTGGAATCAAGACCACTCATCTGGCTGATCATATCGATAGCTCCAGACTCTTTTCCGCCCAGCAAGTGTTTCAGGATGCCCGTACCATTGGCTGCACGCTGTTGTTCTGGTTTTACATTTCCGGAAAACAAACTGCTGACATCCTCGAGGATACCTCCATCGTGGTCATTTTGCAGGGCATTGAACAAAGAATTGGCACCTTCAGGAGTGGAGGCATTTTTCGCCAAAGCTCCCATCAGGGTAGTCATAATACCTTCAGTAGCTTTTGCTGTTTGCTGTTTGTCAGCACCACCAATCTGGTTGGTCAACTGATCAATCAACCCATCTGACAAATTACTCTGAAGCATGTCCATTAAATTCAAACTCATAATTTCTTTTTTTTATTTTGATCAAAAAGCTTTTTAGAAAAATAACAAGAGGAGCTGCCTCCAAAGTTAATCAATAAACACCATTATTCCTACAGTAGCAAGATTAATTACCAACAACGGCTAAGGGGTGGTACACTTTCTTTAAAGCTGTCACCTTAATTGACGGAACTACAACCAAAAGTCACAAAAAAAAAGGAAATTCAAAAGAAAAGGCAAAAAAAAGGCAGCGGCGGAACGAATTCCACCAGCTGCTTATCAAACTACTCTCTCAATGGTTTTCTTTGAAATGCCTCGCGAAGGAGCGGACATCCGTTATTCAGGTTTTAGTTTTGATACACCAACATTGTTATGCATAGTTGCAATTTTTTTCCGGTGCTCAATTTTGAGATCAACAAGAGACTTAAGGTTGAGAAAAGTGTTTAATAAGTAGCGTTCTTTCGATAAGAATAATTTATGGTAGTTGTTTTGTATTTGTTCGATTATAAACGGATGGGAATTTCGATTTATTATATACCTTGAATTTTTTTTATGCCCAGGAAAAAATCCGGGAAGTCAACCTCGTAGGTTTTGTCACCATTTGACCCCATAAATGGTAAAGTAGATCGAATTCCCTGTATTCAAAAGAAAAAATGTTTTACTTTTGCCCGTCCATGGCCTGCCAATGAAGAGAGGGTCTGATAACATATGGATATTTTACTTTACGTCGGCATTTTCATCGTTGCCCTTTTTGTCCTGCTTAGAGCCTCGGACTGGTTTGTTGACGCAGCCGAGTCTATCGGGCTGTCTCTGGGCATCCCCCATTTCATCATTGGGGTTACGATCATTGCTTTCGGAACTTCCCTTCCGGAACTGGCTACCTCTGTGGCTGCAGTACTAAGTGGCAATTCAGAGATCGTAGTAGGTAATGTTATAGGTTCCAATGTCACCAACATTGCACTCGTCCTGGGTCTGGTGGCCGTTTATGCCAAAAAAATCGAACTGGAATACAACATATGGCATATTGACATGCCTTTCCTGTGGGGATCTGCCTTTATGCTTTGGTTCGTGCTTTTCGATTTAAATGTTTCCCTGCTGGAAGTTTTTGTCCTGCTTATCGGTATTGCCGTCTTCCTGATTTATTCCCTTAAAAAGGATGAGGAGAAAGGAGAATTGCTTGAGGAAAGCCATGACGATGTAAAAATTTCCTGGCGCACCTATGCTGTTTTGTTAATCGGTGCCGGACTCGTTTGGATCAGTGCCGACTACACGATCTTCGCCATCCAGAAGCTATCCGAAATGGCCGGTATCAATCCGGAGGTCATCGCCCTTTCTGCCGTAGCTTTCGGAACCTCCCTTCCGGAAATCATTGTCAGTCTGAATGCTGCAAAAAAAGGAAAAACAGCCATGGCGGTCGGGAACGTGCTGGGATCCAATATTTTCAACACCTACGTGGTAATGAGTATTCCTGCCTTATTCGGTGAACTTAAAATTCCGCAGAACATATCCACTTATTACCTCCCGCTAATGATCGCCATGACCATTCTCTTTGGCATCATGGCCAACAATAAAAAAATATCCCGTTGGGAAGGGGCTGTTCTGCTCATGTTCTACCTCGTTTATATAACCTCTATCATCCAGGGAGAGTAGGCATACGGGTTCCCATAAAGGAACTACTTGTATAATGGCAAGGAGTGGAATGAGGATATTGGATGGTATGATTATGGAGCGAGGTGGTACGATCCGGCTATCGGGAGATGGAATGCTATTGATCCGCTGGCGGAGAAATATGCAGCCTCCTGATGGCCGAAGCGTGTCACACTAGTCGATGGTCAATGCTTGTAGCATTGGCCGAGGTATGCATGTAAGGCTTGCAGCCTGGGCGTCATAAGATACACAGACAATGAAACAAAAACATACCCTGACGTACATTCAAATAATAAAAATCCTTAAAACATGTCACGTTTGCCTTCCTTATGGCTTTTATAGATAAAAGTCACATCATGGCAGGACACAGGATCATCAACCAAAATAGCTTACATTTCCTTACTTTCACCGTTGTGGGGTGGGTAGATGTCTTTACCAGAAAAAAATACCGGGATATTTTCGTCGAAAGTTTGAAATATTGCATAGAACATAAAGAGCTGCTAATTTTCTCATATGTGATCATGAGCAATCATATACACCTCATTGTCAGAACGGACAGTCAGGCAGGATTGTCCGCTATTATCCGTGATCTAAAGACATTTACCTCCAAAAGCATCATAAAGGCGATCCTTGAAAATCGGGGAGAAAGCAGGTCAGAATGGATGTTGCGGTTATTTAAATTTTATGCCAAATTCAATAAAAACAATAGCAAATATCAATTTTGGCAGCAGGACAACAAGCCCATCGAACTTGTTTCGCCGAAGTGGATCAATCAAAAACTGGATTATATACATCTGAATCCTGTGAAGGCTGAAATTGTTGAATTGCCGGAACATTATCTTTATTCCAGCGCACGGAATTACATCGGACAGCAAGGGCTGATAGAGGTGGAAATTTTGGATTTTCGGAATAATATTGGATATATTGATTTGTGAAAAGGAATGGGTTATTTTTGGTCGGGTGATATGATGAGCGTATAGGGTCGAAGCTGAAAGCTGCGACCATCGGGGGGCAAAGCAACCACTTGAACTGATTAACAAAATGAGCCCACAAGCATTTAATTCCGTATCTTTAAGGAAAATAATTAATAGATCATGGCTCGTTTATACTTCCTGACCCTTTTGGGAATGATGGTCTTATTCTCTGGAAAAAAACCCTGGTATTTTGACAGCAGCAAAGGTTTGGTTGCCTATTACTCTTTCAATCAATGCGATGCGCGTGATGACAGCGGGAATGGTTCCCATGGTGAAATTTATGGAAAGACCCGTTGCTGGTGTGGCATTGAAGGAGAAGGACTGCTGCTGGACGGGAAAAACAACTATGTAACATTCAACGGTCCGGTAAACGATTATTTCAATACCATGGACTTTACAGTAAGTTTTTACTTTAAATCCGAAAAATACGACGTGTTCGCACAAAGCATGCTGTCAAAAGCAGAAGACTGCGATGAATACAACTATCTCGACCTTTTGGTGAACCGAAGGATTGGAGAAGTAACGTCTAAGGTGTACGAAACGCCCGCCAAATATTACAAAGATCTCTCCCCTCCCCTGGACAGTACCAGCTGGATGCATTTTGCACTCGTACGGGAGGGCTTTCGCGCCATGACTTTCATCAACGGGCAATTGCGGACCGAAAGCTATCGGTGCAGTGGCGTTGACCTGGGCAATAAAGCCCCTTTATCCTTTTCCAATAGCCCTTGTTTATTTTCCGGAAGAGCACGTCGCTTCCAGGGCATCATTGATGAATTGAGGATCTATGATCGCGCGCTGACGATTGATGAAGTGGAACAATTATACATGCTCCACCCTATCGAAAATGCCAATATGGATTGCGTATCCTTCGTACCCGACAAAAAAGCGCCACAGATTGTAATGAAAAAATAGAAAGAAAGTAACTTTGGGCCGAATTGGATTGATGAGTGATGATTTAGAGCTTTAGCGACATCCCGGCAATACTTGCCGCGGACAAGCTCCCGCGTACCTGGTACCGGAAAAGATTGACCCTAAGATTTTTTAAATCTCTGTCCATCTACTTTAATCCATACCTCGCAGATATTAAAACAAATATTACAAAACAACATAACACAAAGATCATGTTTGGAGATTTAATGGGTGGAATGCAGGAACAGCAGGAAGCCATGCGTAAGAAACTGGAAGCAATCACCATTGACACAGAGGCTGGGGATGGTGCCGTCAAAGTAACCGTGACGGCCACGAGAAAAATCGTCAATATTTCTATCGATCCTTCGATTGTGGACCCTCAGGATGTTGAGCAACTGGAAGACTTGATGATTGTAGCGATCAACAAGGCTTTGGATCTGGCAGCCCAACGAGAAGCTTCTGAAGCCCAGGAAATGATCAAGGACATGCTGCCGCCGGGAATGGGAGGACTCGACGGGTTATTCTAGCATCGAAGCCTTATAGTGATTTTCAGGTTATTCATGGTTATCAACAAATGAATAACGCTCCCCTTTTTAGGGACAACACAACTTTTAAAATTCCCATACTATAAATACCAACCTGACGTTTAGAGTATGTCCGGACAAGTTGCTGTGCAACTTTAATTATGTCTAAAAAGAAGAAAAATGAAGAAATTTGCGCTCCTAATATTTGTCATCTCGGGATGCCTCACAGCCCTTAACGGCCAGATAAATGTTGGCCTGGTGGCTCATTATGCCTTTGACGGAAATTATCAGGATGCCACAGGTAATACTGCCAATACAGCAGTAGCCGTCGGAACGCCTGAATTCCGCTGCGGCGTTTCCAATGATGCACTGTTGCTGGATGGTGCTGCCGACCTGGTCTACATTCCTAATGGACAAAATGTGAATACTGAGTTCGACACAGAAGATTTTACGGTGAGCTTTTATTTCAAACCTATCGGGCTTAATGGTCAACAATACCTTATCTCCAAAAGAGATACTGCCTGTACCTATGATTATGACTTTTATGTAAAATATGTTCCGGACTCCAGAACGGCCAACGGGTTGTTGCGGGAAATTCCTCAAAAAACCGTTTCTGTGGTTCACACCATCGATAATTCAGCTTGCTGGCAGCACCTGGTACTGGTTAGAGATGATACCCGTGTAAAAATGTATATCAATACGAAACTTGTCAGTGATCTTGGTTCACAAACAAGGATCGACCTCACCAACGATGGCGACTTTGTCATCGGAAGTGCCATCTGCCGCGGTACCAACGAGGTGCCCTTCCACGGTCTTATCGATGAATTACGCATCTATAACCGCGCCCTCGACGATGATGAGATTAAAGATCTTTACTTGTATCCTGATCAAATCGTCAACCCGGATACCCTGATCTTTTTGGGATCAACCATTGATATCGAACTGACCAACACCTGCGCAGATAATTTCCAGTGGTCACCAAATTCCCTGGACATCTCCTCGGTTTTCATACCAGACCCAAGCATCACCCCTTCCGTACAGGGGATTTATGATTATTCCATCGCAATGACGGAGCTTTTATCAAACTGTACAGCGACAGATTCCATCCGAATCAATGCCATTGACCCCAATTTATTGGATTGCGAAAACGTTTATTTGCCAAAAGCTTTCACACCCAATAATGACGGGCTAAATGACACCTATGGCATCAGCAACCCGTTTGCGATTCAGGATTTTATTTCTTTCGAAATATTTGACCGGTGGGGCAGCCGCCTGTTCTATACGACGGATGTCTTCGAGGAATGGGACGGCACTTTTAATGGGCAAACTGTTAATCCCGGAGTTTTCCTTTACAGGGTTAATCATGTTTGTAATGGCGAAGAAAAGGTAGCAATGGGAAGTGTGACCATGCTAAAGTGATAACCAGAACCAAATTCTAACGCACGGTTCGGAGAACCTGCCAGCCTATCAGGTTGAAGTCTGGAGCCTTCAAATCCCTGAATTTATCTGACGTTCAAACCGATAGAATCACAAAACAAAAAGCCCAACTTCTACTCAGAAATTGGGCTTTTTCATTGCAGTTATTTTACTACCTATCGTATGATCGCAATATCCCCACGGTAAGTTAAAGTCACTCCATCAACGAAGGTGACTTCCACTATGTAGACATAAACGGCAGAAGGTGCCAGGTCTCCCTGGAATCTGCCATCCCACAAAATCGTTCCGCCTTCACATGCCACCGGAATATCATTGCTTTCGTAAACCAATCCTCCCCAACGATTAAAAATACGGGCGAAATTGATGGACTGAACACCCCTGCAGGCAAAAATCCTGAATTCGTCATTGGGTCCGTCTCCGTTTGGTGAGAAGACATTCGGAATATATACGTTACGGTTGGCATCGAGCTCCACAAAAATACTGGCTTCCGCAATACAATCATTGGCGTCAATGACCAGGAAATCATATTCCTGGTTACCCAGAGGCACAATGAAAGGACTCAACACCGTATCCGAAGACAAGAACTCATCCGGTGTCCAGAGGAATTCCGTATAAGGCTGTGTACCGCCGGTAACGATTGGTGTCAATTGATTCAGGGTGTCTCCAAGTTCGATGATGATATCGGATGGCAGAGATACTTCCAATTCAGCAGGTTGGCCAATATTAACATCTGTCACATTAGTACATCCCGCAGGATCGACAATCGTTACCGTATGTGGTCCCGCAAATACCGGTGCCCCCTGGTTGACGGGAAAACTCAGTCCGTTATTATCAATGATGAACTGGAAATCCATAAAGTCGGTTCCGGCACCACCGTAAGCAGTATCTATGAATATCTGGGTCTGATCACCAAAACACAATGGCTCCAGGGGATCTTCAACGACAAAGAAAATCGGTTCCGGCTCGCTAATGGTAAAGGAAACTTCATCCATACATCCTTCCACATCTGTAATGGTCACCGTATAAGTTCCTGCTTCAAGGTTAGCAGCAATCGAAGAAGAAGATGGTGCTACATTACCAGACCAGGTATATGGATTAGGCCCGATCGGGTTGATTGGGTCCGAGCTATTGTAAACAACGGAAATTATCCCATCCGCATCTCCATTACAAGAGACAAAAGGAGTACTTTGATTTGGATCAACCTCCAGCATCAATTCGAATGGTTGTGATAACTGAACGATCTGCTGATGTGTACAGTTATTGGCATCCGTAAGAATGGCGGTATAGGTCCCTGCCGGAATCCCGGACAAGGTTTCCGAGGTTTCCGTAAATCCAACCCATTGGTAAGAAAAAGCACCCGTACCTCCTGTTGGCGCCAACACTACAGAACCATCGGACAAACCAAAGCAACTGGGTTGATTCTGAGTCACAGCCACCTGAATATCATCCGGAGTGGGCACATCAATATTGGCTGTCACTCCGCAAACACCATCACTCACATCAACGGTTTGAGCACCACGGCACAACATAACAGCATTGGAAACTGCGGTCATCAAATCCTGTTCTCCAGAAGACCAGGTAAACGAGAAAGTACCCGTGCTTCCGTCGCTATATTCAGCGGAAGCTGTTGCCAGCCCATCACAAGTCAAATCGTCCGGACAACTCACACCGGTAATATCCGTAATCGCCACCTCAATAGCAGCGGGATCGGGTAAATTCACATTTACCACCAGCGCAGGACAATCATTGGCATCCGTTACCGTCACTTCATAATTGCCCGCAAATAAACCGGGCAAAGGATTGATGATCGTCGGCACTCCCGGATTTGTTGACCAGGTATAAGAATAAGGCTCTGTTCCGCCACTGGCAAATACCGCAATCTGACCATCACCGTCACCGGGACATTGTGGCAGTTGGGTGGTAATACTATCGAGCACCAATGGCGGTGGCGCATTTACAAAAGCTGTGTCAATGGCTACACAAAAATCTTCGCCGGTAACCGTTACGATATACTCCCCTGGAGAAAGGTTGCTGATGGTTGACCCCATCAAACCTCCTGTCCAGGAATAAGCAGCAATCGCTGCACCCCCCGGAACTGCAACAACTGTCAATTCTCCATCTGCATCTCCGGCACAGGAAACAAAATCATCATTGAGCTGAATGATATTCGGTGGCGTCGGAGCCAAAATATTTACATCCAGGGATTCCGTACAGTTGTTGGCATCCGTCACATCAAAGGTGTATGTTCCCTGCGACAATCCCGTAGCAATGGAATCCGTTACCGTACCGTCATGTGACCATGCATAAGTATAAGGGAAGGTACCTCCGGTAATACCAATGGTGGCAGTACCGTCATTACCGACGATACAGGTTTCATTCACCTGTTCCAGTAATGTCGCTGCCAAAGGTTGAGGCTCCGTCACAGTAAAGGTATCAATTACCATACAGGCTGCCGGAGAGGCATCGGTCATGGTAACGATATAATCACCCGGACAAAGGTCGGTCAACTGGCTGGTGGTGGCATTGTCTACGGGAGGTGTTGCAAAACTACTCCAGCTAAAAGTATATGGTTCATCGGCAGGGGCACCGGAAGTTGAACCGGTGACGAATACTTCCCCATCACACACGCCGTTACAACTGACATCGGTAACTGCTCCTACAACGGTAAGCGTTTTAGCAGCTCCTACGGTAAAGCTGGTCTCAAATTCACAGTTATTATCATCGGAAATGGTAACCGCATAGGCACCCGGCTGAAGCCCTGTAATGTTGGAAAGTGTCCCTGTTTCCATGGTGCCATCCTGCCAGCTGAAAGTATAATCTCCAGTGGCAGAGGTCCCCCCCTGAGCCGCCAATGTTATTTCTCCATCCATCACTCCCGTACAACTTGCGTCAGTGATAAATGTACTGTTTTGCAAAACATTTAATTGTGTAGGCTGCGTTAGTGTTGTACTCGCCATCGCCGTACATCCATTGGCATCGGTAACGGTTGCCGCATAAAAAGCAAAGGGAACATTGGCCAGGGTATCGTTTGTCTCTCCGGGAATATTCCACACAAAAGTATATTCAGGGCCTGGATTACCGAGCGATGAACCGTCCAACAGGACCTCTGCAACGACCATTCCTGTACTTTCGCCAAAACACAGTGGGCTGGTAGCATCAAAGCTCAGTCCAAGAGAAGGATTTCCAAAAACCTCTACAGTATCCACACGCATTTCAGCAGGAATACTCGAATCCGTCACTGTTACCTGGTAAAGTCCGGGAGCAAGCCCCGTTTGTGTTTGAGAACCACCGGCACTGGCAATCACAAAAGGTCCGTTATCCGGACCACTGGGGGGCACCGTATTCCAGGAGTAATTATAAGGAGCGTTTCCTCCACCCAGGGTTAGTGTAAATGCGCCATCCATATCACCTGCACAGGTTACACTATCCTGTTCGAGCAAGACAAAAATAATTTCGTTGGAAACGATTACCTTGCCGTTATTGATGACAACCCCATACTGGAAAGGTTCCGGCAAACTGGGATCTCCTACTTCAATGGGTACCGGATTTCCCACAATAGATACCGGGCTCATATCGCCCAGGCTTCCGATCACATCAAAACATATTTCATAAAAAACTTCTCCGTCGTTCAGGGTTACACCACTGGTAAATGAATTCCAGGAAAATGTAAGCACTCCGGGAGTGGGATTGAAAAAGTTGAAATCCTGAGACAGGTTAGGAAAAGCGGGATTTACTCCCGCAGGAGGAATCGTATCAAAAGTCAACACGGCAGGATCCCAGGTAATGGTAAACTGAACACTGGCGACATTGACGAAATTATCAACAGAAAGCGGCAAACAAACATTTGCGCCGGGGGGCACATTCTCGAACGGCATATTAAACACAACCGACTCACACACACTCATGTCCATGGTAAAAGTGGTTCCGCAACTTTTTCCGTCTTCTATGGTAATTTCATAAATACCTGACTGTGGGACATTGAACTCAATGACATCTCCATGGTTAGGCACACTGGTAAACGTTCCTTTGATATCCGGATTACCTTGCAGGCTGATGTCGATATCATAAGACTCAAGCGGATTTAATTCGGGTAAACCTCCTTCCACCAAAAAGGAACCAAGGCAACCGGTAGGACTGGCATTGTTGGTAATATTACTCACGGTAATCTCCGTAAGATAGACCACAAAAAGGGCCTCATCCGTACTCACATCAACGCAGGGTCCTGACGGAGTATCCTCGTATTGCAGGTTGGCAAAGTTGTCAATCGTAATCGGAGCGATCCAGAAAAACGTAGGTACAAGGCTACCATTATTAAAGGCTATTTGAACCGCACCGTCATTGACCAGGTCGATATTGCCGTTAACGTCTCCTGTTGAGACCCATATACCATTGGTTTGAGGTACCGGAAAGCCTCCTACAAGAATCGGACTCGTGTTATTCACACAAGGATCAGAAATAATGGTCGGCAAGTCCGGTCCGGAAATTGTAGGGATACAATCATACAAAGCATAACCAATTCCCGCAGCTGTTGACAAATCCGGATCCCCTGATAAATCCTGATCTCCATTGTGAATAATAGGTAAAATATCATTGAAACACAGATAAACAGTGTCGGGATCAAAATCATTGCTCTGTCCGGTCAGGGTTCCAAGGGTATAACTACCGGCTTCATTACACAAACCCCGTGTATCGTCAGGATGACCAAGCTGTCCATTGATCTGAATGTTTTGCGGCACCTGAGCTGACAAGGTCATTGCTGCCGAAAATAATAACAGAAATGTCGTGAGTTGCTTTATCATTGTTTTTTATTATAGTTTGGCAATAGGATGCAACAATTCTATCAAAAGCTGCCTCCCTTTAGTGCCAGGTGTAGAATGAGCGACAAAAATATACATTGGTCCCGACTTAAATAGGTTTTGATGCGTTATTTTTAGTCGGCTGCATACCTGTCGCTGTCTTATGTTATGTAGAATATTGAACCGGATTCAGTTTATTGCCATTTCACCGCCCTTGCGGGCATCCGAAATTTTGACCCTAAAAAAACGATCAGGAAGTTTAAATATTATAAATTTCCAGTCTAAACCATGTTTTTAACACTTGGATGAAAGAAAGTTCCACTCCTTCACTCCACCAGGCACGATCATCCCGTTCCCTCAACCCATGCCCTCCTTCTCCGAAATACCCTTCCATTGCATTGCCGAGAACAACCTGATATAACCTGAAATTTCATTTTTTATTATAAATCAATCTGTTAAAATATTCTAAAAATCAGGTATCCTGACTTGATGTTCTCACATTTTTCCGTTATTTTGTAGCTTCTGAATCATAATCCTTTTCATCCCTGTGAAAAATCCCAGCTTATGAAGCAAACTGTACTCCTGATTTTATTTACATTTTTAACCCTGACAGCTTTTAGTCAAACCAGCTTTAACGACAGGCTAAATATCGACTTCCAAAGTGAAAAAATCGATATCCAGGTATACCCTAACCCGGTGGTAGACAACCTCCGTGTTAGCGACAGTGACGAGATTGACAAAGTGCATATTTTTAACCTTGTAGGAAAAACCGTCAAGAGTTACGACTACCTCAAAGGGCGGAATTATTTCGTAGGTGATTTACCAAAAGGCATTTATCTTGTACAGTTTTCAGATCGTAAGTCAAAAACGATTATCACGAAAAGAATCAGTAAACGATAAATAGCATTTGTTTTACCCTGGTAAGCAATGAAATATACTTTTGAGGTAAAAAAGCCGGCCGTTGTGCACAACGGCCGGCTTTTTTTATCGGGCTATTCGCGTTCTCATGTTACTGCTAAATCACAAAAGCCGGGATTCAATCTGTTTTTTTTGATATCTTGCCTTGGAAATCATACCTTTTTCGCCTGAATTTTGATTCAAACAGGCTCCTCCTTGACAATTCATAAATCTATAGAAAAACGAAAAACATGAAAAAAATCATACTCTTTGGCCTTTTACTGTTGTGTTTTGATATGACCCATGCCCAGGTTTCCTACGATAACATTGTGGAAAGGTCTTCTGCCATTGAATCCAGGGTAGTCGAATGGCGACGACATTTCCATCAAAACCCTGAACTCAGTAACCGGGAATTCAAAACAGCCGAAAAAATAGCGGCCCACCTCAAAGGGCTTGGCATGGAAGTACAAACCGGCATTGCCTACACCGGCGTTGTTGGCATTCTCAAAGGAGACCAGCCAGGCCCTGTCGTGGCTTTAAGAGCTGATATGGATGCCCTGCCTGTCTCGGAGAGGGCTCCTATCCCTTTTGCATCAAAGGTCAGATCCAGCTACCTGGGAAAAGAAGTCGGGGTCATGCACGCCTGTGGTCATGACACCCATGTTGCCATGCTCATGGGAGCCGCAGAAATTCTGACAGCATTAAAAAAAGATCTTCGAGGAACCGTGGTCTTTATTTTCCAGCCTGCAGAAGAAGGAGCGCCTCCCGGAGAAGAAGGCGGTGCCGAGCTCATGGTCAAAGAAGGTGTGCTCAGGAACAATAAAGTGGATGTCATTTTCGGATTGCACATCAACTCCCTCACCGAAGTGGGGAAGATCAAATACAAACCCGGAGGCGCCCTGGCTGCCGTCAACAGGCTCGTTATCAATGTCAACGGCAAACAGACCCACGGCTCCACACCCTGGACCGGTATTGATCCCATTACCATTGCCGCCCAGATCATCCAGGGACTCCAACTCATCGTCAGCCGGCAAACGGAATTGACCAGGGAAGCTGCGGTGATCAGCATAGGCAAGATCGAAGGCGGGGTTCGGAGCAACATCATCCCCGAATCGGTGCAGATGATCGGAACCATCAGGACACTGGACACGGAGATGCAAAAGATCATCCATGAGAAAATACGTCTGACGGCTACCAACATTGCCGAAAGCTGGGGGGCTACCGCTGAAGTGACCATTGAAAAAGGGTATCCCGTTACTTTCAACGATCCTGAATTGACTGCAAAATGCTCCCTACCCTGCAAAAAACGGCCGGAGCAGACAATGTGATCCTGTCAAAAGCGAAAACCGGCGCTGAAGATTTTTCTTTTTTTGCCAATGAGGTGCCCGGCCTTTTCCTCTTTGTCGGCGGCATGCCCAAAGGTAAAGACCCCTCGGAGGCAGGGCCACACCATACGCCTGATTTTTTCATTGACGAAAGCGGTATGCAACTGGGGGTGAAAACACTTTGTAATCTGACACTGGATTATATGGAAGTGGAGCGTTAACAGGGTCTCGATTGAAAATTTTAATTTTTAAACAGTAAAATAATGAAGCTTGAAAAGCCATTTCCGGGCATTATCATAATTTTGATCTTGTTAACCGGAAGCGACCTGAATGCCCAGAATAATTCCTTTGCCTTTAGTCCCAACACCGGCGTATCAACACCCCTTTTGGAAGAGGGCATTGGATTCCACATCGGTTTAAACCCGACTTATTCCCTGACCCAACACCTAGCCCTGGAAGGACAGGTTTCTTATGTTCATACCAACATCAAATCTGCCTTCATCTCCGGAAGATCTGGCAGCGCGAACTCATTCAACCTGCTGGCCGGTGCAAGGTTCTATCTTAATTCAGAAGATAAAAAGGTGCGACCTTATATTAATTTATTGCTGGGCGGCATGTATAATGACGAGGAAAAAGAAGGACTTAACCTGGAACCCGAATTTGGAATCGGATTGTCTGCGGGAACTTTTGTCGAAATAAATAAATTGATAGCAGGGATTTCATATGATACTCCCGGCAATATTATTTTTAAAGTGGGTTATCGCTTCGGCCCTAAACGGGAATGAATCCAAAATCACCCAACAAGCAATTAAGTTGAATATACCAAAATCATTTCAAATTGAGACTGCAAGATTAAGATTGAGGATACCTGACCAGACAGATTTTCCTTTTGTTTTTTCGGCAACCAGAGTCAAAGGGTTTAATGACGGAATGTTGTGGGAACCACCACCGGACGAATCCGAACTACTTGCTCCCCTTCGGAGATCGATCACCGCCTGGGAGAAAAACGAAGGTTACACTTTCACCATTGAGGACAAGGAAACCAACAAATTTCTGGGCAGAATTTCTATTCGGAAAACATCTACCAAAAACAGGTGGAATATTGGATTCTGGACACATCCTGAATCCCAGAGAAAAGGCATTATGACAGAAGCCCTAAAAGGTGTCCTGGATTTTGGTTTCCGGGAATTATCAGCCAGCCAGATTGAAGCCTGTCATGCCCTGTGGAATGTTGCCAGTGAAAAAGTTCTGAAGCGCAATGGGATGCAATTCGATCGGTATATTGAGAAAGGATTTCAGAAAAAAGGGGAATGGGTGGAAGAGAATTTGCTGGTTATTGACAGGCAAGACTGGGAGAAAGGAGAATCTCATTTGCGGCTAAAAAATAGAGCGTAACTTTGAAATCCGATTTTAAAAAATTAATGGATGTTTCTTTCGAATTGCTTCGGTGGGGTTTAAGTTTTCATGAAAGCACTACAAAGATTTTAAAAACAACTAATGGTATCAGGGCATCGCGGGAGGGACTGGCGCCCAAAAAGTAAAAAAAATCTAGAAAATCTAAACTCCCCGCAAAAGCAAAGATGGGGGAGGCCCCAATATCCAAAAGTCGCGCGGGATTTTATTCAAATCTTGTTACACCCTATTTACGAAGTATCCCGAATTTTGGTCTAAGCCAAAATTCGGAATGACCATATTTAAAAATACTATTCCTTAGGACTGCTTGATCAGATCGTGCATGATCTTCAAGGTTTCATCGATATAGACATCTTTGGAAACTGATTTGATCCAATCGGTATTTCTGGCTTCCTTAGACTCGTCAGCATGGATGGAAGGCAGATCAACTTCGAGGTTTTTGATACCATCAACCACTTCTGTTTTGAACATATCTTTATATAATGCAGACTCCTTATCCTGCTTTTCTTTTTCCTGGAGATAAGATTCCAAATCCAGGCTGAGTGCCGTTTCTTTTTCCTGACGCTCATATCTGCGGGCATTTTCCAGAATTTTCCTGAAAGCATCGCTATTGGCGATTCGCTTTTCACTATTCATTCGGATTTCCTCGACATTTTTAACTTTCATCACATTCTGCTCGTATTCAACCGGAGCAATCTCATCCCAGGACAAGCAGTATTTTTCCTCTCTTTCCCCTGATTTGATAAAATGGTAGCTGTCCGGTAAAATGATATCCGGAATGACACCTTTTTGCTGCGTAGAGCTGCCGTCGATGCGATAGAACTTCTGCATGGTCAGTTTGAGATCTCCAAGGGGTTTATACTCCTCATAACCATTCACTGTTCTGTCGAGTGGAATAAACCGTTGTACGGTTCCTTTTCCAAAAGTCGATTTACTGCCTACGATCACTGCACGACCATAATCCTGCATGGCTGCGGCCAGAATCTCGGAAGCTGACGCGCTCCCGGAATTTACCATGACCACCAATGGCCCGTCGTAATTGACGTTCTGATTATAATCTTTAAGCACTTCAGGGCTTTTATCTTTTGATTTAACCTGAACAATGGGTCCTCTTTCAATGAAAAATCCAGACATTTTGACTACATCACGCAAAGAACCTCCTCCGTTATTCCTCAGGTCGAGAATGATCCCGTCCACATTGGCTGCTTGGAGTTTTTCCAACTCTTTGGCAACATCAGGCGCGCAGAAACGTCCATCCTCATTTTCAAAATCAGCATAAAAACTCGGGAGGTAGAGATAACCAATCTTCTCTCCTTCTTTTTCTCCATCCAGGATCAAAGATTTGGCAAACCGTTCGTCTATAACCACTATATCTCTGACAATAGTAACATCTTTAATGGTTCCGTCACCTTTTTTAACTGTAAGGGTAACCTTGGTTCCTTTATCACCGCGAATCAGTTGGACAACATCGTCGATCACCATCCCTTTGATATCTACAGGTTCTTCATTTTCCTGGGAGACCTTCATGATGATATCATTCTCTTCCAGTTCTTTCCCCTTCCAGGCAGGACCGCCAACGACAATGCTGGAGACCTTCGTATAATCATCTTCTGTCAGTAAACGCGCACCGATACCTTCGAGACGGCCACTAAAACTGATGTTGAAGTTTTCTTTATCAATGGGTTTAAAATAGTTGGTATGTGGATCAAATACGGAAGTTATTGAATTGAGGAAATATCCCAATCGATCGCTCCTTTTGAGTTTACGCATACGCTCATACCAGCCATCAAACATTTCGAGCACTTCCTGCCTTGATTCCTGCTCCAATGCTTCGGCTGACTTTTGCTCTCCCTCTTCTCCTACTTCCTTTTGTGCTTCAAGCTTATCCGCATAACGGGTTAAAGTTTCATACTTGAGATATTTTCTCCAAAAATCTTTCAACTCAGCATCGTTCTTAGGCAAGTCCCGCTTTTCACCGTCCATTTCCACTTTTTCCCTGATGGTAAAATCAAATGGTTTGGCAAGGATATCTCTATAAAAACCCTGTGTTTTGTCCAGGTTCCTATCAAAGATCTCGAGTGAAAGATTAAAAAACTCATAGGATCCTTGCCGGGCTTCGTCGTCAATGAATTTTTTGTATTGTTCAAGTTGTTTAATGTCTTCCCGGGTAGCAAATCTTCCATTGCCATAAAGTTGACCTGTATAATTATCGAAAACCAATTCCGAGAAATCGTCATTAATTTCCCTTGGCTGATAGTGCATATAATCAAGTCCCCTCAAAATAGTATGCATCAATACTGCCTCCTTCTCTTCATTTGTACCTTGTGGCAACATGGTAGCTGCCCAAAACAAAAGCGCCAATACTAAAACAGACAGATAAATTATTCCTTTTTTGATCTTCATAATTTCTAATTTTCTTGCAACAACAAGGATGAATTATTTCACAAAACGTTGCACGCCCCATCGACGTAACCACTCTTATAAACGGAAAAAAAACGGTTTTAGTTAAGAAGAGCGATAAAAATAAAGGATTTTATACCAAAATACTGAAATTAAAAAGCCGGGAGTCTACTTTTTAACAAAACGATAACAAGATTTTAAAAATTACGAATAGTAGAATTACTAAGTTCAGGAAAGAATACAGGTTGGAAAACCTCATTCCTAAACAATTCGTAATTAAAAATTCGTAATTCGTAATTATTATCACCTCGGCACTTCCACGCTTTTCATGATATCCAATATGACGCTGCGGGTATCCACGCCTTCCATTTCCCTTTCGGGAGTGAGAATAACCCTGTGGTTGAGTACCGGGTAGGATACGTATTGAATATCATCCGGCGTAACAAAATCACGGCCATTCATGGCAGCGAGGGCTTTGGAAGTTTTCATCAAAGCCAGTGATGCCCTTGGGGAGGCTCCGAGGAAAAGATCCGGATTATTCCGCGTCTCATGCACGATCCCTGCGATATAATCCAGCAATTCATCTTTGATGTGTACCTTTTCGATGAGTTCGCGACAAACTTTTACATCTTTGGTTGTGAATACGGCTGAAACATCCTCCACACTTTTCATGTCAAAATCATTGGCAAAGCGTTTCAGGATGGCTTTTTCATCATCCAGGTCCGGATAGTCGACATGGATTTTGAATATAAAGCGATCTAATTGTGCTTCGGGTAGTTTATAGGTACCTTCCTGTTCGATCGGGTTTTGCGTAGCCACCACAAAAAACGGAAAGTCAAAAAGATAAGTGGTTCCATCTGCAGTCACCTGACGTTCTTCCATGACCTCAAACATGGCTGCCTGCGTTTTGGCAGGAGCCCGGTTGATCTCATCCACGAGTACAACGTTCGCAAAAATAGGTCCTTTTTTGAAGGTGAATTCGGAAGTTTTAAGGTTAAAAACCGTCGTTCCGATAACATCACTCGGCATCAGGTCGGGTGTAAACTGTATCCGGGAAAATTCCGTATCGAGGGTTTTGGCCATCAATTTGGCCATCAAAGTCTTGGCGATCCCCGGCACTCCTTCCACCAAAACGTGTCCTCCGGTGAACAGAGCAGTTAGTAATAATTCAATAAACTCATCCTGCCCAACAATGACCTTCGATATCTGTTCTTTGACCTTTTCCACAACATTGGTTACCGGCGACAAATCAAGCCTGCTCTGTTGCCAGCGTTCCTGACCTTCAGGGACTACCGGCTGCTCCGTCAACTCGGGTTTTACTTCTTCCGGGTTGGATTCTGGAACCAAAGGATCATTGTTTTCCAATTCCTGGTTTTCATTTAATTCGTCAACGCTCATTTATTATCGTTTAATCTTTTTAAAGCAGGTATCCCGGGGTTCACGGTTTTACCGGTCGCCACAGCACCCAAATATAGTACTTTCTTTTTCAAGTTAATTGATTCAGTCACATTTTTAAGTGGCAGGATATCAATGTCCAAGCTTTCGCTGAACGCCCACCTCAACATATTGCCGGATAGATCCAACCCTATGATTAAATAGGTTCTGAAACTCATCCAACCATCCCCAGTGCAATTGAACCTGCGGGACAATTGACCAATTTTGGCCCAATGGAAATTTAAGCGCTATTCTCATGTGAGGCCCCAAACCAAAAGAAGCATCAATTTTACCTTCGATCGGCGTATAGGTGGTCTCCATATTATATCGCCAGGAACTTTTTCGCGCAGTGGATTGGGTGCCAACTAAAAAATTGATATTTACCCCAAAATTGATTTCTATTCGTTTATGTAATTCAAAATTCAGAGGATAGATCACCAGTCCAATTTTCTGCTTATCGGCAAGAACCCGACTCCCATTTCCTCCTCCTAGCCCTCCATCAGAAGAAAAGGATTTACCATTATATTTTTCATACCTTAAATGAAACATCAAGGACATATGCTCAATCTTGACGTCATTCAAATATAGACTAAAAACATAACCTCCGCCAACTTCATTAGAAGTTGAAAAGTGAGGGGACTCATCCCGGGCGAAATCATAAAAACTATTCGCCAGGATCCCTCCGGAGAAACCGATACTTTGGCCTTGCAGTAAATTGAGGCCCCCTAAAAGCATGATAAGCAATAGTAAGATTTTCATCATTGGTTTTTGATTGATTTCTTTTTAATCAAATTCTTTGCCTCAAGTACGAATTAAGTCTTTTAAGCACAGAGTGCTCAGAGGAAGCACAGAGGTACTGTGTTAAAAAACAACATTGGAACAACTTGAAACCATTTGAAACTAAACTGTACTGAACCGCAGAACCTACCTTCCATCGCGCAGTAGGCAGGTATCGAATTTCCAATTTCCAATGCAGAAGTTTTATAAACACCCTACCGCACATCTCCCGCCTTATAAAATGCAGCCATGGCTTTATAGAACTCGATCAAGGCATCTGCCGAAAGAAAACGGGTATTTTCGATATTGCGGTACATCGTAAAAAGCTTGTCGATGATCTCTTTGGATACACCGGATTTCTGGGCAAGTTTTTCCTCGAATTTTTCATCTCCCTCCTGAAAATGAAGCCCGTAAGATTCCCGGACATCTACGTGAAATAATTTCATCTTTTGTAATGCCAGCTGGCGATGGTTGTTTTGCAAAAAGTAAAGTCTTCCAATCGTTCTGACAAACTGTAATGAGCTATTGGTATTAGGTTCCAATACAGGAATGATCCGTTCTCTTCTTTTTACCCGGAAAACGAGGTACAAAAGCCCCATGGACAGCAAAAGATACCAGGCCCATTTCAAAGGAGGTTGAGAAAGAATATATTGCAATGGGCTTTTGGAGGAAAGATTCCTGTTGAATCCACCGCCACTGCGGTTATTCATGGACCGGGCCACACTCTCGGGAACACGGCTGTATTCATCCCAATAGATGGGGCCATCATTCAAATGGGAGAAAACCCTGTTGGCATAATTATAGGCTTGCTGCTCCAGCATATTGACGTTGGTAAAAGCCAGTGGAGTGGTATGCAAATAAAAGTATCCATCACCATATTCCACCCTGGCGAAATTGATGTATTCTTCGTTGATGTATCCTAATTCCGCAAAAGCGCCTTCGCTGTCACAAAAATATTCGGGATAAAAATACCTCCACTGATAAGGTTGCGCCCCGTAACGGGAAAGATAGACATATTCACTTTGACGCTCTTTTTTTAAATTCGGATGGGCTAAACTCAAGGTGACGGCAGTATCCTGAAAAGCCGAAAAGTCATTCCATAGAGAAGGTTCACACTCACCATCATAGAGGTAAAACATCAGGTTGTGTGGAATGTAATTACAGAACAAAAACACATTGTTGCCATTGACCGCAAAATCAATCAGCTGACTGACATCCATCTCAGACAAATACATGCTTTGCCCGACGAATACATAGTTGGAAAATACTTCCGGGGCTTCCGGCAATCCTGCTGTCAAACTATCCTTGAGGACGATGAATTCCCGGCCGGAAGCTTTCAGTAATTCTGTGATGATTTTTGTACCATACGGGTCCTTACCTTTTTGATGGTAGTGCTCCTGCCAGTTATAGGTCTTTTTGGAACCTAGAAAGTAAACGGCAATCAGGATAAGGACTGCTGCACCAATGAGGTAGAAAATGTAATTGTTTCTTTTCATTGAATACCGTTTTTGACCTTATCGGAAAAAATTTCAAAAACGGGAGCGAGTGCTTCGAATTCCTGTTGTTCAAGCGCTACATTTCCATACCAGATACGTTCAAAGATATTGGTCAGCGATTTAAAATCACTTTTCAACTGAGGTTCTTTAATTTCATACAGATAGGTACGGTTGGTCTTGTCTTTTTTCCATTTAATAATTCCGGCCAGGGTAAGCGACTTCAATATATTGAGGTAGTATAAACGGATAGCCATAGAGTAATTACCCTCAGCAATGGCCTTGGCGAGGTAACTATCGATATCCGACTTTTCAATATTTTCTTCAATTTTTTCGATGATCTCTTCTTCCGTGGGTACCGGTGTTTTATCAATTTTTTTGTTCTGGTTTTGCACCACGTAATAAATGATGACACCGATCAAAACTGCAAAGAAAAGGATGAGGATCAATTTGGCGGGTGCTGACCATTCTCCGAGATCCCAGGAGGGAGGCGGATTACTGTCCCGATCAACGTTCCTGTCCGGGTCTGTAGGTTTTTCTTTTTTTTCTTTAGGCTTCTCGACTTCGTATTGAACGTCTTTGGTCAGTTGTTCCCATCGCTCATAATCGAGATCACGCTCCACTACTTCAGATCGATTATATTCCTCCGTAGGTCCCTGTGCCTTCAAGGAAGGGCCCAAAAGAAACATCAGCGAGAGTAAGTATAAAAAGAAGCGATTCATTCGGTAAAGATAATTATTTTAATACAAGTTCGAGGTCATGGAATAAATGTAAAGTTCAAAAGTGTTTTTTAATTAATGCTCATCTTTTGCGTAAAAAAAACTCCTTTAACAGCTGGCTACACGCTTCTTCTTTTACCCCGTATTCAATTTTGGTCTTTGGGTGTAAAACCTTTTTACCAAACCGCATAAATCCTTTTTTATCGTCTGCCGCCCCGTACACGATCCTTCCCAATTGGGCCCAATGGGCTGCTCCGGCACACATAACGCAGGGTTCAAGGGTTACATACAACGTACATTCATTGAGGTATTTACTCCCCAGGAAATTGGCTGCCGCAGTAATGGCAATAATTTCTGCATGAGCGGTAACATCCTTGAGCAGTTCCGTCTGATTATGGGCGCGGGCAATTATTTTATTCTGACAAACAACAACGGCTCCGACGGGAATTTCCCCTTTAAGGGCAGCCACTTTAGCCTGTTTGATGGCCTGTTCCATGTAATGCTCATCACTGTTAACGGTTAACATTTTTAATTATTTAATTATCTTTTAAATTTTATTTTCAATACTTTTGCGGATGGAAAATCAAGAAGCAATCAGAAATAAGTTTTTCGAAGAAGGTTTAACCTTTGACGATGTCCTCTTACTCCCGGCCTATTCAGAGGTTCTTCCAAGGGAGGTTGACTTTTCAACCAAGATCACACGCAATTTAACCCTTAATGCTCCGATCGTTTCTGCCGCCATGGATACGGTGACAGAGAACAAACTCGCTATAGCCATCGCCCGTATGGGTGGTATTGGTATCATCCATAAGAATATGACTATCGCGGAGCAGGCCGAGCAGGTTCGCAGTGTTAAACGCTCAGAGAGCGGTATGATCGTCGATCCTGTAACCTTAAAGGCCGATGCCACCATTGCTGATGCCATGTCCCTGATGCGTCGCTTCAAAATCGGAGGTATTCCCGTAATTGATGACCAGGGTAAACTCGTAGGTATCCTCACGAATCGTGATCTGCGCTTTGAAACAGAGATGAACCTGCCGGTAAAGGAGTTAATGACTTCTAAAAACCTGGTAATCGCTCCCGTTGGAACCAACCTCGAACAGGCAAGAATCATTTTGCAGAAGCATAAAATTGAAAAGCTGCCTGTTGTGGACGAATCCGGATTTCTTGCCGGACTCATTACCTACAAAGATATTATGAAAGTACAGGATTTTCCGAATTCCTGTAAAGATTCTTTGGGACGGCTGGTTGTTGGTGCTGCTGTGGGCGTCACCCCTGACATGATGCAAAGAGTAGATGCCCTGGTAAAGGTCAATGTAGATGTGATCTGTCTGGATACTGCTCACGGCCATTCCAAAGGTGTTCTCGACGCTATCCGTGCGGTTAAAACGAAATACCCGGATCTCCAGGTCGTTGGTGGCAATGTGGCTACCGGAGAAGGAGCCCTCGCCCTGGCAGAAGCCGGAGCTGATGGCATAAAGGTAGGCGTTGGTCCTGGAAGTATTTGTACCACCAGGGTAGTTGCAGGCGTTGGTGTTCCACAATTGTCAGCCATTTATAAAGCCTACGAAGCTGTCAAACATCTGGGTGTGCCGATTATAGGTGACGGAGGAATACGTTACTCTGGTGATGTGGTGAAAGCCCTCGCTGCCGGAGCCAGCTCAATCATGGCCGGAAGTTTATTCGCCGGCGTGGAGGAAGCTCCAGGAGAAACCATCATCTTTCAGGGCAGAAAATTCAAGGTTTACCGTGGAATGGGATCTTTAGGTGCCATGCAACAAGGATCCAAGGACAGGTACTTTCAGGACGTTGAGGACGATATTAAAAAACTGGTACCCGAAGGTATCGAAGGCCGTGTTCCCTATAAAGGTACCCTGGCAGAAGTGATGGTTCAATACCTTGGCGGACTAAGAGCGGGAATGGGGTATTGCGGGGCTCCAGACCTGAAAAAACTTCGCGAATCGACCTTTGTCAAGATAAGTAGTGCAGGAGTGGCTGAAAGTCACCCACACAATATTACGATCACTAAGGAATCTCCAAATTACAGCGTTAGGAGTTAAATTGGTTTCAAGTTACTGGTTGCTGGTTTAAATTTTTCACTGCCAGCCCATAACCAGTAACTTGTATCCAGCAACCAGCAACCAAAATGCTTCTCCCTCACTCATTTTACCTTTCTGAGGATATCCTGAACCAAAGCAAGGCCCTGCTTGGCAAATTTCTCGTCACCAATATCAATGGTGTTCAAACGGCAGGTATGATCACGGAAACAGAAGCTTACCGCGGCCAGGACGACAAAGCGAGCCATGCCTACAACAATCGACTGACCAAACGCACTGCCACCATGTTTCAGGAAGGCGGCTGTGCTTATGTCTATTTGTGTTATGGCATTCACCATTTATTCAATGTGGTTACCGGACCTAAGGGGGTCGCCAATGCTGTGCTGATCAGAGCCGTTGAACCTTTTGATAATATTGACGTCATAAAGGAAAGAAGACAGATAGATAAATTAAGTCCACAATTATCAGCCGGTCCAGGCGTTATGAGTATGGCCCTGGGAATCAAAACCGTGCTGAATGGAGAATCCCTTTTGAGTAAAAAAGGTCGGGTATGGATAGAAGACCGTGGGATTTCCCTGCTTCCAAAAGATATTCAAACCGCCAAAAGGATTGGAGTTGATTATGCAGAAGAATGTGCCCAATGGCCCTGGCGGTTTTATGTAAAGGACTCCATTTGGGTAAGTAAAAAATAATGGCTTTTAAGATTATACATACTATGTTGAAACAATTTACCTTATTTACTTTACTAGGTATTATTCCCTTTTTACTCGCTGCACAGGATGAAGAGAATTTGCGTTACGAAAACCACGTTTACCTGGACAACATCCGTTCTGTAAAATTTCATGTAGAAGGAGATCCCCTGAGTTTACCAATGCTGCCACTCGATGGCAATGCCAGATTTGAACTATCTTTCGATGACCTAGGAAAAGATGTCAAAACCTATACCTACACCTTCATTCACTGTGACAGAAACTGGCAACCTTCCGCGCTCACTGATATGGAATACGTAGATGGTTTTTTAAATGAACGGATCGACGATTTTGAGTTCTCCAATAAGACCCTTACCGAATATACACACTATACCTTGAAATTCCCCAATGAGGATGTCACCTGGACCATTTCCGGAAATTACCTGCTGCTCATCCACGAAGATGATGTTGACGGCAGAATATTGGCCATAACCAGAAGGTTTATGGTTGTGGATTACAGCACCTTGGTAGACATTGAACTGCAACAGGTTTCTCCGGCACTGGCCGGCAGGTTGAAAACTTATCACGAATTTGACTTCCTGGTCAACCACGAAAAAACACCTATCCGAAACCCTCAAAGAGAAATTACCGCCACGGTAATTCAAAACCAACGCTGGGACAATGCAATCCTTAATATAGCCCCGACTTACACCAGAGGCAATAAAATCCATTTTGATTTTCAGGGCTTAATCGCTTTCCCGGCGGGAAAAGAATTCCGCTTTTTCGACATACGAACCTTGAGAACCAGGGCAATAGGCATTTCAGACATCTTACGATACGATGATCATTTCGAAGTGATTTTGGAAAAGGATGGTAAAAGGGGAAGCCTGTCCTACCTTTTCAGGCAAGACCTCAACGGTGGCTTTGTCATTGATAATTTCGATGATTTTGTTCCTGAACTTTCTGCTGATTATTCAGATGTTTTATTTTCCTTATACAGTCCTACCGAATACCAGGATGCTGATATTTTCATCGTCGGTGCCTTTAATGACTGGCAGCTAACCAACAAAATGGTCTATAACGATGCCGTCAACAGTTACGTGGCCAAAATACCTTTCAAACAAGGCTTCCACAATTACGCTTATGCATTTCAGCCCAGGGGTAGCAAAGCATCGGATAAGGTGGAATTAAATTTATCCGAACTGGAAGGCGACTGGTTTGAAACCGAAAATGAATATACCATACTCATTTATTATCATCCGATCGGTTCTAATTACGATCAATTGATCGCCAGCCTTGTTTATGTTTCTTCCAGGTAAAAGTAGCTTATGGACATCGCTAAACAGCTGAAAGTTTTTTTTGATACTTTTTACGAAACACCCATTGAATCCTGGGAAACATTTGCGTCTTTCCTCCAATCAAAAGTTTTTCAGAAAAATGAGATCCTCAAATATCCTAATACCACAGAAAAGCACTTATATTTTATTGTCAAAGGGCTGGCAGGAATATTTGTAGGCAAAGAAAATCATGACATCTGTATTGATCTTTGTTTTGATAACGAATTCCTGAATGACTACTCTTCTTTCCTGCTGCAAAAAGAAAGCCCCTTATATGTAATGGCCCTGGAAAAAACGGAAGTTTTGTCTATTTCATTCGATGATTTGATGGAATTATACAAAAGGGATCCCGGCAAACAATTGAGACTTGTTATTGCTGAAAACCTGTTCCTGCATAAACAAGCTCAACAAATTGAGATTCTCACCCTTACTGCCGAAGAAAGATATATAAAACTGCTACAACTTCACCCGGAAATCATCCTCAAAACACCACAAAAACACCTCGCCTCCTACCTGGGGATCACTCCTGAAAGTCTTAGCAGGATCAGAAAAAAGCGATTTTGAATTCATTTCTTACCATAGGTCAATTTTTCTAACCCGCCATAGAATCATCTTTGTAAAAAATTGACAACAGATGAATAAATTTGCAGCCTACTTTAGGCTATTAATACCTTTGATTGTAATCTTCGGATATCTGATCATAAACAGATTGCTTGGTCCCGGCTTTGTACAATTGTCAGAAAAAACAATAATCAACCACATTGGAAGCGCTCAGGTATTGGGACTTCTTTTGGCTGTACTTACCGTTTTCATAACCTTGGTGATCAACCCGTCGAGTAAGCAACTCTTAAAATGGGGTGATTGGAACCTTCACCCTGCCCCGGTTAAGTTACTTGGGATAAAAGCAAAAGACAAATGGCGGAGAACAGGTCCCGAAGTTATGCTAGTCATCAGTCTGGCGACCGGATTATTCATGTATTTGGGCAGCGAGGACTTTTCCTTTAATCAATGGTTGATGTACCTACCCTTCACCCTTGGGTTTTCTGCGGTTAATGCCTTGAACGAGGAACTGATTACAAGATTTGGTGTGATAGGCCTGGTAAAAGACCACATGGAGCCCCGGACCATCTACCTGGCTTCCGGTATAATCTTTGGAATTCCACACTATTGGGGGCATCCAAGTGGTATTATCGGAGTACTGATGGCAGGATTCCTTGGCTGGTTTCTGGCAAAAGCGACCTTTGAGACCAAAGGATTAGGTTTGGCCTGGATGATACATCTGGTCCAGGACATCATCATCTTTTCTTTTCTGTTTCAAAATTTGCCATAATCCTTACCTGCAATGCTGCTGAATTACTTCAAAAATGTGTCTTTTTTCAAAAATTGCGTCTTAAGGGTATAAACATCCTTTAAAAACATGCAAAAGACACTACTTATATTAGGGTTTATCCTTTTGTCCACTGCCGTTTTTGGTCAAATCAATACCAGTAAGGAGAAAGAGGACATCAAAACGGTCAAGGTTGAAAAGCCTGCGCCACATTATGGTGTTTACGAAGACCTTGACGATATGAAATCAAGATTCAAGGCCTTTGAGCAAATGCAGCAAAAGGAAAAAATTATTGCCGAAATGCCACAGGATGAAACGATCTGGGAATCGGCCAAAGGACCGGATGATTTTGATGGACCTAAGTTGGTAAATCCTTATGCCATGCAGCGCCCTGCAGGTTATGCTTCGAAAGTCGAACTTGAAATAATGGATAAAGAGGATATCGGAAAAAGCATCCGCACCAGCCTCATCCTTTCCAAAAGCCCGGCCACGCCGAAAAAAAATGCTGACTGGGAGTTTAAACTGAAAAAAAATTAATGGTTATCAATAAATAGAGTATTCAGTGACCGGGGATTTCCCCAATCCTGACAGGTACTTGAAAACGCGGGAAGCTGAAATGTTTCCTGCGTTTTTTTTCGCCGGGCCCTCAGGCCCCAGAGGAGATCGAGCCTGCCCCCAATTATAAAAGCCGCGATATCCCAAAACGCGACCTATTTTCAACATCTTTTTTTAAGCAAGCCTTCCTTTTGTGTAATAATCTCTGAAAAAACGGAGGTCTTCATTAAAAAGAAGCATATTTTTGTCGAAAAGAAAAACAGATGCAATTTGTAAGCGAAGCAATAATTGATGATGTTGTGGTTTTTATGGACAAGAACCAGGATCAACTGGAGTCCCTGGTAGAGCAATTGCATGAAGAACAACCTGTCATTTTCGGATATATCTTTTCTGAAAATCTGACCATCCTGCACCAGGAAGAACGTGAGTTTGTATTATTCCTTTTACTCATCATCATCAGTGCCTCGAAAAAAGTCAATGGTGAATTTTCCACCATAGATATCAATGACTTTGAAGTGGCAGAAGAGCAAAACTGGTCATTGCTCGAAGAAACCAGTGCCAAGTCGTTCCGGGACCGGCTGGATGTATTTTTTGATCAAACGGAACAGGAAGACCTGCTTGCTTTTATTGAAGATACACTCTCTGACAGCGAAGATGGCCTGGCCAGTAAAGAAGGTCGGGAGGTTGTATTTGTCTTTTTAAAATCTGTAATAGATTGTCTGGAGACACAGAAGCATTAACCACTGAAGAGAACATAAAAAAGGGATAACCACTCGCTGTCGTTATCCCTTTTTTTAATTGATCAAAAAAATCTACTCTTTTGAATTCTGAATTTTATTGAGCAGCAAAGCGGCTTTCAGCATAAAATCGTCATGATGGTCGTGGTATTCATTATATACCATCAACAACCTTGCGGCATCAAAAGCGGCAGATTTTGGCATGATCTGTCTTGCTGCAATCGGGTGCAACCAGTATTCCAGGTTATTGGAACGCAGGTAAGCCTGATCGTAGTCAAACCCGATAACCACTGCCAGTTTATTCAATGAGAAAAGGTATTCAGTTTCTTTATTCAGTATTTTCTGAATATCGATGATATTGTAGCGTTCAAAATCTGCTCCTGATCTTTCACAGAGGAAAACATCCCGACGGCCATCAAAAGTAATGATGTCCTGGAATCGGTATTTTTTCATATTCTTCCAAAGGAAAGTCCTGATTGCATTTTTGGTTGGGCGAAGGTTTTTGAAGGCCATGCCCAATTGTCTTTCATCAAGTCTGAATTCTTCGTCGTAAGGTTTTTTACGTCGGGTTCTAAGGTTGATGACTTCTTTACCACGACCGGTGGTGTGGCCCAATTCATTTACTTTTGGGAAAACATTGACCACATCAATATTCATGTTATTGAGCCATGTCTCCAGAAAAATCCTGTTGGATCCTTGTTCAAAAACTAATAATGCAATTTCACTGATTGCGTAAAAATTGGGGTAGCCGCCGTAAATGTTGCCATACTTTAATTCTAAAAATGCTATGTTTCTGTTCACGGTTTAAGGACGTTGTTGGGTTAATGAATCTGAATCCGGAAGTCAAATGGTTTCATAGTTCATCCTTCTCGAATCCGTTGTTTACTTTATTCTAATATTAATTACAACTGCAGTTAGCATAGCTTTAATTAACAAACCGCAAGTTAGGTATAAAAATTAAGAGGTTGTATAATTTAACCTAAGAAATTCGATAATATTGTCATTACTGCTATACAATAGATAGAAATTCTCCGTTCTCATAAATCTTTTCCCCATCAGCCCATATTTCACCGCCATTTTGCATGCCGGCAATCATATCCCAGTGCACTGTGGATTGGTTTTTCCCTCCGGTTTGTAAATAGGATTGTCCCACTGCCATGTGCACCGTTCCGCCAATCTTTTCATCAAAAAGGATGTTTTTCGTAAACCTGTTGATGTCATAATTGGTACCCACAGCTACTTCCCCAAACCGGCGAGTCCCGTCAACTTCAAAGATCCTGGACAAGAACTCCTGACCTCTTTTGGCTTCCCATTTTTCGACATATCCGTCTTTGACCCAAAGGGTAACTCCTTCCACCTCGTGCCCCATATAAATCGCCGGGTAGGAAAAATGAATGACACCGTTCACAGAATCTTCCACTGGTGAAGTATAGATCTCTCCGGAAGGCATGTTGGTCTGTCCGTCGGAATTGATCCAGGTTCTGCCTTTGGTTGAGAATTGTATATCTATATCCTCGCCTTTGTAATGAATTTGTTCCTTGCTGTTGAGCAAATCCGTATATACCTGTTGATTTTTGCGGACATTGAGCCAGCTTTGTACCGGATCCTCGTCAAATAATTTGCAGGCGCCAAAAATGAACTCCTGGTATTCCTCGAGTGACATACCTGCCTCCTGTGCACTGGCCTGAGTTGGATATTGGCATAAATTTCGCTTGAGGTCACGGGTTGCTGTCCGGGCAAAATATTTTTCCTGGGCCCCCTTAAGCGCCTGAGAACGCATCTTGGATTTAGCTACGTCAGAACTCTGGTTTTCCCTCAGATTAAACGGTGCGCGGATAAAAAGATAACAATCAAATTCGTCCATAGCCCTGGTGTATAACAGAGGCTGATATTTGAGTTGATCTTCCCCGGCTTCTTCAAGAAATATCCGGTGTTGCTCTCTAAAATCGAGTTCAGTTTCGACATGTGCACCCCGCTTTAGGGCCTCCCGGAAAACTTCTCTGACCAAAGGGACTGCCAGGGTGGTGCTTTTGATAAATAATCGTTCACCGGGGTTTACTTCCAGACAATAATTGACAAGTAACTGAGCGTATTTTTTGAGAATATTTTGCATTATAAGTTCATTTTTTTCGCGTAAAACATAAACCTCCAATCTAAGGCTTTTTTTGCTCTTTTCAAACAAAAAACACCCGTTCATTGCAGCTTGAATCTCCAACGCTATGCGCCCGTCCCAATACCCAGGCATCGGGCTACCTACCATGTCCAATCTGTATGATCCAGTATCGTCAGACCAAATGATTGGAGCTTTTCTCTAACCGCTTCAACAGGAATATTGTTTTTGGGGAAAATAAGCGATACACCGGTAGAAATCTTAACAAAGAAATGCTCCGGTGCTTCCGTAACTTCCTCTACTTCTTCCAGCTTGATGCTGGCTTCTCCTGTTTTGTCCTTCAAGATGATTTTATCCTTTTCTATATCCACTTCCTGCTCTACATTCAATCTGTTTTCATAATTGTCTCGGATAAAATTCCGATAGTGTTTCTGATACCGCTTTTTAAAATACCGGGGATAAAACAGGTAGGTCACGACAGCAAAAAGCAAAAAATAAATAGACAAAAAAGCACTATTCCCGATGTAAAAGAACAAAGCAAAGACCAATGAACCAATGCTCAGGAATATTTGCCCTCTTCGTCTTTTGCGTTGAATACTTTCTGATTGGGAAGCCGTGAAAAGCTGAAAAGCGAGGAAATCTTCTGATTTAAGGAAAAAGGTAAGTTTCAAAACGAACAGGTTTAAGCGTATGTTTAAAATTTTATGGTATTATTTAATTTTTACACAACAAAAGGCTTAGTCATCAGGAAAAATATCCACGCTCCTTTACCTCTCTGTCCGGCAACGCCAGGCAGGTGCAACGGTCGGGGAAAGAGAACCATTATATTCCAATTTTCCAATGCTTTGGCAAAAATAATTTATTGGTTAAAAGATTGATTTTCAGTCATCAGAAAATTCAGACAAACTCTTAATAAATGCCTAAATTACAAAGAATTTTTGCAGCATAAGGGGTAGGCCAGCCAGATTTCCCAAAAAATGGATTTCAGCTCCGGGGATGCCTGGATTGGACACCTGCGTATCGGATGAGGGTAAAGGGTGAAAGTTGCGAGCTTAATCTAACGCAGGGCTCCCCAAAAAGATCCATCAATAACTTTGCTCAAAAATGTAATAAAAATCAAATTTACCGGAGATGAAGCCCTCAAGCACATAAAGGTATTTGTAATCAATACGGTCAAGATAGTCCATCAGTTCGTCCCGTTTATCAAGATCTCCGTTTATATGATAGGCAAGTATGAGATTGCTGACAATGGAAGGCTCCACCTTATCGATACCGGGCTTGACAGAATCCTCGCCAAGGGCAATAGCTACATCAAGATTGTTTTTAAAGATTTCGAGTAACATCAGACTGGATTTCGCGGAATAAGAATCGGGATTGGCTTTCAGAGCTTTGTAGTAATAATCTTCTGCTCCTTCAAAATCCTGTTCGAGCCTTTTCAAAATACCGAGCCCGACATAGGCTTTGTCTGAGTTTGGATATATCCTTAAAGCCCTGTAAAAAGCCTTACGGGCCAACCGTTTATCTTTCAGCTCGATCCCCAGGTTGCCTTTGATGATCCATCCGTCCAGGGAATAGGGAAATTGTTTGAGGTAATTATCGGCACAGGTCAGGCACTCCTCATATCGCTCATTTCTGAAGAGGGAGATGAGTTCTCGCTTTTTCTTCTGCTTCACCTGCTCAAGGGATATGAACATACTGATCATAAAAAGCAGTAAAACGGCCGTGCTGATTAGATAGATCAAGTTTGTATTGAATTACGAATTGGATTTCACCTAATACGAAATTGGATATTTTTTTACTTCCACTATCCGATTACTTCAGATTAAAGATACAAACAAGATAAAAATACCAAAGGTTTTCTGATAAACACATTTTACCATCGCTGGGCCTGGTAGGGGTAACGAATCTTGTATTGCTCTTTGATCATTTCGGTCATTTTTTCACGAAGGGCAGGAATATTTTCTTTTTCAATGGCTGAGATGAGAATATTTTCGCAATCAAACTCATGCTGCAAATTCTTCTGCAGGTTATTTTCGATCTCTTCTTTTATGTCTGGTTCCAGGTAAGCATCGAAATTCCGTTCCCGGTAAAGATCGATTTTATTAAAAACCATCAAAGTAGGTTTATCCAAAGAGTTGAGCTCTTTCAGGGTATCCTTTACGGTTCTGATGTGATCCTCATGATTGGGATGGGCGATGTCCACAACATGGATCAGAATATCACTTTCACGGACCTCATCCAGGGTAGATTTAAAACTTTCCACCAGGTGATGGGGCAATTTTCGAATAAACCCAACGGTATCGGAAACGAGGAATGGCATGGCGCCCCAAACAGTTTTCCGGACGGTGGTGTCCAGTGTAGCAAAAAGTTTGTTCTCCGCAAACACCTCCGATTTCGTCAACAAATTCATGAGGGTTGATTTACCCACATTGGTATACCCCACCAAACCTACCCGAATGAGTTCTCCCCTGTTCTTCCGCTGGGTGATATTCTGCTGGTCGATCTTTTCCAGCTTTTTCTTAAGTTTACTGATCTTATCTCTGACAATACGACGGTCAGTCTCGATCTCCTGTTCCCCCGGACCTCTCATTCCGATACCTCCTCTCTGTCTTTCGAGGTGGGTCCAAAGTCCTCTCAACCGGGGCAGCATATATTGCATTTGGGCCAGTTCGACCTGCGTTTTTGCCTGGGCGGTCTGGGCCCTGCTGGCAAAAATATCGAGGATCAAACTACTGCGGTCGATGATCTTTACTTTCAGGAATTCTTCCAGGATAGAGGTCTGCTTCCCGGACAGGTCATCGTCAAAAATGACCATATTTATATTTTCATGACTTTCTACGTAGTCATAAATCTCTTCAAGTTTTCCTTTACCGACAAAAGTACGCGGATTGGGACTGTCCATTTTCTGAACAAACCGCTTGACGGTTTCAGCCCCGGCCGTAAGTGCCAAAAACTCCAGCTCATCGAGGTATTCCGTTACCTGCTCTTCCGTTTGGTCCCGCTGCACCAACCCCACCAGTACGGCATATTCTGTGCCTTTCTTGAGTCCTTTCTTTTTCTTCTCCCCTATGTTCCAGTTATGTT
The DNA here is from genome assembly GCA_942492125.1 of uncultured Bacteroidota bacterium. GTDB lineage: Bacteria > Bacteroidota > Bacteroidia > Chitinophagales > Saprospiraceae > BCD1. The sequence goes on from CALODM010000025.1 coordinate 184,867, forward strand.
CCATTAATTTTTATTGCTTTAAAATAAAATTTCATTCCTGTTTTTTAACTGCCAGGACGCAATGTTTTCGCAAAGTACGCAAGGAAACCGAGTTTCCTAATTTCTGATCCAGTTAACAGGATTTTGTCTTGTTTTCTCCTGCCATATTTCAAAGTGTAAATCCGGTTTTTTAGTTCCCACAACACCTACTCTTTGTCCGTTTTTTATAATATCATTCCTTTTGACAAATATTTGTTCCAGGTTTGAATAAACGGAGTAATAGTTTCCATGCTGAATAATAACCGTATGTTTATAGCCTGGAATAAACTGAGTCCCCGCCACTTTACCTTCAAAAATGGCATAGACTTCGGCTCCTTTGTCTGTCCGGATATCGATACCATTATTGGTTATTTTGATGCCTTTGATGGTCGGGTGATCCTGACGGCCAAAATATCCGGTGATGCTTCCCTTTTTAACAGGCCAGGGCAGTTTTCCTCTATTTTGTGAAAACACGTTCGATAATTTATCATCCCCTGCGGAAACCGGGGAGGAAGCAATGCCGGCAGCAGTCCTTGCAGTCCTGCGCTTGCGCTCCATTTCCTGCTGGATTATCCGTTCAATGGCGTTATTCAGATTATCATGGGCTTTTTGCTGATCTCTCAGTGCTGCCAGGAGTTTCTTTTCATCTCCTTTAAGTTTCGACAACATACTGTTCATCTCGTTCATTTCACGGCCAACAACTTCCTTTTGCTCACGAGCCTGTTCCAGCAAGGATATTTTTTCAGTACGCTGGTCTTCCAGTTGGGCGACCTTCTTTTCCAGGGTAATTTGCGTTTGTTCGATCAGGTAAGCCTGGTTTTTACGGTAACGTTCATATTGTCGTAAATACTGCCAGCGTTTATAGGCATCGTTGAAGCTGCTGGCCGAAAAGATAAATTGCAGTCCATTGTCGTTGAGCTTCATCCGGTAAGCAACCCTTAGCATAGCGGCATAGTCTTCTTTGAGTCGCTCCTGGTCTTCCTTCAGCGATTCAATAACATTACCGACATTGATGATGGTTGAATCTGTCTGGGCAATTTCAAGCGTAAAATTCTCGATCAACATTTGTCTGTTTTGCACCTGCGAACGCAGCGTGACATACTGATCAAAGGTTGTAGCCTTATTTTTCTTTGTTTTTTCCAACCGGGTGTTGGTAGCTTTGATCTCTTCCAGCAATTGCTTTCGCTTCGTTTCCAAAGATTGGCGGGACTGTCCGTTCAGGCTCATCGGGAGCATTCCAATGACCAGCAACAGGAACAGCATCCCCAGTCTTTTGCTCAACATAATATTCCCAGGTTGAAATAAAAGGAGTTGACAATGCCGCGACAGCTTACTACCTGCCAAGGTATTTGGAAGGAACATCGAACCTGAATTCTTGTGGAACATCAATTTCTACCTTAGTGAATTTAATTTGCACGGTGGTATTTTCTTTACCATCCTTCATTTTAATGTTACGAAGGTAGGGAAAATTAACTTTGTCGTCTAACATGGCGTATTCTTCCAGAGACAATTCCAGCTTTTTATCCTGACTTTTTTGTTCTACGACGACCTTTTGAAGCAACAGGCTTTTTTTATCGAAATAATAATCGATATCGATATCCTTATGCTGTCCAAAAATATGGTAGGCATTGGGGGCTTTTTCGATCTCATAGTTTCCATCCATGGGCATCAGCGGATTACCCAGAACGAATTGCTGCAGGGCATTAAAATCCCCGGGAAGGTTATGGCGTTCCATGTAATCGAGACCTTCGACAATATAATCATTATTCAGGCGATCCAGCACAAAAGCTGAATCCTGATTGACGAGAATACGCCCTGCTTCCAGGCCGAGTTTTTTACCGTTGGCCCAAAAGATGCTGTCTTTTCTCATCTTGATCGTTGAGGCAAAGGACATCGACAGATCCGGATGATCGAATGAAATCCTGGCTTTGCCATTAAACCAATCCGGGGTGGTATGATTGTTATTAAAAAAGGTGATAAGTTCGGCCTCTGCCATTTTATCGGGTGTCTTTCCGAGCTTGCGGGTAGTGTTGCAGCTCTGCAATAACCCCAGGATCAATACAAATGCCAGGTAAAATCTAAAATTACTTTTGGTCATTACAGTTCAATTTTTCTTTTTCCTGCGAATTGAGTTCAATCGCTTTATCGAATACTTTCTGGGCTTTGTCGGGCTGCCCGTTTGCACAATATATTTTACCCTGGAGTTTGTAAATTTTATATTTGAGCACTCCGTCCCTGGCACTCATCAGCAAGGATTGGTTTAGGGAAGCGAGAGCTTCAGTGTTGTTACCCAGTTCATGACTGGCCAGGCCGTTGAGGTAGTAAACTACTGCTTTGTTGGGGAAAATATCCATAACATTCTCAGTGGTATTTAGCAACTTTCGATAATCACCCAGTTCCAAATGTATGTACATGACGTTTTCCCAAACCAAAAAATTGTTTTCCGACAGAGCAAGTGACTTTTGATATTTTTCCAGTGCCGGTCGGAGCTGATTGGAGTGGTACAGAAGGTCTCCCGATGCGGCATATCCTTTGGCATCATCCGGATGGATCTCTTCCAAAATGGTGGTCAATTCTATTCCGGCTGTGGCCAACTCCTTGTCGGCAGTATCGGCTACTTTGGTGATAATGGGAATCAATTTTTCAATTTTAAGGTCAATCCCTAAGTCTTCTTTTTCAAAAACGGGTTTGAGGGCTGACAGGTATGTGAGGTCATTTTTATTTTTGGACTGACTTCCGGCAAGGGCAATGGTAGCTTCTGCATTGCCGGGATCAACCTCCAGGACATCCCGATAGACCTGGATGGCCCTGGCTGCCTCCCCCTGGTCTTCGTAAAAACGTGCCAGTAAGAAACGATAATTTACATTATACGGATAGGCACCGATCAATTTGAGGTATTCTTTTCTGCTTTTTTTCTTATCCCCTGACACCACGAATAAACGGTGCCTGCGGGTGGCAATTTGTTCACTATATTCCATAATTTACTTTCCATCTGGTCATAGACCTTGATGGCTTTTGAATATTTGTTCAATACGGTATTACTAGGCAGGGTCAAAGTAAATAATCTTTTGTATGGGGGTTTTATCACCAGTTCAGCGCACAAAGCCAACGCATTTTCATACTGTCCCGTCTGACGATACAAATCAGAGGCAGTGATCTGTAGTACCATTCATTGTCTGCTCCTTCCTGAACGGCAATTTTGAGCATTTTTTCGGCCCCTGGTGAGTATTTATCTCCTGTCTTCCCATACAATTTTCCGAGTTCATAAGCTACCGCTGCATCTTCGGGAACTAATTCCTATGCCTTTTCAAAATGGCAATAGCCTTATCGTAATTTTC
>CALODM010000026.1:0-243045 GCA_942492125.1 uncultured Bacteroidota bacterium
CCGTCGGTTTGAGCGAGAAGCAATTACTATGGTGCTGTTTCTGCACCCCAATATCATCACTGTACTTGATTACTGACAGGACGTCACTGAAGGCGTTCTTCGAGTATTGAATATTTGTCCGGTGGATCACTAAAAGATGCGCCGGAATGGTCCGCTTTGCTCCAGCGATACCGTGGATTGTCCCGAGTTTGTAAATACCAGACGCCATCCATCAGCATGGCGCTATTCATCTGGATTCAAATTCTACAATATATTCTATTGATAAGTGCAACGCCTTCCTAAGCTCGCAGATTTTAAAATTCAGGAACTGGTTGAAGATGCATCAGTCAAACCTTACCGCCACTGCAGTTGAATTCGCATCGCCCAGCGTATATGGCGCCAGACCGACTGGCGCGCAATATGACGCAAGCGATCTTCGCATAATACGCTGGGGTGGCTGCCTTTATATGAAGCACTGACAGGCACTCCCACTTATGATGTCGAAACCTCGATAAAAATGCCGCTATCTAAACATAACCGACCTTTGCCAGACCGACAAGAGATTAACCCGTTTCTCGGTCAATGAAATCTCCCGCAGTGTTGAGAAAGCGTTATCGAAAGAGCCATGAACGCTACTCAAGAGGTATATCTGGATTTGCCCCATTCTTTTGCTGCGGCGGTGACGCTACGTGAAAGCAATCTGTCGGAGAACGCACATAAAACGTCCCCACCACAATATCAGTAAGAGTTTCCGTAACTCAGGCGAAACAACGGTTCAGCCAGTTTCGACCGCTCCGGAGCCTGAGCAGGCTGCGACGTCATTACAGGAAGAATCTTTAAAACGCACCAAACGACAAAGACGAAGTACAGATAACATTTACAGAAATAACAGGCAGCATCACGGCAATGGTCGACGACACAACTTTTCAGGTACCGAAACCATTGCTGGCAGTCATGAAACCGGCTGCACCAGTGAAAAGCAGCCCGAAAACGATATGGACAAAAATCCAAATGGTCTTTTTCCTGCCATATTGGCGCATTAGTGGGGGAAGGTTTTGTCATTACGGTGGCAGGAAAGATTGCCGGAAAGCAAAGATAAACCGCGAGGCGACAAAAACCTGCCAAACGAACCAGGGTGATGAAAATGCTGCGGATGTGATCTGAAAACAGCGTCGACCTGAACCAGAACAGGTTTGACGGCCTCAACTCGACAGCACACCTATTGAGGAATTTCTCTTCGCGGATGCCACTTCTGCGCGGGCGGCTTTCCTGATGAAGTCGGGGTGTTGGGGGCTTTGATTTTGATTTCTGGGAAAGGCGCCAATGGCACTTTCTTCAACAGAAGAGCGTACCTATCCTGTGGTTGGGCTATGATTTTTATCAATTGAACACAACATCCCTCGACACTGCACTGGTCTTACGATTGATGAATAAACCTTCAACATGGGAGTTATCAAAAGATGAAAACTATCTTGCGGTAATCCTCAACAACCATCTGGTGGTTTATTCGATGGACAGTATTGCGAAATATTGGATGGATGTGTTGCTGGACAGGCTATACCTTATGGAAGTGGATCCAGCTTTTTCTAAAGATTCTAAGGAATTAGCCTCGGCAAACGTCAGGAATTGAATTTTTATGAAACTCCAAACCTCGGCTACCTACTTCTACGTTGACTTTTCCAGAAAGTTTAGATGCTCGTGGTAGTTGCTTATCTGACCAAACGATACCTATATTGCGGTAATGATTAAAGATATTGATGACGATACGTGCAGCACTTCACCTGCATGAAAATCGTCGTTTAGGGAAGCTGCTACTCCCCAGGCTGCAGGCGGATATCGCTGGAAGAATGGCATCACTTTTTCTCGATGATGAAGAGATCTATTGTGCAATAATTTAAATATTCTGTGCCCGCACTGGTGCCGCAGGATTCACTGCTTGCGGCTGATTGGCATATCAGAATATTCACCTAACAGTGCGCGGCAGCTGGGGGGGTATGTATAGCCAGCATGTTGCGTATCTATATGACGCGCCAGATTATTTGCGATTCATGAAATTTAGGACTCGCTTTAGAATGGAAGGAACCCCCTGACGTTACTTTTTCAGCCGACAGCCAGACCCTGATCGTCAGTAATCAGGATGGTTACTTTGCGTTCATTTGAGGTGTCGGGAGTGGATTTTCGCTGGTTACCGGACGGGCGTGAAGAATGAGTTGAACGCCTACGGCAGGTGATAAACGGTCTGGTGTATTCGACGACAGATGCACTGTCATGATTTGCAAGTTATTGGTACAGAACCACTGACAACCAGTGCGGAAGCATCGTTGTGCTCAGATGTACTCATTAAATACTTGTCGGCTCTATCAATTTTTCAACATCAAAACTCTCGCCAGATGGCGAATACCGTTCGGAACCTAACCGGGCAGATTGATAAAATTACGACTACTCCGCATCAGCGATCAATCAGGAATTATTCCGGCTTCGTCTTCTGGTAAGTAAAAATGTGCCGTTTTTTCCTGCGCCTCGACCAAAATTTTTACAGGCGGCGTCACATTATCCCTGTCATGCAGCGGCGATCGAGCCGGCATTAAAGAGCTGGAGTACACACGATTTGAAATCGTATCATATATTACTGCCATTGCAATTTCACCCGATGATGGGGTGATATTGCACCGTTGATCACCAAAATGAAAACATCCGTTTTTGGGATGCGGCGACACTGGAGGAAATCAAGCTGTTACGTATTCAATTTTTGATATTACTGATTTTTTTCAATCAATCCATTCGCTCTGGTCTGCCACTCAGATGGCCGAATACTGAATTTCCTGAAGGACAGATGGGTTGTATCGTTTTTTTGGCATGACTGATTCTGCCAATTAATCAATCGGATGTAACATTTTCCCTCAAATGCTGCATCAGACCATCACCATCCCATATGAGGTATGAAATCATGATCAAACAGTCAACACAAGCGACAGAACCCACCACCTGCCAGATTCTATCTCACCCAGCACGCCCTGTGGTGCAGGGGAGCACTTTGCCTCGGTTCGTGCAATGAGGCGGGCTGAGGTGGTGGCTTCGGCATCCCGGCAGATCGCGCGGGGAATCAGGATGTCTTCATCGGCTACAAGCGGGGCAAACAGGTTTTCTGCCTGCCATTTTATCAAAATGTACAGTCGGAAGAGCTTTCCACGTTTCTGGGCGAACAGGTGAAATCTTCTGAACTGGCAGTAAGTGCCTTTGCGGAAAACGAAATTGAGCACCAGCATCAGTGGGGTATTGACACATGGCAGGCACCAGGGCTTTCATTTTCGTTGTTTACTCCGGTCAGCGGCATACCGCACCCGACCACAGTCCCCGAAGCAAGCTTTAAAGACGCCATCACTCCCGCAATTCCAGCCCGGCTGATGATTGATAACCGGAAGGAACCGAAACTGTGCAGGGCTTTCTTGGCGGCGTGATGGGGGGTACGTTGACTGTGCTGGTTGAGGAAGCGAAACAAACGAAGAAATTATCGGCTGGGCCGCAGTGCAGGGGTATTGGTTTTGCCTGGCTATAAACAGCGGTACCCCATGGCTTGGGCTTTGGCTCGTGTTGGGACCCGGTCCCATTGTTCACCTCGCCGCACCCCATCCCTTTGTACTCGGGAAGAACAGCAGTAAAGCTGATGATGGAGGTGCCAGCCGGGGAATATGGCGACGACAGAATTTGTTCTGGGCTGGTTTCAAATCGAGGGGATGCAAACCATACTTGACAGTGCTTGCTTCGCATGCCTATACCCGTTATTTTGGCCAGATCACCGATGTTTCTGCACTGTATGCCGTCACCCGCACAGAGGATTAAATTGCGGAGGCGGTGACCGTCAGCACGGAATTAGAAGCCAGCGGATTGAATACCGGATCAGCAATTTCTGGCGACGCTGCTATTGCCAGTGCGTATTGGGCTTGACTATGCTTTTCGATGACCCGCCGAATGGCGGATGCAGGGGCGCGGGCGGTGAATGGGGAAGGTTCCCTTCATGATGCTGTGCGCACTTTGATCTGGCGGCGGATCATCTGTATTTCGAATTGCGCCAACGAAGTCGCGGCAAAGAGGGGGGGATGATGCTCAACAGTTTCTGCAATGAATACTCGTATATCGATCAAACTCCATTTTCCGAATTGACGATAATTTACCTCGGGCGCGACTCTCCTTCACCCACGATCGTGGATCGTTTTACACCTTCACCCTATGTGGTTATTCCGAGCTGATGAAACCAGCGATCAACCCGGCTGATACTCTTTAAGTGACGCAGGAACAGCTGGTGAACTGGTTGGTGTGCGCCGGGCTTTATGTGGTGCAGGAAAACGATCAGGCGTGGCTTGAAGCCAAGGCGCAGGTGATAAACGATTGCCTGACTTCGATGCTCAATCATGATCATCCTGACCCGGCTCTAATGCAATGTGGGTAATGAGCTTTCTTAATTTGAGTTTCCGTTACCGGTACTGGCTGAAGAAATTACAAACCCTACGACTCCCTCGATGTACCGTCGAGGCGTGTCGGCGAAACCTTTATCTGGCGGTAAAAGGCTGGGCTGTATATCTGGCGCTGAGAAATGCTTTTCACCCGTCTGGGAAAACCGGATAAAGCCAAAGAAGCCCAATTGGCGGCACAACGTGCGGCGGATACCATCAGCGCCGCTTATGCGATGAAGGTTCTGGGGCAAAGCATTCCGGTAGGCCCTGATGGGGATTAAGCACCTCGCCCATCACCTCGCCGTGGAAGGCCTGATTTTCCTCAAGCGAAATGGAAGGCATGTTGTGACATCGCGCCGGAGAGGCCTGGTGGGCGATGATGATTCAAAAACCCAAACTGCACCTCACCCACATTCTGCAGCCGGGGCTGTGTCTATTTGCTGATAGGCCATGGAAACTGTCAGCGCGTACATAACGTATTCAGGGATCAAAAAGGTTCTTTTGTGCCAGTATGGTGCAAGGAAGTGCTCGAATGGCGAATTTACACCGACCAGCGAAGTGTGATCGCGCTCACGCCGATCGCGGTAAAGGCAGCAAACTCCAACCCGGGCATCGACTGCATTCGCGGAAAAACAACAGAACGGCTTTTATTATCCGCGCGATAACGTGCATTTTATGGCTGAAAGAAACCTAGTAGTCCGTCAACCGTAAAATAGAATATTGGCACAAAACTTGCTCCAAGAGAAAAAACAGAAAGGAGCAAATCATGAATATCAAATATGTCGTAAAACTCAGCGAAGAAGAGCGAGAACAACTGAAAGATCTATATATCCTTCAGGAATAAAGCACCGGCGCGAACCTGAAACATACTCACATCCCTGTTGAAATCAGATAGCAGTAAAGGCGCCCCACAATGGTCCATATCAAGCAGATAAAATCTGTGTTTCCATCGTGGCATATTGACCGTCTACACTGTGCGGAAACGGTATGTGGAAGAAGGACTTGTATCAGGTTTATACCGCAGGTAAAACAAATCGAGAATATGAACGTAGTCTTGACGGAGAGGCAGAGGCGCCATTTGATCGGACTGGTGTGTGAAGAGCCTCCAAAAGATCAGGGGGCGTTGGTCGTTGCGGCTTCTGCAAAAACGGATGATTTCGAATTGAATTATGTGGAGAGCGTTTCGCACGAGACGATCTCACACGGTGCTCAAAAACGAACGAAGCCCTGATGCTGAAAGAAGAGTGGTGTATCCACCCAAAGCTAATGCGGAATTTGTGAGTCACATGGAAGACGTTCTGGATGTTTACAAACGCCCCTATGATCCCAAACGACCGCAAATCTGTATGGATGAGACCAGCAAGCAGTTGTTAGCGGACACCCGGGAACCCATCCCGATGAAACCTGGTAATCCAGAGCGATATGATTATGAATACAAGCGCAAAGGCGTCGCAAATTTGTTCATGTTCTGTGAACCGTTGAGGGGAAAACGGACGGTAAAAGTAACAGAACAGAGAACGAGGATCGATTGGGCGTTGGCGTTGAAAGAGATTGCTGACGAAGAATATCCGGATGCTGAAGTAATTGTGCTTGTGATGGACAATTTGAACACTCATTCACCGGCTTCTTTTTATGAAGCATTTGAGCCGCAAGAGGCACGTCGGTTGACCAATCGCTTCGAAATTCATTACACTCCCAAACATGGGAGTTGGTTGAATATGGCAGAAATTCGAATTCAGCGCAGTGTATAACGTCAATGCCTGGATCGCTAGGATTCAACCAAAGAATTATTAGAAAGTGCAACCGATACCTGGGTCAGGAATCGGAATGAGCAGATTGTCAGGGTGAATTGGCAATTCACAACCGAAGATGCTCGGATTAGACTAAAGCATCTTTACCCTCATTTCAGCTTTGACAGACTACTTAGTTCAGGTTGTGATTCAGAGACAACACAGCGGAAGCCGAGAACGTGCCAGTGACCGTTTGATCGTGATTATAGCGCGCCACACAAGGTAATTCATTCATATAACTGTTCCATGAACCGCCTCGCAACACACGACTGGTACCATTTTCTGGTCCACTCGCTCTAACATTGACTGATGCGTAATCTTCATATCATACCAGTTCGACACCCATCTTCACACACCCTCGCCATCCAATGCGCCATACGCGAAATGACGCCATCTGGATAGCTGCCTATTTCTGTGGTGTCACCTACATTTTCTTCATAATTTGCGAGACTGCTGTTTGCAATTTCATTTCCCCATGGGTATTCTCTGCTATATTTTCCACGTAATGTTTTTCCTACCTGCCTGTAGCTGGCAGTCTTCCCCTGCCCATTCGCAATAGGCTGCACTGATACCAATCTCATATAAATCACTGATACCCGGTACAGTCTTCATTCCTGTAATAACTTTTTGTGTTTCAGACCCTACAGAATTTGCATAGTACAGACTCCTGCCATCGCTATTACTGCTCATACTGCCCATTCGTTACCTCGTATTTGTCAATCCAATAAGCATCCAGATAGACTTCATGCCGCGGCTCATTATCAAACATGATGAACTTGCTCGCCGGAACATACACCATTTCCATTTTATTCAGCCTCGCCACCATCCGCGAACCCATGCCCAGGGTGGAGTCGGATTTATCGCTGAAGGCTTGCTTAATATTAAGCGCCCATTAATGCTGCTGTTGACGGTTCATAAATTTCAGCGCATTACCACGATTGGTGCTATGAGCTGACATCCCAAGAGAAACGAGATTATAATAACTTTTAATATTTTGATCGTAAGGAATTTTCACCCCTACTTTATCTCCTACTTCAAAATTTTCGGTACTTCCGGAGTTGGTCCAACGGACATACTCTGAGGCATTGAGTAAAGATATTTCTCCTTTTCTTTCAGCAACAGCCCTGATAACGGCTTCAGAATCCTCCAGGGGATCCATGGCTAAATTAGCCAAAACTTTTTCCAGCCATTCTCTGGTAGCAGCCTCTCCTTTTTCAGCGATCATGGTAGCCACCAGGAAAATATTGTCTTTATTGGCTGCCTTGGAAAGCACTACTCTTCCCTTCCAGTATGGGTTGGTAATATCCTCGTAAGTTTTAATAACACTGGGCTTTGGAACGGCTCTTTTATTACACCCATATCCCACAGCATACTTGGTAAAGCCGGCCCAGTATCCTTCTTTGTCCGTATTACGGGAAGGCATGGCATGAGCCACTGAATCTGTTGAGAAAGGTTGCAAAACCCCAGCGGCCTTAGCGGCATACATATCAACGAGATTATCAAAAAGGATTACATCCGCAGGAGTGTTGGCTCCTTCAGACTTAATTCTTGACAACAGTGCTTCGGGAGTATCTGTCACAACATTTACCTTAATGGCTTTGCGCTGTTCAAAGGCTTTGACCAAATAATCTTCCATTGTACCATACCTGGTGGTGTAAAAGGTAACCTCACCTTTGTAAACACTATCCCCCGGTTTCTGTTTTCCACTTCCTTGTCCCTGGTCATTACTGCAGGAACCTAACAATGCCGCCAAAACAAGCAAAAGGGAAAAATATTTGGCGGATTCCCGAAATTTCAGGATCGATTTCAAAACTTTTTTACTCATTACCTTCTTTTATGATTAGTGCTAAACTTAAAAAAAGCAACGCAAATGTAAAATTTTTCCGGCGATTTAGGTCTAATCACCAGACAATAACTGACCCACACTAAATATTTGATAGCGGAATGGTTATTTGTTGTAAGGTTTTATATTTTTGCTACCATAAAAAGAAAAATAACATGTCGAATAAAATTAAATTACGCACAGGAGTATTGGTATTGTTTGTTTTAATTGCTGCATTCAGCAGGTTGATTCCTCATCCGCCAAACTTCACGCCCATTGGAGGTATGGCTCTTTTTGGTGCTGCCTACTTTTCAAGGCGTCACCTTGGTTTCATCGTGCCTTTAGCGGCAATGTGGTTGAGTGATCTTGTTTATAACAACCTTATTCTGCCGGTGCAATTCCCGGAATATTATACAGGATTTCAATTATTCGGCGACCTTTGGGTTTACGGTGCCATTGCGCTGGTTGTCTTTTTAGGGTTCTACCTGTTGAAAAATATAAAAATTACCAATATCGCTCTTGCAGCCCTTGTTGGAGCAGTGGTTTTTTTCCTGATCACCAATTTTGGATATTGGGCGAGCGGAATAACTTACCCTAAAACCGGAGCCGGTTTGATCGCCTGCTATGCGGCCGCCATCCCATTTTTTGGATATACCTTATTGGGGAATCTCCTCTACAGTGCTGTTCTATTTGGTGCTTTTGAATTGACCAGAAGACAAGTTCCTGCTTTGCAAGTGTAACGCTACCGACACCATAAAACATAAAAAAACCGGATTTTGGACAAAGCCAGGATCCGGTTTTTTTATTACTATTTGATTTTAAAATAAAATCACATCTACCCCTCAAAACTGGTACGGAGCACCTCCATCGCTATGGCTAACGGCTATCCGTTCTTTTTCGTTTTATCACTCCCTTGCTCATCAGACTTATCCTCTCCTTTTTCTTCTTTCTTCTGCTGCTCCTCCGGATATTCGATTCGCACATGGTAAACAGATTTCATGATATTCTTGAACACATGCACAATCTCTTCCAATTCCTTGAAACTTATCTCGCTCTCCTCGAGCTGACCATTATTGATTTTGCCCGCCACAATCTTGTCAATGAAAGCAAAGAGTTCCTTATCCGTTGGATTTTTCAAACTCTTACAAGCAGCCTCAATGGAATCAGCAATCATCACAATGGTCTGTTCTTTGGTGGTAGGCTTTGGACCAGGATAACGGAATTTGGATTCATCCACCTCAACATCCGGATTGTCTTTAAGATAATTTCTGTAAAAATATTCAACACGGGTAGTTCCGTGATGAGTGGAGATAAAATCAATGAGCACCTTAGGCAGTTTGGCTTTCTTGGCCATTTTTATGCCTTCGGTTACGTGTTCAATAATAATCTGGGCGCTTTTAAATGCGTCAATATCATCATGCAGGCTTTTACCCTGATTGTTCTCGATGAAATATCCAGGTTTTAACGTTTTTCCAATATCATGGTACAGTGCAGCAACCTTAACCAGCAATTCATTGGCGCCGACCTTCATGGCTGCGGCTTCGGCCAGATTCCCTACCTGTAGGGAGTGTTGTAAAGTTCCAGGTGCCTTTAAAGAAAGTTCTTTTAATAAAGGCCTGTTCATATCTGATAGTTCCATCAGGGTAATGGAAGAGGTGAAACCAAATAACCGCTCCAGTAAAGGCACTAAAGGATAGGCGAGCAATGTGAGGAATGCATTGAGGAATAACCAGGTGTATACTGACCAGTCAATTTTACTGAAATCCCCCTCCTCAATCAAAGCCAATCCAAGGTAGGCAATGGCATAACTGGCAAAAAGGTACAGCATAGAATAGAAAAACCTCGACCAATCACGGGTATCGACATCGCTGACGATGACCACAATGCCTGCAAGCACCTGCATGAGGGTAAATTCATATCCCAGGGACGATAAAAAGCTGGCAATAAGTACCACCACAATATGGGTGATCAAGGCCAGGCGTGCGTTAAAAAAGTTCTTTATGATAATCGGGACAATACAAAACGGGATCATATATGCACTCAATACATCGGTTTTTTCCACTACATAGACCAGGTAACTGAATAGCACCAGCCACATAAACACAAAAAACAGATGATGGAACTGTCCAAATATTTCTTTGGCAAAATACCTCAGGTAGACGAAGAATACCAATACAATGAGCGTAGTCAGTAAAAAGTAGCCCACCAAAACCCAAATATATTTTTTCTTACTGGCAACCTCCTTTTCAAATTCATATTTAAAAGATAAAAGTTTGGGATAAACATCCTTGGCTACATAACCTCTCTTTTGGAATGATCAACTCTCCTTTTCGCACCATGCCTCTCGAAATTGAGACAGAAGAAAGTAATGTCTTAAATTTTTGTGTCGAGGTATCACTATAAAAATATTTGGAGCGATTAGCCATTTCGAGCAAGGAAAATAAAAAATCAGGCTCTTTAAGCGGTGCAAATGGCAGAGAATCACTCAACAGGTTTACAGCGGTTTCAACCGTATAAATATTTTCAACGGTTTGCTGATAACTGGTATTTCCCTTAATAATATTGATGACAAAATCATCCCTTTCTCGGAGTGTTCCGGACGCAATTTTATTATACCGGCGTCAAACAACCTATCGAGCACACCACTGCCATAATTCCGGTATTTTTCCGGATATTTAACCAAATCTTCAAACTGTCCGGAAGATTTTACTGCTGCCAGTTGCTCATCGAATTTTTCACTGAATGCCCTTTTCTGGTTTTTAACCAGATTGAGTTGCATTTCATAATAGGGAGAAAAGTCCTTGGCAAGAGCCTCTTTTTCTTTGTTAATCTCCGCATCTGTTTTTCGAATGGCAAAATCAAAAGGAGCAACAAGATCTTCATAACGCCATACCTCACCTCTGGAAGTCATACTTGAATTTCAGGTTGTTGGGAAATAAAAAACTGATGACCACAACGATGGCCAGCAACAGGACATACCTGAAAAACCCGGGCAACTTAGACAATATGGTAGCAAGATTATTTTCCATTTCCCAAAGATATACACCGCAAAAGAAAAACCCACCATTCCCGCACCTGCTTTTTAATGGCCTGATCAGCTTTTGGTAAAATTTAATCTCAAACCAGGTTGTAAATAGACAAAACACAACAAGGCTTCAAATGCTATAAACAATATTTAATACCTGTTTTAGGTAATTTTATAATAAATGACAAAAAATAAACCCTTAAACCGGTAATAATTTTCAATTTATACCCTATATAGATGATCATTTAGCTTGATCTTTGAAACAAATTAAACAATCAATAACGATATCGCTTGGGATTATTTTTCTAAATTTACTTCTTGAACATACCACAATTGTCCGCAAGTTTTTACAGATAAAAACTGCAACAAGATATCCAGAGGAAGAGCAATTACCCGATGCTCAAAAGCACCCTACAAAATCCCCTCATCCATCAAAATCTCCACTTCAAAAAACGAAAAAACTAGAAACATGAAAAAAATTTCGCTACTAATTATCAGCCTGACTTTATTCGTAAATCTTCAGGCACAACTCTCCCAAACCGTGCGAGGCACCATAGTGGATAAAGAATCCAAATACCCTCTTTTCGGGGTGAATGCTGTGATCAAACTGGAGGATGGCTCCTTTTTAGGGACAGTAGCTGACATTGATGGAGCTTCGTGTTGAAAAATGTGCCGGTGGGCAGGAGAACGCTTGAGCTCTCCTATATCGGTTACCAGGAAATAATCATGGACAATGTGATCGTCAACTCCGGTAAAGAGGTGATCCTGAATATAGAGATGGAAGAATCCACAGCCCTTTTGGAAGAAGTGGTCATTTACGCTCAACGCAACGGTGAAGTTCGCAATGAGATGGCTACTGTGAGTGCCCGTCAGTTCAGTGTTGCCGAGACCAATCGGTATGCGGGCAGCCGGGGTGACCCGGGGCGTATGGCTTCTAATTTTGCCGGTGTCCAGGGAGCCGATGACTCCAGAAATGACATCATTGTTCGCGGCAATGCTCCTTCGGGAGTACTCTGGCGGCTGGAAGGTGTGAATATTCCCAACCCCAACCACTTTGCCATCCCTGGTACAGGAGGAGGACCGGTAACCATCCTCAATAACAAATTCCTGTCCAACTCGGATTTCTTCACCGGTGCATTCCCTGCTGAATTTGGCAATGGCATTGCCGGAGCTTTTGACCTGGAAATGCGGAATGGCAACGACAAAACCACGAATTCAGCAGTCAACTCAGTTTCCTGGGAACAGAATTAACGGAGGGCCTATTTCCAAAGAGAAAAGTTCCTACCTCGCCATGTATCGGTATTCAACCCTACAGTTATTCAGCTTCCTGGGTATTCAAATCGGAACGGATGCAGTGCCACAATACCAGGATGGTGCTTTCAGGATCAATTTTCCGGGTAAGAACTCGAGTAACCTCTCCGTCTGGGGGTATTGCGGCAGAGTTTTATCGATGCAATGATCAGCGACCAGGAAACACCCCGACTGATCCCGATCTCCTTCGACAACGACAGAGACCAGCACTTTGGCTGGACCACGGGTATTGGCGGTATTACCTATACCCGTCCATTCAATACAAACACCTTTTTCAAAGGGACTATTTCGTCTTCCTCACCAAAGCGATAACCGGTGATCACGATTTATATTTTCAGACGCGAGGTCGAAGGTGTATTTGTTTACGATTCCCTTCCTCCACACATGAGTTATGCCTTTACGGAATCCAAATATTCCTTTAACGGATTTGTCAATAAAAAATTAAACTCCCGCAGCACCCTGAAATTTGGGATCAATGCAGACCTGACCAATTACGAATATGTCGACAGTATCCGACAGATTATTCTAACGTCAGAGGGTAACCGGGATCTGGAACCGTTTTGGACACATCGGTGGAATGCCAATGGGAATACCTTTCTCCAGCCTTATATTCACTGGAAATACAGGTTCAATGAAAAGTTCCTGATCACTGCAGGTCTGACCAGCCTTTGGTATTCTTTAAACAAAGAAAGCTTATCTCCTGTCGAACCGCGATTGGGTTTATCCTATAACCTGCCGAAAGGACAAAAAATCGGTTTTGGTTACGGATTGCATTCCCAGACCCAAACGGGTTACATTTACCATTACGCTGATAATGCTATCGGTAATGACGTTCAGGAATATAATCTGGACATGGGACTCACCAAAAGTCATCATTTCGTATTGTCCTATGATTTACCGTTGGGGCAGAATATGAGAATCAAAGCAGAGACCTATTACCAATATTTATTCGATATTCCTGTAGAAGTTCAGAAGAGTTCGTTTTCTCTTGTCAATTCAGGAACAGGGTTTAGCCGCTTTTTTCCCAATCCCCTGGTCAATGAAGGCACCGGACGTAATTACGGGGTGGAATTAACCGTTGAGCGTTTCTTCCAGGGCAATTATTACTTCCTGATAACGGGATCCTTGTTTGACTCCAAATACAAAGGCAGTGATGGGATTTTGAGAAATACCTCCTTCAATGGCCATTTTGCGCTCAATGGTTTGGTTGCCAAAGAAATGACGCTCAATCAAAACAATACTTTGAATTTCGGAGCTAAAGTCACCTATGCCGGAGGCCGCTGGTATGGTCCTGCTGATGTGGAAGAATCCAACCTGCATTCTGAGATTATCTTCGCTGATGAAACGATGAATACGCTACAGTTTGATCCTTATTTTAGAGTAGACGCCAAAATCAACTACCTTTTGAACAGACCCAAAGTCACCCATGAATTTGCCATTGACCTGGTGAATGTTTTCAACATCAAAAATATTCTAACTTTGTCATGGGCCCCGGATCATCCTTCAGGAAATCCTATTCAACAGAAATACCAATTAGGCTTTTTGCCTATTTTCTATTACAAACTGGATTTTTGATGTGGTTGCTGGTTTAAATAAGACTGTAGGCTGAAACTAAAGAATTACAATTATGGAAAGTGTACTTGGTGGTATCCTTGCTTTTTTCATTGTTCTGGCTTCTTACAAGGGGTTTAAAGACCGCGTTTTTTACGACCGGTACCTCTTTGATGCGACCAGGATTTTGAGGGACAGGGAATACCACCGGCTTTTCACTTCAGCTTTTTTGCATGGCTCGTGGTTTCACCTTGGGTTCAACATGATTGCCCTGTTATCTTTCAGTGGGGAAGTAGAATACTATTTCGGGTGGTGGCAATACCTGGTATTGTTCTTTGGTGCTGTACTTTTTGGGGATTTGCTGGCTTTGTATTTCCATCGCAACCATGAATACCGGGCGGTGGGTGCCTCAGGCGGAGTATCCGGCCTCGTAATGGCTTTTATTGTAACGGCGCCCAACAGTGCCATTTCTTTTATCCTTATTCCCATCGAGATCAAGAGCTGGATATTTGGTATAGCTTATGTTTTGATAACCATGATCGCTATTAAACGCAGCAATGACAATATGAAGCACGGAAGCCCACCTGGGAGGTGCGATAGCCGGGGTTTTACTTGCTTTGGCATTTGATCCTTCCCTGCTTGGAGTGAGGCTCTGGCTAATTGCTGCCATTTTGATCCCCTGTATTATTTTCCTGTGGCTCAATATTACCAATCCTGCTTTTTTTCTCATTCCGGACAAATGGTCTCTGGGCTCCCGCAAAGGAAAATCACCACTTAAAATCAGTCATAAAAAGAAAAAGATCAGTAAGGAGGAAGAATTAGACCTGTTGCTCAAAAAAATCAAGAATAAAGGATTGGGGAGTCTGAGCAAAAAAGAAAGGGATCGGTTGGAGGAGTTATCGAATGATTAATTCAAGGAGGTAATTCTAGTTAAAATCATTACCTTTATACCCTTTTAAAACAATAACTTTTTGGTTTTGAAAAAAATCCTTTCCTACATTCTCACACCTATTCACCTTTTGGCTTTCGGCCTTATATTGGCTATTTTCCACCCCTTACAATGGCTTGGATTAAAGCTGGGAGGGTATCATGCGCACAAAAGAGTGGTCAAATGGCTCAACTTCTGGCTTATCCAATCCCTGAAGATATTAGGCAATACCTGTCAATTCAATATTACCCATGAGATTCCGGAAGACAAGCCACTGATCATTGTATCCAATCACCAAAGTCTGTACGATATCCCCCCGATCATATATCATTTGGACAAACATCATATCAAGTTTGTCTCCAAAAAGGAACTGGCAAAAGGCATTCCCAGTATCTCCTTCAACCTCCGTCATGGCGGATCGGTATTGATAGACCGCAAAAATCCCCGCCAGGCGTTACCGGCCATGAAAGCCTTCGCAGAATACCTGGAAATCAATAACTATACCGGAGTCATTTTTCCGGAAGGTACCCGAAGCCGAAATGGCGTCCCTAAACGTTTTTCGTCAAAAGGATTAAAAACCCTGGTCGATCATATGCCCTCGGCCTATATTGTGCCTCTTACCATCAACCACGCCTGGAAAATTAATGAACATGGTTTTTGGCCTATGAATGTTGGCATCAAAGCCACCTGGCATACCCACAAGCCCATTCCTGTTGCCGGCAGAGACTTTGAGGAATTGTTTGCTGAAGTGGAAAAAGCGGTTAAGGATGCTGTGGTGACTAGTGGTTCATAGTATGAGTTTGCATTACCAGTAGCGGTTTGCGGGTTTGATTCTGCAGCAATGCTATTTTTTAGAAAAATTGTATTGCTGTGACTCGAGATCTCAGGCACAAAAAAAGGGTTCCCCCTTTTTCAGAAGAAACCCTAATATATAGTTGGTATTATATTTTATGCTACCGGAAGAGCACCATTTCTGGCACGTTTACGGTCGTGTTCTTTTAACAGAATCTTACGCAGGCGCAAGGATTCCGGTGTGACCTCAACATATTCATCAACCTGAATATATTCCAGGGCTTCTTCCAGCGTAAAACGTTTTGGCGGTACCAGCTTCATCTTTTCATCAGCTCCGGAAGAACGCATATTGTTCAGTTTTTTGGTCTTGGTCACGTTGATCACCAAATCACCGGGCCGACTGTTCTCTCCGATTACCTGACCTTCGTAGATTTCTGCACCAGCAGCAACAAAGAAGCGGCCGCGATCCTGCAGGTTATTGATCGATACGGAATGGCTTTGCCTTGCTCCATACTGATCAAGGAGCCATTGATCCGGCCAGGAATGTCCCCCTTTTAAGGCTGGAATTCTTTGAACCGGTGAGTCATAATTGCTTCTCCAGCTGTAGCGGTAAGCATATTGACTACGCAGTCCAATAATACCACGGGATGGAATTTCAAATTCAAGCAGTACCCGATCGCCTTTGGGTTCCATGGTAAGCATTTCACCTTTTCGGCGGGTCACCATTTCAATAACGTTCCAGAAACGTCTTCCGGCACGTCAATTGTCAGTTCTTCAACTGGTTCGTGCTTTGACCATCAATTTCTTTGATGATTACCTGCGGTTGACCGATTTGCAACTCATATCCTTCGCGGCGCATGGTTTCAATCAATACGGAAAGGTGAAGTACACCTCGGCCAAACACGCGGAAAGCATCAGCATGTTTCGTAGTTTCTTCAACACGTAAGTGCAAGGTTTTTCTCCAACTCTTTTTCCAAGCGGTCGCGTAGGTGACGGGAAGTAACAAATTTACCTTCCTGACCAAAAAACGGAGAGTCATTGATGGTAAAAGACATACTCATGGTTGGCTCATCAATAGCAATGGTCGGTAATGCTTCGGGGATTCTCAACATCGGCAATGGTATCGCCAATCTCAAAACCTTCAACACCAAAAATGGCACAAATATCTCCGGCTTGAACTTCATCTACTTCTTACGGCTGCCAAAGCCTTCAAAAACGTAAAGCTCCTTAATACGGTGCTTTTGTATATCGACCGTCGCTTTTCACCAAGGCTAATTTGTTGTCCCTGCTTTCAAAGTTCCACGGTGTAAGCGGCCAATAGCAATTCGACCAATATAGGAAGAATAATCAAGGCTGGTAACCAGCATTTGGTATTTCCTTCTTCTAACATTTGGTGCAGGGATATAGTTCAATAATAGCATCCAATAAGGGAAGTGATATTTTCTGTTGGATTTCCAATCGTCGTGTTCATCCAGCCATATTTGGCCGAACCGAAAACGGTTGGGAAATCCAACTGATCTTCGGTGGCATCCAGGTTGAACATCAAGGTCAAAACAGCTCCTGTACTTCATCAGGCGTACAGTTCGGTTTGTCAACCTTGTTGACTACTACGATGGGTTTCAATCCTAGTTCCAGGGCTTTTTGCAAGTACGAACCGCGTTTGTGGCATTGGACCTTCAAAAGCATCAACCAATAAGCAAAACACCATCGGCCATATTCAATACCCGCTCCACTTCTCCACCAAAGTCGGCGTGACCAGGGGTGTCGATAATGTTAATTTTGGTTCCCTTATAGGTGATGGAAACATTCTTAGACAAAATGGTAATTCCTCTCCCTTTCGAGGTCGGCGTCCCATTATCAGTTCCCGCGTTTATTTCGTGATCCTGGAGATTAAATATCCGGCGACCATCTCTTATCAACCAGGGTTGTTTTACCGTGGTCAACGTGTGCAATAATTGCAATATTTCTGAGTTGTGTCATGCAGTTTTTTATTTGAAGGCGCAAAGGTAGCTATTTATTAAATGTAAAATGTAAAATGAAGAATTTAAAATTCAAAATAGCTTTGTCCCAGTAACTGAATTTAAGCCTGTACAAAAAATCCTCTCCCGACCATACCGGTGAGAGAGGATTGAAATATGATTAGCTTATTTCTTTAGATTATAACGATTCTGGTATATCGCTGCTGTCAGGCAGCAACACCAATACATTCTGTGGTACAAAAACAGTAACGGAAATGTTTTCTGAAAGCAAGGCATTACCTACTTCGTACTGTTTTCTCAATTCGGACTATAAATCACAAAAACGCCATCTTCGACCGTGTACTTAAGGTTGTACTTACCGGTCTGTACCAGTGACTTCAAAGTGGTTTCCGTACCGTTGTCGAGGGTGATGTTCAATTGAACACGCACTGTGCTTTTAGACCATGTGTGTACATCAATCGGTTCACCCAGGTT
Organism: uncultured Bacteroidota bacterium; assembly: GCA_942492125.1. Lineage (GTDB taxonomy): Bacteria > Bacteroidota > Bacteroidia > Chitinophagales > Saprospiraceae > BCD1. The sequence goes on from CALODM010000026.1 coordinate 18,103, forward strand.
AATGGAAACGATATCATTTCCCTGGAGATTAAACGACTTGACGAGAACTTTTTCTGCCATCGCATTCACGCTTCCCGGCTGGCCAAAACAAATTAAGGTTAGGGGCAGTAGGAGGAATGTAAAGGCAATTTTTTTAATAAGTGTAGAGTTATTCATAAGCAGCCTCCTTTTGTTGATAATGGTATAATTTACAAATTTTTTGTCGAAATGTCAATGATTTGATTCCATTCAACCCATGTCGTTTTGATCAAAATTCCTTTAATTATCTAGTAATGTGTTGTTCTCTTAAAAGCTTCTGATCGTGCGATGTATTTTCACCAATTTCAGTGAGTAAGTCTTTCAGTCGATCAAGCGGCAACATGTTGGCCCCGTCAGATTTGGCTTCGGCCGGCCTCGGGTGTGTTTCTATAAAGATGCCATTAACACCCGAAACGATGCCTGCCTTTGCAATTATTTCTATCATCTCAGGTTGTCCTCCCGTAACACCGGTGGCCTGGTCAGGTTTTTGTAAAGAATGTGTGCAATCCAGGACTACTTCCGCGCCCAATTCCTTCATCTGCGGAATACCCTGGTAATCGACAATCATGTCCTGATATCCAAAATTTGTCCCTCTTTCTGTCAGCCAAACCTGATCATTGCCGGACTGGACAACCTTGTCCCTTGCAAATTTCATAACCGAGGGGCTGAGAAACTGCCCTTTTTTAATATTCACGACTTTTCCCGTTTTGGCAGCTGCCACCAGTAAATCTGTCTGACGGCACAAAAATGCCGGGATCTGCAACACATCGACATAAGTTGCGGCCATGGCTGCTTCTTCAGCAGTATGAATATCTGTAGTAACGGGAATCTGAAAATGATCGCCAATCCTGCGCAGGATTTCAAGAGCTTTTTGGTCACCGATACCCGTGAAGGAATCCAACCTGGAACGATTGGCCTTACGATAAGAACCTTTGAAAATGTAGGGTATCTCCAGTCTGTTGGTTATATCAACTATAGCCTCTGCAATTTCAAAAGCCATCTCCTCCCCTTCTATGGCACAGGGGCCTGCAATGAGGAAGAAGTTGCCGCTTTCCGTGAATTTTAACTGGTGTAGTTTTAAACTCATGTTTTATCATTTAAGGTTTTTGTGAATACGGGCACAAAGCTAATAGAATGAGGTGGGTTATTGGGTACTTTTTCGTTTTTTGGACGAAATTCAACGCTGATTGACCATTTGTAGAAGTTGCTTTTTCTTTGTGGATCCAAAAGGAAAAGAGGAGGTTATCAATTCACTCAAAACTCCTGAAACCGATGAAAAAGGTCAAAAAAGCGGAACCTGAATATCAGGTTCCGCGTAAGATATATGATTTAGTATGAAAAAATTACAGTTTGTAAGTTACCCCAAAGTTCAGCAGTGAAATGCCGTAACCAACTTCACCGAAAATTCCTATATTGTTTTTAACAAAATAAGTCGCTCCGACAAACCCCGTGTAAGTGAAGTTGTTTTCAGCTTCGCGATAGAAAGAAGGGGTTGGAGTATCTGGTTTGTTATCACCATATAATGGTTCATCTGAAGGTGTATTATCTACATTGACTATAGGAATGTTGTAAGCCAGACTAAATCCGCCGTAAACATCCCACTTGTCGAGGTTTACGAAGTGTACTGCAGGACGGATCCCAACAACCAACATCTGGTTATTGAAGATATTTGCAGAACCATCGTTGTACCTTAACTGAGGGCTGGTTGTTGAAGAATAGGCAGTAAAGGCACTGATGCTGAATTTTTCCGCAGCTCTAAATGCCAGGTTAAGACTTACCGGTGGAACATTCATACTGCCACCATCTTTAAAAAATGTAGGTACAACTCCTACCCCTGCACTTAAATGTAATTTGGAAGTACTCTGGGCATTAACTGTTGCAAAGGAGATAAGTAAAAGGCCGAATAAAACAAAAATTCTTGACATGGTTTCGTTTTTAATTTGAATAAGTAATGGGATTTGCAATATTTTTTATCAAACCGAAAAATTACTTTGTCCAAAAAATGGACAACGCTTTGAATTATACTGCAAATGTAGATTAAAAAGGTGTACCAGTCAAGCTTATAGGCAAAATTTTATTTTATTTCAAGAGATATTTGACAGAATTAATAAAATTTAATTTTCTAACAAATCTATTAATTTTATTTTAATTCCGTTATTGCAATAGATGAAAAATATTAATATCACCCCCTTTTCCTCCTCAAAACAGAATTTTTTTCTCTGTTGTCTTTATTAGAACGATCTAAATTTTAGAAAGTAAATATCAATGTTAGCAAACCTAAAAAAATAGATTTCTTTCAGGTCCTGTTTTTTTATCGAATTAATAGGACAGAACAAACTAAACTATCGTTTTTTTGCAGAATATTCAGGCTATCAATAAACTATTTCCACCAAAATATTTCACTATATTTTAATTTTCTGGGGTTTTCTTTTGAGAATAACAAAAATTTTCTCAATTTAGCTCCTGCCCTCGTTGATAATAAGAAAAGTAGTTTTCTTAATCATTAAAATTTGTTCAATTATGCTAATTCTTTACATTGCGACAGGAGCATTCCTGATCGGAGGGGGAGTTTTGCTGAGCTCAGGCTTAGTTCAACAAACCAGCAGGAGTAGAGAGTTTATTAAAAAAATCTCCACAAAAATTTTAAACGTTATATCCCATCCCAGTTTCTACCACCCCCACCCACAACCACACACTGAAAACCTCCCGTGAACATATCAACAAGGCTATCACTTATATCTACGTACCATAACAATTGATGTATCTGCAGGATCCAATCTTGCTGGTTAGGCTTTTGTGCTAATTGTAATCATTATGCAATATCTTGCTTTTGAAAAGCATTTTTATTGCCTTTAATGAACCTTGCACCAAAGCACCCCGGTATTGTATTGGTTTAATGGCTACCCAGGTAGGCTAATTTGAAGTTATTGGTTGTTTCATTACACTTTTGAATTTCCGGTTGAAACAGGAAAGAATGTTCAAACCACTTTCAAAATTAATCCAGGCAGGTGAAATCCCGGAAAGGTTATCCTATGCCTTTTTGAAATCACATTATCAGGAAATAAAAGCCTGGAGTAACTGATCTTTATCAACCGGCACCACACCGTTCCTTTCACACACCTGTCCTCCTGCCTGATTCGAAAGATCCGCAATCATTTCCATATCCAGGTTCAATGCAAGGCCTAAAGCTGCCAAGCTTATCACACTGTCTCCAGCTCCACAAACATCAGCAAGGTCTCTTACCTTAGTAGGAATGATTTGACTTTTACCACCATTTGAGATATAAAGGCCCTTTTTCGGAAAGGGTTATGAGGCTCATTTCATTATTGAGTCGTTCCCTAATAAATCCTGCTGCGTTATCCAGGGAATCCATGGTGGTTTCAATCTCAAAGTTGCATTGATTTCTTATCTCCCTGAGGTTAGGCTTAAACATGGTTACCCCTTTGTATGCCCAAAAATTTTTGAACTTAGGATCAACGGCCGTTGGAATAGAACGCTCCTTTGCCTGTTGAATAATGGTTTCAATAGTTCGTACAGTAAGGACCCCTTTGTTGTAGTCCTGAAAGATAATGACGTCAATTTTTACGCTATCCAATATGTCCTCAATCTTCTTCAGTAATTGATCCTCTTCTTCTTTGGTCAAGTCAAAACTGTCCTCCTGATCCACCCTCAATAATTGCTGGCTTCCGGCCATGACCCTGGTCTTTACAGTTGTGCGGCGGGAGCGGCTTTTTACAATACCATTTTGCGGTAAATTCCCGGAAGGCAGGAGTTTCAAAAAAATACCGGCGTTTTCATCTTCCCCAACTATGCTGCATAAAAACACCTTTGCCCCCATCGCAGCGACATTGAGGGCCACATTGGCCGCTCCTCCCAAACGGTTTTCGCGACTTTTTTGCAATACAATGGGAACCGGGGCTTCAGGTGATATACGATCCACATGACCAGAGAGATACCGGTCGATCATTACATCACCGACGATCAGGACATTCAATTCGTTAAACCGGTCAAATAATTCTTTCTCAGTAAGTGCCATTTTATTGTTTTTCTTGTTCCTGCCGGGTTAAAACAGTTAAAAGGTATTTCATTATTAAATCAGTGGCTCCCTTATTCCCCTCAATAAAATCCTTGGCGGCATTTCGGGCGGCAAAGTAATTTTCATGATCGAGTAATTTAGAAAAAATCGATTCAAAACTCTCGTAATCTTTTATTTCAAAAGCTCCTCCCCTGTTCTTCAGTTCAACAGCTTCTCTGAATTTTTGATGATTGGGGCCAAACAACACCGGAAGTCCAAAAGTTGCCGGCTCCAGGATATTATGAATACCAACCCCAAAACCACCACCAATATAAGCCAGAGTGCCATATTTGTACAAAGAGGCCAACATACCAATATTATCAATGATCAATACCTTGTAACCATCCATTTGATTCTCTGCTAGTTGGGAATACCTTATTGACGGAACTTCAAGCCGATCTTCCAATTCTGAGAGATGACTGCCCGTAATCTCATGCGGAGCAATGATCACTTTCCAGTCATCGGTCAATGCCCTGTTGATCAACTGGCAGATCACCTTCGCCTTTTGGCCGAGGTACTGCCGGCTCCAGTAGAGCTTTATAGCCGGATGAAAGCTCGATTTGCGGGAAGCTTTTGCATTTCTGGCAATGTCACTTACCCGGTCCACGCGAGTATCTCCTGCAATACTGCATTGATCAATACCAATGCCTTTTAACAATTCCAGTGAAGCAGCATCCTGAACAAAGAGGTGATCAAATCCATGCAAAATTTGTCGAAAGAAAGAACCGTAGCTTTTAAAAAAAAAGCTGATCATTCCTGAAAATGGCAGAAACCAAAAAGAACGGCACCTTATTCTTTCGGAGCATCAATAGGTGATTGTGCCAGAATTCGTATTTGACGAAAATGGCCAGATCCGGACGGGCTGTTTCAAAAAAACTGCGGGCATTCCCCGGCGTATCGACCGGCAGGTAACATACATGATCGGCATATTCGTAATCTTTGCGAATATTAAATCCGGAGGGAGAAAAAAAAGTGAGCAGTATCTTGTAACCAGGTCTGTAAGTTTTTAGTTTTTCAATAATGGGGCGGCCTTGTTCGAACTCACCGAGAGAAGCACTGTGTATCCAAATTAACCTGGCATCACCAATTGTGGTACGGAATTCTCTGAGTTCGGGAAAAGTATGCTTTCTGCCTTTAATAAAATCAGCAGCCTTGTCATTAAACAGGGCTAGCAAACGTACCAATCCGTTTAAAATAAAAATTCCTGTATTGTAAATTAACGCCACCTGATTTGTTTTCCGGCTGTCCATTTTGCCAAGGATTCAAGCCTTTTTATTAATAAAAAATGTCATCGGTTCCCTGCCCGAAATAGAAGGGCAATATCCAGGTCACCCGGAAGGTATAAAGCAAGTCCATTCTATCCGTAGTATCCTGCCCCATAAGATTAAAGCTATACGATCTGCGGTTTCGGGTAAACCCCTGGGTGAATTCAAATCCGGCTGTAAAATTAATCCTTCCGTCATTACTGAGCATCTGATACCCGATATACTGATTAAAGGCTAATCCGTTGGACAATTGATCATACCCCTTCCTGTACTCACCAAGCAATTGGGGCACCTGGCGTACGGGATCATCCTGAATTCTTATCTTATGTTGCATAAGACCTCCCCCAACCGTAACCCGGACACCGGATCGCTTTTCCCTCGAGGGAATCAAAAACAATTTTCCGGCCAGAAGTCCTATATAATATCCACGTTGCCGAAGCTGGATGTCCGCATAACTGCGGTCATTTCCAATGATTCGCCCCTGCGGTGTCCGCAGACTAGCAAGTACGTCCTGTTTTACCTGGGTTCCGAAAAAATAAAAACTTTCCAGACCAAAGATCAAGTTCCTTTTATTGGTGATCATATCTGTTCCCAATCCGAAACTAAGACTGTTACCAAACCTATCCTGCAGGTGTCCTCCCGGTGTTTGAGCTCCTACGGAAATTTTCACCAAAAGGGCGTTCCCTTTATTTTTAGCAAAATCTTCTTTTTGGGCATTGACGGTCGTTAAGAGACCAAAGAAAAGTACGGCGGTCAATAATTTATACATCAGATCAAAATTTGTGACAAAGGTAAAATATTTTAAAACTAATCGACCCAAGTTGCCTGTCAACTTGAGAAAGGTTCAAAAGCCAGTTTTGAACATCCAAGCACCACGCACCGAAGGTTTTAGCCAGTTGGAATAAATTAATTCCCCTCCAATAACCAACCAATGGCTATTGGCTTGACAAACTACTTGATCCATTAACTCAAGTTGCCCGTGACAGGTTCCGAGTTACAGGGTAATCTGATTTCAATAAAATCCGCCTGTTTAATACTGGATTTACTACCAGACCATATAGATTTTATCGAACTGATCAAACCAATAAGTCGAAACTCGAAACCAGCGACTTAGTTTAATTAGAAAAGCACCTCCGAAAAAATTATCATTTTCTTGAACGTGAAGTATCTTTGCAACTCATACAACACATCAAATAATGCAAAAGGTACTTATAACGGGCGCTGCGGGTTTTCTGGGTTCTCATCTCTGCGACCGGTTTATCAAAGAAGGGTTTCATGTAATCGGCATTGATAACCTCCTGACTGGAAGCCTGGACAATATTGATCATTTATTTCCACTGGAACATTTCGAATTCTACCACAACGATGTGAGTAAGTTTGTCCATGTCCCCGGAGAATTGGATTACATCCTGCACTTCGCCTCACCCGCCAGCCCAATCGACTATCTAAAGATGCCGATACAAACCCTAAAGGTTGGTTCCCTGGGAACACATAATTTACTGGGACTTGCCAAAGCCAAAAAAGCGCGGATGCTGATCGCTTCAACATCCGAGGTTTACGGAGACCCCCTGGTACATCCTCAAAATGAAGATTACTGGGGCAATGTCAATCCGATCGGCCCTCGGGGTGTTTATGATGAAGCCAAACGTTTTCAGGAAGCCATCACCATGGCCTACCATAATTATCATGGCCTGGAAACGCGTATCGTCCGGATTTTCAACACCTATGGTCCCAGGATGCGGGTCGATGACGGAAGAGCTCTGCCTGCCTTTTTTGCCCAGGCAATCCGGGGGGAAGGACTCACCGTTTTTGGGGATGGTCAACAAACCCGGTCTTTCTGTTATGTGGATGATTTGGTCGAAGGTATCTACCGACTACTATTAAGCGACTACCACCTTCCGGTCAACATTGGCAATCCTGTCGAAATCACCATTCAACAGCTGGCCGAAGAAATCCTGGAACTGGTGGATAACCCGAAGGCAAAGATCATTTATAAAGATCTCCCGGTCGACGATCCAAAAATTCGCCAGCCTGATATCAGCCGGGCCAAATCAATACTTGGCTGGGAACCCAAAGTGTCCAGGACTGAAGGGCTGAAAAAATCGTTCGAATATTTCAAAACAGCCGTAAAGTAAAAAAGCGCATGAATTTCAAAAAAAAGATCCTCATTACGGGAGGAGCCGGGTTTATAGGTTCCCACCTGGTTCGCTTATTTGTGAATAAACATCCGGATTACCAAATTATCAATCTGGATAAACTCACTTATGCCGGAAACCTCGAAAACCTTAAAGATATTGAGCAGGCGCCCAACTACAAATTTGTCAAAGCCGATATTACCGACAAAGTTGTGGTGGACAACTTATTTCAACAAGAACAGTTTGACGGAGTCATTCACCTGGCGGCAGAGTCCCATGTTGATCGGTCAATCACCAGTCCCATGGAATTTATCATGACCAATATCGTCGGAACGGTCAACCTTTTAAATGCCGCCAGAGACACCTGGAAAGACACCTCGGGGAAACTGTTTTTTCATGTTTCTACAGATGAAGTATATGGTAGTCTTGGCCCAACCGGGCTTTTCACGGAAGAAACACCCTATGATCCCAGGTCACCTTATTCAGCCTCCAAGGCAAGTTCCGATCACCTGGTAAGAGCTTATCATCATACTTATGGACTACCCGTTTTGATTTCCAATTGCTCTAACAATTACGGGCCTTACCAGTTTCCGGAAAAGCTGCTGCCTTTGATGATTAACAACATCAAACACAACAAACCTTTGCCTATTTACGGCGACGGGAAATATACCCGCGACTGGTTGTGGGTAGAAGACCATGCGGCGGCCATCGAGCTTATTTTTCATAAAAAGGAAAAACCGGGGAAACCTACAACATCGGCGGCAATAACGAATGGCAAAATATCGACCTTGTCAATAAATTGTGCGAAATTATGGATCGTCTGCTGGGGCGTGCAGCAGGTACTTCAAAAAAGCTTATCACTTTTGTCAAGGACAGGCCGGGTCACGACCTGAGATACGCCATCGATGCAACAAAACTGGAAAACGAATTGGGTTGGGCTCCTACCCTGCAAACCGAGGAAGGACTGGAACGCACTGCGAAATGGTATCTGGATAACGAGATATGGATGAAAAGAGTGACTTCCGGTGCTTACCAGGATTATTATAAAGAACAGTATGGGGTTAAGAATTGAGGATTGTTATTAGGTACTTTAATTCGGGAAGCTGCTCAACGAATAAGCTTCTATTTATTTTACAGCATCATAAGAAAAACCAAAACGCAATATTATTATGGAAGAAATGAACCTGATTGATGACACTTCCTTTGAAGGAGGGTTTAATGCTGAAATCAAAACTTATCTGATGGAGACGGCCAAATGGGCCAGATTCATTGCCATAGTGAGTATCGTTATCGGAGGGCTGATGGCCGTTTTTTCTATTTTTGCCAGTACCATTTTCAATACTTGAGGAGATATGGGTTTAATGCCTTTTGGATCCGGTATAATCATCGCGATTTATTTGGCAACTGCTTCCCTGATTATCATCCCAAACGTTTTCCTGTTGAATTTTTCCGGCAAGGCGCTTACCTCACTACGGTCTGGAAATGAGACCGAATTGACAGAAGCTTTTCGCAATCTGAGAGCCTATTATAAATTCATTGGAATTCTGACGGCTATCGTATTGGGACTATACGCCCTGATTATCATCTTTGCTTTGTTTGGTGGAGCGGCAGCGGCATTTTTCTAGAAGGTTCGGGCCCGGATGGGCCAGTTAAATATTAAGCCTATGTTTATAATTCATCCGTAGCTATTTTGGATCCGGAAACCATTTTAAACAGACGCTACATCCCGAATTGCCAAACCAGTAAAAACTGTATAATCATAGTGCCGTCCACGATACCGGTATAAAAGTAATCATGCCTTACCTTGTCCGCTTTCCACACGACACCCATAGTCATCAGGATCGATACCAGCAGTCCTGCCAACGCCTTAATAGTATAAACATGCCCGGGGTTGACTGAGGCCAGCAAAAAGGTTATCAGCAAACACCCGATGGCCAGTCGTTTGGTAGCTCCCATCCCTATAAATCCAGGAATGGTTTTTACTCCGGTATGGACATCTATGTGAAAGTCCCGGATATCAAAAGGGAGGGTTATCGCAAAAATGAACAAAGCCCTTTCCACCCCAAGCAGGATCAGCGAACTACTCCAATCGACATTCATTGCCAGGGCGGGAATGACCACCGTTACCCAGGCCCAGGTTATAGCAATGAGAAATATTTTCAAATAATGGACATCCCTGAGCCTTTTCCCTGTACCCAAAACCGGCAAAACATACCCCAAAGAAATCAATGCTGTCATCGCCAGATGTACCTCAATTTCCCAATCTAACCGAAAGAAAAACCAGGCGCCGGCGATGGCACAGACCACGGCATAAAAAGCTATATGGTATTTGAAACGGGAAATGACGGCATAACGCCCTTTGTCTGTAAACGCCTTAAGCTTAACCATTCCGGTCAACCGGTGGACAGCATAAAGGGAAAGGGTGGAACACAGGATAAACCATTCCAGATCAGAGAAAACCATACTTCCGGACAACAACCACCTGGTTTGCAAAGCCATGGCCAATGCGCAGACTGCAATCCAAAGGTTGCTGTAAAGCAATAGGTTGATAAATTTCCGAATCAAAAATATTTAAAGTTATGACCGTCTTCTATCTTTAACAAGGTCTCGTAAATGAGCCTGATCACATTTTCAACATCTTCTTTATGAGCCATCTCAACGGTGGTATGCATATACCGCAATGGTAATGAAATCAATGCCGATGGTACACCACCGTTAGAATAGGCGAAAGCATCTGTATCTGTTCCTGTATAGCGAGATGCTGCTTCTTTTTGCAAAGGAATTTCCTTTTCCTCAGCAGTGTCGATAATGAGGTTCAATAATTTATTGTGAACAGCCGGAGCGTAAGTTACCGTCGGTCCTTTACCGCTTTTGATATTACCGTGTTTTTTTACTTTGACGAGTGGCGTGTTCGTATCATGAGTCACATCGGTTACGATGGCCACATGCGGCTTGATCGTATCGGCGATCATTTCAGCACCTCTCAGTCCAACCTCTTCCTGAACGGCATTAACCAGGTAGAGGGAATAAGGTAATTCTATTTTATTTTCTTTAAGCATCCGGGCAACTTCGGCGATACAAAAACCACCGACGCGGTTATCCAAAGCCCGGCCAACATAATAGCGGTCATTCAGCACATGGAACTCATCCTCATAGGTCACAACACATCCTACATGTATCCCCATTTCGGCAACCTCTTTTTCATTTTCGGCTCCCACGTCAATGAATATATTTTCAATCTGTGGTGTTAATTTGGCATCCTCCCCGTGACGGGTGTGGATGGCAGGCCATCCAAATACGCCTTTCACAATGCCATTTTTCGTATGGATATTTACTTTTTTGGAAGGAGCAATAATATGGTCAGACCCACCATTTCTGATCACATTGAGAAATCCGTCGTCTGTTATGTAATGAACCATCCAGGAAATCTCGTCAGCATGGCCTTCAATGACTACGCGAAAATCCTTCCCTGGATTAATTATTCCATAAGTGGTACCATAGTTGTCAAGGCTCCATTCATCAATGTAGGGTTTGACATATTCTAACCATAATTGCTGACCTGAGGATTCATGCCCCACGGGAGAAGCATTGTTGAGATATTTTTGTAAAAAAGCCTCCGATTTTTGTGTAATTATCGACATTTTAAGTTGATTTCGTCAATTAAGTGGGAATTCAGTTATTTATAATAGTCTCAATATCAAGAGAATTGGGGTTACTGTAATTACGAATGGCAAATTAAGCATTTCGATTATAAAAAACAGCTATGATTGATTACAATTTAGCACATTGCCAATTCGGTTGATCAAGAAACCTACTGCCACTTTTCCGGTGCCTGTCTCCAACGCTGCAGGACTTCAATTTCTTCGGGCCTGATATAATTTTGTTTAGCCGCTTCTTCCAACATGGTTTCATAGTTGCTCAGCGTGGTAAACGGACAGTTGGCAGCTTCAAATGCGCTGACAGCTTTTTCAAACCCATAGGTAAATATAGCCAATACTCCGATGACTTCAATATTTTGTTCGCGTAAAGCTTCAACAGCCTTCAAAACACTGCCTCCTGTAGAGATCAGGTCTTCAATCACAATGGCTTTATCGCCAGGGTTTACCTTGCCTTCAATTTGATTTTGGCGACCGTGCGCTTTTGCCTTTGAGCGCACATAAATAAAGGGCTTTTCCATTTTATCAGCCACCAGGGCTCCATGTGGGATTCCAGCCGTTGCCACACCAACCACCACATCTGCTTCACCAAAATCACGTGCCTTTTCTACGAAAGCTTCAATGACCCGGCTTCGGATTTCCGGATAAGACAAAATCATTCTATTGTCACAATAAATAGGAGATTTTATTCCTGAAGCCCAGGTAAAAGGGTTTTGCGGACTCAGTTTAATTGCATTAATTTGCAATAATTTCGATGCAATATCGGAAGCAATACTCATAGATATTTTTCCATTTTATCGCATTCCTGTGGGTTATTGAAATCCCAGAGGTACGCGTTTCTCAAAAAAATTGGCTTGCAAATGTACAAAATCTACATTAATGATACACCATTGGTGCTCACCGATGCTGATGGAATACAAAATATCCCCCCTGCGGATGACAAAAATATGGTCGCCCGCTATCCCGGCAACCATCGTATGTTGCTCAATTACATAGATATGCTGGAAAAAACGAGGCGCTTTGATTCCCTTACCCTTTACCATGAAAATTACGATAAACTGGTTAATGATTTCCAAAACCACTACAAGATCCTTGAAGCCGCCGGAGGAATTGTCCAGAACCCTGCCGGAGAATTGTTGTTCATCTACAGGATGGGATCCTGGGATTTGCCCAAAGGTAAAATAGACGAAGGGGAAGACCCGCCAACTGCAGCCATCCGGGAAGTTCAGGAGGAAACCGGAATCAAAAATGTAGCTATCATTAAACCGGTTGGGGACACCTGGCATACTTACCGATCAAAAAAGGGAAAGCGCATCCTCAAAAGAACCCATTGGTTTTTGATGCAAACCTCTGACAAGGAACTCATACCCCAGGAAGAGGAAGATATCGAAATCGCCATATGGCTGGATATTCAGAAGTTCTTCGAATCTGACAAAGTCGCCTATAAAAGTATCGACGACATCCTTCATCAGGCGTTTCCCGGATAGGGGTTGAAGCCTTCGGAACTTTGACTATATAATTCAAGTAACTTGTAATCCGCAACTTCAACAATAAAATATCAAGACAGCAATGACTTCCAGAGTAATCTTTTCAATAATAATGTTTTTTGTCATTTCTACCGTTTCAGCACAGGACAATCCAAAAGATATTTATCAATTATTCCAACTTACCAAGGGAGGATGCCCGTTGGAAAAAGCTCTTCCGAAACGGTTGCTTGCGGAGGAAGTTCCCGATGATTTTCCGGTTGGTTTTGAGGAAAAAAAAGAAGATACTATCAGCAAAGAGGAATTAAAAGCGTTATTCACAGATTTCAAAAAAGCTGTTAAAAATATTGCCCCGGATCATAGCAACCAGACAAAAAAACTGTACAACGGTAATCTTTGTTTTTTAAAAAAAGATAAATGGGGAATCCGGGATCCATCGGGACAGGTTATCCTTAATCCTCAATTTGACTATGTTCTCCCGGACACTACAGCCGGGGGGTTCTCCGGATATATTGATGGTCAATGTAAATATTATAATGCTTCAGGCCAACCAGTAATTGATGAATCATTTTATCACATCAGCCCTTTGGATCATGCCAGTTTTATCGTTCGGGGCGTCAATGGATTTGGACTCTGGAAAGATGGAGAACTTTTGATCGAGGCAGAGAATAAGTCAATTCGACGTGGAATAAGCAATGGCGAATACTATTACAAAATTCATTCCACCAAAAAAGGAGCATATCTTTTATTGTCGGACCTGAAAACAGAACTGCCTTTTCCCGCTTTGTACGAACCTCATCTGGCCGGAAACGACTATTTAGTCTATTGGGATAATATCCTGGATCTAAAAAACAAAAGGGCCCTTATCTGCGAAGGGGGGTTCGAATTGGCCATGCTTGACCCGGAATATCAGTTGGCCACCATAAAAAAGGAAAGAGAACGGGAATTGTACCTGATCGATTTCCGGGGGAATTTACTCGTCCCTCATCCTTTACAATATATCAGTTCATTCAATGATGCTGGTTTGGCTATTGCCACGATAAAAGATCCGGAAAGGATTCACGGACAGTTATTTGGGCTGATCGACCGCCAGGGAAATTGGGTTATCAATCCTGTCTACGAAAGGATTCAAGGGTTGGGGGATTATCTCGTCATTCAGAATGCTGATCGTAAATCCGGTGTTTATACCCAGGCAGGCAAGGAAATCTTACCCGCCAAATATGATTTCATTACCCAGATCAATGGTAATGTTTTTATGACCCACCAAAATTCTCCGGCCGATTTGGGAGCCACAAAAAAAGTACAGGTTTTGGATATGGCTACCCAGAAAGTTATTGCAAAGGATCTGCCTTACAAGCTTTTGAGGTATACCCGGGTATGTGGCCAAACACGCTATGTCGCTTCATTAATGACCAAAGGAGAAATAATTCTGGATGAAAACTTTGAGGCGATTACCCCGATGCATCAACGGTTTTTTATCAACGAAGAAACACTTGTAGGAGCCAATGTCAACAATCAGCAAAGGCGTCGTGAAAAAATGCTCTATGACTGTGATGGAAACATCCAGACTTTTAAGGTCAACAACATGGTCATTGACACTATTTCCGAATTCAGACGCATCAACGATAAGCTGATGTACATCACTTTATTGGATAATAATAATTACCTGATCCGGGAAGATGGAGAACCTGTTCCGATGAATCCCTATATTAATAATTTTGCCAACGCCAATTTGGGAGATTTATTAATCGTCAACTCCTTTATTGCCCGGGGGCAGGGAATGGCTGACAGTAATGGTCATTTGATATTACCTTATAAGTTCAGCTACCTGAGTCCTTTTGAACCGGAAACAGGAATGGCCATATTTAGAACCAAAGGCGGACAAACAGGCCTCATCAACTACCGCGGAGAATTATTTCTGGATAATTTTTACAAAAGTATCCGATATCTGGGATTTGGATTTTATGCGGTGGAGACGCCTGATAAAAAACACGGACTAATCAATCAATCCGGGGAATGGATACTGCCTTTGGAGTACAATTACATTGGTTATTCGCAAGGTTTTATTACTGCAACCAGGGGTCGGAATACGGAATATTATGATATTATGGGCAGGAAGATTCCCGGCTCATAAAGTTTGATAATCTGCGACTTTTCATGGTATACAGGCTAGATTCCGGAAGGTATTACCTAGTCTGAAAAAGATTTTAATTTTTAGAAAAATTTATTGGGTTTTCACACAATAAAAATGCTAATCTCCAGGTTTTATAAGGGAATTGGAGTAATGTATGCTTAAATTATTGCAAAATTTTATATTGACTGACATATTCACCCCTTCTATAACCAAATAAAATTCTGAAACACCTGCCCTTTCGGAAGATTGATTTGAAAATTTGCCAAAACCCGACAAAGCATCCTTCAAATTATGCAATTAACCAAAAAAAGCTGTACATTTGCGTCCGTTAATCCCATTTACATAAAAAACTTTACTCTGTCATGCAAAAGAAATTTCTCATTCTGGCTTTCCTTTTGAGCCTCGGATTCACACAAATTGGTTTTGGTCAAAGTACTTCATTTACTTCAGACGTTATTGCAACCTCCTCTGTTGAAAAGTCATTCGAAGTAAACGAAGATTGGTCATTTTATTCCGATGACGAAAACAAGCTCTACTATATTGATTTTGAGAACCTTTCCGCTAATCTCAGCGACATAGTCGTTAAAGATAGTAACGGAACAGTGATTTTCAAGGACGATGTTTTTGACCTTCCCGTAAATACCATTTACGAACTGGACATGAGCACATACAAAGCCGGAACCTACGAAATTGAATTGCGGTCCTTTACCAATGTAATGCGAAAGTCATTTACCTTGAAGTAAGGCCCATTCATCCTGGGGTAAAAAGCCGTTCATCTGTTGAGATGAACGGCTTTTTTATTGTGGGCTTCGCCCGTTGGACGACAACCAAAATTTCGAGGCGAAAAGCCGTCCTCCTTTTCGGGATCGCCTCAGTGCAGGATTTCTCTTAATTGGGGGAATTTGTGATTTTTGTTTATGGGAATGTCTTTAGGCCCATGGCAGCCGAATAAATTCGGCAATTACGGTCTGATAAGACAAAAATCACCTTTTCTTATTTAGATTAATTAAAAAAAAGAGACTAAAATCAAATCTTTTTCCTAACCATTGTTTTACTTTTGTTGTTCAAATAAATAAACAACAAACAATGGCAATTGAGACATCGGTCATCATCAAAACACTCGCTAAAGTCATAGATCCGGGCTCTGGTCAGGATTTAATTACCATGAGCATGGTCAGGGATCTCGCCGTAGAAGGCAACAAAGTGAGTTTTGTGGTGGAAGTCCGCAAATTAGACAACGATAAGAAACAACAATTGAATTTTGCCTGTATGGAGGCCATCCAAAGTGTTTATCCAGAGGCGGATGTACACGTACACATGGCTCAGCAGGGGCAACCTCAGGGCACCCCTCCCCCAGGTATGCAACAGAATTTTCCTCCACCCAATCCACTGCCACAAGTGAAAAATGTCATCGCTGTAGGTTCTGGCAAAGGTGGCGTTGGAAAATCTACCGTTGCCGTCAATCTGGCAATGGCGCTAAAGGCTACCGGCGCCAAAGTCGGGCTTATCGATGCAGACCTTTACGGGCCTTCTATCCCGACAATGATGGGACTGAAAGGACAACGGCCTAAAGTACAAGACGTATATGGCTCTCCAAAAATCATCCCGCTGGAAGCCTATGGCATTCCGCTGATTTCCATTGGGTTTATCGTTGAGCCGGAACAGGCCGTCGTATTGAGAGGACCGAGATTGGCAGGCATCCTGGGTCAGTTTATCAATGATTGTATATGGCCAGAGCTGGACTATCTTCTGATCGATCTGCCTCCCGGCACCGGTGACATACAGTTGACTTTGGTACAAAGTATTCCTGTAACGGGCTCTATTTTGGTCACTACCCCTCAGGAAGTTGCGGTAGCCGATGCCCTGAAGGCTATGAATATGTTCCTCAATCCATCCATTAACGTTCCAACCATCGGTGTGATTGAAAATATGTCCTGGTTCACTCCGGAAGAGTTGCCCAACAACAAATACAAGATCTTTGGCGAAGGAGGTGGTAAGAAATTAGCTGAATTTGGCAAGACGGAGCTTTTAGGCCAAATCCCGATTGTCATGGGTGTGCGCACAGGTGGGGATAATGGTAAACCAATTGTTTTGGAAGAAGGTAACCCTGCCTCTGATGCATTCAGGGAAATTGCTCAGAACGTAATCAACAGAATAGCCTGGAGAAATCAAAATCTCGATCCAACGGAAAGAGTCCAGATTACCACACAATAAAAAAATCATCATGCAAACCACGGAAATGCAGGAATTAATCGCAAGAGTCAATGGCGCACTGGATACGGTACGCCCTCACCTTGCTATCGATGGCGGGGATGTCGAGGTTGTTGAAGTTACCAATGATCTTATCGTCAAGATCAAGTGGCTGGGTAATTGCCAGGGCTGCAATATGTCAGAAATGACCCTGCGTGCCGGGCTCGAACAAGCCATCAAGAACTCCATCCCTGAAATCAAAGGTGTGGAAGAGTGGCAGGGCTGATTTTTCAGGAATTACGAATCTAAAATGATTTTGTTTTCGTGACAATATCCAGGGTGAAGACATTTAGAACAGGGGTAACGGATTCAAATATTTATAATTGACCATTACCATATTCTAGGAACCTGCCTCGCAAAATCAGGAGGCAGCTCAAAAGTTATCTCAGTCTGAAAGTCCTGGGGGCTTTGAAGCTAAAGATGCAACAGAATCATTACAGAATTGGAATTAAGAGATGATAAACTTCCACCATATTCCCCAAAACGCTCATTGAGCTATACTGGTTTTAAAAAACCAGTATAGCTCATTATGTTCACACCTTCATCATAAAATAGTCAGCAATGACAAGACAAGCCCTTTTTGAGCAAATCATTTCCAAAAGCAGTTATCTCTGTGTTGGACTGGATACGGATATTCATAAAATCCCCGAACATTTGCTCGACAAGGAAGATCCTGTTTTTGAATTTAATAAAGCCATTATTGATGCTACAGCGGACTTCTGCGTAGCCTATAAACCCAATATCGCTTTTTACGAGGCGATGGGCGCTGAGGGATGGCTATCCCTTCAAAAGACGCTGGATTACATCCCCGACACCCATTTCACCATTGCAGATGCCAAGCGCGGCGACATCGGGAATACTTCGAACTTATATGCCCGTGCCTTTTTTGACAATATGGATTTTGATTCTGTAACTGTCGCTCCCTATATGGGAGAAGATTCCGTAAAACCTTTTATGGCGTTTGAGGGAAAGTGGGTTATCCTGCTGGCGCTCACCTCTAATAAAGGAAGCAGCGACTTTCAATTCATCCGGGACAGCGAAGATGGAAACCCCCTGTATGAAAAGGTAATGCGTATTGCTTCGACCTGGGGAAGTGCAGAAAATTTGATGTTCGTTACCGGAGCAACTCACCCGGAAAAATTCAGTGAATTACGCGCAATTGCTCCTGACAACTTTTTTCTCGTCCCCGGTATTGGTGCCCAGGGAGGCGATTTGCAAGCGGTGAGTCAATATGGCATGAATGACCACGTCGGGCTACTGGTCAACTCTTCCCGGGGCATTATTTATGCTGGCCAGGGGAAAGATTTTGCCGACAAAGCACAGCAGGCAGCCAAAATTTTACAAGGGCAAATGTCTCAAATTCTGGAATCCAGGTTCAACCTTTAAGCATGCGAATACTAATCATCGGCGGCAAGGGCACTATCGGACGTAAAGTAAGCCAGTATTTTCAACGAAATCACGAAGTTATCATCGCGGGAAGAAACAGCGGTGACGTCAATATAGATATCGCCGACAGCAATTCCATTCAAGCAGGGCTTGAAACTGCCGGGCAGCTGGATGCGGTGATCTGCATTGCCGGTGAAGCCAAATGGGCCTCTTTCAATGACTTGTCAGAAGCGGATTATTACCTCGGCATCCGAAGTAAATTGATGGGGCAGATAAATCTCGTCAGACTCGCAAAAGATCATCTTAACCCAGGCGGATCGATCACACTCACTACCGGCATACTGGCTGATGATCCCGTCCCCATGACTACCAGTGCGGCTATGGTCAATGGCGCTATTCACAGCTTTGTACAAGCCGCTGTTTTGGAATTGGAAAACGGAATTCGCCTCAATGTCGTTTCCTCGGGATTGGTGGAGGATGCTGTTGAAAAATATCGGGAATATTTCCCCGGCCATAATCCTGTACCGATGACCAAAGTCGTCAATGGCTATATCAGAAGTGTAGAAGGAAAAGGCACCGGGCAGGTTATTCGAATTTACGGTTGATAAAGTAACGAAGAATAATAAAACAACCACGAACAATAGTAAAACGCTTGTATTTACACACCTCTACTGGACTTTTATCCAAAGATTTTGGAATTTGTATCCAAATAAATAAGTAATTCCCGATTGACAATACCTCTTTGTTAACCTTTAAATCAATTAAAATGAGGAATTCAATATTGTCAATTTCAGCCACATTTCTGACCCTTTTCACCTTTCCGTTTATTATTAGTCTCCAATGTAAACTATTACAGAACGAGGGTCCAACGTATGAATTATACCCAAAAGTCAATGATGTAAAGCCCAATATCCCCTCCCCTTTTGCAGACAGAATGGGCAATGAACTCGTTACTGCCGTTACCAAAGAAGATAAATTTGCTGTGATGCGGGTAAACCTTAACAATACCGATGGTATCTGCCGGCAACTGGTCGTTGATACTGCTGATTTTCCGGAGTTGGTACAAAAAGGGTTACATGATGTTTCCCGTCTTAAAACCCTGAGAACCATTACCGGAAGAACCCTTGAAGAAATCACCGAATCAGCTAAGCCCGGACAATTATCTCAAGGCGGCTTCATGGCTGCAGATGAGGACATTAAATCTATCCTTATTGGGGACAATGAACTGGTTCGGAAAATGGAGCTCACTCACCCGCAATTAGCCAAGCCTCTTTTCCATGTGTTAAACATGATGGATCATGACCTCGATATACATCGATGGAATATGGCCATTCATGAATGGGACAACATCCGTCATTTTTATTATAACGATCAGATCGTTTACGTGAAAGCCTATGATACCAAAGGCGGGCAACGATCCATATTTGACGATCAGTTGCAAGGCGCATTTCATATTCAATTATGGCGTGACCTGAGCGATTCCGAAATGCTGTTCTTGAAAAATAACTATAGCCACCTTTCACCTGAGGAGATGGAGGCTTTTCAAAAACACCTGACCTTCATCAATACCGGTGAATTACAGCCTCAATATATCATGCGTTATGGTTTTTATGAAGGGCATACCTTCTGGAGGGCTGATCCGGTGGCCATCGCCTTTATTTTTGGGATTAGGTCGTTGAAGGAATTTGAACAAGCATTTCCAGGAAAGTTGGACCATGTTTTGCTGGATCATTATGTTGAACGGGAACAGAAAAATGGGTGAATTCCAAAATGATTTCCGATTATCTTGCACCCATTGGATCAAATAAAGAATCTGGAGCGGTATCAAAAGGCTTTTCAGCCGAAAGGATTATAAAAACAAGAGCCCCCTTACCTGTCAGCAAGGGGGCTCTTGTTTTTATAACTAACTCGATTTTACGCATCAAAAGATGTTCCGCATCCACAGGTAGATTTGGCATTTGGATTGTTAAAGGAAAATCCGCGGTTATTTAAGCCCTCCACCCAATCAACCTCCATCCCCATTAAATAGAGGGCATGTGATTTTTGCATGAATACCTTAATGCCGCCAATTTCAAATACATCATCCCCTTCCTGATGAGCATCGAATCCAAGGATATAAGAAAATCCGGAACATCCTCCTCCTTTCACACCTACGCGCAATCCGTGTCCTTCAGGAATATTCTGTTCTTCATAAATTCTTTTCAACTGTACAATAGCGGAATCTGTTAGTGTCAAAGGTGCAGTCGTTGTGGTATTTTGTGTGCTCATTTTTTTAGTTTTGTTTCTTATTCAACTAATAATAGTCAAAAACTTTCCGAAATTAAAAATAATCGGTGGTAATAAAAAAAAATCTAATCCACTTTTTTAAACCAATAAACAGAAAGATAGTTCGGTTCCCTAAAATATTTTGATAACAAAGACTAAATTTACGGCTATAACAACAATCAATTATGGAAACCTTTTTAGAGATCATTAAAATAACCGTACCCGCTTTAATTGTATTTCTCACAGTATATTTCCTCCTCAAAAAATTTATCGAGGGCCAGGAAAGGATGAAGATGCTGGAAATAAAAGAAAAGCAGCAAAAGGTATCCACGCCGATGCGACTTCAGGCATACGAGCGGCTCTCTTTGTTTTGTGAACGCATCAGCCTCCAAAACCTGGTATTGAGACTAAACAAAGAAGGTTTGTCTGCTGCAGAATTTCATATTGCGCTTTTGTTGGCCATTCAACAGGAATATGAACACAATATTACTCAACAGGTATATGTCTCTGAAAAATTGTGGACCATCATCAAAATGGCCAAAGACGATGCCGTTAATTTCACCAGCCTGGTTGCAGAATCCGTTAACCCTAAAGCAGATGCCAGAGAACTCGCCCAGGCTTTAGTCGATTACCTTCAAAAACGGCCAATGAGCGGACCCGACCAGGCACTGGTAGCTATTAAAAAAGAAGCTGCCCTTATTTTTTAATCCTTTAAAAGAATTACCCAAACCCTGCCCATTAAATCCTTTTACCCTTTAATCACCGCAGTATGAAAGCCATCATCATTGACGACAACCCGCAGGCCATAATAAGCCTGAAACAAGACCTGGCAGATTATTGCCCTGAGGTAAAAGTCATCGATACTGCCGAAGGGGTTGTCAGTGGTGTGAAATTATTAAAACGCCAACAACCAGATGTATTGTTTCTGGACATACAATTGCAGGACGGAAGTGGTTTTGATGTATTGGAAATCCTTCCTGAAATAAACTTTGGAGTCATTTTCACAACTTCTTCAGATGCCTTTGCCATAAAGGCTTTCCGATTGGCAGCTATTGATTATTTACTCAAACCTATTGACCCGGACCAATTACAAGAGGCCGTTGAACGTGCAGCTGCTCTTACAGGCAATCAAAAAGACAGTCTCGAACTCGTTAGAGGGAGCATGCAGCAGGGAGAGTTGCCCCAGCATATCGCTTTACACACCCAGGAGAAAATCGAACTCATAAAAATCAATAACATTACCCGTTGTGAAGCCAGCGGCAATTATACGACCTTTTACTTCGACAACAACAAGCCTATTCTCGTTACAAAAACCCTCAAAGAATTTGATAAGACCCTCAAACCCCATCAATTCTTGAGAGTCCACCAATCACACCTGGTAAATACGGAACATATTAAAGCCTTCGTCAAAACCGACGGCGGTTACCTGGTCATGAAAGATGGATCTAAAATTCCGGTATCGGTCAGAAAACGAACAATGGTGATGAAATTTCTGGAAGGCATCTGACAATTCCATGATATAGACCTTCTGTTTTTTGCCTGTAGTTAAGTATTTTTACGCACTTAATTGTAGCGCTCCCCTACCCCCCAATTAATACCAATTTGATATTTTTTTATCTTCAATCTCCAACATTATGTCTAAAAAGACTTGGTATTCAGTGTTCCTGTCATTATTACTTCCGTTGATGGCTTTAGCCCAAAACAATAGTCTCATCTGGTTGGAAAAATCAGAAAGTGAAATTTTGCCAACCGGGAATAAAGTAATTAATCCAACTATCTACAGAACGGTTGCCGTCGACACTTCTGCCTTAAAAAGCGTCATTGATCTGGCACCTGCTGAAGATGAAACGGCTGCCAAAAACAGCAATACCATTCTGACCGTTCCGATGCCGGACGGAACCAGCGAAGACTTTAAAATAGTCCTTTATGACATGATGGAACCCGAACTCGCTGAAAAATATCCGACAATCAAAACCGGATATGGTATCAGCACAGGGAAAAACCTGGCGAGCATTCGTTTCGACTGGACATATCGGGGATTCCATGCTTTTATCCGCACAGAAAAAAATACGGTATTTATCGATCCATATAGTTTTGGCGATAAGGTTCACTATGTATCTTATTTCAAAAAAGACTATCCCGCACCTGATATCCCCTTTACCTGTCATGTAGAAAGTCCTATTACTGTCCCTGACATCTCCACTCCAATGGAGAAGTCGGGTGATTGTGTTCTTAGAGAATATCGCCTTGCCATGGCAACAACGGGTCAATACTCCAATTATCATGGAGCCAATAATTCCTCTGAGTCAGACTTGGTTATGTCCGCTGTCGTTACTACGATGAACAGGGTTAATGGCGTCTACGAACAGGACGTAACCATCAGAATGGTGTTGATCGAGAATACTGATAATGTTTTTTATTATAATGGTATTACGGATCCATATACTAATAATGATGTATTCGCCATGTTAAGCGAAAACCAATCCAACTTAAACAGTGTCTTTGGTTTTAGCAATTACGACATAGGCCATGTTTTCGGTACTGGAGGTGGCGGTGTTGCCTCTCTGAACAGTCCGTGCACCGGGTCCAAAGCAAGAGGAGTTACGGGATCTTCCACCCCGGCAGGAGATCCTTTTGATATTGACTATGTGGCCCACGAAATGGGCCACCAATGGGGCGCCAACCATACTCAAAATAATAATTGTAACAGAAACAACCCAACAGCTATGGAACCTGGCAGTGCCTCAACCATAATGGGGTATGCCGGTATTTGTCCTCCCAATGTCCAATTCAACAGTGATGCTTATTTTCACGGTATCAGTGTTCAGGAAATGAATAATTTTATCGTCAATGGAGACGGTAATAATTGCGATGTGCCGAATCTGGACTTTTCCAATAACGGCCCTACTGTTTCCGCAGGCGACAACTATACCATACCCAAATCAACGCCCTTTGTACTTACCGCCACAGGATCAGATCCTGACGGCGATCCTGTTACTTACTGCTGGGAACAATGGGACAATGAAGTCGGCAACACCATGCCTCCTTCTGAATTCAATACCCAGGGACCAATGTTCCGGTCTTTCTCCCCATCAAGTTCTCCAAAAAGATATTTCCCCAGGCTGGAGGATTTAGTAAACAATGTTTCTCCTACCTGGGAAGTCCTTCCTGCCGCTCCACGCAATATGGAATTCCGGGTGACGGCAAGAGATTTAAGAGGTACTGTTGGATGTACAGATGAAGACAACATGAATATTACCGTAAATACCGGTTCCGGGCCATTTAGGGTGACCAATCCCGATTTACCAGTTACCTGGACAGAAGGACAGAATGAAACAGTTACATGGGATGTTGCCGGAACCTCAGGCGCTCCGGTGAGTTGTGCGAATGTAGATATTTTATTGTCCTACGACGGCGGACTTACCTATCCTGTAACCCTTGCTGCCGGTGTCCCTAATGACGGAAGTCAAAATATAAACATACCAATAGGCCCATCCATCACAGCCAGGGTCATGGTCATTTGTTCCGACAATATCTTTTTTGACATTTCCAATAATGACTTTACCATTGAAGCCGCCACTTTCCCCGATTATACCATAGCTGTAAACCCTTCCAGTGTCACAGCCTGTGGTAACGACATTGCAATTTACAATATTGACATTGATGCCATTTTGAATTATAACTTCCCTGTATCCTTGTCTGTAGCTGATCTTCCATTTGGCGCTTCAAGTTCTTTTGGTACCAATCCTGTTTCCCCGGGAAATTCCACAAACATGGTAATCAGTAACCTGAATCTGGCCAGCGGCGGTAATTATACCCTGACTATCCAGGCTTTCAGTATCTCAGGAAACAAATTCGAAACGGTCAATCTGACTGTGCTGCCAATACCTCAAACCATAAATCTTTTGTCACCGGCAAATAATGAAACAGATGTTATTCTGCAGCCTACCTTGATGTGGCAGGGCGATATCAATACCACCAATTATCAAATACAGATTGCTACTGATCCCGCGTTTTCAAACCTGGTCGTCAATAGCGCCCCCATCGGAAACAGTTTCACCCTCTCAACTGAATTGGATCCCAATACATTGTACTTCTGGAGGGTGAAAGGATGGAATAATCATTGTGAAGGTAACTGGTCAACGGCCAGGAGTTTCACAACCCTCCCCTGCAGGACATTTTACTCCGGTACTGATGTGGGCATTCCAACAATTGGAACGGTTAATTCAATCATTAATATAAACGAGACCGGAGATCTGACCGATATTAACATTGCCTATATCACAGGTACTCATACCTATGTTGGAGACCTGACATTTTCACTTATTGCACCTGACAATACCCAGGTGATTCTTTTGAGTAATGAATGTGATGGTGACAACAATTTTAATCTGGGCTTTGATGACGAATCAAATTTAACCGAGATTCCTTGTCCACCCACTTCCGGCAATATCTATAAACCCCAGGGGAATCTTTCTGATTTTGATAATAAATCCATTAATGGAGACTGGACGCTTCAAATTACTGACGGAACCCAGGGCGATGGAGGTCTTCTCGATGAGTGGGAATTGAGGGTTTGTGCCGTCAATTCAACTTTACTGCCTGTGGAGTTGATTGATTTTTCCGCAACTGCTCTAAAGCAGACTATTCAGTTAACCTGGTCTACGGCCACCGAATTCAACAATGCCGGTTTTGAAGTTCAGCGCAGGTCATCCTTCGATACTGAATTTACTTCTATTGGTTGGTTGGAAGGAAAAGGCACTTCGGAGCAACAAAACAACTATACTTTTGAAGACGATAAGGCCATTTCCGGGATTGTTTACTACTATCGTTTGCGACAGATGGATTTTGATGGAAAAGAAACCTTTTCCAATATTCGGAGTGCAATGATCGACCACCAGGACCAGCGTTATATTGTTTATCCTAATCCAGTGAAACATTTACTGAACATTCAACTGCTCGATCATAACTCGATTGGCTCCTCGATTGTTTTAATGGATATTCGTGGCAGCCTTTTACTGGAGTCTACGATCAAGGCCGATCAAACCATCTTAAACCTCGACCAATATCCAAGCGGAGTTTATATCCTAAAAGTCGAAGATGAACAGCACCGAATTGTGAAAGAATAAGCAAAACCAGGGCGTCTCAGAGGTGAATTCATTTTTCCTGTGGGACGCTTTTTGCTGTTTTCAGTTATCATACCGGGCAAAATAGTTTTTGACCCATTCCATCTCCAGGTCTTTCTTAAGCTTAAGGTCTTCAATCTTATAACGTATGGGCACATCCGGCATTACGCCCCTGCCCTTATCCGGAATAAGCTGGTAATCCAACCAATAAAAAGGTATCCTTACCTGAATCCTGGAATTGGGTAATTGTACCTTCGTATAGTACAAGCCGTTATTACCAGCCGCCCCTCCTCCCGTCTCATCACCGATGATCATCGCATTTTCTTTTTGTTTAAGCAAGGTAGCCATGTAACTACTTGAGGATGCGGAATAGCCATTAGTCAGCACATAAACCTGCCCGTCAAAATTGTTTTTTGAAGAAGTTCTGACCTTAAATTCGGCAATTTTTTTGTCGTTCTCGGTGTATTTTTTACGAAGTTCTAACGAACGCTTGATAGTGAAAAGCACATAATTAACCCTGGATCCTGTGTTGGAATACTTAAAAGTTGGTGCTTTATACCTTTCCAGAATGACAACAAAATCCTCATCGAGAATGTGCTTCAAAATGGTATTGGCATCATTGATACTGCCTCCGAGATTATGCCTTACATCAATCACGAGGTGACCTATGTTTTGCTCTGACAAAGACCGGAAAAGGTCTTTGTAGAACTTTCTTGTTTTGTGTTTAAAAGGGTTGAAGGAACTCACTTTTAATAAAGCCCAGTTGTCTTCTTCTTTATAATAGTGGTTCTTCACATGAAGGGTCCATTTTTCGGATGGTTTTGTTTTTTCAACCATCGTTTTCTTCTTTGATCCGAGTTTGGGAATATCAACGTTTACGGTATCTCCTGACTCCTCCACAAAAGAAAAACGGACAAGACTGTCTGTGCCGAAATAATAGTGATATAAATTACCAAAGCTGGCTCCACTAGACAATAAATGGGTCATAAACGTAGTATTATACCCGTCAGAAGGATGGAATTTCATAAGTTCCCCAAGGATGGTATCGATTTTATGACCATCGATTTCAACAACCTCCTGCCACAGATACTCTGAGAAAGTATCTCTGATGGCCTGGGCAGTCCAGGTAGTTACTCCGTCTGTGTAAAATCCAAACGGGATATACTTTCCTTCAACTGTCCCTTTTTTGGGTGTCTTGAGCTTTCTGCGTGCGTTGGTATGAATACATCCGACCAAAGTGAGCAATTCATTGATCTCCTGTTCAAAAACACGTTCAGACATCCCAGATGTTCCTTTTTTTCGCAGATTCAAAAAAGAGGCGTCAAGGGCATCTTTTGAGGTATAACGAAAAGGACTTGGATGGATTTGGTAAAGTGCCTGTTGAAGATACTCAATATCCTGCCTGATCTCGCTGGCAGAAAAGCTTTGGTTTTGAGCAAAAATAAAATGGGGCAACAAAAGCTGCAATAAAACTAGGAATCGGAATTTCATGCCAAAATAGTCTATGGCGCTCGCTTGCTCAAAGAAGTGCGAAAGAAGCGCTATTGGATTTTCAAAAATGTGAAATTCTCAAAAAAACAAATTATTACCAAATAGAAACAGTTTTTCCTAAGCTGGATTGGTTTTTCCTGAGCTCCACCGCATAACCACTTTGCTGTAAATGATGCGTTATGGCATTATAAACGCTGGCAGGCACGCCGTTTCCTGATGCTACCGTAATTCCGGTATTGGAAATCGGGCCAGAGCCGGAGACGAAAGTGAAAACACCGGCAGGCACTGCGCCCTTCAGTGTATTTTTAAGGCCGTTTTTAACGTCAGCAAAATTGGGAAGGCCTGAATTTATACTGATGGTATAGCTGGATTGACTACTATTATATCCGGAAACATCGTCAGACCCTGCGCCGGCAAATACTCTGGCAGAACTATTATCAAAAGTCGGTGAAGTTGTTCCACAAGCCTGACAAATCCAAAAAAGAGCACAAATAATTAATAAACGGTTCATAAGGGTTGTGTTTTTCTAATAAATCACTTTCCATGGGCGAAAGTTACCCTGCAACAAGCCTTTTTTAAACCTACCACACATCAATTCCGGTCGTAAAAAAGCCTTGTAACCCAAGGATCAAAACCTTGTTTTTATTAAAAAACGAAATTATCTATTAAAAGTTGGATATATACCTCCCCTCTGGCAAATTAAGTACTTACAGGCCTGCAATGTTCCCCGGCATTTTGTACTTTTGCAGCATTAATAACGAGGCGGGGGACAAAATGAGCAAATATCTATTTTTCTTACTGATTATAACAGTTTTCCTTTTCGACGGTTGTCAGGAAAACCCCAATGATAATACGGTTGAACCGGGCAGTATTGTTTTCCAAACCTTTGCTCATACCTGGCATTCTCCTTATTGCGGATCCGATACCAATAACTGCGCAAAAGTCATCGCTTCTTATCCAATGGTAAAGGGTACACCTGCAGGAGTAGGCAAAAATATTAATGACAGCATACTCGAATTTGTCAAGTATTCCATCACTACTTTTCAGCCTGATCCTGGTCAGAACAATATCACTATTGCTGATCTCGTCGATGAATTCTTTGAGGAATATAAGATATTTACCGAAGACTATCCTGATTTTGAGATGCCCTGGAGTGTTGAAATCCGGGGAAAATTGTTGTATCAATCCGACAGGGTAGTTTCCTTCGAAATGGAAGAATATTCCTTCACGGGGGGAGCCCATCCCAATTATAACATCACCCTCTTTAATTTTGACCTCATCAAGGGACAAACCATCCGTCTGGAAGATTTTATTACCGACCAGGAAAAGCTAAAAGCTATTGCTTCAGAAAAATTCAGAGAGGAAAGGCAGATAAAAAAAGGAGATAGTTTTGAAAGTGCAGGTTTCCTTTTCGGTGACGCTTTTACACTACCGGCCAATTTTGCATTAACGAAGGAAGGACTATACCTCTTTTACAACCCTTATGAAGTAGGAGCCTATGTACTCGGCCCCACTGCTTTTACCATTCCTTACCAGGAAATCGAATCCATAATGGTAAAACCATAATTATTAGCATTTTTGGCTCAAAGTTTATCCAGTTCTCTTCCTAAAAGCAATCAATTTGTCTTATTATTGTACCTTATTAAAATGATGAAAATCTTTAATGATGAATTTTAGAATATTACTTTTTTCAGGACTTTTATTGGGTTTAATTTCTTGTGGTGAAAAAAAGCCTGAAACGGCATCCAACTTATCTGAAACACCTGTTGAGATCATCCCTGTTGACGAACCTTCCGCTGACATGGCAGCCATGCAAATGCAAAAATGGGAAATTACTGACTTGATCTACGATAATGATGGGATTGGCGTGTTCCTTGAAAAAAAACCCTATATAATATTCCGGGAAGGCAGAGCTAGTGGTTTTGCCGGATGTAATTCTTTCATAGGCAAATATATTGAAGGTGAAAACAACGGAATTGATATACAAGGAGTAGCCGGCACAAAAAAAATGTGTCCTGAAGGCAACCGGGTTGAAACAAGATTACTGGAATTATTAGAAAGTGCTTATGGTTATGAACTCAACGAGAATAAGACCAAACTAAAAATAAAATCTCCCAAAGGACAAATAAATTGTGTCCTTCGTTGATTTTGACAACCTCCCCCATACAATATCCTTAAAATAAAAAAACTTCAATGCTAAATCGACAAAATCCCACCCAAACCAAAGCCTGGGAACAACTTTTGAGTCATTTCGAAGAAATGAAGTCCGTGCATATGACTACTCTTTTCGACAATGATAAGAATAGATTTCAGGACTACTCCCAGGCATTCGGAGATTTGCTTGTAGATTTCTCCAAAAACAGGATAAATAAAAAAACACTGGAACTCCTGATGGAATTGGCCAGGCAAACCAGGTTACCGGAATCTATTGAACAAATGTTTTCAGGAGCCCAGATCAATGAGACTGAAAAGAGGGCTGTGTTGCATACTGCTCTGAGAAACCGGTCTAATACTCCGGTCCGGGTAGATGGAAAGGACGTCATGCCGGGTATAAACGCTGTACTCGACAAAATGCAATCTTTTTGTCAACAGCTTCTTGATGGTCAATGGAAAGGATATACCGGTAAAAAGATAACGGATATTGTCAATATAGGTATTGGCGGATCAGACCTGGGTGCAGTGATGGTGACAGAAGCATTGAAGCCCTACTGGCAGGAAGGCATTCACCCGCATTTTGTTTCCAACGTGGATGGCACTCATATTGCGGAGACGGTCAAAAGACTGAACCCGGAAACAACGCTGTTCATCATTTCCTCTAAAACCTTCACGACTCAGGAAACCATGGCCAATGCCCATTCCGCCCGCCACTGGTTCCTCAATACTGCTGTCGATTCAAAACATGTAAAAAAGCATTTTGTCGCGGTATCCACCAACGCCAAAGAAGTTGAAGCATTTGGTATCGACACCCAGAATATGTTTGAATTCTGGGATTGGGTTGGCGGGCGCTATTCGCTTACCTCCGGCATTGGACTGTCTATTGCCTGTACCATTGGTTTCGATAATTTTGTGGAACTACTGGAAGGTTTCCATGCGATGGACAACCATTTCAAAAATACGCCTTTGGAAAAAAACATACCGGTCATTTTAGCTTTGATCGGTATTTGGTACAACAATTTTTTCGGAGCTGAATCTGAAGCTATTTTACCCTACGACCAATATTTACATCGTTTCCCGGCATATTTTCAACAAGGAAATATGGAGAGTAACGGCAAGCGGATTGACCGATCCGGAAAGGAAGTAAACTACCAAACCGGCCCAATAATCTGGGGAGAACCCGGTACCAATGGTCAGCATGCATTTTACCAGCTGATTCACCAGGGTACCAAGCTGATTCCATGCGACTTTATCGCTCCGGCTATCAGTCACAACCCGAATGGTGATCACCACAAAATGTTATTGTCTAACTTCTTTGCTCAAACGGAGGCCTTGATGAAAGGCAAAACCGCGGAGGAAGTTCGCTCAGAGCTGCAAGCGTCGGGTATGTCGGCGGAGGAAATCGAATTCCTCACGCCGTTCAAGGTTTTTCCGGGCAATATCCCCACCAATTCTATTTTGGTTAAAAAAATAACTCCGCATACTTTGGGAAACCTTATTGCCATGTATGAGCACAAGATATTCACACAAGGCGTTATCTGGAATATTTTCAGCTTTGACCAATGGGGAGTTCAGTTGGGCAAGCAACTTGCCAATAATATTTTACCGGAATTGCAAAATGATCAGGAGGTATCCAGCCACGACGTTTCCACCAATGGTTTGATCAATGCTTACAAAAAATTATCGGCCGGATAATTGCAGGTTTTGTAAGAACGGAAACAACAATTTTCCTGAAATTCCCTTAAATTGTAAACTCCTTTGGGAATTGATCGTTATTTGATTATAGCAACGGGCAGTTATCACTTCTCTTGTTTTTTTAATGTTATGATCAATGCGAAAATCCAGACCTTTTGTTTTGATATTTCTCAATTGGGAATAAAGTTCTTGCAAAAAAGAATAAAGCTATGTTGAAATCCTGCAAACTATTGTTCGCCTCTTTGTTGTTGTTTACCTCCGTTAGCTTATGGGCTACCCACAACCGGGCCGGTGAAATAGCTGTGGAAGTGGTTGGGGACTGTACCTCCAGCCTCACCGTTAAAGCTACCATTTCTACCTATACCAAAGCCAGCAGCTTCTCTGTTGACCGAGACACACTCGAGTTGTGCTGGGGTGACGGTACCTGTATTATGGTCGGCAGGATTAACGGGCCTGGTTCTCCACCACAGGGAGAACTGCTGGAAAATGACACCAAGAAGAATATTTATATTGGATATCACACCTATACGGCACGTGGCCAATATACCATTTCCATGCTTGACCCTAATAGAAACGCAGGAGTACTCAATGTAAATTTCCCCAACTCCGATCAGATTACCTTTTTTATCCAAACGGTCTATACAATGCCCAATCCCAATACCATTGGTTGTAATCAGACTCCTATTTTGAGTCAGCCCCCGGTGGATGTCGGCTGTGTTGGACAAAAATTCACCCATAACCCCAATGCCTATGACCCTGATCCCAACGACAGTTTAGCCTACCGGCTAACGGTTCCCCTTCAGGATATCGGGCTAGATGTTCCAAATTATGAGTATCCCAACCAGATAATGCCGGGGGTCAATAATAACATCACCATTGATGAGGTCACCGGAGATATTGTCTGGGATGCCCCGCAACAGGCCGGGGAGTACAATATTGCCATGTACATAATCTCTTATCGAAACGGGGTGGCCATTGACACCGTACTCAGAGATATGCAAATCAGGATCTTTGATCAATGTGACAATGCTCCGCCTGTGGTGGAAACTCCTTTTGACGAAATTTGTGTGATTGCCGGAGAATTGGTGGAATTCGATGTTGTCGCTGCAGCTCCCCTATTTGAAACAGACCAAAAAGTGAGATTGACAGCTCTTGGCGCGCCTTTCGATCAACAATATAATCCGGCAGTATTCATCGGGGAAAATTTTCAGTGGGAAGATGACCCATTGACAAAAACTTTCCGGTGGCAGACTTCCTGTGAACATATTTCAAGTCAATATTATTCTGTTGTTTT
The DNA here is from genome assembly GCA_942492125.1 of uncultured Bacteroidota bacterium. Taxonomy (GTDB): domain Bacteria; phylum Bacteroidota; class Bacteroidia; order Chitinophagales; family Saprospiraceae; genus BCD1. The sequence continues at coordinate 50,531 of CALODM010000026.1, forward strand.
TAAAGCTGTAGATGACTTTTTCTCCAGTGATTCCGGGCTCGCAACCCTGAAGACCGTTCGAATCAAAGTTGTTGGTCCGCCCCCGGAGGATGTCCAGGCAGAAGCTACCGGTAATAAGGTAAACATATCATGGGAACTTCCCTACATATGTGAGGATGCAGCAGAAAATTATTTCCAGGGATTTTCCGTTTGGCGTAGAAACGGTTCGAATAATTTTCCTATTGATATTTGTGAACCAGGTCTCGATGGCAAAGGATATACCAAAATTAATGGTAACCTGGTGCTGGACATAGCAGATAACAGATACTTTTTCCAGGATGAAAATGTGGAGGCCGGAAGAACCTATTGCTACAGGGTATTAGCACAATTTGCATTGACCACACCAGATGGACTTAATACTTATAATAAAGTGGAAAGCCTTCCATCAATCGAAGCCTGTGTTCAAATAGGCCGCGACGTTCCGCTGATTACGCATGTGGATATTTTATCTACGGATTTTTCAAACGGAGAAATAAATATCTGCTGGTCAAAACCCAAAATACCAGATTTGGATACCCTCGAACATCCGGGACCTTATGTTTATGAATTACTAAGGGCTACCGGACAAACGGAAGATATCAATGTGTATCAGCCTATCGGTGTTTCCTTTTCGAGTTTAACTTTTGCCGGAGCAAACGATACCTGCTTTATTGATACAGGCCTTAATACCAGCGACAATCCTTACAGTTACATTGTCAGGTTTTCTGCTAATGGAGAAATTATTGGAGATACCAAAGCAGCAACCTCTGTTTTTCTGAATAGTTTTGCCACCGATAATGCCAATGAATTGAGTTGGACTGAAATAGTCCCCTGGGACAATTACAACTATACCATTTACCGTAAAAATCCCTCCGGATCAACTTTTGATTCTATTGGAGTATCCGACACCCCGTTTTACCGGGATGAAAACCTTGTCAATGGACTCGAATACTGTTATAAAATCAAGAGCCAGGGAACCTACAATATTCCGGAGGTCATTGACCCGCTAATCAATTTCTCTCAGGAGTTGTGCAGTATTCCGATAGATAATGTGGCACCCTGCCCGCCCGAACTGGAAGTCACAAATATTTGTGACCAGGGGCTTAACTGTAGTGAAGTTGCTGAATTGACCAATACACTCATTTGGACAAATCCTATGGAAACTTGTGAAGAAACTGATGACGTCATAGGTTATAACCTCTATTATGCTCCAACTCAGGGTGATGCCTTTACGCAGATAGCACAGATTGAGGATGCCACAATACTGGAATATGAACACTATCCTGATTTTGGTATTGCGGGATGTTATTACGTAACGGCTATTGATACTTTTTTCAATGAGAGTATACCCAGTGATACTGTTTGTGTAGATAATTGTCCGTTCTACGAACTACCCAATACCTTTACGCCAAACGCAGATAATCAAAATGACCTGTTCAAACCATTTCCTTATTGTTTTATAGAACAGGTGGATTTCAAGGTTTACAACCAGTGGGGAGAACTCGTATTTGAAACCCAGGATCCTGAGTTGAATTGGGATGGAACCAATTTGAGAGGAGCCGATGTCTCCGACGGCGTATATTATTATAATTGCCAGGTATTTGAACAACGGGTCAGCGGGGTTACTATAAGGCCGGAGATATTAAAGGGGTACATCGAAGTTATTCGCGGTAACCGGTAGATAAAAAAAAGACCGCCAACAGGGAAGTATGGCGGCCGCGATTACAAACATGAGAAACCACTAAAAGTGATATTTTAAAGACTACTGGAATAATATTTGGGCCAATTTATTCCGGCAGCAGCCTTTTTAAGGCAAGGTTTAAAAATGCTGCGCCGGAATTCATAGTCGGGTGAATGTTCAATTTAGTTGTCTCATTGTCTATGGAAAATTTGTTGATTATATCTGCTCGTCCAGTAAATAGAGCTGATATGTTTCAACAATCTGAATCAGTTTTTGATCATAATTTTTGTCTTTTGAATATTTAAGCTTTTTAAGTTCCTTCGCCCAGGTTTTATAACTGCCGCTGCTTTCAAAAAGGGAGGGATATTCAGACTTGAGGAAAATACTGTGAGCTCTCCAGTTTTCCCAGGCGCTTCCATAGGATTGGTTGGACATGGGCAGTCCAAAATGATTGTTCTCCATTTTAGCCATTTTTGATTTCCCGGCAGCACTTTCCAGGATTCCCTGAGCGAGCTTAATACTGGCAGGAATACCGAATTTTTCCATCTCCGAACGAGCTACCTTTGAAAAGCGGTTCACATAGGCCTTCACTTCCTGAGTGCTGGGTGTCGGCATATTTTTAACGGATTTTCCGGAAGGTGACTTTTTATAACTCACTGCCTGCACAAGACTCAGCTCCTCTCTGGTCACAGGTGCTGTTTCGGCCATTTCAGAAAAAGATGGAGCATGCATGTTGATGGAAAAGTTGATATCTTTTTTGGCAACAATAAAAACAGCCACGGCGACAATTCCGATTTTAAACCATGGCAGCTTGATGTCGCCTTGAAGGTTAGGCATTAAACTATGTAAAAAGTACTTTAACAAAACAAACAGTCTTGCCAGCCCGGCAAACAATTGCCTGAAAAGCTGCCAGATGTTTGGAACCGGAAAAAAATGCCCTGTGTCTCCGGTATGTAAACCTTGTTCACTTCTGCTTACACGACCATTTGAGCGGTGATTATTCCCTCCTGCATTTGAATTTGTATAAGAAAGTTTCATAACGGGTGATTTTTTGATTTAACCAATTGACTACACAAATATAAAACTTTTTGTTTTACAAAGTCAAATTTTTAAAACTTTTTTGTTTTATTTTTTCAGCCTCTTGCCTTCTTTTAAAACAAAAGCAAAATAAAACATTGATTATCAGTAATTACCGCGATAACAGAAAATTTAAAAATTTGTTATCTTTGATTCAAATCTGGGCAAGATCCAGCCTTAAGTATCCTAATATGCTATTTATGAATAAGATTTTCACCCGAGTGCTTCTCATTTCCTGGCTTTTTATTTTGGCCGGCACCCCCCGAATTCATGCCCAACCCTGCCAGGAAGACGTGGAGGTTTTTAATTTCACCTTTGATGAGAGAACCTACCAGGTAGTCAAAGAAAATCTTAGATGGGAAGACGCTGCCGAATGTGCCCAAACCAGAGGTGGAAAATTGGTGGAAATTAATTCAGCCAATGAGCAACTAGCCGTTTTCGAGGGCGTTTCCAATGCGAATATCGAACCGAGTGCCACTTATGCCAGTGAATACACTGAAATCCCATTTGTATGGCTCGGAGGAAATGATATCGAATTTGAAGGAGATTGGTTGTGGGATGGAGATCATGACGGAACAGGAACCTTATTCTGGGTTGGGAATACCACAGGGGCTGCTGTCGGAGGATCTTACTACAATTGGGGATTTGAACCAGACAATGCCGGCGACCAGGACGGAATGGCGATGGCTTTAACAGACTGGCCGACAGGAGAAGCAGGAGAATGGGCAGATCTCAAAATCATCAACGACCTCTATTATGTCGTCGAATATTCAACCCTGTTGAATACGAATGACCATTTGAGCCAATCTAACCTCGTTAGTATTTTCCCCAATCCTGCAACACAGTTTTTCAGGGTGGATAACCGTTCAGGGTTTGCCGTTGAGTCCATTGAAATTCTCCACAGCAATGGAAGGCTACTCAAAAGAATCTACCAACCCGGAGCAGAGAATATCGATGTCAGCCAATTGCCCAAAGGGTTATACTTAGCCAAACTCCAACTTGAGTCCGGTTCACTTGTGGTACAAAGACTGGTAATTCTTTAATTGGGAAAGATTCAGGGTAATCTGGGAGGTCATACCAAACTTCCCCAATTACCCTTCCAGCTGATTTGCCATTTGGCCGACTACCCTCCCATGAGCGATTTTAATTTCATGGCTACGCCCATATCTCCTTTAACTTTCACCTTGCCGGTCATTACAGCCATCATAGGATTTAACTCTCCCTTGAATAACTTTTGAAAGTTATCGCCGGAAGTGGAAATCATGCAATCAGCGTCATTATCATCATTGGACACAACATTTTCCTGCCCTGTACCGTCCAGGTAGATCACCTCATCATCAATTTTAAATTTCAAGGTAGCGCCAAGCGGTGCATTTAATTTAGCCTGGCCTTTGATCATTTCCGTTATTTCTGCAATACTCATTATTAAGTGTTTTATAATTTTATTTAATCTTCTTTTTGAAAGACGATATTCCTGAATTAGTGGTCGCCCAATCCGGATACACAGTACAAAAAACCCATCGCTTCCCTATTGTTAATTATCATTTTTTATTGGGAACAAACCTTTACGGACAGAACCGAGCACAAGTTTTACTCAATATATTCCTGATCGATCACAAGCTTAAAATAATCATTTGACAATTGAATATATCCATGGTCATAGCAAAAGTGATAAATATTCCCGGACTTGGTTCGATACTGATTGGTAAAATACCTGAATTTAAACCCTAATTCCATCAGTTCTTCGCGGTGGACCTTGGTTTTCCCGCAAGGGATTAGCTCCGATAGAATTTTACGGTTCCTGCGAAGGATCCGGTTAACCTGTCTGGCAAATTCGGTAAGTTCACTGTTCATTCTGTTGTTGTAAGCACTCCGGCAATTGTCGGAACAATACTTCTTGTCAATGCGCCCGATGAATTCATCAGCGCATTCCAGGCACTTTCTTTTTTTCATCTTCGATTAATTGTGGTTTATTTTCAAATGGTTTATTTCACTTTCTGATTGAAAAGCATCCAGTTCCCCCCGACATCAACAAACTGGCCTTGAGCGAATATTTTCAGGAATCTTTCTTCAAAAAATGTTCTGGTCTTTTTAACATCGTCGCGGTTTGCTGCCAAACGATTGTACAACAGTAAACCATTGGGATTCAACAAGGCCTTCAAAGCCTCCAGGTACTCCTCATTTTCAAAATCGGAAGGAACCGTATCATCTAAAAAAATATCCATGCAGATCATATCAAACTGCTCCCTGCACTGCATGACAAAAGCATAGGCATCCGTACAAATGAGCTCAATGCTGGAGCTCATATCCGGTAATGAATATTTATTGGCCAGATACAACACCTCCTCATCGATCTCTACGGCCGTAAAATCAAAATCATGCCCCTGCTTTTCCAGTATGACGGGGATGCTTCCCAATCCAAATCCCAGAATCAGCACCTTCTTTATTTCCCTACCATCCAGGTTTGCCATTTTGAATCCCTTTACAAAATTATCGTACCGGTCTTCGTAGGAATAAACGGCATGAGCAGTGCAGAGCTGGTATCTGCCCCTTCGTAAACTCACATACAAATGAGGATTGTACTCACTCGGAGAACTCTCGACGTGCAACTCGCCGAAATAACTAAAGAACTTCCTCCAGAATGTTTTGCTCATTTGTTATTTTTTAAAACACATAGGCCTCATAGCCTTTGTACATTTTCTGATTTTGCAATTTCAACTCACTTCCACCACCGTCCACGCCTCAGCTCTCGCATCAAATAATGGTTTCACCAGGGCCCAGGTTCCTTTAAACAAATCTGATTGGCGATAGCATTCCAGGGATTGTTCATCTTTCCATAGACTATAAGTAAAAAACACATTGGCCGGCGTTTTACACCGGAGCAATTCTACACCAAAGCATCCTTCAAAGCTGCTGATATGAGGCTGTTTCTCCTGGTATATACGCTCAAACAATTCTGTTTGATCTTCCCTGAAAGTCATTTTGACAATTCGTTTAATCGTTTTATTCTGCATTCAAAAAGTCAATTTGTATGGTGTCTTCAAGATCGAAACCAAGCAATCCGGCAGCATTTCCCATGTGGATCGCTATCTCCAGGTGATCAGCAGAATTAAACAAACACAAAACTTCCCCTATGGGCACATCGTGATAATGCTGACTGATTTTGAAAATCGGATCGTGCCCTTTAAAGGTCAATCTGAAATCTCTGCCCTGTCCAATCTTTTCAAATAGCGATTTATTGATATTGGTGACTACGTTTTCAAAATTATCGATATGGATCACCGATCCTCTTATGTGGGAAGGTCCAAGCACCGGCTGAAAACTAATTCTAGTCACCATCGTATCCAAAGGCTCCCCTATACTATATAAGCCACGAGATGAGCAAATGTGACTTATTGCATGCGAAAAAATGTCTTTTAGCTCAAAAAAAGTGACATTTTCGACCGGAAGCAGGAAAATTTCAGCAGGAACGGCATCAAAAACCAGGGAGAATATTCCATTGTCCGGCCCGATAAAAAAGTGGTTTTCATGCTCAAAAACGATAAAAGAGGATGGTTCCGGACGATCATTCACCAGGAGTAGGTGAATGGTCCCGGCAGGAAAATGGTGCCAGGCGTTTTTGAAAATAAAAGCAGCCCTGATGATATCGTAATTACCGATTTCGTGCGTCAGGTCGATGAGGTTGATCTCCGGATTTTTACTGAGGATGCTTCCCTTCAGCAGCGGAAGATAATAGTCTCTTCTGCCAAAGTCAGTGGTCAGCGTGGCGATGGTACGTTGTTGAGTATCTTTTTCCCCCATTTGGTGCAGTTCGGTTTTCATGTAATCAGAGGGAATAACCCCTCCCTGATGTGGTTTCACATTTGGGTAAAAATAGGACTTTTTTCTGAAAAAAGAAAGCAGCAATAGCGCCCCCATTACTCGACATACAAGCCAGGAATGAAAGTGTGCAAAAAAGGACTTAAACTGAAGGGGGGTATAATCCCAAGAGGATTGAATTCAATTACTTGATTCTACAGCTTAAAACCTTCTGCGGACCATTTATAGTGTGGAGGATTCCGTCAAGCTTGTCTCCAATCTTAACAGGACCGACCCCTGCCGGGGTGCCGGTAAAGATATAATCCCCCATCTGTAATTTGAAGAATTTGGACACATAAACGATTAACTGGTCAAAAGTAAATAACAAGTCAGCAGTATTGCCTTCCTGGACCCGTGTTTCGTTTTTCAACAGCTCGAACTTAACAGGCCCATCCCCTATTTCGGATTTGGAAACAAAAGCGCCCAATGCAGCGGAACCGTCAAATCCTTTGGCCAGTTCCCAGGGGTGCCCATTGGCTTTGAGTTCTTCCTGAAGGTCACGGGCAGTAAAGTCAATGCCTAATGTAATTTCCTGATAATAATCCGAAGCAAATTCCGGCTGTACATGCCGGCCGTTTTTGTTGATCTTTAAAACAACTTCGCATTCATAATGCAGATCGCTGGTGAACTCGGGATAATAAAGGGGTTTATTATTGACCAGGAGCGCAGAAGGCGGCTTCATAAAGATCACTGGCCTTTGGGGAACGGGATTGTTCAATTCCCTGGCGTGAGCCGCATAATTCCTGCCTATGCAAATTATTTTCATAAAAAATGTCTACGTTCCCGGTTCAAATTAAAATCTAATATTCATCAGGCCGGTCAGATCTTTTACATCCTTAATGGTCTGTTGGGCGCGTTTCCTTATTTCCCAGCTACTGGCTTTGATCTGATTCTTAATTTCCTTTTTATTGGCCGAAATTTCCGCTTTACGCTCGCGGAAAGTAGTGCTTAGCGCAACAAGTCCGTCGGCCACAGCCTGTTTGAGATCTGCGTATTTCAGGGCACCGGCATTGTAGTCCTGCATCAGGCTGTCATGCTCTGCCTGGCAACCGGAGGCTTTTAGCAAGCTGAAAAGATTTTCAACCCCCGGACTCATTTCATCCCCTTCATTGTTTCCGGTATCTGTCACGGCAGATTTTACCTGCTTCCGCATTCTGGCTTCGTCGGCAAATACATTGATGTAATGTTTTTCACCGGCACTCTTACTCATCTTTCGTGTTGGATCGGCAGTTGACATCACCTTGGGCACTTCTGTATATAAGGTTTCCGGCAATACAAAGTATTCCTTGCCTACCTGGTTATTGAAGCGTTGTGCAATGTTTCGGGACAATTCAAGATGTTGTTCCTGATCTTTACCTACGGGCACAAAATCGGCTCTATAGATAAGAATATCTGCAGCCTGGAGCACAGGATAATCCAACAAACCGGCGGAAATAAATCCTTCACCACTGGTTTCCTTACTCTGAGAACTTTTGTCCTTGAACTGCGTCATTCGCTGCAACATACCATAGGAAGTAAAACAGTTGAAGATCCAGCACAATTCCGTATGTTCCGGAATGAGAGATTGAATAAACAGGTTATCGGCCTTTACGCCGGTTGCCATCAAATTAAAGATCAGTTCCCAGGTATTCTGACGCAACTTTGAAGGTTCATAAGGCATCGTCATCGCATGATAATCAACGACGCCATAAATACAATCATACTTTTCTTGTAAATCTACCCAGTTCTTAACGGCGCCGAAATAGTTGCCGAAATGCATATCTCCTGTCGGTTGAATAGCGGACAGTACCACTTTCTTGTCACTCATAATATTCTTGGATTATTATTAGTCTCTTAGCAGTCAAAGCTCACATCATTCCGGATGTAATAAAATCCGGATATCATGAGCATCAGGCAAAGGCTGCGATCAGTGAAATTTCAATATTTACGTCCTTGGGCAAACGGACCACTTCCACCAATTCTCGGGCAGGAGCAGTACGTTCATCAAAGTATTCCCCATAAACACCATTGATTTTACCATAGTTCCCCATATCCTTGACAAAAATGGTGCACTTGAGCACATCGTTAAAGGTCAGTCCTGCTTCCTTGAGGATGGCCTTATGATTATCCATCACCTGGCGTGTTTCCGTTTCAATGTCATCCAGTACCAGCTCTCCGGTAGCCGGGTTGATGGCTATTTGTCCGGAGACATAAAGGGTGTAGTTATGTACGACCGCCTGACTGTAAGGACCCACAGGTGCAGGAGCATTAGGAGTATTGATGATCTTCTTCATATCAAAAGTTTTAGAAACCCCAAAGTTAAATAAAGGCCGGGGAAATGTCAGAGAACGTTGAACAGGAAATCTAAAAATCGTTAAAAAGATTATTCAAAAGATTGCACAAGACATCCAGACGTTTCAACGGATTAAAATACAAAAAGCCCCGCATCGTTTTTCGGATGGGAGCTCATTGATTTTCAGACCAATTCTATCCCGGCATCAACTCCGCCGGAATGGAAATCAGTTACTTAATCGTTGTCCTCGTCTACTTTGATCAGCAACTTGCCACGGTAGTAGGTGTTGCCTTCGAGATCTTGGTAAGTACGGTGCATCTGGTGCTTTTCTCCCGTCTTCTTACAAGTAGAGATCTGAGGTTCTGTAGCTTTGTAATGCGTTCTACGTTTACGCTTACGTTGTTTCGATATTTTACTCTTAGGATGTGCCATTTTTAAAATTTAAAGTTAAAAGCCTGAGGTAAATCCTCTTCTTTTATATTTAACTATTTTAATGCATTTTTCAGTTCGTCCCAAATGGGATCGATATCATTATCGTTTTCATCATTTTCCTGTTGATCAAGATACGTCAGCATCTTTTGATCACAAGGGGGCTCGGGCAAACTTTCGCAATCAAAAACATTGATGAGCGGCATTGCCAGGCAAATATACTCATAAATGAATTTAGCAACATTGAGGGAAGATATTTCCGGAGAAACAAAAATCACGTCAGCATCTTCGTCTCTTTCTTCACCGAACTTTACCAACAGCCTGTTTTGTCCTTCAACCGGCAGATCTACGGTCGCCAGGCAACGGTCGCAAGTGGCTTTGGCAGTCCCTTTGAAATCAAAATTCAGATCGAACATTTCCGGCCGTTTGTCAAAAATGAAATGCACATCAAATGCACCGTCCTTGATAGGGGAATTTTCGAATTCTTTGAAAAATGATCTGTCAATGTTGAACCGGTACTCATGTTCGCCATAACCCAGTCCTTTGACCGGGATCGAAAATTGGATCAGAGCATCCATTGTTATTTTCATTTTGGACTCAAACCAACCGTTTGACAACAATGGAAGGAGTCATATTTTTTCAAAAGCGGACGCAAAGTTAAAATTTTTCTTTTGCAAAAGCTAATATTTTTTTAAAGAAGTTTGGTTAAAAAACCGCAGATCTCGTTTCAGGCTGTTGAAAGCAGCGATTACTTCCTAAAAAGTCACTTAAAATTAACACAAACTACGCTAATAGGACCTGTCAAAATTACTACCTTTGCTAATCCTTACCCCTTTCCCGAATACTCAAATAGCAATCAGTCGTTGTTTATGAACAAACTTAAGCTTTACCTGTTCCTTTCCCTCATCGTTTCTCTCCCTTATTCCACAATTCTGAATGGGCAATGTCCGACCATTGAAGCAGTCATGGTGAATGGATGTGCCATCAATGAATCGGATGGAGAATTTATGATTATTAATTCAGGTGGTGCAGGAATAAACGTTGATGATTTTGGTATTGAAGTACCTTCAAATACAACAGGTGTCAATGACAATATGGGAACCGCAGGAGGTTGTGCCTTTTTAACACCACCTTTAAATGCAGCTCTCGCAGGATGTCCAAATGTAATCTCAGTCGGCCCTGGAGATTTCATCCCTCCGAATTCTATCATAGTTGTCATGACCAGTTCAGGCGGTAGCGGTAATGAATACGACTGGACACCTTTATGTGGTGGTGGGGAAACCGTTTATTTGATGCAAAACTCCTGTGACCGAACCGCCGGCGCATTTAAAGATTTTGAGGTCGGGGTGGGTGACCGCGTTATTAACATTTCAACCCCAGCATGCCCTACGAATGAATTAACTTATTTCCCTGAAAATCTCGCTTCAGGGTGTAGCGGAAATTGTGGCAATGGGGATTACATTTTAGCTTGTGCCCCTGGCCCAACATGTCCGGATGGAGTGGAATATGGTATCAATATGACCGATCCATGTACGGTGCCTCCTGTTTCTATTCCCTGTAACCCAAACAATTTTGACCCGATTGCTAATGTAACTGAATGTGATACTTATACCCTACCGGCTATTTCCGGTTCAAACATGACTGGCAATGAAGCCTATTACACCGCTTCAGGCGGCGGCGGTACTCAATATTTGCCGGGTACAAACATTACAAGCTCTACTACCCTGTTCATTTACGATGCCACACTGGCCTGTACCGATGAAGAGTCATTTTCCATAACCATCAACAGTACTCCCACAGCAATTACCCCCGCCAGCTCAATCGACATTTGTTATACGTTTTTGCCACCGGCTTTAATTTCAGAAAACACCACTGCTGTAGAAAATGAAATTACCGGAGGAAACGCCTCTCTCAATGTCAATTGGTATTTCAATATGGAAGGGACTAGTCCGATCAACATATTTGACGTTGGCCAGTTAATTTCTTTATTGCCAACACCTTCAACCATTTTTGCCACCGTCGATGACGGAAATTGTGAGTCATCAACGGTACCAGTCACGGTGAACCTTGTTACCCCACCGGATGCGACCTCCGTCACCACTACAGAATGCGATGAAGGCATGGGTTTTGCCACCTTTGACCTGACTGAGCTGGAAAATAATATAGATGGCGATGGTAATACGGTTACTTTTTATGAAGATATGTCGGCAACTTCGATGATTCCGAATCCAACCAATTTCAATACCCAGGCAACCACTGTTTATGCCGTCGTAAGCTCTGGAAACGGTTGTAACTCAGATCCCGTAGCCGTCAACCTCAACGTTTCCCCTCCCCTGACGGCGGATATTTCCGTATCTCCCACTTCTGGGTGTGGATCTGTTGATGCAACTGTAACCTTTATCATTTCTGGCCCCGACACTTATGATATAACCTTACAGATCGGTAATGCAACATCCGGGTTCAACACGGTTACCAATAATGTTGGCAATGGAGATACCTATACAACTACGATTACCGAAACAACCGAATTTGTCATTGTCGCTGCGGCATTTCCTGCCGGAGGCTGTCCATTCACCTTTCCTACTTCCCCGGAAGAGGTTACTATTGACCCAGGACCGCAAATTGATAATATAGATGATGTAAACTCCTGTGGCAGCTATACCTTGCCTGCCATCCCTTACATTTCGGGAGCTACCGGGAATGGTGCCTATTATTCCGGGCCGAATGGAACGGGAACGCAATATATGGCAGGAGCTATGATCAATGCTACGATTCAGTTGTATGCTTTTGATGGTACCCTGCCCGACTGTTTTGATGAAGAACCGTTTTTGGTAACCATTACGCAGGCGCCCGATTTGCAATTAACCGGAACAGCAGCAGTTTGCGCAGGAGAAAGTCTTGATTTAAGCACTGTAGTAACGGATGCCCAGTCAACCGGAATTGCTATTACCTACCACAGCAACACCCCACCTGACGGAGGCAACCAACTTCCATCGTCTCTGGTTACTCCCGTGGGCAATACAACTTATTACGCCTATGCTAACGGCGGCCCCGGGTGCCAGTCAGAATTGGCAATTCCAGTCTCCCAATTACCTTTACCAACCGCTAATACCGCTTCTTTGTCTGCCTGTGACGAGGGTGGAAATACTGCTACTTTTAACCTGACTACAGAAAACAATACGATCAATGGTGGTGCCGGTTTTGCGGTCAATTGGTTTGAAGACATTGCCCTGACAACACCTATCATTAATCCAATGGCATTTTCAAGTTCCACCTCCATCGTATATGCAGTGGTGAACGACGGCAATTGCAATTCAGCTCCGGCGGCTATTTCACTGACCGTTTTGCCTGCGCCAGTTGCAAATCCTGCCGGACCACTGGAAATATGCGATAATGGATCAGGCCAGGGAACCTTTGACCTGACCACCCTGAACAATGCGGTCAACGGAGGTTCAGGACAATCTGTAATTTGGTACACAGACTCGGACGGAACGAACGCTATCGGCTCTCCGGAGTCTTTTATTAGTGGTCCTGGAATTGTTTATGCTGCTGTTTTTGACGGCACTTGTTCCTCACCAACCCAGCCAATAACCATTTCACTTCTGAATCAGCCCAATGCTTTTGATTACTCCACCCAGGCTTGTGGTACGCCCAATGCTGTTTTTGACCTGACCTCTTTCGAATTCACGAATGCCGTAAACGGAGGTAACGGAGCAATGGTCAATTGGTACACCGATCCGTCAGCGACAACACCAATGATAAATCCATCAAATTATATTACCCCCATAACCACAATTGTTTATGCAACCACCGAATCTAATGGATGTATTTCTTCTGTTGCTCAGGTAACCCTCAATGTAACTCAAGCACCTTCTGCCAGTACGGCAGGCCTGGTAGCCTGTGACGACGGTAGCAGTCAGGCCATATTTAACCTGAATTCCCTAAACAATACCGTCAATAACGGTTCAGGACTCATAGTGAACTACTACACAAATGCAGCAGGCAGCAACCAGATTCTAATCCCAAATAATTTCATTTCCGGAAGTACAATCGTCTATGCCCAGGTTCAGGATGCCAATTGCCCTTCCGAAATCGTTCCCATCACCCTGACCATACAGCCTGGCCCGACCGCCAATGACCAGACGCTTTCTTCCTGTGACACAGGAAATGGATTGGGTCTTTTTGACCTTACCAGTATCAATTTCGCAGTAAGTGAAGGTACTGGAAATGTCAATTGGTACATTTCTACAAACCCGGACACTCCGGTTCCGGACGAAGAGGCGTACTTATCAGGGAACGGACAGGTTTTTGCTATTGTAGACAATGGAAGTTGCTTCAGCGAAGCCACCGTAACCCTGGCAGTTACGGCAGGGCTGGATGTTTCCATCTCCGAATCCATACCGGTCAGCTGTTTTGGCAGCACAGATGCCGCTCTCGATGTTACGGTAAATAACGGTAGCCCTGTTTATGATTTCAATTGGAATTTTGACAACCTTGACGGTATCGAAGATCCCGACAATTTAGGCGCCGGCACCTATGAATTAACTGTTACCGACGGGGATAATTGTGCGGGAGTGGCTTCCATTACGATACTTGATCCAGACGAATTGACCATTAATTGTAGTGAATCATCCCCCGTTTCCATGGCCAATGGAAATGACGGTATTGGTTCCGTAATAATATCCGGGGGCACTGCTCCTTATATCCTTGATTACTCAGGCCCCGTTACGGGAAATCAGACTGTAAATAATGAAGGAGAAAGCCTTGTCAACAATCTTGAAGCAGGAATGTATACCCTTACGATCACTGATGATAATGATTGTATGACTACCTGTTCGTTTACCATCAACGAACCCGGTTGTGATTTGAGCCTGGAAACAGCAGTCATTGATCCGCTGTGTGCAGGAGACACTACCGGGACAATTGAACTGACGATTATGGGTGGGATGTCACCTTTTGAAATCGATTGGGATGTCGATTCATTAGACGGGCAGGAAGACCTGACAGAATTATTGGCCGGCAGTTACAGCGTTACGGTTACCGATGAAAATGGTTGCACTGCAAATACAACGACCATAGTTACTGATCCGGAAATCCTGGTGCTTTCCTGCAGCCAGAATTCACCGGTAACTACCCAGGGAGGAAGCGATGGTATTGCGACAATTGACTTTTCTGGCGGAACTGCTCCTTACCTGCTGGAATGGAATGGCTCTGTTTCCGGCAGTCAGAATGAGGCTTTAGCCGGCATGATTGACATTTCCGGATTATCTGCGGGTGATTATATGGTTACCGTGACGGATAATAACGGCTGTTCCCTTGAATGTTCCTTTACCATCGGCGAACCTGGTTGTGATTTAAGCCTGGAAACAGCGGTCATTGATCCATTGTGTTCCGGAGATACTACAGGAATTATCAACCTGACCATTATTGGGGGCATGTCGCCCTTTGAAATCGATTGGGATGTAGACACCCTTGACGGACAGGAAAACCTGACCGAATTATTAGCTGGCAGCTACAACGTTACCGTTACGGACAATAACGGTTGTACGGCCAGCACCTCTGCTGTGGTTACCGATCCGGAAACTATAATCCTTTCCTGTAGTCAGAATTCTCCGGTAACTACCCAGGGAGGAAGCGATGGTATTGCGACGATTGACTTTTCTGGCGGAACTGCTCCTTACCTGCTGGAATGGAATGGCCCGGTTTCCGGCAATCAGAATGAAGCTTTAGCCGGCATGATTAACATTTCCGGATTATCTGCCGGCAATTATTCCGTAACGGTAACGGATGCCAATGGGTGTGCTGCCGATTGCATTTTCACCATAAACGATCCTGGCTGTGCGATGACCATTTCCATAACGGGCTTTGATGAAAGTTGCCCTAATGTTGCAGATGGAAGGATTGAAATCATTGTTTATAATGGCACTCCAAATCTCAGCATAGACTGGGATGATGATGCTCTGGACGGACTGCTTGAACCTATGGGAATAAGCCCCGGTGATTATAGTGTGACCATAACCGACGACAATGGATGTACCGCCACTTCCAGCATATCCATTGGCACTACCTTCTCTGTCCCAACAGTTGACCTCAGTGACGGTGGCAGTATTTGTGAAGACAACTGTTTTGATTTTCAATTCACGATGACAGGTACTGCCCCCTACAACATCAACTATGCGTTGACGGACGATGATACAACTTTCAATTTCAGTTTTGCTGTTCAAAATACTGATACTATTATACAGATCTGTCCGACAGCATTAGGTCTTAATGGAAATTTAATCAACCTGGAGGTTTTGGATATTGCTGATGCCAATTGTGCTGGTACAGCTAATCTTACGGATAGTATTCTCATAAACAGCCCTACTTCCGGAACTTATGAAGACACTTTGTGTCCTGGGGAGAGTGTAACCATCAACGGAACTATTTATGACATTGACAATCAATCAGGTATGGAAACCCTGGCAGGAGGCAATGCGGAAGGATGTGACTCCATCATCAATGTAAACCTGACTTTCCTCGATAACCCGACCTTTGATTTTAACGCTGAATTGTGTGCAGGAGAATCCATCATCATCAACGGCAATACTTATGACGCCGGCATGACTACTGGCACCGAGATACTCGAGAATGCGGCAGCCAACGGATGTGACTCCATCATCAATGTAAACCTGACTTTCCTGCAAAATCCAACGTTCGACTTCAACCCCGAACTTTGTGCAGGAGAATCCATCATCATCAACGGCACATACTTATGACGCCGGCATGACTACTGGCACCGAGATACTCGAGAATGCGGCAGCCAACGGATGTGATTCCATCATCAATGTAAACCTGACCTTCCTGCAAAATCCAACGTTCGACTTCAACCCCGAACTTTGTGCAGGAGAATCCATCATCGTCAACGGTACAACTTATGACGCCGGCATGACTACTGGCACCGAGATACTCGAAAATGCGGCAGCCAACGGATGTGATTCCATCATCAATGTAAACCTGACTTTCCTGCAAAATCCAACGTTCGACTTCAACCCCGAACTTTGTGCAGGAGAATCCATCATCGTCAACGGTACAACTTATGATGCCAGCATGTCAACGGGCACCGAGATACTCGAAAATGCGGCAGCCAACGGATGTGATTCCATCATCAATGTAAACCTGACCTTCCTGCAAAATCCAACGTTCGACTTCAACCCCGAACTTTGTGCAGGAGAATCCATCATCGTCAACGGTACAACTTATGATGCCGGCATGACTACTGGCACGGAGGTACTCGAAAATGCGGCAGCCAACGGATGTGATTCCATCATCAATGTAAACCTGACTTTCCTCGATAACCCGACCTTTGATTTTAACGCTGAATTGTGTGCAGGAGAATCCATCATCGTCAACGGCAACACTTATGACGCCGGCATGTCAACGGGCACTGAAATACTCGAAAATGCGGCAGCCAACGGGTGTGATTCCATTGTCAATGTAAACCTGACCTTCCTGCAAAATCCAACGTTCGACTTCAACCCCGAACTTTGTGCAGGAGAATCCATCATCGTCAACGGTACAACTTATGACGCCGGCATGACTACTGGCACCGAGGTACTCGAAAATGCGGCAGCCAACGGTTGTGATTCCATTGTGAACGTAACCATAAGCTTCCTGGAAGTGTCGGAATTTGATCTTGAGCAAACCCTTTGTGCGGGGGAATCTATTATTGTTAATGGAACGACTTATGATGCAAACATGCCAACTGGAACTGAAATATTAACTGGAGCCGCTATCAATGGTTGCGATTCGATCGTTAATGTGAATTTATCATTCTACTCGAACCTGACCGCTTCCATTTCGGGAGATGCCAATATTTGTGCGGGGGAATCCACGTTTTTGGTTTTCAATTATAACAGTGACGAAACCTTTACGGTACAATACTCCGGCGAGAATGGCACCACCGCTTTACTCAATGATATTTCGGATGGATACCTTTTGGAAGTTACTCCGTCCGTTTCAACGACTTATCTGATTGACTTTATTGTTATTGAAGGCACCAATTGCCCTGTTGTTATTGAAGGAGGCGCAACGGTTAATGTGAGCGAAATAGCAACCGATGTAACTGTGAGTCAGCAAATATTATGTGGTAACTCAGCTGACGGTGTACTCTCAGCAAATGCTGACGGCGGTCTACCTCCATATACTTACTTCTGGAGCAATGGTGGCACATCGGAGACTATCAACAATCTCGGTCCAGGCACTTATAGCGTACAGGTTACAGATATCGCAGGTTGTATGGCAGAATCACAAGTAGTCCTTACTGCTCCGGAACCTATTGTTGCGAATTTAATACCTGAAGCCCCGGATTGTTTTGACGATCAAAGTGGAACTCTAAACGTACAATCTATTGTCGGAGGTGCTGGAAATTATGAATATTCTCTTGATGGGGAATTTTTCCAGCCTCTAACCGCTCTGCCATTTACAGTGAGTGGTTTGAGCCCGGGTGACTATACGTTCTTTGTCCAGGACAACAATGACTGCCTTTGGGAAGACCAGGTATCCATTCCGGAAAACGAACCATTATTGATAGACCTTGGGCCGGATATTTTTATTGACCTGGGCGGTTCTGCTACGCTAAGTGGAGTTCCGAATTTCTCTGTTGACTCCCTGATCTGGATTCCTGCGGATTCATTAACCAATCCGGAATTGCTGACTACTCAGGCATATCCCGCAGAAAGTACCACCTATGCCTTATGGTCTTTTGATGATAAAGGCTGCCCGGCTTATGACGAAGTAAGCGTTTTCGTCAATCGGGATATTCCTGTATTTATTCCAACGGTTTTCAGCCCCAATGGAGATGGCATCAACGACACTTTCACTGTTTTTGGCGGCGAAGGTATAGCGGTTGTAAACGCTTTACGTATTTTTGATCGTTGGGGAAATGCTGTTTTCGAAGGCGGATCTTTTCCTGCCAATGACCCAAATTACGGATGGAACGGTAAATACCAGGGGCAGCCGATGAACCCTGCAGTTTTTGTTTATTACGTGGAAGTGATTTATATCGATGGTCGTAAAGAAGTGATGAAAGGAGATGTTACTTTGATGAGATAAATGAAAACCAGTAGACTATTGTATCCCGCAATAAATTTGCGGGTTACAATAATAGGTCTTTATTCCCGGGAACGGCAGGATAAACAGTACCGGCAAGCCTGTATACGGTTGCTGTAAGGCAAGGGGAAGCTTTCGTTACGTTGGCTTCTTAACCGAAATTCATTATCCCAAAGGTGCCGTCAGGCACCAAATCCCGGTATCCCCCGGCAGCGAGGTCTGTTGCTTTGGTGCTGTAGGCACCTAATGTTTTATGAAGAGAAAACTCTTTATCGGAAAAGTAGTAATTCCCAGGTTGTCAGGAACTATTTTGTAACCAGAACATGCAAGCTGAAGCGGTACGTTGGCTTCTTAACGGAAATTCATTATCAAAAGGTGCCGTCAGGCACCAAATCCCGGTATCCCCCGGCAGCGAGGTCTGTTGCTTTGGTGCTGTAGGCACCTAATGTTTTATGAAGAGAAAACTCTTTATCGGAAAAAGTATTAATTCCCAGGTTGTCAGGAACTATTTTGTAACCAGAACATGCAAGCTGAAGCGGTACGTTGGCTTCTTAACCGAAATTCATTATCCCAAAGGTGCCGTCAGGCACCAAATCCCGGTATCCCCCGGCAGCGAGGTCTGTTGCTTTGGTGCTGTAGGCACCTAATGTTTTATGAAGAGAAAACTCTTTATCGGAAAAAGTATTAATTCCCGGGTTGTCAGGAACTCTTTGTAACCAGAACATGCAAGCTGAAGCGGTACGTTGGCTTCTTAACGGAAATTCATTATCAAAGGTGCCGTCAGGCACAAACCGAATCCCCAGTCCACGCGAGGTCTGTTGCTTTGGTGCACAGGCACCTAACGTTTTATGAAGAAAACTCTTTATCGGAAAAGTATTAATTCCCAGGTTGTCAGGAACTATTTTGTAACCAGAACATGCAAGGGAAGCTTGCGGTACGTTGGCTTCTTAACGGAAATTCATTATCCAAAAGGTGCCGTCAGGCACCAAATCCCGGTATCCCCCGGCAGTGAGGTCTGTTGCTTTGGTGCTGTAGGCACCTAATGTTTTATGAGGAGTAAACTCTTTATCGGAAAAGTAGTAATTCCCAGGTTGTCAGGAACTATTCTGTAACCAGAACATGCAAGGGGAAGCTTTCGGTATGAATCTAATCCCCTGCCTGCTTAGCAACCATAAGCAAGAAGGAAACATAAATAATAGTTAACCGTATTCGTTACGAGCTACGGTTTTAGCAAAAAATCCTAAGTTAATGATTTTAGCCGTCAAATAAATTTGACGGCTACGTAGTTTCTCGCCTTTCCCAAATACTAATCCACATTCACAGACACCGGCCCACCCAACTCAGTAGAAATGCCGATCAGGACGCCAAAATCCTTATACTTTCCATCCTGGAAAGAAGCTACCGCTTCCAGACGGAAAAAGCGGAAAATTTTATCCAGGGAATATCCAACTTCAAAATAGTTTTGAGAAGTCGGCGTATTCAGGTAGTTCACAAACAGGTTTTCCCGCATACCCAGCATCCAGACGGCAGGTAATTGAGTAATGATAAATTTGCGGAAGCCGTAATGCACATTGGCAGCAAGGTAGCGGTCATTGGTGCTGTGCCGGTAATACTCCAACAGCCGGAAACTACCCACCGGATCGGCAGTCGTATATCGCAATTGGTTGCCGGTGAAGTGTTTAAAATCTGTAAAGGCCATGGATTTATTATCAAGGAAAATTCCGGCGTTGACCTTCATGTGGACATTGGAACGTGCTCCGACCCGGAACTGATGTTTAAAGATGAAGTCAAGTTGACTGAAGCTTGCTGATGTATTTAAAAAATCAATGGGCCAGGCCGTTCTATATTTAAAGCTGAACAAAGGTGTTGCCGTGTCCAGAATTTCTTTTTTGCCATTCCGAATGGCGTACTTTTGCCACGGACGCACGTCGAAACCGATAGCAGCAATAAAGGCTGACTCAGCTCCTGCCAGGGGTGGTGTTACCGCATCATTGACCGGGATATTAGACGCATAATTGCGATCATCATATTTTATCCAGGTCTGATGGGTATTATTTTCCAGCGTATATCTTTCTGCCCATTCAAAACTACCATTCAGGCTCCATTTCCCTATGGTCTTTTCTCCGTAAACCTGGACAAAATCCTTTTCGAACAACCTGATGAAATTGCGCTCGAAGAACAGATTTTCAAACATACTCAGGAATTCATTGATGGGCCGCTCTTCATTGTATTGAAAAATGTATCGTCCACCTTTAATCCCGATTTCATAGCCATTGATGTTATCATCATCAGAGAGCGTTTTAATACCAGCCATGCCTGTTAATTTTTTACGGGCAAAGGCATACCTCGGGGTCACTTGTACCTCCCACCGGCTTTTCTCCTGCCGGCTCGTAAAGGTCAAATCTTCATGCAAACTGAATCCTTCCACCGGATTGAACTGAATGCCCAACAACAGGGAACTATATCCGAAGGAAGACTTTTTTCCCGTTTTGAATTTATACCCGGTAAACGTATCGTCAAAGGAAAATCCGCTACCGGACGCTCCTTCTTCTTCCTCCTTCTCCACCTGAGCCAGACTGTCCACCCGCGCATATCCTTTAACTTCGTATTTTGTCAAGGGGATGGGTCTTACCACCGCCCAATAAGTCGAGTCTTTTTCATAGGCCGTAGAGTCGATGGTTAAATTTCTTTCAGAAACCACTTCCGGTTCTTCCTGGACCTTTTGTTCTTCCTTTTCATATTCCCGCATCAGTTTTCGCAGGTCTTTGCGGGTGAGTTCTTCCCCGATTTCCAGCTTTTCGTAAACGGAAGCATTTTTCTGATCTTTTTGCTTCTCCAACTGGGCCGCTAATTCCGTTTCTATACTTTCGTCGATAACCCGAAAATCCGTATCCAGGTCCGGATTGATGACAATTTTATAATCATCTGCGGTAGCGAGATACTTGTATTCAAATCTAAAGCCGAGGATTTTCCCGGAAATATTAAACTTGAAACTCACCGGCATCCATACATTTTCGCGGATGGGTGCATATATCTGTTCAATATTGTTTTCAAAGCCCAGGAAATAAGTCGTCAAATCCAAGCTATGGATACTCCAGTAATCCTCCAGAATGTATATATACCCTTCGAATACATTCTCCCCTCTCGACCTCGGCGTCACCTTGATCTTATTGACAAAATACCCCCGGTCTTCATAAAAGCCTTCCAGCTTAAATTTATAATAGGCAAAGGCCTTGCGCGACAGGGGAGAAACGGAACCATCGTTATCATCGTCATAAAAGCTGCCCTGGAAATAACCATTGGGGCTGGTATCGTTGTCCTCTCCCTGGGAACGAATGGAAATAACCGTTTCCTTGTATTTATTAGGCCGTTGAAATTCAATACGGCTAACGGATTCTGTAACAAAAGCTGTTGTGGAATCCAACCCTTCTTTTTCTATCTGGGCACGAAACAAAGCCGGAGCATTGATCATTCTTCCCGATCCTTTTATGTAAACCTTTGCTTCATAGGAATCCAACTGGTTGCGGTGATAATCTGCCTTGGCAATGGCCTTCCGCATCACGGTGTAAGCAGGATCTTCATCGCCTGCCACTACCTGAACCTCCTGCAACTGATAAGCTTGCTTTTTCATCACAATATCCAGTTGCTGGGAACCTTTGACAGCCTCAAATTCTTTGACCAATGTGGTATATCCCAAATATTGAAACACCATGGTATAACGCCCCGGTGCAAGTCTTATCTCATAAATGCCTTCTACATTGGCAATAGCTCCTTTACCATTTTCTTTAATAAAAATCGAGGCAAATTCCAGCGGGTTTCCCGCTTCATTCTGAATAGTTCCCCTTATGGTACTCTGTGCATTTAAATTGGAAAAAGCAAAAATCAAAAAAAGGACGGCAAAAAAATGAATAGTTTTGATCATAATAAAATCGAGGGTTTTAATGGTCAATGGATGGTAATGGATAAAAGTTTTGATTTAGTATAATTCAAGACCTAATAAATCGTTCAGTTGTTGGTTGTATGGTTCAAAAAATGCTTCCAGCTCATGGCGTATGGAATCGTTCATCATTTTAGGTGGAGCTACATTAAACCTTTGATTCAGCATACGTCCCATGTCAAAAGGAGGTAGCTCCAGAAATTCAAAGACCTCATTCATCACCTTTGAAGCCGTTTGAGCTTCCTTCATATCTTCAGCACGTATGATTAAAAGACGATCCTTTCCAAAAATGTTTAACCAATGGGGCAGTTTTTTGACATAAATGGAAGGCCCGAGCAACAAACTTTCCTCTCCCTTTAAAACTTTTAGCATTTCTTCCCGAATATCCGTTTCAAAATTGGTACGGGCCATCGATTTGCGCCCTTCATTTCTAAACCTTTCATGCATCCGATAATGGGAAAATGCTCTCTCTGCCGGCGATCTCAACATTAAAATGATCTTCACCCCAGGCAATAAGCTTTTCACGAGTCGAGGATTGGCATAATAAAAAGTATTGACACTGGCTTCCCCGGTAATATAATTTACGCCTTCTTTTCGCTCCATGGAGATCGTCTCATTGTACAATTGCCCGTTTTTATCCAATTCCGGCCAGTTCAGTTCGATGCTTCCTGACGCATTGACTGCCGGAAAAAGTTCTCTGTATTTTGGAAATCCCCATAGAACCTTCCACCAGGGTTTGGAAAACAGGTCTGGTTCCTTGACTTTGCCTGGCAGAACATTGGGATGGGCAATCAGGTACCTGTACAGGGAAGAAGTACCGCATTTTCTTTCCCCAATGATAAAAAAAGACGGGAGCAGGTATTTCATTGAAATCAATTTTATAGATTTTTTTAAAAGGTGTTCAGGCATTAAACCCGTAGTTCTGCAAATTGTTATTTTGAAAAACAAATTGAGGGAAATAAAATAGTTTATCTTCAATTCCTATATTTGAACCTGTTATTCACCAAAAAGTTAACCAACAACATTTTAATATGTACGAAATACTCAAACACACGCACTCCGGTTTACGCTGGATCGTATTGGCATTACTTATTTTTACCATCGTTAAGGCCTTCTCCAACAGAAAGGCCGGGACCCCGATGAAAAGCGAAGATAAAAAATTACCTCTTTTTACGCTTATCGGAGTGCATATTCAACTTATTCTTGGTCTGATATTGTATTTCATAAGTCCTTATGTTGTATTTGCTGCTGAGACTATGAAAGATTCGGTAAGAAGATTTTATACCGTGGAACATATTTCTCTGATGCTCATTGCCATTATTTTGATAACGGTTGGGTACAGCAAGGCCAAGAAATCGGAATCATGGAAGCCTGTTTTCACCTATTATCTGATCGGCCTTATCCTTATTCTGCTAAGCATTCCATGGCCATTCAGAATCGCGGGAGCGGGTTGGTTTTAAAAACCACTGATTTGGTTGAATCCTGATATGCTCGGGTGGAATTGATTTAGCGAATACTTAAATCAATTCTACCCGAATTATCCGGGTTTATTTTATATCCTTATCCATCAACTGACTAACAGCCATCCAGGACATCAACCCGGTTGACAATTCCAGGCAATCTTCATCCACATCAAAGGTATTGGTATGCACGGGAGAAGTAATGCCTTTGGCAGCATTCCCCGTACCCAATCTGTAGAAGCATGCGGGCATCACCTGGGAATAAAATGAAAAGTCTTCCGCCGTGGTCCTGAGCGGCAACTCAATGACGTTTTCAGC
Source organism: uncultured Bacteroidota bacterium (assembly GCA_942492125.1). Taxonomy (GTDB): domain Bacteria; phylum Bacteroidota; class Bacteroidia; order Chitinophagales; family Saprospiraceae; genus BCD1. The sequence goes on from CALODM010000026.1 coordinate 74,671, forward strand.
GCCAAGATAATCTTCGGCTGCGGTTTTTACCCACGCGGTCAACTCCGGTTCATTGATCAAACAAGGATATCCGACCATAATGTCAAGCTCATAATCGCCCCCCATGCCTTTGGCAATACTGCTGATCATTGATTCTATTTTCCGATGAGCCTCAAATCGCCACTTTTCGTCAAAAGTTCTCAAGGTGCCTTTTAACTTCACTTCATTGGGGATTACATTGGTTGACCCACCTTCCGAGGCTATATGTCCAAAGGTCAAAACAGTAGGCATATTTGGATTGGCATTGCGGCTGACGATCATTTGTAAAGCGGTAATTATATGGGCAGCAATGACAACCGGGTCCACACAGGTATTGGGTAGGGCACCATGTCCACCTTTCCCCTTTACCGTCAGGTAAATTTCATCCGCGGAGGCCATATAAATACCCGAACGGATACCTATCTTTCCAACTTCCAAAGGTGGATGAACGTGTTGCCCAAGGATACTGACCGGCCGTGGATTCTCCAAAACCCCTTCCTTGATCATCAGACTTGCACCTCCCGGCAATTTTTCTTCGGCAGGCTGAAAAAGCAACTTTATACTGCCTTCAAACTCCTTGCGAATCGCGTTTAAAATCCTTGCAGCTCCCAGTAGTGAAGCAGAATGCACATCATGTCCACAGGCATGCATAACTCCTTCGTTAACAGAGCAGTATTCTACTTCGTTGGCTTCTTTGATGGGTAAAGCGTCCATATCTGCCCTGAGGGCAATTACCCTTTTATCCGGATTTTTGCCCTTGATCAATCCTACAATTCCGTGTCCGGCAATATTGTGCTGGAATTCAATCCCAAAGTCCGTCAGCTTTTGAGTGATAAAAGCTGCTGTCTCTTTTTCCTCAAAAGACAATTCAGGATGTTTATGGAGATGTCGCCGGATGGCGATGGTATCTGCATGCCATTTTTCGGCCAATGCTTTTATTCTATTTTTTAACATAACTCGTTTTCCATTTCAGCAAAAGCCGGAAAGCAAAAAACCATCAACTTGGGATTTAATACTGATTCAACACCTCTATTCGATGGGCAAAATATTCACTGCCTGGCATTAGGGACAAAGCCTTATTGGCCATTTCCCTGGCCTTGACATAATCCGCTTCCTGAAAATAATAAGTTGATGCAGAAGCATAAACCGTGGTAAGCCATAATTCCACACGATCCACCCGGCCATATTTTGAAAGATAATTTTCAAAAACAGTCATAGCACTGATGGCATCTTCCAACTGCTGATTTTCAAAAAAGTGACGTACCCGGAGGGAATGGAAATACAGCCGGCGATCCTGCACCTCGGGTTTGTATTCCAAAAACGGGTACCTGGCAATAAATTCATTTAGCTGAGTGATTCCTGTTCCATAATCTGCAATACGATGAAGGGATTCCATCAGGAATCCAGCCAGAGCATTCTGCACAGCTGCTTCATTCGGCCATCTCTGGTAAAGGAGATCAATATACTTTACAAGGCTGTCCCTGTTACTGTGAACAGCATAATAGCGCGCCAGTTTTACATAATAAACCCTGTCGATACTCGTCATCAGGTCTTTATCACTTTTGAGTTCATTGGCAAAGTGGCGGTAAAATGGGTGTAGTCCGTCCGGGTCTTGTTTTTGAATGATGTGGTAATCCGCTATCCTGGTAAAAACACTGACGAGTTCATGCTTGACTTCAACAACCGGATATTGCTCATAAAGGTTAAAGAGATCGGTTAAACCTGCCAAAGATTTTAAATTTATTCTCCTGGCTAACTGAAACATGCAGGCCTGCCGAATCACGCCGTTTCTGGGCATTGGATACAACAATTGCGCTTTTTGAAGCCTGTTCATGGAGGTCACATATTCTTTTTGCTGATAGGCATTCAATGCTTCGATATAATACATATTTCCCGCGAGTTGTCCCGGGGTAATGATTCCATCCTGGTTTTTATAAAATTTTTGGAATAAAACCTCATCGTCCATTTGGGTCTCTTCCTGACTCAGCAACTTCAGGTCTTTAAGCAACTGACTATAGCTGGATTTAAACCGCACTTCCATTGCAGGGTCCACAGGATCGAAAACCGGTATACTTTTACCTTCCATTTTGACAATGGTTACAACGGAAAGTCCTTCATGGCGCATTTCGAATGGAATCTGAAAATGTTCTAAAATCAGGGATAAAAGGGCTGCTCTGGAGGCATCGTTATAGGTTCCGGATTTAAAGAGTTGTTCAAAACTCACATAAGGATCATATTTTTTCAAAAGGGTGGTTTCCAGGTAATCCCGCAATAGAGCAACTGTTTTGGTAGCCGATTTTTTACCAAACTTTTGCTGTTCCAGGTTGGCGAACATCGTTTTGAGTTCCAGCTTGATGAAATTCAAGGCGTGCTCATCATTTTGCGGAGCTGTGGCAAGGTATAATTTGAGGTGATCCTCCGTTGCACTGCCGAAAGGGGCATTCAGGACGGATGCCTCAAATGGACTGTGAAAGACGAGGGCGTTTTCAGTATTGGCATTTTGGCCGAATAGGGAATGAACAAAAAACAGTGAAAAAAGTAACCAATTAAATTTCATAAACCGGGATTTGTCGTGCAATTGAAACGAAAGATGCAAAGAACCTAAACATTCAACTACAATAATGCAAATGAAGGCAAAAATATTTTTTGCCGGATGATTTTTTCACTATCTGTTCTTAAACTGTTCCCAAAAATACGATTTTTTGATTAAAAAAACCGACGAACCATGATTCACGGTACACCGGCCCGAAGTTATCTGTATCCATGGCTTGTGGCAAAGAGGAACAAGTTCCAGCTTGGGGGCCCTGGAATTACTTGGAATATTGCAGGGAATTTCAAATAGTTTGAGGTTGTTCCGACACATCGTGCTTCCAACTGGTACGACATACCCGGTAAAGGCTTTCGGCGGGAATCTCCGCGGTAAACAATCCCATTGGTCGATTGCAGGACGTTTTCCATACCAACACATTTGAACCTGCCAACCATTTTCAATCTCAGAAATCAGGCCCGGGCTTTTTTACGCGTAGTTTCAGTGATGCTATTGGTGTCCGATTTTAGTTTTTTGACGTTCCATACCGGATTATGCTGTTCATCTTCATGGCTAAAGCGACACAAAACGGTTCCTGCATTGGGAGTTGTAACTTCGAAAGATTTATTGCGATACTGACGATTGGTGGTCAGTTCTGCATGGTAGACCCTATGCAAATCCCCGGCAGGTGTCTGGTAGAAGTAAACTTTTTCAATGCCGGCGGCACATCCGATCGTCATGGTACTGACCTCAACGATCAAAGCACCGGCACACGGTTGATCCTTCAATATTCTAACCAGGGCACTGGAAGCGCACTCCTCAAAGACACACAAACCGGGAACCGTGGCTTTGGTAATTATTCGGTGGTTTTCGACCACCCTTACTTCAGCCTGGATATCCTTGATGTTTTTGCTTTGGTGGTTACCAATACCCACCATGGTCAATTCGACAATGTCATCCCCCGTCACATCAGCCAATTGCCAGCTCTTTGCGATGAATGCCCCCCATATGTATCCGGAAAAATACCTGCCGTAGACATCTGTACCCGAAACATTGTACCATAGATCATGATACCCGTTTATATTATCTTTGTGCGGTTCTGCTGTTTCATCAACCCTATTAAAAATCCGAAAACCTGCGGGCAGACAAGTTACCGTTCCGGACTCCATACAAGCTTCTTCTCTGACCATCACTTCAGAAAAGGTGTATAATTCGGCACCATCCGAATATAAATTACTTACCTGGGAGTTTTTATGGAACCATTCAAAATAATCTTCATAGGCCTGATCAACAAACCGGGCCTGTGCCGTCAGCAGGGACTGAGCAAAAAAGAACATAACAGCTATTACAAATAAATTTCTCATGGTGTAGGATTGAATTATGTTTTGTAAAGCCTTTTCTCATCAATGTTTAAGTTTCGTTTTGAGTGGATAGGACATATAACTTTTTCAAAATCTAAAATATTGCTTATTGTCTTAACATTTTTTAACAAATCTTATTTCTAAAATCAGGTCACACGCCATTTTTAATCCTTATATTTAGAAAAGCTATTTGAAAGACAACAATTAACACTTTACATTAATTCAACAAATTTAATTCACGCATATGCCGGAAAAATCGATCGTAAAACAATTCTACAAGGCCTTCCAACAACTGGATGCCACGACAATGACAGCATGTTATCATGATGAAATTGTGTTTGAGGATCCGGCCTTTGGCTGTTTGGAAGGGGATCGTGCCAGAGCCATGTGGACCATGTTGTGCCAAAATGCCAAAGACCTCGAAGTAACGTTTAAAATCCTGGAGGAAGATGACAAAAAAGCGACAGTAAAATGGGAGGCGGTTTACACTTTCAGCAAAACAGGCAGAAAGGTACACAATATCGTTACAGCGGATATGGTCCTGGAAGAGGGTAAAATCATTCAGCACAAAGACCATTTTAAGCTATGGAAATGGGCAGCTCAGGCCATGGGGCTGAGAGGCCGTATCCTGGGAGGAACGACCTTTTTTAAAAAGCGATTACAACAGCAAACCAATCGGTTGCTCGATAAATTTATTACGGCCAGCGAAAAAGTTTAATTAAACAGAGAGTCTACGAAAGCCCGTTTGTTGAAGATCTGTAATTGCTCAATCCCTTCCCCCACACCAATATATTTGATGGGAATTTTAAATTGATCAGAAATACCTATGGCGACCCCACCTTTGGCAGTCCCGTCAAGTTTTGTCAAAGCCAGAGCAGTAACATCGGTAGCATTGGTAAAATGTGTTGCCTGCTCAATGGCATTTTGTCCGGTAGTAGCATCCAATACCAGCAGTACCTCATGCGGAGCTGTTTCCATTCTTTTGGAGATGGAATTTCGGATTTTGGTCAACTCTTTCATAAGGTTGATCTTGGTGTGCAAACGTCCGGCGGTATCAATAATCGCCACATCACAATGGTTTTTTATGGCATATTGAACGGTCTCATAAGCCACAGCGGCAGGGTCTGTATTCATACCTTTGCTGTAGAAGTCACAGCCGACGCGATCGGCCCAAATGCCTAATTGGTCAACGGCGGCAGCACGGAAAGTATCTCCCGCCCCGAGTACTACCTTCTTGCCTTGTTTTTTATATTGATGGGCAAGTTTACCGATGGTGGTGGTCTTACCGACACCATTGACCCCCACTACCAGTATAATAGCCGGGAGCTCAGTTGAGGGTAAGGTATAATCTTCTAAATCGTAGGTGTTATTTTCTGCCAGAAGCTGAACGATCTCATCCCGAAGCAGTTCCGTGAGTTCGGCTGTTCCCAGGTATTTATCGCGGGCAACCCGTTCTTCGATGCGTTCAATGATCTTAACGGTGGTATCCAAACCAACATCTGAGGTAATGAGCACATTTTCCAGTTCATCCAGTACCTCTACATCAACGGTAGATTTACCGGCGACTGCTTTGGATAATTTTCCAAGAAAGGAAGTTTTGGTTTTTTCCATTCCTTTTTCAAGGTCTTCCTTCTTTTCTTTATTAAAAAACTTATTAAAAAAACTCATGTTGGTAATTTGTTTGAAATATCCACCTCAATGCAAAAAGGCTTTCCTTAAAACAAGAAAAGCCTCTTTGGGTTTCATTTTCATTCTTAATAAAAAGAAATCAATTATTTCTTCGCGAGGAAATCTTTTACCTCATCCTTGTGAATCATCACCTCTTTGTAAGAGTATTTTCCGGTTTTTTCATCCTTGATACTCTTAACAACTTTTACGTAATCACGACCTGAATTGGCGTTTGCTTTACGTTGGGCAATTCTCGCGTTCTTTGATACTTTTGCCATGTCTGTTTATTTTTTTTGAAATTATTCTGGTTATAAAACTACAAATAAAAATGAATAGTTCAAAACCTTACTTAATTTCTCTGTGAACAGTTACTTTTTTAAGGATTGGGTTGAATTTTTTCAACTCCAACCTGTCAGGTGTATTTTTACGATTTTTTTGGGTTACATAACGGGACGTTCCAGGCATGCCTGAAGTTTTGTGTTCTGTACACTCCAAAATAATTTGCTGACGATTTCCTTTACTCTTCTTAGCCATTATGCTTTAGATTGAATTTTTTACAATTTAACGCCGGTCTCAGTACCCTTACGCTCCAATTTCTTGATGTAAGCATAAATGCCCAGCTTATTGATATTACGCATTGCTTTAGCGCTAATTTTAAGCGTTACCCATTCCCCTGTTTCAGGAATGAAAAAACGCTTTTTCTGAATATTAGGTATGAAGCGACGCTTTGTTCTTCTTTTCGAGTGGGAAACATTATTTCCTGAAATCGGACGTTTCCCTGTTAATTGACAAACCTTTGACATGATATAGTATTAAAGTTTATTCTCTTAAATGTGGTGACTCCGGCAGGATTCGAACCTGCAACCTCCTGATCCGTAGTCAGGTGCTCTATCCAGTTGAGCCACGGAGCCTCTAAAATAAGCATACTTATTTCAAACGCGGCTGCAAAGGTAAAATCTTTTTTATACTTATGCAAAAGGTTTTTTAAAATTAAACAAAATTTCTTAAAAATAATTCCATAACTCTTCTACCCTTTTTACCGCCTACCCGGTATGACAAAGATCACGGACATGGTTGAGCTTTGCTTCACGACGCCAAAATAAAGCTTTTGCCTGCTCCTTGTCAACCACCCGAAAGTTTATTTCATCTCCGGGTTTCATCTGGGCTACATAACCGAGGTCCGCGTGAATAACTGATGCGATCCTGGGATATCCTCCTGTGGTTTGCCCATCTTTCATGGCAATAATCAATTCACCACTGGGAACCCTCTGAATTACTCCGGGAGCCATAGGAGCGGAGATCATCGCTCCACCGGAATCAATCCCTTCAAGCTGACCAGAAAGCCGGATACCCATGCGGTCTGCATCTTTACTTATGGTAAAAGTTGTGGTCTCAAATTTCAGCAGCTGGTCCTCCCCTATCCACTCTGGCCCCTTTTGCAGCCTGATGATCCCGGGGCTTTTAAAAACGGGAATAAAATGCTGTGGTATTTTTCTGACGGCTTGCAATGGTTCCTGTAGATGAAAAAAAAGACTGTCCCCTTTCCTCAAGGGGTGGCCTCCCTGTCCACCAAATCCGGCAGGCACATAAGTGGAACAACTACCCATCTTATAGTCTCCTATAAATCCACCGCCAACAGCCAAATAACTCCGACAACCGGTTTTTAGCTTACCAAACCCTAACTTATCCCCTTTGCTTAACCTAATGGACTGGTACAGGGATACTGTTTGACCGTTAACCCTCGCGCTCATGTCCGCCCCGGTGATGGCAATTGTGGCTTTCTGATGAAAAACCAACTCCGGTCCGGTCAGGGTAATCTCCAACAGGGGTGCCCCCGGAACATTGCCAACAAGCAGGTTGGCCAGTTTTGCCGAATAATCATCCATAACACCCCCTACGGGAATGCCGAATCGCCGATAACCTGTTCTGCCGCCATCCTGAATGGTAGTCAGGAGGCCGGGAGATGCTACTGATATTTTGCCGATGAATGACATTTGTTACTGCTTACTGGAAAAATACCACTTTATCCCCGGGCTTTATCTCAACCGGAGGATTTTTTTCCTTGTCGAAGAATTTCATGTCTGTATGGCCGATGATATGCCATCCTGCCGGACTATCGAGGGCATAAATCCCGGTTTGTGTTCCGCCTATGGCCACCGATCCCGCCGATGCTTTCAAGTCAGGCACCTTTTTCCGGGGAGTCTCCAGCCGGGGGTCCATTCCTCCCAGGTAAAGGAAGCCTGGCAAAAAGCCCAACATATAAACGAGGTACTCGCCATTCATGTGTAACCCGATAAGCTTTTCATAAGACAAACCTGTATGCTGCATTACATGCAAAATATCTTTTGAATCCGGTGGGTCATAGACAACCTTTATTCTCCAGGTTTTGGGTGCGGGTAATAAAACGGAAGAAATCCTCGCTTCCAGTACTTTCAACTGCGTAATCAGGTTCGACTCTTCCCAAACGTCCGAGCTGTAGAAAACTGCTAAAGAAGCATAAGCAGGAACCGTTTCCTGAATCCCGTAAATGCCTGCCTCCCGGATCAAATGATCCATGCTGAGGACCTGATGGAGCAATTTAGGCGATATCACCGTCCCAAATTCAATCAAAACAGCTTCATCGCTCAGGGTTTTATAGGAAATTGCCATAGTAGTTTTTCAATTTACACAATCTGAAATCCGGCAGCTTTAAGACTTTCCGACAAATACCGGGCCACTTCACCGGCTTCTGGTTTATCGCCATGGATACAGATCGTCTGTGCATTGATATCTTTTAATACGCCTGACAATGTCTTAACCTTTCCTTCAACCAACATCCGGTGAATGTGATGAAACATGGATTTCATATCCGTGATCAATGCATCCTGCTCCGCCCGATTAACCAAGGAAAGATCTTCGTTATAGTTCCTGTCGGCGAATACTTCATTTTTAAAGGTAATTCCAAGATCTGAAGCCTGTTTGGCCAATGACGACATCGGAGGACCGTACAGGATGAGTTCCTTGTCAATCGACGAAACAGCCTTGACGATTACCGCCGCAATTGATTTATCTTTATCGGCCATATTGTACAAAGCGCCATGTGGTTTTACATGATGTAAGTACCCTCCTGCGGCTTCCGTCATTCCTTTCAAGGCTGCCACCTGGTATTGTATGATTGCCATCAATTCCGCTTCAGGAATCTTCATAGGTCTTCTGCCAAAGCCCTGCAGATCAGGAAACCCGGGATGTGCTCCGATTTTCACTTCGTTTTTTAATGCCAATTCAATGGTCTGCATTATGGTCAGCGGATCACCGCCATGATAACCACAGGCAATATTACAGGATGATATGTATTGCAATACCAAAGCATCGTTTCCGATTTTAAAGCGTCCGTAACTTTCGCCCATGTCACAGTTGAGGTCTATTTTTGGTATGGATTCCATATTTAGATTGAATTAGATTGAGGCAGATTGATGGAGTAAAATCATTTAACATTATTTCTATCAATCTCTATTAACTACAACAACCCCAGCACCGACAGAATGCTTTTCCCGCTCAGGAAAAGCGTGATCAGGATAATGATCCCTGCCAGGATATTTTGTTTAAGATTGTTTTTATGTGCTCCCAGGAGGTCTGATTTATTTACCATCCAGAACAAAAATACGGCAATGAGCGGCAATAAAATACCATTAGCCATCTGGGCAAACTTGATGACATGAATAGGTTTGAATCCGAGTAATGAAAACAGAATACCGATAGACAAAATAATTACGCCTGTCCATTTAAATTTAGCGGATTTAAAATCTGGTTTAAAACCAAAGATACCAGCTGCCACATAAGCGGCGGCTAACGGAGCGGTAATGGAAGAGGATATTCCTGCTGCGAACAACCCGCCGGCCATAAAATATTTTGCCCAGTCCCCCAGAAGTGGCTCTAGTTGAATCGCCAGATCGGCCGCATTATTAACGAAAGCTCCGGATTGCAGCGAGGTGGCAGCCGAGGCAACCACGATGGCCATTGAAATAATGCCTCCAAGCATGACAGCGACTATGGTATCAAATCGAACGGCCGGCAGGTCTTCCGGTGATTTCCACTTTTCTGAAACAGAGGAGGCGTGCAAAAAAAGGTTATAAGGTACTACGGTGGTCCCGATCAATCCAATGACCATCAGCAGGCCTCCCTCCGGAGCTGCCGGAATTCCGGGCATGAACATTCCTTTAAGCATGGCGAGCAAGTCCGGACCAACCATTACCGCCGTTACCACAAACACAAAACTCATGATTAAGACCAATCCTACCAGGGTCTTTTCGATCAATTTATAACTCCCGGAGGTCAACAAAACCAAAGCGACCAATCCAATAACGAGTCCCCAAAGATTGATGGCTTTGCCTCCAACAGATAAATCCAGGCTGCCGAAAGCCGTATCCAACCCCAAAACAGCACCACTTATGTTGCCCGCTTCATAGGCTCCATTACCAACAATAATCGCAGCAAATACCAGCACTAATGAAATAATCCGCCAGAAAGGATGCCTTATCTGTCCTCGCAAAGCTTCGCCGAGTCCTTGTTGGGTAACCAACCCCAAACGCGCTGCCATCTCCTGTAAAACAATCGTAGCCACCACTGAAAAAATAAGTCCCCACAATAAAGCATATCCAAAGGAATATCCTGCCAAAGAGCATATCGTCACCGTTCCCGGGCCGATAAAGGCGGAAGTGATAAGAATGGCCGGTCCGGTGGATTTTAGTCGTTTCATTGAGTTAGATTGAAAGAGCTTGATTTAGATTGAAGGAGATTTGGAGCGCAGCGACATCCGCGAGCACATAGTGCCGGGAGAGGCAGATTGATACTTTTTTCAGGAAACATGTTTTCTCATTAAGGCGAGATTTTAACAAGTCCAGACTTTCTTCGCAGATATCCCGGATAAATTTATCCTTAAAAATTGTTTAACTTATTTTCAGATCTGTCCCAAATGTCTGTTTCATCCGCTTCTTCAATGGAAACTTAATTTGCTGAAAAAATCTGCTTTGGAACGCCCTCTTTGGGCAGCCCGGAAATATGCATACCTAGAAGTTCCTCATTTTGTGAGTTTACGGGAGATTATTCTTGTGCTCGCAGTAACAGGTAACATTGTCATCCATTTTAACGATTCCATGAAAATTTGCTTCAACCAGTCGCTCCCTTACTTCAATCCTAAAATTCACGCAATTATTATTCTCCATAATATTCAATCCATTCCCCCCCTCAATCCTCTCGCCCCATTCTCAGAATCTCTGCATCCTTTTCAAATTTATTGCGAACTTTTTCAAGGGTGGAATAGACCTTACTTTCTTCTTCGTAGATCATTTGAACCCCGACAACGGTGAGTTTCCCTTCTTTGTCCGTATAGGGTTCATAACCTGCTTCATAGATGCGTTTGACCAGTTTATCTACGTTGGACTGTTTTCCAAACTTGCCTATTATAATAACAGCGACCTTTTCATCGGCAGATAAAGTCGGTGCTTCAGAATCTTCTTCAGCCGGCGGATCTGCAGGAGGCAATTCATCATCGGGAAGGGCAGCGTCTTCGTCATCATAGAAATCATCCACAACTTCATAATCATCTTCTGCATCAGCCGGACTAATATTGATGCGTTCTGTTTCCGGATTGATGGTAGCAGTTGCATCCTTAGCCGGATTTCGGAACATCGTCATGTAAATCGCAGCAAAAACGACCAAAACAGCTGCCAAACCAACCCACAACAGATTATCGGTAAACCAGTCGGCTACTCCTTGGGTAAATGTGTCACTTTTTTTGGTGGGAGAAGTCATATCTGTACTTTTTCCGGATTCAGTAAAAGGTCTTGAGACAGGATAAAACTGGAGGTCCGGCAAACCATAGGTATCTGTATTGAAGTTGGTGTTTTCAGGTAAAAACTTAAAGTTGCCTTCAAAGTCCTTATACAACCTGCCTAATCCGGGAAAGGTAATAAATTCTTTTTTTTCGAGTTTTAATTTCAATTCGGCAATGTATTCCTGAACGACCTGTTCTGCATTGGCAATAGGCAGGCCATGTTTCTTTTTTAAAAACCTGACTAAAAGCCCATCGTTCATCACCAGGTTCTGATTGAAACTCAGGGCAGAGGCAGGAGGTTTTATTTCCCCCTGGACATAATCGATGTTAGCGCTTTTATAGGCTTTGATAAAACTACCAAACCCCGGTAAGCTCACGGTATCGTTTTCAAAAAGTAATTCAGCTATATAAGCTCCCGGATCAATCTGCATTTGTTAAAATTTTTATGCATTAAAGGTACGTTATTTTAAAAAAAATAGTTGATTTTTGTCGAAAGGTCAAATCCATAACCTGCCAAATCCTTATTGGACTATGCTCTTAGCAGTATTTAATTTCAAATTTGGCAGGAATATTTGTCTTTTCCAATTAAGCAAGCCTTCAACTAAAATAAACAAATGCCAGTAAGTAAAAGAACTAAACGTTTAAGGTTTTTTTCCATAGGGCTCATTATTTATATGTGCGCTGCCTTTACCTGGTGGGCTGTATTATTGAGAAAACGAACCATTGAAATACATATCCTGAAAGTTGAGGTTCTGCAAAAACAGGGTCTGAGCCCTGCAGAGGAGGCGCGTCAAATGCAAAATCTGGAAGAAAAACTGACGAACCAAAATAATATGATCCTTGGAGAAGCCATATTTTTCGGGCTGAGTTTATCCATATCTTTTTGGTTTGTCTACCGATCCTACCGCCAGGCACTCCAGGTATCCAAAAATCAAACAAACTTTCTGCTGGCCATCACCCATGAATTAAAAACACCTATTGCATCGATAAGCCTGATACTGGAGACCATTCTTAAAAGAAAACTCAAGGAAGAACAAAAACTGAAACTCGGCAATGATGCCATGCGGGAAACCCGAAGGCTCGACTCCCTGGTCAACAACCTTTTATTGTCAGCCCAGCTGGATTCCAACTACAAGCCTTTTCCTGAATACCTGGATCTGTGCAACATTTGCCAAACGATAATCGAAGAGTACCGGGACAAACACCCAAAGGCTGTTTTTGAAGTCTCTTGCGGCAGGAATCTCCCAAAAATTTATGCCGACAAACAAGGTATTTCAGCTATCGTTCACAATCTCGTCGGCAATGCTATAAAATACAACGAAAATATTCCGGAAATAAAAATTCACATTTCAGCAACCGCAAAAGAAATAAACCTGTCTGTTGCCGATAACGGAACAGGGATTTCTGATGCAGAAAAAAAACAAGTATTTGAGAGGTTTTACCGATCAGGTAATGAAGCCACCAGAAAAACGAAAGGAACCGGGCTGGGTCTGTTCATCACCAAGGAAATTGTAAAGGCCCATAAAGGAAGGATCAGAATCGAAAACAATTCGCCATCGGGAGTAGTTTTCATTGTAACACTACCAATCGAATAAATCATGCGCATTCTATTAGTTGAAGATGAAGCGAGTATTCGCAATACCATAAAACTTAACCTGGAATTATCCGACTATGAAGTCGTTGCCGCCGAAAATGGTTCGGATGCCATGGATCTGGTAAGTAACCAGCATTTTGATCTCCTCATCCTGGATGTAATGCTCCCGGATATGGACGGTTTCCAGATTTGCGAGCAGATTAGACTATCTGATTTCGAAACCCCTATTATTTTTGTAACGGCCAGAAATACCGGGGAAGACCGCATCAAAGGGTTGAAACTCGGCGGTGATGATTACCTCACCAAACCTTTTGAATTTGAAGAGCTGGAACTGAGAATTCAAAAATTGCTCCAACGTGCCGGAAAAGTACAAAAGGAAGAAACTTCTGTTTATACTTTTGGCAATAATGAAGTGAATTTCAAAACTTACGAAGCCCATGGTCAACAAGGTGAGTTCATGCTCACCAAAAAAGAAGCCATGCTGCTCAAATTGCTGATCGACCGCAAAAACCAGGTCGTCTCCCGCCGCCAGATATTACAATCGGTCTGGGGCTATGATGTCTTCCCTTCCACACGTACCATCGACAATTTCATCCTTTCCTTCCGCAAATACTTTGAAGAGGATCCGAAGAATCCAAAGTATTTTATTTCCGTCAGGGGGGTTGGTTATAAGTTCTTAGAATAATTTTACTCCCAATAATAACTTCCTGAAACTTCGTTATTCAATATTCTACGGTTCTGCTGTTCTGAAGGTATTTACCAACAAAGTTTCGCTTCTACTCCTCAGCTTTGTGTTCATGCCAGGTGTCTGGACCGGGATTTTGGGGATTTAGGGATTGGCAGGATTTTTTTGTTTGGTTTTTTTTGACGATATAGGCAGGGAATGGCTCTCTCCCGGGAATCCTAAATTTCCTCCTCCGGCGTCTCCGGCAAACGCTTCAGCGTCTCCGTGGTAGCTGCAACAGTTCCCAAAGGCAAGGCTATTAAAAAACCGATTCCGGTTAACAGCAGCAGCAGGAAAATCGTTCCATTACCAATGGCCAGCCCTTTGTATTGTCTTACAAATTGAACACTGCCTTTGACCCGGTAATAGCGTTCAAGGGTATAATCCATATTCCCGAATCCGGCATAATAGGCCTGTACGACAAAAATGACGATGGCCACAAAAGGAGAAAAGATGGGGATGAGGCCGACCAAAATGATGAGCAGGGTAAACAACAATTCACGAACGATATTTCTCAATGCCAACCGAAGACCACGAACCAGATCACTGATGATCATTTGCAGATTGGGACTCTGAGCATTGCTTCCGTACATCTTTTTTTCAATGCTCTCAGATAGAAAACTCATGAACGGAGAGGCGATGATCATGACTATATATTTGAACAGCAGCAAACCTGTCACGCCAACCAGCAGGCCGCCAAATACATTGGCTACTTTTCCTATCCAGGCGCTCCCCCATTCAAAGGGATAAAAAGAAATAAGCCATCCGCCAATATTATCAGAGGCAGCCCAGGCACTGGAAAAAATGGCAATACCCAATAGCAGACTAATAATGCCTGGCACCAATACATATTTCCAGAGTCTGTATTTGGAAATGTCGCGGAATGCTTTACCGTAAGAAGTTAACCCGGCTATAAAATCCTTTATCATTGTCGGTTATTTTTTAACAATATTAGGTACTTTAACGGACAGGTCAAAAATTATCTATGCAAAGACTTTTTTTTTCGATAAAGGAAAGAGCTGTTATGGTTAGAAGCACTATTGCAGGAAATACCCCTGGTGGGATAGGACAATTGTCGAAGTCTGCAAAATAATGATATTGAACCCGTTTCAGGGTTCTTCTTGTTTCTTGCCCCAAGTTGCTGAGCTGTACTCAGGGTTAATTACAGGAATGTTCCGGAATGATATTTTATCGTTTAACTATGGGTGCAATCCCTGGCAGCCGGCGCCACACCTCAGAACTCATATTGGGTTCCATGTGTACAGTTTTGACAAAAAAATCCCGGATTCCTGTTGGTACAAAAATCCGGGATATCCCAGCCTGCCTAACCCCAAATTACAGAAGACGGAAGACCCGGGACTGAAAACTGTTTAAGCTTCTTTCTTTTTACGGGTGCGGCGTGTTTTGAACAACTCCACCACTTCTTTTTCTGTCTGGAAGTTCAGGTCTACAAATACGGTAGAAACGAATTTTTTGATATCCTGGTAGTCTTTTCCCCGTTTATCGGTAAATCGCTTGAGTAATTTTCGCACGTATTTCATGGACAGGTCTTCCAGTTTTTGGTTAAATTTCTGGTTGACGAAGGTTTCCATATAAACCGGGAAATGCTTGGAAATTTCGAAAAAGTCGGTATAAGCCACCGCTTCCAGGTTATTGATGAATCGCACAAAACAGTCATAAATGGTCATCCGGACACATTCATTTACCAGGGATAATCCTTCATGTTTATCGTAGAATGCCTTTACAGCCAATTGAACCTCTTCAGAGATATAACCTTTATCCTGGATAAGATCCATCAGTTCATAATAAACCGTCAATTCATCCTTGATCTTTTTATCCACAACGGAAGAGATCCTGTTATCCGCATCGGGTTTGAGGTCAATAGCGGCACTCTTATGCAATTCCAGGACAAATTTCAGGAAGGTTTCGGAAAACTCTGGCATTTCCTGCCTGATCTTGTTGAATATCTTTGCCAGTTTTTTATGGTCAGCGGTGCTCAGGTCAAAATACCCGGCTACCAGTCCCATCAGCTGCAGGTGCTCTTGCGTTCCCTGAAGTTCCTTGTTTTCAACAAAATCCATCAAAGGTTCGATCAGGGAAGCATTATCCAGTTCCTTATCATTGATCCTGACGATGAGGAAATTTTTGAGGGAAGAGAACAATACTTTAAGTTCTGTTGCGCTTTGGGGAAAATCTGCCGTTTGATAATGGTCATGGACAAATTGACGCTGATACCGGTTCAGCCCCACTTCCCTTTCTTCTACATCGCGATATTTGGGCAATTTATGCCCCATCAGGTAATGTCTTACCCTGCGGTTATCGATCTCGTTGATCAGGTTGGTGATCCATATATCGCTGCTGAAAGCAAAACCCATCTGGATAGACTGACCGATACGACGTTTGAGGATGTCGAAGTTGGCCGAGTTACAGATGGTCATCAGTACTGCCTTGAAATGTTCCTGGGGACGGACGTATTTCAGGTTTTTGTTCAACTCTCCTCTCAGCACAGCATAACCGAGCAGTTTGGGCAGGAATAATCCTTCAAACCTGTCATCGAGCATTTTTCTTTCCAGGGCAATGACCTGGAGTGGATTATCTTTGGCTACCTCATTGTGGAGCACAGCGAGATGCGGTTCGAATTTTTCTTTGAGATGGGTATAATCATCTTCCTCCTCTTCCTCGAGGTAGGCAGCCAGCTCTTCAGACGCCTGGATTTGTTCAGCCAGGGTCTCGAGTACATCCGCATATTTTTTTTCTAGATCGAGCATATATATTGGTCCTTTTAAAGGCAAACCTGATAGTGCATCTAAGGCACTACCAGGTTCACTAATTATTTGTAGAATAAAGTATAGCCAAGTAATTGGGTGGAAAAAACTATACAAGTGCCTTCCACGACGCAAATATACGTTTTAAAAAACAGAATAGGCAAATTTGGGAAGGATAGTGTTTGTTAAAAATTGAAAAAGCAAGGATAAAGTGGGGAGAAATGGAGCGATAACGACCTTCCCGGCATTTCCTGCCGGGGGCAGGCTCACGGCAGGATACGAAGAATCGTTGTTCCCAAAAAAAAGCCCGGACGCAATCAATCGTCCGGGCTTAAAATCTTTATTGAAGAAGCGGTTAATTATTCCCCTGCTTCGTCTTTCTTTTCTTCTTCCGCAGCTGGCTCTTCTTCCGCAGCTTCAGCCACTGGCTCTTCAGCCGGTGTTTCTTCTGCAGGAGCTTCTTCGGTTGCTGGTGCTTCGGCGGCAGCTTCTTCAGCTGCAGCTTTTTCTTCGGCAATCTCAGCGAGTGTTTTGTGCGCTTCAGCTTTGGGAGCGTCAGCAGCAGCGGTTTCTTCTACTTCAGGAGCCGGAGGAGGAGGTGCTGTTCCGGACACCATTTCGTGGAAGGCTGCTTTTTCTGCTTCAGTTTTCGCTACTCTTTCAGCAATCTTAGCTTCTTTGGCCTCAATCCATTCTGCCAGTTTAGCATCTGCCTGTTCCTGAGTCATGGCACCTTTAATAACTCCGCGTTGCAGGTGCTTTTTGTACATCACACCTTTGAAACGCAAAATAGCACGGGCAGTATCAGTAGGTTGTGCACCTTTCATGAGCCAGTCGTATGCTGCATCGCGATCCAATTCGATTGTTGCAGGTTTTGTCAAAGGATTATACATACCGATATTCTCGATATATTTACCATCTCTTGGAGATCTTGCATCAGCTACCACAATGTGGTAAAATGGACGTTGTTTACGGCCTTTTCTCTGTAATCTAATTTTTACAGCCATTAATAAAATGTGTTTGGTTTAACCATATCCACCTACTCCCATTAAGGGACGGCGGCATTAACGGGCGCAAAGGTAAGCTTTTTTTGGAAATTTCAAGCTTTTTATTTTAAAGTGACAAAAATAAATAGCGCTGGTTAAAATTGGAATACTGGAAAAGTGGCATTTTGAAAAAGCCATTTATTGCTCCTTCAACTCCCCCTTGACATCATTGCGTAAAAGAAAGTACAAGAAATTTTTAGCCTTGGTTTTAGAGGAAAAGTCTCCGATGGTGACAAAATACATCAACTTACCGCTGATCCTATGTGTATAAAGGTTCACGGGCTGATCAAAGTCTTTTTCCAGCATGTGTACCTGATTTACGGCATTTTGGTATTGGGTGTAAACCCCTGTCTGGATATAATATTTAGGAACCGACCTTGGCGTAAAAGCCAAAGGTTCACTTGCAGGATAGGAATGAACAGGTTTTTCGACAGCTGCCGTCACTGTGGTTTGTCTGGCAAATACCGGCTGATTGGCAGTGGCCAAAAATTCCTGCCTCTCTGGAACCAGGGCAGGTCTGGAAAAAACAAAACTCGCTTTTGGGCTATCCAATACCGGAATATTTACCGTAAGTACCTGAGGTGGCCTGACGGATATTCTATTGGCTGGCCTGTTGTGGTTCTCCAGCACTTCCAAAAACTCCTCTGCTTCCATGGAAGCCTCGATTCTATTCAATAAAACACCCTGAGAACTAAAAATGAGTATGGTTGGCAGCGTTTCTACTTTGAATTGGCTTTGATACCATTGTCCTTCCGAATGATCTACATCCAGACGTGCAGCCAGATAATTCTGATTGACAAAATGTGCTAACTTTGGATCCTGAAAAGTATTTTGTTCCATCCACTGGCAAGGCATGCACCAATCGGCAGAAAAATGGGCAAAGTACAATTTACCTTCCTGTGCTGCCATTTCCCTGATTTCAGACAAAGCAGCATCAACGAAAAGGACAGAGGCGGATAGTCTAAGTCCCGGGAGAGTTATCAATACAAGGAGGGGGAGAAAAAGAAATCTATACTTTTTCATATTCATAAGGATTAAACTTGTTGACCAAATAGCGGGGTCTCGCTTTGGTAAGGTTAAAGATAGGCCAAAATTGCCTCAACATCAAGCGAGCAGTGGTAAACGGCGGGAAATTGAACCTGAACGGTGGTTTTCAATTAGTCAACGTAAATATTGTTCTCTGAATTCAAAACGGTTTCCTTTAGTTTTGAACCTTTTTCACTCCTGTTGCCTTAAAAAAGCAGAACCTTATTAACTTTGTATAACATTAATCTGCTGACTATATGGACAAAAAAACACTGGACAACACCAAAGATCTCATCGCCAAGGATTTTGAACTGGAAGCAATAGAGAAGGATTCGATCACAGAGGAAAAGTTGTTGGAGATTCTGGCCGAGCGGATGGATTTCCTTATTCAGAACCGGACCGAATTTCTTTTTAGCCTGATGTACCGGCTTGATGTGGATGAGCGTAAGGTGGAAGCAGCCATGCATCCGCTTGCTCCGGAGCCCCCGCATATTGGATTGGCAAAACTTGTCCTGGAAAGACAAAAACAACGTGCTTTTACCAAGCAATATTACAAACAAGACAAACTGGAAGACATGGATTGGTAGGTCACCTGATCCGGAACCAAAAACTGTCGAGCCGAGCCTTTAATTCGCTCACTTTTGTTTTGTAATATTGATCTTCCGTAGTCGCATTTAATTCTTCCAGTACGGATTTCACTTCTTCCAAATCTTCCTCCTGTGCCAGTAAAGCCAGCGCTTTACTATACATGGCATTATCTCTAAGAGCAGATTTTCGGCTTTCAGCAAGGCCTGCTAAATCCATGGACAACAATACATTGTCAAAGGATTCAATAGCGGATTCAAAATCTTGTATTTCCATGAAATCATGGGCTTGAGCAAACTGCTGCTCAACAAGCAAGGCTGTCTCTGGTTCAAGATTGCCCATAGTTCCTCCGGTTTCCGGACGGAAGTAGGAAGTTTCCGCGATAGTCACGGCATTATAATTGGCGGAGGCATACCACTTTAAACCTACACTTATTACCAACAGAAAGGATGCCGCGATGGCCAGGCTCCGGAAAATGGTGCGGGTGTTTCTTTTGGATTTATTTTGAGCAGGATCCAATTGGATGACCTCGCTGTTTTCCCAGCCCGCCAAAGTTTGTTTAAACGCCTCATTGGCCAGGCCTTCCAATCCTGTCAATACCGTTTTGTATTGACTGACCTTGCTGGCAAAAGAGACATCCTCAGCCATCCGCTTTTCAACAGATTGTTTCAGGTCAGGGTGTAATTCATCTTTGAGGAAAGCCTCGATCAACATCGTCTCCTCCATATCTTGTTGTTGCCATTCGGCGGACCAGGAGGACATCTTATCTCTTAGTTCATCCCCGGCAAGGCCTTCAAAACCTGAGAAAATGACCCGGTAAGCTTCTACCTCTTCAGCCAATTCGGGATCACTTTGTATCCGGGCTTCAAACGCCTGACTTTCTTCAGGAGTCATTGCTCCTTTGAGGTATAATTCAATGCTTTCGATATTTACTTGTCGTGGGTTCATTTCCGTATTATCTTATCATTTGTCTGATGGCTTTGAGGCAATCAAATTTCTTTTTCTTCGCTGCTCCCGGGGAAGGCATATCCAGGTTACTGGCAATGGCTTCCATGCTATACCCTTTCAGGTAAAACATCGTGAGTAAACTCTTGCAGGGCTCACCGATTTTCGTCAAATAATCTTTCACTACAGCTGCGTTTTCAGCTGCCTGTTCCTGTTCGTTTATCCAATCATCGGCCAGGTGCTTCAGACTGTCCTCTCCCTCGTCAGCAAGTTTAAAACCCTTGCGTCTGCACAGATTTTTGCCAATACCGATCAAGTAAGTTCTTAAAAGCGACTGAAGAGGAGGTTGAAGGCTGCCACTGACCGCTTTACGATGAAAGATTACCATCGCATCATGTAACAATTCCAGGGCTTTAGATGGAGGAATAGCTGCAAATTTCATAAAATGTCCACAAAACACATCACGGACATCATCATAAAATGCTTTCCAGACTCTGTCATCGCCCCCGGAGAGCTGCTCAAGTAATTTTTCGTCGTTCTGATACTTGCTTTTGTTCATTAATGAGCGGGTTTCGGTTTAGGTTACTAAACAGATAAACTATTTTTTTAATAAAACTATTGTCCTTTTAAAATTCGGATTTTAACATTTTTTACAAACATGTACTCAATCTTTGGCAAAAGCCTCCATCACCGGCAAGGCGTAATTATTGAATCCATAAAGTGCCAGATTTTCCCAGGAAGATCCATTTTGAGATTCTGCCCCGTCAAAAGCGATCAATTCTGCCCCCCAGTAACAAAAACCTAAAGTCCTGTCCGCCTCTTTTGTTATCTGCTTGATCTTATTCACAAAGTCCTTTTGTCCCTGCGGGGTTGGAGGGTAATCAGGTAGAATTAAATCATCTTCGCTACCCACAATATTATTGGTCCAATCATTCCAGTCCAGTGTAAATGGATAGGCCGTTTCTGCAATAATCACATCCTTGTCATATGTCTGCGCGAGATTATCCAATGTCTGGGATAACAAAGTCAGGTCTTTACCATGATAAAACGGGTAATAAGACAGGCCGATAATGTCAAAATCCAGATCACCTACGATATTAAAAAACCAGGTAGTCCCACTGATACCCGCAAAATGTACGATGGTCTTTGCCTCAGGATCATTATCTTTTACCGCCTGTAAACCTGTTGCCAGTAATGATTTGAACTGTGTCTGATTGGAGCTGATATTCCCATGGGGAAATAAAATACCGGAATTGTTTTCATTCCCTATCTGAATAAAATCCGGCTGGATCTCATTGACAATTCTGGCGGTGTAATTATACATGCTGTCCTGGACCTGTTCAAATGTGAGCCCTTGCCAGGCCGAAGGAGTTGCCTGACTTCCCGGGTCGGCCCAGGTATCAGAATAATGAACCGTCAACCAAACTTTCAACCCCGCTGCTTTTATTTCTTCTGCAAAGGTTTTTACATCATTAAACCCGGAAAAACCGTCAGCAGGAGAGTGCCAAAGCTTTAGCCGTATAGTATTGCCTCCGTTTTTTGCAAAGGTGGTCAACAATTTTTCATAATTCCCGTCAGCGTCGAAATAAGCAGCCGTGGATGTCTCCAGAATCTTTGGGAGGGCCGACAGATCAGCCCCCCTGATCAGACTAAAATCTATTTCTACCGGGTCCGGACCATCAGGTTCCTGTTTGGTGCAGGCAGCTATTAATAAAACAACAAAAACAAAATATCTGTACATAAAGTCTATTTTACAAGGAGGGTTAATTTTTCTGATTTCAAACCCTCGGAATTGATCTTGAGTTCAATATTTCCCGGGACTTTGTCAGCTTTTAAGATCAGCATGGCTTTGCCGTAAAACAGATCCACACTTTCCGACAAAAAGCTATTCATGGATTGTGGATTTCCATTTCCAACCCCAGCCAACTTTCCGGAACCGATCACGTCTACCCGGAGTTTATGATCAGCCAATGGACATGGATTTCCGTCCTTATCGATGGCTTCTACCAATACGAAAGACAAATCTTCTCCATCAGCCTTTAAGGTTCTTTGATCCGGCGTAATCTTCAGACTATGTGGTTTTCCGGCCGTTTTCATTTTTTGCCTTCCTAGCTCGACTCCGGCTTTATAGGCCACTACTGTCAATTCGCCAGGTTCATAAACTACATCCTTCCACATCAGCCTGAACCGTTCGACGGAATTTTTAGATTTTGGATCTTTACATTGTTTACCCAACGATTTTCCATTCAAAAACAATTCGGCACAATCACCATTGGTGTAAACAAAAACCGGGGTTACCTCCCCTACTCTCTCCGGCCAGTTCCAATGTGGCAAAATATGAATCGTCGTTTCATTGGGGTTCCAATAACTTTTGTAAAGATAGTAACGATCTTTGGGGATGCCACATAAATCCACGACACCAAAATAGGAAGAACGGGAAGCCTCTTTGTCCGTCATACCATTTTCCTGGGTCCATTGATTATTATAAGGTGTTGGTTCACCGAGATAATCAAAACCTGTCCAGACAAATTCTCCTGCAATATAGGGCTCTTGTTGCTGCCACATGAAATCATCGTCGGCAATCTCTGCCCACCAGGGTGCATTGAGGTCATAAGAACTCACTTGCAGGGAACTGGTGAAATCCGTTTTTTCTTCGGGCAATGGGAATTCATAAAAACCCCTTGTACTCAAAGTTGAAGCAGATTCACTGATGATGACGGCCTTGTCCGGCTCCAATTGCCGTGCCAGGCTATAGCGTCGCCCGTAATTCCAGCTGTGTACATCATAAAACCGCCAATGCTCCAAAGCAGCACTTTCCTTGCTATCACAAACCAGGGTATTGGGTCTGGTATTGTCGTATTTCTCCAGGTAATTGATCATAGTATTCAATCGATGAAACCCATTATTGATGTTCCACTGGACATCTCCTATTTCATTACCGACACTCCAAAGAAAAACGGAAGGATGGTTCCGGTCCCGGACAACAAAGTTGCGGATATTGCGATGGGCAAAATCGTCAAAGTCTGTCGTATCCTGAATCCCGGCTTTGGCATCGTACTTATCAAAAACTTCATTAAAAACCAACAAACCCATTTGATCACAAAGATCCAGCAATTCGGGTGCGGGCGTATTATGACTTGACCTGATAGCATTACACCCCATACCTTTCATGATTTCCAATTGGCGCTCCAACGCCCGAAGATTAAAGGCTGCCCCTAGTGGCCCCAAATCATGATGAAGGTTTACGCCCTTTAACTGGATTCTCCGATCGTTGAGGTAAAACCCGTGGTTGGCCGTAAATCTGATATCCCGAACACCAAAAGTAGAATGGTACTCGTCCATAAGCACCTCATTGACATAAACAGCCGTTTTTACCTTGTATAAATGAGGATCATCAATATCCCAGCGACGTGGATCGGAAAGGGTAAGGGTGGATTCCAGTGTTTTTTGCCGCCCTGCCATGATATTACCTTCTACCGATTTTGAGGCTACCTCATTGTCCTGGGCATTATAAAGTGTATGGATTATCCGGAGTTTCTGTTCGTCCAAAGTATGATTATTGACGGTTGTAGCCATTTGAACATCTGCATAATGAGGTTTAATGACCGGAGTTGTAATATGGTTACCCCAAACATCGACATGAACCGGATTAACGGTCAATAATTGAACCTTTCTGTAAATACCTGCTCCTGGGTACCAGCGGCTGTCATGGGGGCGTGTATCAGCATGAACTGCCAGGACATTATCTCCACCAGGACGGATAAATTTGGTGATGTCCACATAAAAAGAATTATACCCATAATCCCACTGTCCGGCCAATTGTCCATTGATATAAACTTTTGGGAAAGCCATGACCCCATCAAAAATCAGGTAAAGGTATTTACCCGAATTTGCCTTCGGGACATTGATTTTAGTCCTATACCACCCTTGCCCTTTCCAGGGGAGTTTGCCTGTGTTGCCGTCCCCTTCCGGTTCAAAAGGACCGGCGATGGCCCAGTCGTGGGGAATGGTCACTTGCTCCCATCCGGAATCATCAAATTCCATAAATTCTGCCTGGGGAATTTCTCCTTTTTTAAATTTCCAACCCGTGGACAATGTTTCAACATGTCGCACCTGAGCAGATAAATTGAAAGCCAAAAAAAAGAATATAAGCAGGGAAAAGGAATTCGAATTCATATTGTAGTACTGTTAGATTTAGCCTATCGGAAAAATACCAATTTACGACAATCGCCATGACAAACAGCTCATAAATAAAAAAAATACTGTTTTGGGTAACCTTTCAATTTTTGACGGCATAAAGCTAATGTACCAATTCAGTAAATTGGTCATAATCCCAAAACACAGTGCTTTTGCGCTAAAGAATGGAATCCCTGTGAACAACCATGAGGAATAATGCAACGTCTACAGCTCCTTGTGTAAAACACTCTTTCAAACCGGTCACGCTTCCTACGTGCACCGGTTTTTTTATCTTATCAAGGTAAAACTGCCCGTTCGGGTTTCCGTTTGTGCCCGGTCCTGGAACTGGTATTGTACCATAAAGGTATAAACACCTATCTCGGCAGGTTGCCCGCGAAAGGTTCCATCCCAAAACTTTCCGGGTGTTCTGGATTCATAAATTTTAACTCCCCAGCGATTGAAAACGGAAAAAGTATACCCCGCCAGGGGGCAGGTATTGAACACTTCAAATTCGTCATTCACACCATCATTGTTAGGCGAAAATACATTGGGAAATGACAAGAAGCAGTCACAATATAGTTCCCGGAGACCGACCTGAATAGTATCGGAAACCAAACAACCAAAACGCAGGACATCAACGGTATAGGTCCCCGGTTGTCTGACCAAAAAAGTATTTGATGTAGTACCGTCCTGCCATTGGTATTCAGCATCGGACACTTTGGGATCAAGCCGCAGAAAGTAACTGTCGCAAATACTCGTATCCGGCCCGAGATCAACCAACGGAGGTTCATTATAAATCACTTCAGATCCTTCCGAAATGCTGCAATTTCCCAGCGTGACGATAACTTCGTAATAACCTTCGGAAGTCACCTGATAAACAGGCGTTGTAGAACCATCCTGCCAAAGGTATGTAGCTCCCTGATCGGTGACATCAAGCAGCAGGGTATCACCGATACAGACATTGATTTCAGGCTCCAGGGTTACCTCCGGACCAGGAACAAAGTCAATGACGACAGTATCCCTGCTGGTACATAAATTCGCGGATACCTCGACCCAATAGGTTCCAGGCTCGGTCACATTATAGGTTGGATTGGTGGAACCATCCTGCCAGAGATACTCTCCGTTGTTGGTTTCCACATCCAGCAAATAGGTGTCTCCAATACAGACCGTTGTATCGGGGCCAAGATCTACCTGACAAACGGGAATGATCTTGACATCATCAACATAACAGGCATTGAACAGGTCTTCTTCCAGTTTACCAAAACTCACATAATTCATGTCACTTTGAGGGATGAAAGAAAAACTGTGAAAGATCCATTCTTCGGGAACGTTAAGGGGAATAGTATCCCGGTTATTGAGACCAACCTGTCCTGCAGGCATACCATTGCTAAAACCAAAAATTACACTTGCAGTGGTGGCATTAACATCATCATTTATCCTGGAATAAGCTGTATAAAAGGAAATACTGTAT
This sequence comes from uncultured Bacteroidota bacterium, assembly GCA_942492125.1. Classification (GTDB taxonomy): domain Bacteria; phylum Bacteroidota; class Bacteroidia; order Chitinophagales; family Saprospiraceae; genus BCD1. The sequence continues at coordinate 100,389 of CALODM010000026.1, forward strand.
TCCTGATCTGCCACCAGAGGAGTTGATAATGTTTGTCCGAAAATTTCATTATTGGGCCCGGGAATAAGTACTCCGTTGAAAAATCTGACCCAACGACCACCCTGTGGTGAAGGGTTCTGTATTTTATAAGGCAAAGTTTGGCAGGTTGCCGGTGAACTGTCGCAATAATCGGGAGTACCGGAAATAATGTTCCAACCAGAGGGTAAGGTATTCAGTCCCGTCAGGCCCTGTTCGAAATCACCGTTGGTAACCATCTGGCTCCAGCCGCTCCCCACAGCCATTAAAAACAGTATAAGTGTAGTTGTGTACTTCATGAGATTTTTTAACATCAGCAGCCCTGTAAGGGTTCACTAAAAGTTCATAAATTAAACTGTAAACCCCTAAAAATATTGCCCCAAACCAAGTACAAGCCCCCTGGAACTGGCATTAAAAACATCCAGGCCGTAATCGGCCCGGAGCATGGCATTATGAGCTTTTTTGTAAATCAGCCTGACCCCGCCACCTACAAAAAAGCGGAATATATCAGGATCGACAAAATCAGAAAGCGTGCCACCTGCACTGCGCCAGGTACCTGCATCAGAAAAACCCACTACCTGTCCGGCAAAATTGCCCTTATCAAAAATGGTATGCCGGTATTCTACGTTTAAAACCAAAGAACCTGTTCCCCGGTTAATCCTGTTGCCCACACCACGTATATTGACATGGCTGGAAACGACAAAAGGGGCAAAGGGCGTTGGACGGTTGGTTGATAATCCTACCCTGAATCTCATGGCCAGGTTTCCCCGATTACCTATTCTTTTAAAATATCGCGTATCATTCAGGAACAGCAAAAAGAAGTTTTGGTCATCAATATTGTAAACCGTTTCCAGATTGGACTGGTTGTCAAATCCCCATTCGTAGAAGTAGAAATAGTTGATCTTATTGAGCACATGTCTCAATTTCAGGAGGAGTTTGGGTTGTTGAAAATCATCCGGTCCAGGAGGTGTTTCCAAAGGCTGATCAATGGACTTGCGATAACGTTCTTCAAAGAAGGAACCTCCTAATTCAAATTCATTGCCAAAAGCCAATTCATAAATAGCCGATACGGCAAAACTAGTATTGTCATACAAATAAACGACGGCACCTTCATCGAAATATAAAGGTTCAATGGAAGCGTACCTGGTCAGGCTCACAGAACCACCGACACGGCTTCCGTTGATATGCGGTACCCGGAAATAGACATTGGCATTGTGTCTGGCATCTGTGTTTTGATAATATCCACTCAATAACATACCCCGCCCAAGCCAGTTGATATCTTTAGCTCCAAGCCTATACCAGTAATTGCCCGTAATCCTGCCAAAATTAACATCCGGAAAAACAGTCAGTGCTTCCTCTATCTTAAAGATGGCATTGACTTCCTGTGCTACTGTATCCAAAACCAGCTGAAGGTTGGCGACACCCACCAGATTTCTCAATCGTTGTTCATCCTTTTGCAGTTCCTTCAAATTAAATTCCCTGCCTTCCTGAACTGACAAAAAACGTCTGAGGTATTGTTCTTTATTTTTTTTCAGCCCTTCAAAACGAAACTGTCCCAGGGAAAGACCGGCTTCCTGAGCCCCTGAAGAAGCTGCGCCTAGGTGAAAAAAAAGGACCAGAATCAAAAACCGCATACAGTAATTTATCTTGGTGTAGAATAACGAAATCCTATGTTATAGGTAGCTGCCCTACCTCCGGTAAACTGAAGATCTCCGTTGGTAAAATAAGTGTAAAGCAACTCTACCTCAAACTGAGGATTAAACTGGTATTTTGCCCCGACACCTGCCTGAACAAAATAGTCATAATTTTCCTGCCAAAAGGGAGAATATCCCCCCAAAAGGTAAAGGGTAGCCCCTTCGATGGGAAAATAACTAAAAATTCCGGTAACCGGGGTCGAAACCCTGTTGATTCGATCCTTTCCAATATCTTCCAGGAAAAAATCCACTTCGGCAAACAAGGCAAAATTGGTGCCTATGGAGAAATCATTAAAAAACTGTGTCCACCATGCAGGACCGTCCCAATCAATAAATGGATCAGTAGAGCTTCCTGTCAGTTCATCCCCAACAGGAAACCAGAATGCGGATTGTATGGAAAACTTAGGCATTGCCGCCAATGGTGCCCACCTTATTTTGGGACCAATGGTAGTGATACCGTAACGGGTATGATTCCCACGCTCAAATTTAAATAAATCAAAAGGAGAAGCTGGCAAATCATCGACCCTAACGCCTCGGAATCGAACATCCAGGCCGGCATTAAAACGGTTGTTTATTCCATAAAGCAAACTCAAAAAAGAAGTAAAATAAGAATCCCGGTTGGTCAGAACGCCATCCCCCGGGCCTGTCTGTTGAGAGTATAGGTTGTTAAACAGTTTGGCTTCAATGCCATTTTCCGGAATAGTAGAGGAGACAATATAACGCCAGTCACTGTCCTGGGCTCCCAGATTTTGATTGAAAAAGATAATCAGTAATAATAGGGTCAGCAGCTTTGGCATAGGTAGATATTTTTTTTTGTAATGTACAAAAGTAACCTATGAGCGGTTTTAATTAGCCACGGAATTGAATCAAAACTATCCGCTTGCGGACAATTGGATGGATTGAGAACGCCCTGAAAGGCATGATTCCTGCAATAGAAATTAAAGGAAAATATTTGAAGGTATAACAAAATAAGCGAGCCATAAATCAATGGCAAAATCATTCTACAATACCAAAGCAACAGAAAGGTTATTTGCTTTCATTTTTACAGGCGCTGCCAGGCTTGGAACCGCAAACGGTACACTCTCCTATCTCATTCTTGAGCATAGGATTATCTGAAGCACAGGTGCCCCGAAATTCCTCTCCAACAACGATGTGACGAATATTGATCAAAGCAAAGGAAATACCGAAAACCACGAAGATTAGCAAAAGAACATACAAGAATTCCATAATTCGATATTTAAAACAATTTAAAATTTGAGTGCTTCCTGAGAATAACAACAAATTATTGGCAAAATAGATTTATAACCGGCACGAGATATCCTATATCTAAAAAAATAATCTTGTGCACCTTAAATACCTTATACTTTAAAAATGGTACAAAAAACCATCATTTTATGCCGTTTAAAGCATACTTTTGCGGGCAAATGTAGGTATAAACCCGGTAAAAACTTCTTTTACAAAGCACTTTTTTACGGTTTTAATACTTGAATACTTCCAATGGCAAATTGCCGGATTCAGATCATAAAAGTGTACCACCATGCAAGAAAAATTAAAAGCATTTGAAAGACTGTTAAACATCATGGATGACTTGCGGGAACAATGCCCTTGGGACCGGAAACAAACTTTTCAAAGCCTCAGGAACCTCACCATTGAAGAAGCTTATGAACTCGCGGATGAGTTACTTCATGAAGACCTGGTTGGCATTAAGGAAGAGATTGGAGACCTGATGTTGCACATGGTCTTTTACGCCAAAATTGCGGATGAAAAAGGTGCTTTTGATATTGCCGATGCCCTTAATGCAGTTTGTGAAAAACTGATCAAACGCCATCCTCACATTTATGGCGACCTTAAGGTAAAGGATGATGAAGAGGTGAAACGCAATTGGGAACAACTCAAATTAAAGGAAGGTAAAAAATCAGTTTTATCGGGTGTCCCCAACAGCATGCCGGCCATGATCAAAGCGTACCGTATGCAGGACAAAACAGCCCAGGTCGGGTTTGAATGGGAAAATAGTGAGCAGGTTTGGGAAAAAGTACAGGAAGAAATGGCCGAATTCAAAGAGACCCTCGACAAGGATATGTCTCCGGAAAAACGGGAAGAGGAGTTCGGGGATATTCTTTTCTCCCTGATCAACTACGCCAGGTTTCAGAACATTGACCCAGAGACGGCACTCGACCGTATTAACCACAAATTCAGAAAACGTTTTGAATATATTGAAGCCCACGCTCCTAAAGACCTCAATGACATGACCCTTGAAGAAATGGACGCATTGTGGAATGAAGCCAATATAGCGTTTGGTTTGATTTGTGGGAATTTTAAAAAGGTTTTTTGTATCTTTGGGGATTGGTTGGGTGTTTGTTGGGCTGAGGGATTTCGGTTTTGAACTATTTTTAAGGAGGGAGTTATGAGAAAAATAAGTAGAGAGGTGAAGAACGTTTGGGGGGGGGGGGGGGTGGGTCGTGAGGTCTTAAGGTAATCTTTCTGAAGGTGGGGGGTTGGTGTTGAGGGTTCGTGTTTATTTTTGATATTAACAAATCTACTCGACGGTATATTTTACGCCAAACTCATCTGTATCAAAGTGGGGGATGAACTCGGGGGTTATTGGGGGGGTGTGGGCAGGATCGGGGGCCTTATTTGGGGGGTGTGGGAACCTCTTGTTCCTATTTGATAAGTGGGTGGTCTGGTTGTTGAGATCTTTGAGGCTCTTCTGGGGGGTCTTACCCGAACCATACCTTGTTCCTATTGGAGTGAAGTTGGGTGGGGGTATGTTGTGGATGGATGATCTTTGGAGGCTTTCTGGGGTGGGGAATTATTTCTTTTATTACTCCATCAATCCATCATTCCATCATTCCATCATTCCATCATTCCATCATTCCATCATTCCATCATTCCATCATTCCATCTAAAATCGCTGTCCCCAATCAAAACAGAGCCCACAGGAGCCCCCAGACCTTTGGATAAACAAACAGAAATGCTGTCAAACAATTCTCCAACCTGCCGGGGAGATTCCCCTGTTTCCACAAGCGCATTAAAAATACGAGCGCCATCCAGGTGCAATTTCATCCCCCTGCGTTGACATAACTTCCGGATAGGCTCAATCTCATCACAGGTATAATAGCTACCGCCGCCTTTATTGCAGGTATTTTCCAGAACCACCAGTTTGCTCAAAGGCAGCCAGTCGTGGACCGGTTTTATCGCTGCTTCCACCTGATCAGCCGTCATTTTACCATAGGAACCCTGAATGAGGTTGACTCCAATGCCGGAATTATAAGCATATCCTCCCACTTCATATTGGTAAATATGGGAAGACTCCTCGCACAATACCTCATCCAGAGGCTGTGTGTGGACCTTAATGGCAATTTGGTTGGTCATGGTACCGGAAGGACAAAACACGGCCGCTTCCTTCCCAAACATATCTGCCAGCTTCTTTTCAAGAGCATTGATGGTAGGATCCTGGCCAAAGACATCATCTCCGACTGCGGCCCCCATCATTGCCTGTAACATTGCCGGGGTGGGCTTTGTTACTGTGTCACTTATTAGGTTCATTGATTGTTTTATTCTGAATAAAGTTCATCAATTTGTTTGGCAAATTTTTCAAGGATTACCCGGCGTTTCAGCTTCATGGTAGGTGTCAATTCCGAATCTGAACCATCTGTTTTGACGGCCTCCCATTGATCAGGAATCAGTTTAAATTTCTTGATCTGTTCAATTTTACTGAATTCCGGGTTGTACTTATCACATATCCATTGGTAACGCTGAATAACTTTTGGATGGTTAATGACCTCTTCTACTGTTGTCCATTCAACTTCGTGCTCCTCGCACCAACTTTTCAGGGCTTCCTCAGCTGGAACAATTAAGGCTGAAACAAATTTCTTATTGTTACCAACCACCATAATTTGCTCTACCAGGAAGGATTCCCGAAAGCGGCCTTCAATGGGTGCCGGGGCCACGTATTTTCCTCCGGAAGTTTTCAGCAATTCTTTTTTGCGATCGGTAATCTTCAGGAATTCCCTGCCAGCTTTATTTTTCACCAATTTACCGACATCGCCTGTACAAAACCAGGTTTGTCCATCGATCTCTTTAAAAACTTGTTTGTTTTCTTCGGGTTTGTTGTAATACCCAACCATTACGTTTGGACCTTTAGCCAAAATTTCTCCTTCTCCTTCCCTGTAATTGCCATCACTATCATCGATCAAGACCTCAACACCTCTGACGATTGGGCCAACCGTTCCAATCATAGCTGCCCCGGGTTCAAAATAGTTTACGCTGATCGTCGGAGCAGTCTCTGTCAACCCGTAACCTTCCCGGACCTGAATGCCTGCGGCAGAAAAAATCCTCAGAATATTTGGTGGACAAGGTGCTGCACCGGTAACGATTCCCACGACATTGCCTCCAAGAGCTTCCCGCCACTTGCTAAAGATCAGTTTATCAGCGATTTTTCGTTTCAGAGAGGCTAGTCCTGTGTAGGTTTTATCGTATTCGTAATCATTGGTCAGCCGTAGTGCCCAAAAAAATAAAAACCGTTTAATTCCGGAAAGTCCAAGGCCTCTGTTGTAAATGGTCTCATAAACTTTTTCGAGGAGTCGTGGCACCGTAGTAAAGAAATAAGGAGCTACGGATCTCAGGTCCCCCCCTTCTCCACCAAGGTTATCCGTACCTGTATAATGACAATTCATTCCCTTATACAGATAAGCAAAAGAAACGGCTCTTTCAAAAATATGGCAGAGGGGCAAAAAACTCAGCGTTTGCATCCCCTGTGCATTCTTGGGTAAAATGATGCAGGATTCAATCACTACAAAAACAATGGATTTGTGGGTTAACACCACGCCTTTCGGATTCCCTGTAGTCCCTGAAGTATAAATGATGGTGGCAACATCCTCCGGTTTTACATTCTTTTTAATCTTTTCTACTTCCTCTTTTCTTCCATCGGACCACATATCCTCCCAGAAAGGTCTGCCATCCTGACGGTCAAAAGTATAAATTCCTTTAAGGGAAGGGACTTTCGCCTGGGCAGTTTCCATTTTATCATATAAATTATCAGCGCCGACAAAGGCATAGGAAACCTGGGAGTCATTAAGAATATATTCAAATTCTCCAGGACTAATGGTTGGATATAAGGGCACATTAATGGCTCCCACTATCTGGGTAGCAATATCTGCAATGGTCCATTCAGGGCGGTTTTTATAACTCGTAATGGCAATTTTATCACCGGGTTTCACCCCAAGATCCAAAAGGCCTGAGGCCATTTTGAAAGATTGGTCAATAAGATCCTGGGTACTGTAATATTTCCATTCGCCATTTTCTTTTTTGGCCATGGCCATTTCGGAAGGGTAATTCAGCTTCTGATAGTCTAAAAAGTCAAAAATACGGGTTGGCTCCATTTATCAATTCTTTTGATTAAGGTTAGGAAGAAATATGGTTTTACGAGGTGAGATCAATTGGGGAGAGCTAAAATTAATTTTAAATTAATCTTTGGCTAAAAAACGAACAATTCGGGAATTATCCAAATAGGGTCATTCAAATTCACTTTCCATCATAAACCACAAGCAATGAGCAAAGGTTTAAATGATCAGAAAAAAAGGTTACCATTTTCTTCTTTCCAGAGAAACCTTTGTAAAAAACAGGAAGAGTACCACCAGGCTTACAAAATAGATCAGGTCACGGGTATCCAGAATTCCACGGCTGATTGAATCATAATGGTAATCCATACCTATCATCTGGATTACGTCATCAATGCGGCCAACAAAACCGGGCATTGAGCTGAGATAGTTGAATCCGGAATAGAAGAAAAAACATAAAAAAGTTGACAGAATAAAAGCTACAATCTGGTTTCTTGTCAGAGAAGAGGCAAAAAGACCAATGGAAATGAAAGCCATGGCCAGAAACAAAAGTCCGATGTAGGATCCAAGAATAGCACCACTGTCCAGGTTGCCTTTTGGGGAGCCCAACTGATAGACCGTTATGTAATAAAGTATTGTCGGTAACAGGGCAAAAAGGATAAGTACCACGCTTGCCAGAAATTTGCCGAAAACAATGTCCAGGTCTTTAATGGGGCGCGTAACCAGTAACTCAATGGTACCTGTTTGTTGCTCTTCGGCAAAAGAACGCATGGTTACTGCAGGGATCAAGAACATAAAGATCTGGGGAGCAATCCTGAACAATTGATCCAAGGAGGCATAATTGTAATTCAGCATGCTTGTATCGGGAAAAACAAACATGATCAACCCCAATACAATAAGGAAAACTCCAATGACGATGTAGCCGACCAGGGAACTAAAAAATGCATTGATCTCTTTGGAAAAAATACTGAGCATGGTATTGGTTATCGGTTGTTTTTTAATGATTTTTTTATGTACACTTCATGCCTGTCATCGAAAATGAGGAGGCTTTTAAACAATTTATCTTTCACCTCTTCCGGTCCCATGTCCGCCAAGGTATTCCACAATGGAGGGTCGAGGTCTTTGATCGCCAAAAGAAAATTAGTGTGATTGAAATCCTGGATTTCCCCCGTTTCAAAATAGAGCATTTTCTCTTTGACAACCTCCACGATCTTTTCAACTTTGCCTGTCCTGAATGGTCTGCCGTTAACAGGATTGTAAGCAGATATTTCCACCCATTCAGAAACTCGGTCTTCAAATGAAAAGTAACACAACTTACCCCGAACTCTCAAAGCCGAAAAAGTTGCAAAAGCCGCTTCATTCCGAACGCGAATATAAGGAATCCCGTTGTAGGAAAAGCCCCAGACGTTCAAGAAAGGTAACTGTGTCCCGTTTTTTAAAACGAAGTTCTCCGTTTTAGAAATAAAGGATTCCCCGTTAATAAAAACCTGGCTATTGACCTCATTCCATGAATAATCAGGTGAATTGTTCTGAAAAGCCTGAAATGTCAGATATATCCCATCCTCAAATTTAAAATTTTTGGTAACCAATACACTGTCCTGTGCATCGGCTGCAGTAATCAAAAAGACAGTATATATCAAGAGAAAAAAACGCATAAAATTTGTCTTTTTATATCAAAGGTAGTTGTTGGTAAAAGTCGTTGACCATCGTTTTTTGTCCTTCGTAATAAATATTGGTGCAATTAAAGTTGATCAATATTCCTTTGGGTTTTTCCAATAGCTTCATATAGGTCAGTAATTGGGCATCAAAAACCGGAAGCATATGTTCTACGGCTTTCAATTCCACAATGATGGTATTTTCCACCAAAAGATCGAACCGAAGGCCTGTATCAAGATCCATTCCTTTATACAAAAGTGGAATATATTGCTGACACTTAAAATTTATCCCTGCTTTTTCCAGCTCGTATTTCAGGCAACGCTCATAAATCTGCTCTAATAACCCTGGCCCTAAAGTTTTATGTACTTCAATGGCAGCACCAATAATTTTAAAAGTCAGGTCATCTACACTTTTTCTTGTTAATCTCATCTGGTTATTCTTTGTGATTAATAAATATGGTTACATATATATAATCCATGAGAATGCCAAACGTGACATTTTTTTACCTGCTTTTTAAGTTTAAAGGGCTTTTTAACACATAGCCACATAGTACACATAGCCTTTATGAACTTTGTGACTTTGTGGTTTTTTTTAACACATAGCCACATAGTACACATAGTCTTTATGAACTTTGTGACTTTGTGGTTTTTTTTAACACATAGCCACATAGTACACATAGCCTTTATGAACTTTGTGACTTTGTGGTTTTTTTTAACACATAGCCACATAGTACACATAGTCTTTATGAACTTTGTGACTTTGTGGTTTTTTTTAACACATAGCCACATAGTACACATAGCCTTTATGAACTTTGTGACTTTGTGGTTTTTTTTAACACATAGCCACATAGTACACATAGTCTTTATGAACTTTGTGACTTTGTGGTTTTTTTTAACACATAGCCACATAGTACACATAGCCTTTATGAACTTTGTGACTTTGTGGTTTTTAATTTGTCAGGGAGCGGAAGATATCCTCTATGCTCATATCCTCTTTGTGCATTTCGAGCAAAGTCAGCTTTTCCTTTACAGCAAAATTAAATACATCCGGTCTGTGGTCAGCATCCAGGTCCGTGGTTAATTTCCAACGGTTAGTGCCAGCTTTAAGTACTTTTTTAACTCCTTTGATAGACTTTAATTTTTGTTCGGCAGTTGGCTCGTTGAATTCAACAGTGATTAAGGTTTCGCCCTTGATCCTGCTTTGGAGTTCATCTATTGTGTTATTGGCGACCAGCCGTCCCTGGTTGATGATCAGTACCCTGTCGCAAAGTGCCTGAACCTCCTGCATGATATGGGTGGAAAAAATAACTGTTTTATCCTGCCCTGTTTTTTTGATGAGTGCCCGGATTTCTGCAAGCTGATTAGGGTCAAGACCTGTTGTCGGTTCATCTAAAATCAGTACTTCCGGGTCATGAATCATGGCCTGGGCCAGACCAACTCTTTGACGATAACCTTTGGATAAGGCGCCAATCATTTTTTTCTGTTCTCTTTCCAACCCCGTCAATTCAATCATTTCCATTACCCGTTTTTTGACATGGCTGACCTTGTGAAGTCCGGCAATAAAATTAAGGTACTCTTTGACATACATGTCTTTGTACAGTGGGTTGTGTTCAGGGAGATAACCGATGCGCTTCCTGGCTTCCATTTCCTGCTCCTGGACATCAAAATCACAGACGGTGGCCTTACCTTGAGAAGGTGGAATAAAGCTCGTTAGGATTTTCATGGTGGTTGTTTTCCCGGCACCATTAGGCCCGAGAAACCCAAGAATCTCTCCTTTTTTTGCCTTAAAGGAAATATTGTCGACGGCCTTTTGTTCGCCATATATTTTGGTAAGCCCCTGAACAACTACTGACATAAAGTAAATTTTAATACGATCCTATTTTCTCTCACCTCAATTTCGCAAAATGCCCGCCTGTACAATTACCAGCGGGCATTTTTAAAAAGTTACAATTATGGATTATAGCAACCCTTTAGCCACTTCGAGTGCTGCATGATAATCCGGCTCCGTAGTGCCTTCCGCTACATATTCAACATGCTTAACAACACCGTCTTTTCCTATCACAACGATACCACGAGCTAACAGCCCAAGTTCATCCATCAAAAAACCATAGTTTTCAACAAACCCAAGATCTCTGTAGTCTGACAGGGAAACTACTTTGTCGATACCTTCTGCTCCGCAAAAACGACTTTGGGCAAAAGGTAAATCTTTCGACAAACCAACAATAACGATATCTTCTCCAAGATCAGAAGCTAACTTATTGAAGGTACGGTTCTGAGTAGCACATACTCCTGTATCTATCGAAGGGTAAACGGACAACACCACAACTTTACCAGCATAATCAGACAAATTAACTTTATTAAGTGTTGCACCCATGGCTGTAAAATCAGGAGCTTTTTGTCCTACTTTTACTTCTTTTCCATACAATGCAACAGGATTGCCTTTCCAGGTTACTTTAACGCTATTTTTTTCCATTTTTTATTATTTTTTGTTAGTGTTAGAATTATTAAAACCAAGCAATGAAGGTAAAAATATTTCATCGAACAATAGTACTATACTTCCTGTTTTTAACGCCATTTAAGCCATTTTCTTATCTTTATAGCAGCGTAGATTCATTCCTTATCGTTCGCTTAGGAAACAAGAATCTCCATATGGAATAAATTATTGATTCAGTCCGCCCCTGCAACCACCCTCAAATTGTCACATTATCATCAAGATCATAGCCCTTGCCTTAAGGGTAAATCCTGTGGCTATTTTTGGAAATATATTTATTTAAAACACCCGTCATGAAAAAAAGATTTTACCTGGCTGTTCTCTTTTTATTTTTATTATTGAATACCTCTCAAGCTCAAAAATTTGGCATTGCGGGAATCCTTGGTGCCAACCTTAGCCAAATAAACGGCGACAACCAAAGAGGCTATAAAAAAATAGGCCTGGCTACAGGATTGAGAAGTATCGTCAATCTTGAAAAAAGGTGGCAACTACATACGGAATTACTATACAGCCAACGTGGTGCTTCTCCGTCAGATTTAAGAAATATTACCATTGATCTCAACTATGTGGAAACGCCCATTTACATTTCCTACCTGGTATCAGATTACGAATCTTCAGGAATATTCCGGGTTTATTCCGGAGCGTCTTTTGGCAGACTTATTTCTTATGAAACGAAGGAAATTTTTAGAGGATCCAACGGTACTATTGAAGATGATGAAATTTTATACCTCCAGGATGTAGCTACCTATTTTAACAGAAATGACCTGGGCCTTTTTGCAGGTCTGCAATGGTTGCCTTTTGATGACCATTTTGGAATAGACTTCCGGCAAACCTTCTCAGCCAATCTGCTTTTTGATAAAAACGATGTCGAAAGACCAATCCAAAATAAATCCATGCGCTCCTACTTTCTTAGCATCAGGCTTTTTTATGAACTCAACAATATCGGCGACAAGAAAAAACGCAAGAGAAGAAAAAGGTAAAAAAAGTCGTGCGCCTGAGCGCACGACAACAAATTCGAACTAGTATGAAAAAACTTTTCTGCAAAAGCCTGAAACAATTCCAAGGTCAACCGTTTAGTTTATGTACTGCTCCATTGGTGATCTTTGAAACAGCTGCATGACGGCAATTGACCTTTAATTTCCTATAGATATTCTTCAGATGGAACCTGACCGTGTCAGGACTGATAAAAAGGGTATCGGCTATCCCTCTGTAATTATATCCCTTGCAAAGTATATCCAATATTTCCCTTTCCCGCTTGGACAAAAATACCAGCTCCTGTTTATTTTTATTAAAAGACAATACCACATGGTGTGCCACTGCCATATTTAAGGGGGCTCCCCCGTTGACGACTTCGGTAATGGCACCTAATAACTTAGCAGGAAAAATAGTCTTTGACAAATAACCACTCGCTCCTGCACTCAGAGCCTGGAAGATGTGATCATCATCAGTCAGGTTGGTAAGAATTAAAACTTCAACGTTCGGTAAAAGATTCTTGATTGACCTGACACACTCAATGCCGGACAAAGCAGAAAGGTCTATATCCATTAACAAAACATCAGGGTGAACGCGACGTATTTTCTTAAGGGCGGTTTCTCCTTTACTAAAAACAGCAACACAAGAAAATCCTTCTGCTGAATTAAGCAGATTCTGCAGCCCTTCTCTAACGTCCCGTTGTTCATCAACGATCGCTACAGAAATCATATTTTTTTTTGTCGGATGATTAAAGCATTCCGGGCTTCTTACCCGGAACCCATTGTTTTCGTGGGTGGTTTGAGGTTATTTTGATTCTTGACATTTCACGTAAGGCTCAAAATACTTTAATGGAATAATGATTTACACACAGGGTAAATGTCCAATAACCACTTAATCACAACTAATTCACATTTGGATAGTTCCGCGTAAAAAATACTAAAGTTTTGCGGCTACCTTCAATGGTTAATGACACAGCAAAAATCAATATGTTGCATTTTAATTCTAAAAACTATCTCTGCACGGGGCATAGGAATCAGCACAAACTGAGAAATAGTTAATACCTTAAAGATTCAACCATCAGAAAACCTGAATCAACTTTCATTTTTAGCAGGAAAAATAAAATACCGGAATGTTGGTTTTAATCTTTTTCCAACGCATTAAATATTGCAATTTAATTCTGGTAGAATGCCCTAAAATCTAAGAATTATCTAAATTTGCAGCGACTTTTAATAAACCCGGTTAAAGGATCAAAAATCGGAGATCTGGTATTTGGCGGAACTGAAACAATCCCCTCGCCTTTGCTCTGAACTTTAACCCATATTTCAGTCTGACTGATCATTATAAAAAAAGAAAATTATGCCTTACCTTTTTACCTCGGAATCAGTATCAGAAGGCCATCCTGACAAAGTATCTGACCAGATTTCAGATGCCCTGGTTGACCATTTCCTGGCCTTTGACCCGGATTCTAAAGTAGCTTGTGAAACGCTCGTAACCACAGGCCAGGTAGTACTTGCCGGAGAAGTAAAATCCAATACCTATCTCGATGTGCAAAAAATAGCCCGTGATGTGATCAACCGCATCGGCTATACCAAATCCGAATATATGTTTGAGGGTAATTCCTGTGGTGTTTTATCTTCTATCCATGAACAATCTCCCGATATCAATCAGGGGGTAGAGCGCTCTAATCCGGAAGATCAGGGAGCGGGCGACCAGGGGATGATGTTCGGATATGCCACCAACGAAACAGAAAGTTATATGCCGCTGGCCCTGGATCTGTCTCACAAAATTCTGGTGGAACTGGCTGCCATCCGCAAAGCAGGCAAGGAAATGACCTACCTCCGCCCGGATTCCAAATCCCAGGTTACCATAGAATATGCTGACGATAACAGACCTCAACGCATTGACTCCATCGTAGTCTCTACACAGCACGACGATTTTGATGAAGATGAGAAAATGCTGGCCAAAATCAAGGCCGATGTCATAGACATCGTCATTCCAAAAGTAAAAGCCCAACTCAAACCTGAATTACAAAAACTTTTCACGAACGACATCACCTATCATGTGAATCCGACTGGAAAATTTGTTATCGGTGGTCCTCACGGAGACACCGGGTTGACGGGTCGTAAGATCATCGTGGATACCTATGGCGGTAAAGGTGCTCATGGCGGGGGTGCTTTTTCAGGAAAAGATCCTTCTAAAGTTGATCGTTCCGCGGCTTATGCTACCCGCCATATTGCGAAAAACCTCGTTGCTGCCGGTGTTTGTGATGAAGTCCTGGTACAGGTTTCCTATGCCATTGGCGTTGCAAAACCTACCAACATTTACATCCAGTCCTATGGCACTTCAAAAGTTGGAATGAGCGATAGTCAGATTGCTGATAAGGTCATGGAGATATTCGACATGCGCCCTTATGCTATTGAGCAGCGGCTCAAACTCAGAAATCCGATTTATTCTGATACTGCTGCATACGGGCACATGGGCAGAACTCCTGAAATCAAAACCATTGAGTTGGTAAATGGTTCCGGTGAAAAGAAAGTTATGGAAGTGGAAACTTTCACCTGGGAGAAACTGGATTTTGTGGAAAAGGTAAAAGCAGCATTTAATTTATAATCATTATAAATTTCATAGTTTTTCTAAAAAAAGCCGGTTTTCCCAAACCGGCTTTTTTATTTTATCCAATTTGCGTACATGAAATTTCAAGAAGTGAAATCCTAATTACGATATTTTTATGTCACAACTATGTAAAAATCTGATAAAACCGGATTATATCGTGGCTAAATTACAACTCAACTATTCCTAATTTGGTTTGTTTTCTAATTTTGTATTGTTATTTTTATCTCAGAATTTCAAAACCATGGAGAAAGAGCACAAACAAAGCATTACAGGCTGGCTTAAAAAACTCGGTGTCGCCGGGTTCTTATTTTTCTTTATTAAGGGCCTTGTCTGGCTTGTAGTACTCTTTGGAATAGGTCAATGCACATTGAGTTAATCAACTCATCCACTTAGCAGTCCGAATAACAACTGGACAAAAATTACCTTAAAAATTAATGATACCGGAAGGATCAATGTAAATCCAAGTATCGGTAATTTGTTTTGGGTTTTATCCAAAACAAAGTCAAGAATAGCCGGCTGTGTCGCTACCATCCCCAGTAAGATACTGAAGGGAATCCTGAGTATTTTATAACCTACCATCAACGTTACCACCGCTGTAAAAAAGCTGATGATACCGCCGGCCAAAATAATCCAGCCCCCTCCCCCACCTGAAATGGTACTCACAAAGGTGTGACCAGAATTCACTCCGATCCCTGCCAACATCAACATCAATCCAATTTGCCTGAGGGTCAGATTGGCGCTGTACGGTAAAGTCCAAACGATAGGTCCGGTACGTCGAAGTGCTCCAAGGATCAATGCCACGAGAATGACACCACCTGCGAATCCGAACTTGAGGGTCAGGTCTCCGGGCAATTGGATACTGACCATGCCAAACAACAATCCCAGAGCCATACCCAGCCCAAAGGAAAGCAGGTTGATCTTGGATAAACCTTCAAATGAATCACCAAAAAAAGCAGCGATTTTATCTACATCACTTCTCCTGGCCACAAATAAAACCTGGTCTCCTAATTCCAGTACGGTATTCCCACTCGCCAAAAGGTCGATATCTCCGCGACGAATGGTAGCCACCATGGCCGGGAATTTCTCCTGGAGGTTCAGGGCCGCCAGTCGCTGTCCGGCAATTTTGGGGTTGGATACAAAAATACGTTTGGTGACATACTCGGACATGTGCTCAGGCATATCGTATGGCAATGCTTCCCCGAGAGCTTCCGCTACTATTGCTACTTCCGCCTTATCGCCAACGATCACTACCTTGTCTTCGATTTCGAACCTTGAGTCCCAATTGGTGAGTTCAAACACTTCCCCACGCTGCACCCTTCCGAAGACAACTTTCCAGCCGTTTTCGCGTTTGATGTCCCGAAGGGTCAAGCCTGTAAACGCCGTGTTGCTGATAAGGATGGTTTTTTTTATTATTTCCTGTTTTAGAGGATAATCGTGTTTGAGTTCCTCCTCTTCTTTTTTTAAATCGATCTTAAAAAATTTGCTAACCAGTTGTATGGCCACTATCGCACCAATGAGCCCCATGGGATAGGTCAAAGAATAACCGACAACAGCCCTTTGCCCCATATCCAAAGCTTCGTCAGTGGGCAATCCCTGATTGCTAATGACATCCAGCAAACCGGCCAAAGCAGGTGTATTGGTGGTACTGCCGGCAAAAATTCCTGAAGTAGTGGTGGCTGAAAACTCAAAAAGGAAATGTAATCCAAGTGCAATAGCAGCAGATAAAGCTATCATTACGATTACAAACGATATATCCCGAAGACCTTTCTGCCGGAAACTCTCAAAAAAACTGGGTCCGCTGGATAAACCGATAGAATAGACAAAAATGGCTAGCCCCAGGAAAATAATAGATTCTTCAATACGCAAATCAGGACTTAGACCTCCAAAAAAAAGCCCAACGAACAATACGGCAGCTACCCCTAATCCTGTTCCACGAAACTTAATGTTTCCCAGGCCATAGCCAATGGCAGCCACGATAAACAACAATAAAATCGGGTTTTCTATTAAAACCTGGATCATCTAGTTTCGTTTTGTTCGTTTTCCCGGTCAATTAAGCCGCAAAGATTGTTCATTTCTCAAGAGAAAAGCAAATTTTTGACACAATTGTATTTAACCCTTTAATCATTCAATATGGGACATTTAACCTCGTTTTTAAAAGTAAAGCATTTATCTTTATACCAGAAATATGATTTGAATGAAATATTTAGTTGCGCTCTCTTTATCTCTGTTGATGGTTTTATCCGTCTCCGCCCAAAGGTCTTCAATGCCCATAGCAGAAAACCAGCGTTTGATTGTTTGGTTAGACCAAAAGGTCAATATCCACGACTTTCTCCTGCAAATAAATATTCAACACAGCCAAACCGATCAATATCAATATATCAGGCGTCTTGGCCGTAAACACAATATTCACCTGATTGAACTGGTGGAATCTCCCCGGGCAAAGGCTTCCCTTTTACAAGATTTTCAACAGCACAAAGATATCATTAAAGTTCAATTTGATGCCGTTACCGATTTACGGCTGGAACCGAATGACCTGAACTACCCGGAACAATGGACCCTCGAAAAGATCGATATGCCAGATGCCTGGGAATTGAGTACCGGAGGCCTTACGGTAAACGGAGATACCATCGTGCTGGCCATTCTTGATTCCGGTTTTGACATTACACACCCGGACCTTAAAGATAATGTTTGGTATAACCATGCTGAAATTCCCAATGACAGCATTGACAATGACAACAACGGTTATATAGACGATTACGTGGGCTGGAATTTTCGGGATGATTCGAATGAACATGGATTAGCCACACATGGCCATTCCGTGGCAGGTATTGCAGGAGCCAGCGGCAACAACAACCTCGGCGTTACAGGTATCAACTGGAATATCAAATTGATGTTGCTGGACACAAAAACCATCAGTTCCATCATTGCAGCATATGAATATATTATTGATATGCGGGAAAAATACAACTCCTCCGGTGGTTCAGCAGGTGCCTTTGTAGTCGGAACCAATGCTTCGTGGGGGATTGAGAATCAATTTTGCGATGAACAACCCATCATTTCGGAACTCTATGATATCATGGGCAGTCATGGAATTCTCACTGCAGCAGCTACTGCCAATGCCCATTATAACGTCGACCTTTACGGTGATTTTCCCAGTACCTGCCCCAGTGATTACCTGCTCACGGTAACCAATACCCTGATGAATGATGAAAAAGCCTCTAATTCCGGCTTTGGATTAACTTCCATTGACATGGGCGTTCCCGGAGAAGATTCCTATACCCTAAGGTTAAATGACAATTATGGCATCTTTGGCAGTAACTCTGCTGCCACACCTCACCTGACGGGTGCCATCGGACTTTTGTACAGTCTTTTGTGCGAAGACATGGCTTCTGAAGCACTTATTAATCCAGCAGACATTGCCAGGGAAGTCAGAGATGCCCTGCTCAACGGAGTCGATCCGGTCAACGCCCTCAATGCTTACACCAAAACGGGAGGCAGGCTCAACGTAGCAAATAGTGCAGAACTCCTCCTGGAAAGCTGCATGATCAATATCGGACCGCTGGATATCCTGGAGATGAATCCCAATCCAGCTACCGATGTATTGAAAATTTCCTACCAAAGTCCAGACTTCAGTGTACATACTTTCTTTGTGCACAATACTATCGGGCAACTGGTATTCCGGGATTCTTTTGTTCCAAGTATGTTCAATGAAAAGGTTTATGAGCTGGATGTCACCAGTTTTGCTGCCGGCGTTTACACCCTAAGCATCCAGGGCAATAACCGTATGGTTTCGAAGAAATTTGTGGTGGTCGATTAATCCTGTTTTTTCCGAATGCTAAGGCAGTGTTATTCCTTTTTAACCCCTTTCAGGGATGGGGCTATTTGCTGATAGCATAAAAAACCTTCAATATTCAGCGGTTCGAAATTCGATATTCGATATTCGATATTAAAAGCAAAAAGGCCCTGACCATAGGTCGGGGCCTTCAAAAGCTATGAAAACTAAAACTATTGTTTTTGTTTTGATTATTCTTCAGGTTCACGTCCACCTACCAGTCTGTCCTGGAGGTCTTCGAGTTCCTGCCACTTCTCTTCGTGGGCAAGTCTTGCCTGCTTGGCCCATGTTGTAGGGCTGTGCATGCGGTAACGAGGACCAGCCTCATCTAAAATCGCCTGAACTTTTTCAACAGGAGCATTTGCCAGATCTTCCCAGGTAACAATACCACCTTCATTTAGCAAACCTTCAATTTTAGGACCAACACCTTCAACCATTTTCAGATCATCTTTTTTGATCTTCTTACCGGAAGGCAATTCAATTTTTTCTGCTGTTGCTTTTTTCTTCGCAGGAGCGTTCTTTTCAGCCTTAGGAGCTTCCGCTTTCTTTGGTGCCTCAACTACAGGAGCTTCCGCAGCTACAGGAGCAGCTTCCACTACAGGAGCAGCTGGTTGCTCAGCTTTTTTCTTAGGAGCTGGCTTAGCGATCGTTTCTTCCACCTGATCAAAAGGAATGATACTCACGTACATTCTGTTCTTTTGACGTTTTCTGAAAGCAACAGTACCGTCAACTTTTGCATGGAGGGTAAAATCTCTGCCCATGTATACATTATCACCTGGGTGGAATTTAGTTCCTCTCTGGCGGACGATGATATTTCCGGCAATAGCCAACTGACCACCGAATAATTTTACTCCAAGCCGTTTAGAATTACTGTCGCGGCCATTATCCGTACTACCTACACCTTTCTTATGTGCCATTTCTTACTAATTTTTGGATTAAATAATGGACCGCCGTTTATCCGGCGATGCTGTCAATTTTGATTTTGGTAAAAGACTGTCTGTGACCGTTTTTCACTTTATACCCTTTACGTCTTTTCTTTTTGAAGACAATAACCTTGTCTCCTTTATGTCGGCCAAGAACAGTGGCGTTAACCTTTGCGTCCAATACCGGCGTGCCTACTCTGACTTTACCGTCATTATCGATCAGGAGTACCTGGTCGAAAGTGACGCTATCGCCATCTTTGGCTTCAAGCTGGTGGACGAAGAGCTCCTGCCCTTCCTCAACTTTGAACTGCTGACCAGCTATTGTTACGATTGCGAACATGCTAAATAAGTTTAATTAAGTTAAAATCGGCTGCAAAGGTAAATCTATTTGGGAGAAAAAAAAAGATTTTTTCAAAAAAATAGAATGAATTCGGGACAACCACAGTCATTTGAACATCCAACATTACAGCATTACAACCTTCCAGCATTCCATTCCAACTCTCAAAAATTAAAAACCTCCAGGAACCTGCCTAAAAGCGATCTGTCTTCCGTAATGATACGTGCGGTACCGGGCAAACCTTCGCGGAAGCTGAGTTGCTTTTCAAAATTCGTCTGCAACTGGTTGGGGAGTCTGATCTCGACCTCGTAAAAAACATGTCCGGTTTCCCGAATGGGCAAATCGGCAATATGCCCTACCCTTCCTTCCAGCTCTCCAAATTGCTTGTATGGAAATGACTGCAACCTGATAAAAACCTCCAGGTCTTTTTTTACTTTTCCAACCCCTGTACCTGACAATTGACCGAACGCCAGCACTTCCAGATCTTTCCGGCTATCAGATATGCCAAATACACGGGTTTCAGCCTGTATGAATTGACCGGAAAACCTCCTCGTTGGAAAAACGACTTCGCCCTTCACCGGTGTTCGCAGCAGATAGGTTGCTTTCCACTCTTCCACCAGTCCGGCTAAAACGGATCTTTTTTGATGGACCTGATTAACATAGTCCTTAAGCTGTAACTGTTGAGTTTGCTGAAGAGCGTTGATCTGAGCAGAAACCCTGTTCAGGTTCACTTGATTCTGCAGGATCTCAGCCTTTTTCGATTCCTGCATTCGCTGTAAACCCAACCAGGAGGTTTTGGCAGCATCCTTTTCAATCTCGGAGGCGGCTCCGGACTGAAATAGTGCTTCAAAATCCCTGTAATTTTTTTCAGCCAGGGAAACCTCCTCCTGAATTTTATCGATTTGCTGTTGAATGGAAAAAGACAGATTTTCAACCAACTGCCGTTCCGTCCTCAAAGACTGGATCTGCCGGTCAATATTCATAGACAGGTATTGATCCGCCAATTGCTCCATGGCCATTTCAAGAGCGCCGGATTCTCCTTTAAGGCTTCCGATATCATCGAGGTCAGGGAAATTTAAAGAAACTATTCCTCCCGGATGCTGCAGCGTATCGAGCCGTTTTAAAAACATCTCCAGCTGCAAAATACTTTCCCGACGCTCCTGACTTCTGAAATAAGCCAGGATATCATCCTTTTCAACACGCTGCCCTTCCTTCACCAAAACAGTATCCAGAACAGCAGCAAAGGGATTAATTACTTCAACAACAGGCTCTTCTGAAGTCAGATAAACCGGCACTTCTACTACGTCAGGGTAGCGTACAAAATAGGCCAACAACAAAAAAATCATCAAGAGAAACAATACCCATAATAAACCACGTTGCCATATTCGTGATGGCATGGCTCCAATGATTTGCTCCATTTCCTGTTGTTCGTTATAAGGTGTTGAATCCGACATATCTTTGTAAGACGAAAAAATTAAAAGTAGTATTAAATTCCCAATTCCAATTGATTTTTAACCAGGTTAAAATAGACCCCTTTCCTGGCAGCCAAGGCTTCATGTGTTCCTTGTTCCACCAATCTGCCTTTCTCCAGTACCAGGATCTGGTCAGCATCTTTAACGGTGCTCAAGCGGTGTGCTACAACCACTACTGTTTTCCCTTTAAAAAATGAGCTGAGATTATTCAATATGATTTTTTCATTTTCGGCATCCAGAGCATTCGTCGCTTCGTCAAAAAACAAGATTTCAGGATTTTTATATACTGCCCGGGCAATCAGCAATCTTTGTTTTTGTCCCTGGCTCAAACCATTACCTTTATCGCCTATTTTGGTATTAAACCCCATGGGTAAGCCGGAAACAAAATCTGCTATATTGGCCACCGCTGCTGCTGCTGAAATTTTTTCCCATTCCGGCGAGGTGGCGCTTTCACTGATGTTGCCGGCAATGGTATCCGAAAAGATAAATCCGTCCTGCATAACAGCACCACAACGCTTTCGCCAGTATGCTGGATCTATATTTTCCAAATTGACAGTACCATAGTTTATGCTTCCTTTTTCGGGGTGATAAAAATTGAGCAACAGCTTGATCAGGGTTGTTTTGCCACTGCCACTGGCTCCTACAATAGCGGTGACCTTTCCTGCCGGAATTACCAGGTTAATATTTTCCAAAACGAAATCTGACAATTCATTGTAACGAAAAAAAACGTTGGTAAAGGAAATTTCTTCCAGGTCTGGTAAAACGGAATGTCCATGCCCTGGTTCCGGATCCTGATCGTGTATCTCGCTCATCCTTTCCATACTAAGCCTGGCATCCTGGGCAGAACGGATAAACCCGACAAATTGCTGCAATGGGCCATTGAGTTGTCCGGCAATATACTGTACAGCCAACATCATCCCCAGCGTCATTTGCCCTTTGATAACTGCCCTGGCCGCAAAAAAGGTAATCAGGATATCCTTCAACTGGCTGATGAATGCTGCCCCGGCATCCTGGTACTGGCTGATGGTCAATGACCGGATATTGGCTTTAAAAAGTCTACCCTGAATGTTCATCCATCGACTGCGGTGTTTGCGGTCACTGCCCTGCAACTTGATTTCCTGAACCCCCTGGATGATCTCGATCAGGGTTTCCTGGTTGTCCGATAATTCCTTGAATAGCCGGTGGTCTACTGCTTCCCGTTTTTTCAACCAGGCAAATATCCATCCCAGATAAGCCGCTGCACCCAATAGAAAGATCAGGAAAATCCCCCAATGATAATACAACAACACCAACCCAAACAAAACCAGGTTGAACATGGCAAAAACCAAGCTGAGTGTGGAATTGGTAAGAAAATTTTCGATCCGGCGGTGGTCGGCCAGTCGCTGTAGGAGGTCTCCTGTCATTTTACGGTCAAAGTAGGCAATCGGCAAACGCAATAATTTGAGTAAAAAATCCGTGATCAGGGAAACATTGATCCGAGTACCTATGTGCAAAAGCATCCAGCCCTGAATCAAATTCACGGTGGTTTGTCCAAGGAATAACATAATCAGCCCAAGCAAAACGACATAAACAAAATCAAGATCGTAATTGGCTATCCCTATATCCACAATGGCCTGGGTCAGAAAGGGAAAAGCCAGCTGAAAAACACCTCCGAGCAATAAGGCCAGCAACAGGTAAATAAGGGTTTTTCGAAAAGGTTTCAAATACCTCCCCAAAAAATGAATTCCCTTAACGGATGAAACAACATCCTCCTTGTCGTAAAATCCAGGTCCGGGCTCCAATAAAATAGCTATACCGGATACGCCATCGCCAGTCCAGTTTTTTTCAAAATCCAGATAGGACATTTTTATTTTTCCGACGGAGGGATCTGCGATCCAGACATGGCTTTTGGAAATCTTGTAGAGGACCACAAAATGATTCTGCTGCCAGTGCAAAATACATGGTAAAGAGACGTCTACCAATCCGGGATTGTCTTCCCCATCACCACGCAAGGTCAATTGAACTACCAGTGTAACCATCCCAATTTGCTCGGCTGCTTTGCCAATACCCCTGGCCGATACTCCTTCTCGATCAATATGTGCGTGTTCACGCAGGTATTGAAGGCTGTAAGATTTTCCATAGTGATCTGCGATCATCCTAAGGCAGGCAGCCCCACAATCTATACTGTCATATTGATGAAAAAATTTCATTGATCGTAGGAAGGTTATTCTGGTTGAAGCGTTAAAAAGATTAAATGAGTTCCCTCAGTCTGAAATTGTAAACCAGTTTTTCATCTTCCCTTTCTACCGTGAGCCTGATCTTTTTTCCGATCTTTTTACGGAAAACTTTGTAAAGGTCTGACAATTCAAAAATAGCTGATGGAAACCGATTCACGGACTTGATGACATCTCCTTTCTCCACACCTGCTATATCGGCAGGACTTCCCGGAATGACATAGGTAATATAAAAGACACGACTCCCCTTCTGCCCTCCGGCAGCCATGACGAGCCCACTCCTGTCAAATTTAAATTTTTTATTAAATTTTCGGTTAGGCTCTAAATACAGGCGGTTATTGACATAATCTATGGTCATGTGAAAACGGGATAGCAGTTCATTACCAATAATCCCATCGCGATTGGTTTGAAAGTATTTATTCATTTCGGGAGTATGGTCCTGAAAGTTGGTCAGCACTCCCTGTAGCTTGTAATTCCCCAATTGTATTTCATCAATCCGGCCAAAGTATCCCTCCAGGTAACCTCCCAGCCCGGTGCCTATTTCTGTCCGAATAAGGTTTTCAGGCAGGTCAAGGCTGTCTTGTGATTCTGTATTTAACAACAGCGATAAGCCGGCTCCCGTATCTATCAAAAGGCGCAGATCTTCTGACAAATGACCTTTCCTTAATAAAATATCGGCCCGAACATAGGGTTTGTGCTTATCCAGTTCGAGAGGAATATCAGCAAACTCCTTTTTGGGTTTTTTGTATGATTTAGGATCAAAGAGGGTAATTATCTGGTGTTGATAATCAATTTCCACAATGAACCTGCTGGTGATATCAGCCCCGATAATCCCCTGAATATCTATTCCTGCAAATTTTTCAAAATCAAAATAGTCCTCTTCCAAAACAAGGATCGAATGATTCAGAGCCACCAGATCGCCCATATCTAACCGAACCCCCTGAACAAGATAAGCAAGCAAGATGGTTTTCAGGTCAGCCCCTAAAATGGTAAACTGTCTTTGATACCCAATACCCATGGCGTCGGTTATTTCCTTGCGGGTAAGAATGGTATGCTCTGCTCCTGTGTCAAAAATAAAATGAAGGGGAAGAAAATTATTGAAGACTACTTTAACAACGATAAAATTATTTTCATAATCAAATGGGATGATCAGCCTTGAATAATCCTGGCCCAGATTATCATCCATAAACTGGCCCCGGAGGACCAGAGGAACCAGGAGAATCAAGAACAACAACAATTTTATTTTTTTCATAGCCTGGTGATTTAGCTGAAAAATACAAAATTGATGCGAATAAAATAATTTTTAATTCGATTATTCCCCAAATAAAAAAAGCCCCGACATCATGCCGGAGCCATTATTAATTGCTTGAAAATTATCCTTTTATCCAGAAGGTGTCCACATTTGTGTACGCTCGGTTTGCTCCATTAAAACTCCCATCCAAATCGTAAAGCCAGACTCTTGTACCAAATGTCATCGATATAAATATTCGGATCTGTCCACCATTCCCAGTTATACTGCCTGGTTTTTGTCATATTTTGCAGTTTGACACCAACGTCAAAAATAAAAGCGACATCTCTTCTGGTTTCAAAACGCAACCCAAAGGAAGGGTAAACCATCAATCCGCCCTCCCGTTTGATATCGACAAATTCACCATTGGGATCCGGCTCGCCTCCCACAGGAATACCGTAACCCACCTGGCAGGCATATATGGGGGAAAACCTTTTCTTGAATGCAAATCCACGCACTTCAAAAGTTACCGGCACAAAATAATCGCCATATCCGTCAAATCCGGCTCCCAGCCCAATACCCAGGAATCGATTAAAGCGGTATCCGGCTACGACATGAGCTCCGGCACCATACCTCCTGGCTTCGGGTTCCCATTCCTGCCTGGCACGATTGCCCCCCAGGAAATTCAGGTGCACGCCATAATAAAACCCTTTGGTTGCCTGGCTGAAACCAGACCGCAGGAATTGCTTTTCGCCTGCTGCCCGAATATGACTGATCAGATTATTCTGAAGAAAAACTTCACTACCATCAAATAGCTGTAATTGTAAACTGCCATCATCCCATTCCTGAGTGACTTTCCCCTTGAGGTAACTCCCGTCTTTGAGGTAAACTACTTTAGAATTATTATTTTCCTGTGCCATCAGGTTTAATCCCAAACCAATAATAAAAAAAAGCAAAATTACTTTTCGCGTTATCATGATCTTATGTTTTTAAAATTTGAAACCCAAAAAAAATCCGCTAAGCGGCTGCCAGGAAATTTCTGAATGGAAGCTTCTTTCGACAATTCTGTGGAATTCATACCCATTGATAAAAACGACCGGCAAACCCTTCCCTGATCGGGAAAGGCCATCCGGTCGTTTTTGGGTTTTTATTTAACTACAGGAATCAAACTGATGAGCTTCAGGTCTGAAGGATCATCAAAATTATATTGATAGAATCCGTCCTGCCCGATAACCAAAACAGTATTTTCGTAACCAGGTACTGCCAAAGAGATGGCATCATAAGCGAACAAGCCGGTTTCATGATCCAGGAGGTTTTCATCAATCTTGAACGGATCACTTATGTCAAAGGATTTCAACCCATGAGCCCCTTCACAGATAAACAGAGTATTATCCCGGATAGACAAGCCATGTGGATTTTGCATGGGGTAAGTTTTCTCCAAAACGGGATTGAATAAATCGGTGATATCTACCAGGTCCAGCTGGTTGTTAAAGCCTTCGCATACGGTACCGTCCCGAAGAGTAACATAGGCGTAATTATCTTTAACCACTACAGGGTCACAGGCACGTGCATGGGCAAATTCTGCCATATAAGTCGGATTGGAAGGATCACTGTTATCGTAGATAAACATGCCGGAGTTAGAGCCAATGAAAAGTTTATCCTGATAAGGGAAGATGGTCTCAATACCCCATCCAAGATTGATCTCATTCAATTCCTGGGCCATTAGCGGATTGGTCAGGCCAAAAACGGTAAGGGTTGTCTGATCGACAACATACAGGTGGTTGTCAATAAGAGAGAACCTGGCCATGGATCCGGCAACTCCTGTTCCACCACTTGATCCTGTGGATACGGGAACGCCAACACCATCATCAAAAGAGTTAGAAAAAACAACATCGATTTCACAACCCCAGCAGCTGTAGTAACCTCCATAGGGATCACGTTGTAACAAACCAATGGTTTCACATTCGAGAAACTCCGTCACCTGTTCTTCTTTGTATTCCACCAGCACTCTGCCGTTGTTCACATCATCCCAAATAGGATTGAATACACTTTCGGTGCGGCCAACAATAGAGACGTTATAGATATCACTGATGTCTATGGCCAGCAGATCTACGTAACTGTTGGCATACATGATACCATTTTTAATGGCTACATCCTCGTTGCCATCGATAGCAATAAAGGCAATATTCTGAGGAGCGTCAGGATTCGTATTGTCAATCACATGAACGCCTTCCCTGCCTTCATTGATGAAGATCAAATTATTGTAAAAATATATCTTTCCAGGTTTTTTCAACTCTCTTGGTGATTCATTGATCACCTCTCCATTGTGTACCTGTTCATAGGTCAGGTATACAGGCGTGTATTGCGTGTAGGTAAATTGTCGCTCACAACTATCTTCCAGACAACTTTGAAAGGAAAGGGCCATCAGTAATAACAGGCCGGACAGGATAAGATTAAACTTTTGCATAGGTTTATATTTTTCTTTTAAAGAAGTTGTTTTAAAAATATCTCGAGTAGTTAAGCTCGTTCAATTCATTAGACATCGTCCTTTTTGGATATGGTTGGAGGAATCGGTGTTTTTTTGAAATAAAATTAATCATTCAGATATCGATAAAACAAGATTCCACCCATTCCATAAGCCACAAAGTCCCACCAGTCAAAGGTGAATTTTTCAGAAAAATAGGGAAAGACCAATTCAAAGATCAGAGAAAAGGCAAGAACCAGGGCGGCAGTGACCGGGGCAGAAAAAACAAAATCTTCACCCCATCCGTAAAACCTGCGCCGCTCTACCAGTATGAGGGGGAGTATTATGGGCATTACCAAAAGGTCATCCAGGTAGCTATGAACAAATGGGATGTGTATCCCAAACCCTTTTTGGGCAAATTGATGTGTCAAAAACAAAATACAACTCAGGGCGAATAAGGGATGCCTGATATTTTTGCCGCTTCCCATTAACCGGCAGCTATAAAAGCAACGAATAACCCAAACATGACAAAAGGCGAGATCAAAATAAAAAAGGTTATTCCTAAAACACGTGCCACGAGTTTCAAGGACTTGGTGACAAAATTATCCCCTTCCCTGAATTTAAGTGCTTCGTCAAATGATTTGTAGAAATTCAAGGCATCGCCTCTGTATTTTTCCTTAACGGATTGTTGTTCTTTTTCTTCCGGATGATTTTCCATGACAATCGTGGTGTTAAATATATTTTCAACGAAAAAAGCAGGGCAAATGTTTAAAATATCAGAACCGAATAAGGAACCGCAGGATAAGGAATACTCAAGGTATGATGTTGAGGTTTTAGGGTAATAGACCTTAAAACTAAACCCTTTCCAGCACCACAGCATACCCCTGCCCTACACCGATGCACATAGTTACAAGAGCGTATTTTTTCTGCTGCTTGTGTAATTCAATAGAGGCGGTTTGTAAAATTCTGGCGCCAGTCATTCCCAGGGGATGTCCTATGGCAATTCCTCCTCCATTGGGATTGATCCTTGGGTCATCATCTGCAAGACCCCATTGGCGGGTACAGGACAACACCTGAACAGCAAAAGCTTCATTGATCTCAATGATGTCCATATGCTCCATGGTCAATGCTGCCTTCTCCAGGGCTTTATTGGAAGCTTTGACAGGTCCGATGCCCATGATACGGGGCTCTACCCCTACCACTGCTGAGGATACTATGCGGGTTAGTGGTTTAAGTTGATATTTTTGAATAGCGTTATCGGAAGCGATGAGCATGGCAGCTGCGCCGTCATTTAAACCGGAAGCATTTCCAGCGGTAACACTTCCGCCGTCTTCGGCCTTTTTGAAGGCAGGGCGCAATTTGGCAAGAATTTCAGGGGTTGTTTTGGATTTGATAAACTCGTCCTCCGCAAATACAACAGGAGCTGCTTTACGTTGGGGTATTTCCACCGCAACGATCTCCTCCCCCAGCCTGCCCGACTCACGAGCCGCCGAAGCCTTCATCTGTGACCAATAAGCAAATTTATCCTGATCTTCTCTCGAAACCTTGTACAATTCTGCCAGGTTTTCTGCTGTATTGCCCATGCCGTCCACACCGTATGAGGCTTTCATTTTCGGATTGACAAAACGCCAGCCAAAACTGGAATCGTGCATCTGGGCATCCCGGCCAAATGCTTTGGAAACCTTGGAGATCACCCACGGTCCGCGGGTCATATGTTCTACGCCACCGGTAATGAACAAATCTCCATCTCCGGCCTGGATGGCCCGATGTGCATGAATGGCCGCAGACATGCCGGAAGCACAAAGGCGGTTGACGGTCTCCCCCGGCACACTATAAGGCAAACCGGCCAGCAATAGCGCCATCCTGGCCACATTTCTGTTATCTTCTCCGGCCTGGTTGGCGCATCCTATGATGACATCATCGATAACATCGCCGGGAATTCCCGGATTCCGCTCCAAAAGCGCTTTGATAACATGAGCCGCCAGATCATCGGTACGAATATTGGAAAGCGTTCCGGTAAAATTGCCCACCGGCGTTCTGATGGCATCAACTATATAACTGTGCATTTATTCGATTTTGGTTGTTATTTGATTTGGATATTCCTAATAAAAGGTTGCCAGATTATTTCTCAAATCCAGTTTGCCCCCATTATAATCATACGAAACAAGGACTACAGATTTCTTAGTATCAAACAATTGGATGTAATAATAATCCGTATACCACACCAGGTCATCCAGAGTGTGTTTATGTTTAAAGTTGACAATTTCATTTTGATAAACCGTCATCCGCTGTAAATCAAGCATTTCAATCCGATAATTGCGGGAAGCATATCTGCTGGTAAATTCCTTTTCAAACATTTTTACATAATTATTAATAATGTCCTCTTTTAACGGAAATCTCGGACCTACAAGATCCACATAAACGAAATTGAAATTTTCTCCGCCTTCCGGATCCAGGTAATACCTTTTGCTCAAATAAATATTTCTGACCATCAGGTTAAATAATTCCGGATCTGTTTGGGCTATTTTACCACCATGTTCATCAAAAAAATGCCGTAAATCCTGAACCGCGTTAATATTTACGTAAGAGGCCGGCAGGCTTAATCTATGTTCATATAACTCATGAACAGTTACCTCTGTATTCTTTGCTTTTTTACTCTCTTGCGTGGATTCATTTTGGCAGGAGGCAGCAAAAACGACAACCAAAACAAAGAGGAAAATCCGTTTAATCATTTTTTTTATTTTTTGTTGCAGACAAATATAAGACTCCGGCAATTATTAACAAACTTCCAAGTATCTGGACCCCCGTCAAACGTTCTCCCAAAAGAAAATAAGCAAGAGTTAGTGTGGATACCGGACCGACACTGCTCGTCAGGGCTGTATTTCCTGCTCCTATCAGCCTTATCCCTGTAGAAACCAGTAAAGTTGGAATTACCGTGGCTACTATAGCCATTAAAATTGCCAGTCCGTAAATTTGTTTGCTGAATTGAAACAGCTGAAAATCTTTTGTAAAAACATAATGTATAAAAACAGCAAATGCCGCCGCGATAAGGGCGAATGCCGTATATCTCATCGCTCCAATTCTCGGAATAAGGAAACCACTCCCTGTCAGGTAAAGAGAATAAGTAATGGCACAGGCAAAAACCAGTCCCCCACCACGAAGCAGATCAGCCTGATTACCAATGCTGGCATCACCGGCAAATATCACAAAGATGCCAAGATAAGTCAATATCAAAGCAACGTATTGGGCTTTCACAACGGGTATTTTAAAAAACAGGGCTCCAAATATCAGGGTTATAGAGGGGTAGGCAAAAAGAACCAGTCTTTCCATACTTGCCGTGATGTACTGAAGTCCCCAAAAGTCAAACAAACTGGCCAGGTAATATCCCAATACGCCCGTTCCGGCAACCATCAGGTAATCCCGGGTTTTTAAACGGTATGCAGCCTGACGGTCGGTAAAAAAGGCGATCAGCAGATAAAACGGAAGCGCAAAAACCATCCGTAAAGTCAGAAGATTGAGCGCATCCACTCCTTCCCGATAAGCCAGTTTCACCAATACAGCTTTGCTGGAAAAAGCAATGGCTCCCAACATGACCAATATCAAGCCAAGCGTGTTCTCACTTTGCCATACCGATGTTTTTTTTGTCATGAATACTTTTGTTAAAAGGCTTTGTCACTAAAGTTTTACGTACCTTTGTGCCGCTCATTGGGGTGCCGAAATAAAAGACGGCTGAGATTATACCCTTTGTCTGAGACTGAGTGCTTTCCATAGCCGATCGGCAAAACTAAACGTTTTTTCCGAATGGCTGATGGAAAAGTCACCGCCGAGGAGCTGCTTTTTCAGACAGGAACCTGCCCGGGTAATGCCGGGAAGGGAAAATAATTTACGCTTTCCAGCCCCTGGAAGGCAATACTTTAAACAACTTATTATTATGAAGTTTTTTAGATGGAGCATGGCGCTTTGTACAGCCATTTTGCTGGCTGGCACCCTCAGCGCACAAACAGAATTACGTGGAACGGTAACAGACATTGCGGAAGAACCCTTAGTGGGAGCAAGTGTCTATATTGAAGGAACCAGAAAAGGAACTGTCACCGATGCCAATGGCAAATATGCCATTAAGGGGCTTATGCCCGGGAAATATACGGCCGTTTTCAGTTTTATTGGCCATGAATCTGCCAGTGTGCCTATTGAGATTATGGAAAACTCTTCCAGGTTTTTACTCAACATGCGGCTCATGGAGCAGATGTACACCCTTGAATCACTCGAAGTGCTGGCCATTCGGGCCGACAACAAGACGCCAATGACCAACAGTGATATTTCCAAAGAAGTATTTGAAAAGAACAATCTTGGACAGGACGTTCCTTACCTCCTCCAATGGACACCTTCTCTGGTAGTTACCTCTGATGTCGGAACGGGCATTGGATACACAGGCATGAGAATACGCGGTTCAGATTCTGAAAGGATCAATGTTACCATTAATGACATCCCTTTAAATGATTCCGAGTCTCAGCGTGTTTATTGGGTGAACCTGCCAGACTTTGCCAGTTCTGCAGACAACATTCAAATACAAAGGGGAGTTGGGACTTCCACGAACGGAGTTGCAGCATTTGGTGGTTCCATAAATTTAAAAACCAACGACCTGCAGCAAAAAGCCTACGCCAACATCAGCACCAGCCTCGGATCATTTAATACTTTTAAAAGAAACATTCGGTTTGGAAGTGGTTTATTGAAAGAAAAATTCTCCTTCGACGGACGCATTGCCAAAATCACCTCTGATGGTTACATAGACCGGGGAAGCGCCGATCTGGAGGCATTTGCTTTATCGGGTGCCTATGTAGGCAAAAACAGCCTGCTGCGCTTTAATATCTTTTCCGGTCATGAAATTACTTACCAGGCCTGGAACGGCATTTCAAGGGAACAGGCCAATGATCCCAAACAACGCACCTATAACAGCGCCGGGGAAGATGTTCCCGGAGAAGGTAATTTTTATGACAACGAGGTGGATAATTACCAACAAATTCACTACCAGTTGCTCTACGACAACCAGTTGAATACCAATTTCAAATTAAAACTCGGGTTGCATTTAACCGAAGGAAGCGGATTTTATGAAAATTACAAAGGGGAAGAGTCTTTCAGCAGTTATGGTATTGATCCCGGGCCCCTTCCTGACAGTATTGTCACCACAGACCTGGTGCGCAGAAAATGGCTGGACAATGATTTTTACGGAGCCGTATATGCGCTGACATACAACAATAATTCCCAAAAACTGCAAGCGACTATTGGTGGGGCCTACCATATTTATGAAGGGCGTCATTTCGGAGATGTCATCTGGTCGCGATACGGGGTGAATGAGATGCCGTTTATCTACTACGATAATGACGCGACCAAAAAAGACTTCAATATTTATGCAAAATTGAATTATGCACTTTTACCTGGGTTAAACGGTTATGTTGATCTCCAGCTCAGAACCGTCAATTACGAATTCCTGGGAATTGATGACGATCTTAACAGTGTTGTACAGTCTGAGGAGCTCAAATTCTTCAACCCGAAGGCAGGATTGATGTATCAACCCAAGAAAGGGCATGAATTATATGGTTCTTTTGCTGTAGCCAACCGGGAACCTAACCGCAATGATTATACCGAAAATCCGGCTTCGCAGCGTCCCAAAGCGGAAAGATTATACAATACCGAAATCGGGTATAAATGGTCGACCCCAAAATCAGCTGTTGAGATTGATCTGTACCACATGTATTACCAGGATCAGCTGGCGCTAAATGGTCAACTCAATGATGTCGGAGAAAATATACGCATCAATGTGGATCAAAGCTACCGGGCCGGGATCGAGTTGATCGGAGGACTTGATCTGCCTGCAGGGATCAACCTCAATGCCAATGCGACATTTAGTCAAAATAAGGTTTTGGCATTTACCAATTACGTGGACAACTGGAACACGGGAGGCCAGGAAGCGTTTGCATATGAAAATACTGACCTGCCGTTTTCGCCGAATTTCATTGCCGGAGCTGAATTGGCTTACCAGCTTTTTCAGGGAAAAAACAGCGAACGCCATAATCTCGAACTGGCCTTGCAGTATAAATATGTCGGCAAACAATTCCTCGACCTGACATCCAATGACAACCTCGCTTTAGATCCCCTATACTTATGCTAATCTCCGGATAAAATACGCACTTTTCCCGGCTTTTGCGAAGGAGATAAGTCTTACCGTTATGGTGAGAAACTTATTCAATAACCTCAGGTATGAATCCAACGGATGGGCATACAGTTACATTTTGGATGACCAACCGGGGCAATTGATAGGTTTATACCCCCAGGCTGGCAGGAATTACTTAATTGGAGTTAATCTGGCGTTTTAATTCATTTTAAACTAAAAACATAAGTCATCCCAAATTTTGGTTTAGGCCAAAATTTGGGATTTTACGTTTAAATGGTTGATTTTCAATTTTCTCAGTGGAAGAAAACGGCCTTATGGATTTTAAAATCAGTGGTTATCCAGGGGATCAATGCGAAACAAATTCACACCTAATATTTCCCTGACCACCATCACTTAATTACAATCTTCCCACTCACTCCCCTTCCCCGGGGCTCTTCAATCCGATAGTAATAAACGCCTGGTGGCAGTTCGGTGCAATTAATATCTGTAATTCCGTTGGTCATCTCTTTGGTAACCTGAACGGGTTTACCCAATACATCAAACAAGTACAAATGGGCTGATTGTACAGAGGGTGGCAGTTTAACTGAAAAGTTATCTGTTGCCGGATTTGGGAAAACCCGGACGCCTTCAAGCGTATGCTCAGGCGAAAATTCCCCCGTTGTCACTCCTTCTGTATCCAGCAAATACATCATCACCATCACCATCATTTCGTCATCAGAAGTCGGCCCCCACCATACGGGGGAAGGACCGTCATTGACCCAGGTGGCCTCGTGAATAATACCATAGGGCGGACTGAAATTCAACTCCAGCAACGGCTCAAAATAACGCATGGGTATATGCTGATAATCAAAATAGGGGGATACACAACCCGGAACCCCATTGGCACACGCAGCATCATATAATAAATCCCCGGTATTGTTTCCGGGCAGACGTTCATAAATTTTGTAACCGGTACCATATTTGTGGACATGCCCCATCATTCCCCACACATAAATTTCATTGGCTCCGAAAATAGAAACATCCTGGGTATGGCTTACCTCATTGCCATTATTGGGTATATAAATATCGGCATTCACAATGAGGGCGGTATACATTTCCTGAGCCGCTGTCCCTGCAGGTTGCGTATATACGTTAAGATAGGCCTCTGCTTTATACGTATTTCCAGCGGCGTAATTGATGGTATGCGTATTCAGATCCAGTACCAGGTTTTGATCCCAGATAAAGGCCGAACCATTGGGCAACCGGAGATCTGTTGCTTCCTGGACAGCCGCTACAAGGCTGATTTCAGAATGGTCAGCGTCAGCTCTTAGGCCATGAGGAATCACATTGGCTCCGTTTCCGGTGAAGTTATAAAGAATAAAATGATGGGAAAAAGTTGGGATGATTAATTCGATGCGATCGACATCAACGTCGGCTGGTAATTCCAGTTCATATTTTTGAAAATATTCCACTTCTCCGCCGGGTTCGATAAAAAACGGCCCTACTTTTACCTGGAACCCATCTTCCGGATCCGGTGCTTCGGGAGGACCATCCGGAAAGGCATCCAGTCCATTGGTATTGTAGTAGTCATGGATAAGGTCCTCATCGACAACCTCTCCGTTTTCGGGAGCGCCAAAAAGCAGCCATTGGCGGATCAGCTCCTTTTCTTCATCCGTGATGG
This sequence comes from uncultured Bacteroidota bacterium, assembly GCA_942492125.1. Taxonomy (GTDB): domain Bacteria; phylum Bacteroidota; class Bacteroidia; order Chitinophagales; family Saprospiraceae; genus BCD1. Next base: position 135,466 of record CALODM010000026.1, read on the forward strand.
ATTCCTGTGCCCCATAGGCAGGCATAAGTTGACCTTCTTCCCCATCAAGGGTAATAGTGGGTTCAAGACCGTTGTTGATCTTGCGAAACAAAAAACTCTTATCGGGTCGTCCGGGGTAAATACGTTCATATCCCTTCGAAGCGGCGTAGCTATTTTGCGGATCAGCTCTAAAAAGATTATCATAAACATCTGCTTGCTTTTGAGCCAGGGTAGCTCCTGCACCTTCCAGGTCCAGCGTTCCAACCGCATCATTGTGGTTATGGCATTGTACACATTTCTGTTGAAAAACCTGATAAACCCGATCAAAGGTGGTCTGGGCATTAACATGGCTCAATAAAAACCAGCAAAGGGTCAAAAAGGTCAATTCTTTTTTCATAATGGGTGTCTTTTTTTTGGACAAAAGTCCGGGTGTCATGGTTACTTTAACTATAAAATTAGTAAAAATGAATTCAAACCGCTGGCATTGAATCAAAATTCTTCCCAATTTGACAGGTACACTTCCCTATTTAAGCCCCCTCAATGGAATTACAGCACCTATTATTTCAAAAATCACAAAAAAAATCGTAATATTTACAACTGTAATAGAATGTAAAAAATTGAAATAAATGAGTAACAAAAACGCAATTGCCAAGGTCGATTACCTGGACTTCATTTCGGGAGACCCGGTCAAAAGGACTAATTTCATCAAAGAATTTGGCGATTCCTTTTCCAGAATGGGGTTTGCTATTGTGGCGAATCACGGCGTCACTGAAGCGTTGAGAAGTGAATTATTTGAAGTTGCCAAAAAGTTTTTTGACCTTGATGACGAAACGAAGAAGCATTATGAAGACCTGGGTAATGCAGGCCAGCGTGGTTATATCAGCAAGAACAGGGAAAGTGCTAAAGGTAAAAAAGTACCGGACCTGAAAGAATTCTATCATGTAGGACAAACCGTTACTGATGGTGATCCTATCAAAGACAGCTACCCGGATAATATCTGGCCCCGGGAAGTACCCGAATTTCAGGAAATTTGCCAAAGAGTCTACCGCACCTTTGAACAAACAGGACGGAACCTCTTAAAAGCCATTGCCCTGTACCTCGACCTGCAGGAGGACTATTTTGATGATAAAATCCACAATGGCAACAGTGTGCTGCGTTTGTTACACTACTATCCGCTCGAAAATGTTGACGACCTCCCTCCCGGAGCAGTTCGAGCTGCAGCCCACGGGGACATTAACCTGATCACCTTACTGATGGGCGCCAATGCAGCCGGATTACAAGCCCAGACCCTCGACGGAGAATGGATCGACGTGAATCCTGCGCCCAATGAAATTGTGATCAATATCGGAGATATGCTGGCCAGGCTGACAAACGACCGGTTACGAAGCACCATCCACCAGGTAGTGAATCCGACAGATAAGGAGTTGCTCAAAAAGCCCCGGTATTCGACGCCATTTTTCCTGCATCCACGAGCAGATATGGATTTGACAAGCCTTCCCAGCTGTGTGAGTTCCGGAAGGCATAAAAAATATGAAAATATTACTGCCGGTGATTTTTTAAATGAGCGGCTTCTCGAATTAGGTTTGAAAAAATAAGCAAAAAATTGCCAGAATCGTGCATTGTATGGTTTTTGCTATTATTTTTGTTGCCAATAGGCTGACTCTTTAAGGGTTGGATTATAAATGATTAAAAAAAAAGTAATTTATTAGATTCAATATACGTTAGGTAGTTGAATTTTAACAACAGTATATCTGCACAGATTAATGCTGATATTGATCCTGTGATAACATAAAAAATACTTATGAAGCGTTCACTTTTCATTTTTTTGTGCCTTTTATTATGGTCCGGTATTGCCACAGCCCAACAATATTATACCGTAGTTGTGGGAACATTTCTGGATGCCAAATCCAATGACTTCACTGAAATCAAACCCTATGGTTTGGTTTATGCCTACCAACTGGATGGTAACCTCTCCAAGATCTACCTGGGGGGGTTTGATACCAAAGACAAAGCAGATAAAGTGGTATCTGCCCTGAGAACCAAGGGATATACCAATGCTTTTACGCAGGAGCGGCACCTCAATGAAGGGAAAACGGTCACAGTGATCCAAATGGCTACCCGTTACATTGAAAAAAATATTGAATGGGAGAAATTCGGACAATACGGAGAACTTTTTGCCATTTTAAGCGAAAATAAAGTCAAAGTACTCACCGGGATATTCCCTGATGTCAATGCTGCCAAACAAAAGCTTGCCGAAATTCAAAAGACTGGATACGAGGATGCCTTCATCAAAAAGGTAAACAGTGCCCTGCTGGTCAAGATCAGCGAGTTTGAAACAGGCATCAAAAAGCCTTTAATCCCCATCACCTTTGAAGACAATAAGATCACCAAGGGAGCACCAACCGGCAATCCTGATAAGCCGAAGGATTACGACGTAAAAGGCCAAACCAATAATAATCAGCCAACCTTCCCTGCTTCTTATGATACCAACCCCATTACCCCTAAAGGGGAGGTGGCCGGCAATACTTCAGCGGCAGCAGCAGGCTTACCATTACCCAATATCCGGACCAGGGTAAAACGCCGTTCCGCTTTGGAATTGCAAAAGGTATTAAAGGCAGAAAACTATTATACCCAATCTCTGGATGGTTTTTACGGTGATGGCACCGCCTCTGCCTATCAAATGGCCTTGCAAAATAATGCCGAATTGAGAAAATACGCAGTTCTGGCGGAATATGCTTCTTCCGCAGCTCCGGTCCGTTCAGACAATATGCTTCAAAATGCCATCAACAGGATGCCGACTGACCCGGCAGCGATCAATATCATCGATGCCTCCAACAGCCCGGTGGCCAATGCTTACAGTGCTTATTACCTGTACACAAAACTCGGTGCTTCAAGTGATGTAAACAGGTTGATGCGCAACGCTCTCAGAGCAGCTTTCTCCGGTAAAAAGCTGGAGAACAAAACTCCTTTTGATTACAATGCCACCTATGCTTACGAGGATATGGATCAATTGATCCTTCACTTGTTTTATATCCACGCAGCTCCGGGAAACATGTATGAGGTTCCTTGCTGGATCTATGATTTTCACCCACGGGAAACCTCAAAAGCCCAGGCCGCTATTGCCGGTTTCGGAGCCAATGATTTCAAATCAGCTGCCTGTGCCCAGGAACTCAACTGGCCGGAAATCAAATTACTGCAAACCATCGCCGCTGACCTGAATGCCAATGAAACCAATGCGACAAAATTAGCTGCCAGCGCTGCCAAGCGATCCCAAATATTCCTGGCTCCCAACAGCCTGTCTGCAGAAGAAAAGAACAATGCCGAATCCTGGAACCAGGATCTTTGGACCAATTTAAATGCATGGGCCAACAGAGACCCCTTGTATGGAAACACGGTAAAGGCACTCAAGATTGCCTACTATCAATCTGCAGTAAGACTCGAAGATTACTTCATGGACAAGGGATATTCCGCCAAAGAAGCCAAAGCCTTCGCCCTGGTGACACTGAAAACACTGGTGGCGGATCATTTGGATCGGTTTATTTAAATAATTTTATCCTCGCATAAAAAATCCCGAATTTTGGCTGTGGCTGAAATTCGGGATTTTTTGTTTGCAAAACTTTATTTTTACCTTTCAGCAAAATCATCATCAAAAAATAGCCCGCCATTCTGGTCCAAAGCTTATTAGCTGATAAAAGGGGATTTAGTGGTATTTGCCAAAAGGTCAATCAGGAATAATTTTCCTGTCAAATTGGGGGGGACTATTTTCCGGAAAGATTCCCCCCGATTTTACACAAAAAAGATGAACTTCTTATGCATAAAACCGACCCCGCCAGCGGTGTACATCATTGCTTAAACAAAAACAATTTCATAAAATATCGACTAAAAGGTATTTTTTCCTGTACCCTAAGATACCCATTCCCCAATTTTAGAACCGATATAGGTAGTCTCTCCTCCGCTTCCGGAACTACCACTTGGCAGCGGCGGATCCTGCTCGTAATAAACTCCCTTCGAATTGACAAATATGATATCCTTTCCGGGAATGCGTTCATAAATGATGGCAAAAGAAGAACCGCCATAATTAAAAGTCCCCATTCTTTGGCCTTTATGAACCTTGGCCTTTTCTTTCATTTTTTCATCAAAAGTAATGGTGGAGACTTCACTCATGCCCAACGGAATACAGCATACGTGGCCATAATCTTCGGTCTTGAAAACGATGATGCCACGAGCATTTACCTGTGCCAGGTAAGGCAGGGAGGCAGTCGTTGCTCCCCCAAAATCGGGTAAAACCAGTTTGTTAAAATAACACCCCGGAACGACGATCGGGTCAAATAAGACCTTTCCGTTCACCGGTACCCACCATTGGTGGAAATTATATGGATTGAGATAGGTTTGAAAGATATACCCATTCTCAAACAAATTAACCAGGTCATATTTATCAAGAACAGCCTGTTGTTCCGGTACCGGCGAACTCAAGATATCTGCCAGGGAATATTCCATATCCTTGAACCAGAAAACATCTTTTTTCTTGATGTTTCTTCTCCACCGAAAGAGGGAACCGTCATTGGGGCAAATGATGGTTTTATTGGAATCCTTATTGGCTATGGGCCTTGATTTATCCTTATCCTTAAAATCCCGGGTAAAGAAGGAGTTCCAGGATTTCCAATAGGGCAATTTTTCTGAATCCCTGGCCCAAATCGGAAAATCGTATTGCTTTTTGGCAGCATCCGAAAGCCATTGTTTTCCTTCAACCCTGAATCCAACGTTAGACGCCTCGGTTTCCAGAAACTTATGCCATTTTTCTAAAATCACCGCCATTTTTTGATTGAATATCGGCATACGGAATAATTCGGATCCGCTTAATGTCGGATCAATCCCTACCACAAAAGCCGAAAAAGGTAAGCCCACCAAATCATCATTAATAAAAGCCGGAGCCTTGGTTAATATGGCGGTAAAAGCCTTAAGAATAGTGTCTTTATCTTTGATTCGGGGAAGTATTACGTCTGTACCTTCGGCCGCATGGGCAGCTTTCATGTTTTCGTTTTCCTGACAGGCATTGTCAACCAAATAACTTATGACCTCATTTTCTTCGATCAATTGATTCAGGTCTTCAATACATGGGGGATATTCTTCAGGGTCTTCACTCAAAATCTGGCGAAAAAATTCCTGCAGGCTGTCACTGCCCGGAGCAGGCAGCCAGCGACTTTGTACATTGAAAGGTGAAAGTGGATTGGATTTGGTGGATTGCATATTTTTTAGATTTGATTGATTTACAAAATTCCTTGTTTCCAGCACTTGGGAAAAGCATCTAAAAACATGTTTTGAGAAATAGAATAATGCCGGGGACAGCCACCCACGGGAAGAATCCTGTTAGTTGCGGTTCCCGGCCAACTCCGTATTTGATTGCGGTTCAGCTGGAACTTACTTTTCGGGAAATAACCGGCTGGCAGGCCTATTCTTTCCCAGGTTCCGTCACCTTCGAAGGCTGTGGCTCAAAGCCCGGGAATAAACTCCAGGCAAAATCCAGTTGCACGGATCCTTCAAACCAGGGAGCATTCCGATTGACATATTGATCTGCCAGGAAGTTAACCGGAGTCCCCATACCTGAATAATAAGCCTGGGAATGGCAACTCATACAGTTGGAAGTAATGCCATCCACATTGGTGCTGTAGAATTGTTTTGCGTATTCTCCTGAAAAAAGCTTCGTTTGGTTGGGAAAAACAGTGGTGTCAAATGTGCCCTCAATGTATGGATTGAGCGCATAAACGGGGGACACTCCGGCATTCATAATATCAACCGGCGGTCCTGTATAAGGCAGTGCGGGAGACATCATGCTGTAACCTATGGAAACAGCGTAATGGTCTGCAGGAGGTGCCAGCTGTTTTTTTAATTTCTTGCGTTCGCCGGCCATAATGGCTGAACTCGGAAATACCGGATTATCCGGAGTTTCTGTCCAATAGAAAGATTGCCAGGTCCAACGTTGGGTTTCCCGGGTGGAAACATGCATCCCCAACAATATGACAGGATCTCCAACACGGGCAGTATCCTTAAATTCCTGCCCTTCTTTACTAGAATTATTGTAGGTATAAGCCTCAGCTTCCGACATCCGATGATGAATAAAAGCTTCGATACTGTAGGTATTCACATTATCGATGTTCACATCCTGGGTATTGGTCGTAACATTGATAACCTTTGAGAAAGCGGAGTCTTGCTTCCCTCCATCTTGTTTACCTCCCCAAAGGTGGAAGTAGTAGGTATCCTTTTTGCCTTCTACCCTACTCATATCCGTCAAAACCCGGTAGACGGGTTTGAGCATCACATCTTTTGAGGCAAAAGCCAGCGAATTTATTTCTCCCTGCACGATTTTTGACTGAAGTACAAGAGTGTCAAAGTATTTGCCTTCCAATACTTTTTGGGCCATACCCGGGCTGTATTTCACTTTCCCGGAAATGTCCCCTGCAGAAGGTTCGAGGTTTGCATCATGGCCAAATCGGAATTTACTCCTGAACTGCAACTCACCATCAGTTCTTTTCAAGGCTTCCAGAGAAATGTTTTGACTCGTCGCACTCATAACATCCTGTGGCGTATACCAGGTCTCGTATCGGCGCAGATCCCGGCCATTGTACTGCTGATCCGTAAATTCTGTTAACGCCTGCCAAAGTCCCCAGGCATGACCAATCACCTCTGGATTGGTTTCCAAACCTTCAATGACGGTGGGGCTGCTCAACCAGCCATTAATAGTTGTTGAATCGGTAGGAAATGAATCTCCATTGGCCAGGATATTTGGCATATTAACAGCCTCAAAAATCGCCAGGTTATCCATTAAATCAGTATGATCACCAGTGTCTTCAACAGTTTCCGCTGAATCGTTACACGCTTGTACAAATAACAGACACAGCATAGCACTGGCAATAAACAAATATCTCTTTTTCATATAATAAGGGTTTTAATTAAAAAACAAAGGTCGCGAATAAGCAATTGACTATCAAGCGTATAAATACCTGTATTACAAATCAGGTGAAATTACCCTGGTAGATCGTTCGCAATATTAAGACCATCCAATGGTATATATCGGTATACAGATACAGTAACTCCTATTCGCCGGATTCAGGGCTCTGAATTTTGAGTGCAAAATATTGGAAAAGGAAGTAAATGGTACGCTTGACGTTCTGAACACGCTTAGCATTGAAAAATTAGCAGATAGATGGATGGCAAGAAGAGAGTACCGTCAATGAAAAGATCAAAGGTAAAACGAGTACTTTTTTCACTAATAAAAACCAAATACATCGTCGTACCCAGATTCCATAAAACGAATTCAGGGTGGAGGGGATAGAAATCTAAAACCCAGCCCGATAGTATTGTGATTGTAGCCGTAAAATTTATCAGATGAAGTATCCTGATCGTCCTGGTCGTGCCTACCATCAGGGGCAGGGTTTCAATATTATTACGCTGATCAATTTTCAGGTCACGAATATCATACATATGGGCATTACATGAAATCAATGCGAAAAAAAAGAGAAAAGTAATCCATCCTGTCAAAAAATCAACGCCTCTAATATTATCCAAAAAAAACAAAGGACTAAAAACCGCCGCCCCTGCACAAAGGGAGGATACGTACCAGGCCTTGGCTCCCGGTAAATCTTTTACTCGGCACCATTGGTTTGAAAAATTTAATCGCGGAGGAATCAATCGAAAATTGTAAACCAATACGGTAGTAATGCAGGCAATTGTTGCCATGGGTATTAAGCGTGGAGAAATAAGGAAAATCAAAAAAATGCCCACTATTGAGCCTAAATTTAACACCCAGAAAAGATTGCTGTGGTAATACTTGATCGTTTCGGAAGAAGGTTCCCATTCCTCCAATAAAATATCTATTCGACGGTCTATGGAATAAATCAGAAATGCTGTAAAAAAACCCAACACAGGAACCCGCCAATCATAGGGAACGGATAAGGCATGGGCGGAAGGAAGTACCAGTAAAGAGAGGCCAGCCGCAACCCACATATTACTTAAAATCAGGAATTTAAAACCAGCTCTAATCATAAGTATTAAAGTTTCGCCTGTTTTTTCGGGCACAAATGGCATGAACACCAAAATCAAAGGCGCTGAACAACCGAAAATCAAGGCTCGATTCGACCTCAAAACCAAGTTCCTCAAGACTTGGCTTGTAGTCATAGATCTGATGAAGTGCATTACCTGCTAAAAGATGAAAAACGAATAGGGGAATACCATGATGAATTTCAGCTAACCATCGATTAAATTTGGATCCCTTGACCGGCGTGAATCCGGCAATAAGCAAACATCCTTCAAATTTTAAAAGCGCTTTAAGATGGTGCAGAACTTCCTTCATCGTCGATGGGTCAAAAACATCCAAAAAGTAATTGGCAACTATCACATCATATTGGGAGGTGGAAAAATGGTCGCAGATATCCCCCCGGATAAATACGACATCATGAATCCCTTCTGCTGCCAGTTTTGACCTGGCAATAGACAACATTTTCTCCGACAGGTCAATTATCACAGCATTGACACCACTTTTAGAGGCGTAAACAACTTCTTCACTGGTTCCCGACCCGGCGAATAAAACATAATCTCCCGGTTTCATGAATTGAATTTGCCACAATTTACTTTTCCGGATGTTACCTCTTGTCCAAAACCGTCCAAGTATATCGTAGATTCCGGAAACCAAACCATAATGTGATGCACCGGTAGACATTTTGAAAACAAAGTATGACAAATTGAATGTATTTCAAAATAAAACGAGTATGAGATTATTTAATCCTGTGTGATGCCAGGCAGGGTTATTTCCGATTTATTCTAACGCAGTATTCCCTACTGCATCATCGAAATCAAGGTCCTTGGGGCATTAAAAAAGTTTACCCGTTATACAGCATTCAACTTCTGTTATTCGACAAGCGTGTTGCCGACAGGGAATCCATATTATGATCACCGGATGCAATCCATAGATTAGTGAATAAAGTAAACAACCCCGATAAGGGTTTGAATAAAATCTAACGTTAAAGAAACATTTATGTATATTCGATTACTGCTATTGGCAGTCAATCAAAAGAAATACAATATCAGGAGTAACGAGTCGCCCCCTCAATGGCGGGATGTAATAATGGTATTATGATGTCGTGGTTAATATCAGTTAATAATTTTTTTAAAAATGAAACCAAGCCTGAGTTCAAAAATATTAGCTGGCATTCTGAAATTGATCAACTTTAAAAAACTGATTGAAAGCAGGGCAAAGGGCCCTGTCAGCAGATCCCAAAAGGCATTTCTTCCCAAAAGCATAGCAAGAAGGTATGCCTGCACGGTTCAATGGATCAATAAAAAGGCAGTGGCCACCTTTGAAAACAAAAAGATGGTCACGAATACTCACCTCATTTTCTTGCATGGAGGCGCCTATATTTTTGAAGCGTCTATTGGCCATTGGAACTTAGCGAAAAAAATCGTCGACAATCGTTTTTGTCGCATGACGCTATTGGATTACCCTTTAGCTCCGGAACACAATTATAAAGAAACTTTTGAAATGGTTGCTCGGTCCTATGCGATGCTGATTGAGCAATATCCACAGGACGATTTTATTTTCATGGGAGATTCTGCCGGAGGAGGTTTGGCCCTGGCATTTACGCAAAAACTGATCCGTGACAATCACTCCAAACCTCCTGTTAAAAATATTTTGTTATCACCATGGCTGGACATTAGCCTAACAAATCCAGCTATAAAAGAAATGGAGAACAACGACCATATTTTAACCGTCGAAATGCTGAGGTATGCAGGCAGACAATATGCCAAAGGTGAAGATCTGCATCATTACTTGTTATCCCCTGTAAATGGTCTATTTGAGAGAACGCCCAAAACAATCGTATTTTATGGCACGAAAGAATTATTTTATCCTGATTGTATCAGACTAAAAAAAATAGTGGAAGCTGCTAAGGGAGACTTCATTTTTCAAGAATACCCGGGTATGCAACATGATTGGGCTATTTTTCCGATTCCGGAAAGCAGCATGGTTATCGAAGAAATTTGTGCATTTTTAAAGGAATAGCAAAAAGATTAGGGAGGCTATGCCTTAGCGGCAAACGGAACAGTAAATACAAACTTGCTGCCCTGCCCCAAATCACTTTCCACACGAATATCACCACCAAGATTCTGGATTATCTTTTTGCAGATGGACAAACCTAATCCTGCGCCCTTGTATTCTTTTCGGATATGAAGTCTTTGGAACATATCAAAGATTTTATCGTGATACTCCTTTTCAATCCCGATACCGTTATCGGCTACTGACACTTCACACATGCCGTTTTCAACGGTGCTGGACACGACAATTTGAGGCGTTTTGCTGTTATTGTATTTCATGGCATTTTCGATCAGGTTTTTCAATACCAGAAAAAGCTGTGAAGCGTTTCCTTCCACCGAATGCAATTGTTCAATTTTTAAGTCCACCTTGCGCTCAGCAATAGAAGCCTGAAGTACACTCCGTATCCTGTCGGCAATATTGTTCAAGTCTACTATTTCATTGCGAAGATCAATATTTTCAATTCTGGCAAATTCCAGAACTCCCTCAATCAAAGCATGCATTTGCCGAGCATTACCCTTTACGGTTTGCATATAATCTTCGGTCTCTTCATCAAGTTTACTGCCTATTTGTCGTTCAATGAGTTCCGTAAAACTGATGATATTCCGCAGCGGTTCTTTGAGATCATGAGAAGTGATGTAGGCAAATTGTTCCAGTTCCTTATTGGATTTTTCCAATTGGAGGTTGGATTGTTTCAGTTCGCTGGTGCGCTCTTCAACTTCTTCCTGTAATTGTTTATTGAAGGTTTGTTTTCGCTGATTTCTCTGGTACAAACTCCAGGCGATAAAGGATGCAAAAAGCAAAAACAAGGCCGCTGCCCATCCCAGAATGGTTCGTCGCTGCAATAAGGCTTCATTTTTAGCCTGCTCCTCTTTGAGCAACTTAACCTCCGCTTCCCGCTGTCTGGTTTCATACTGTATAGACAACTCATTGATTTGCCGGCTCTTTTCTTCATTAAATATGCTGTCATTCACAGCAGTATACAACACCTGATAAGTATAGGCTTTGTAAAAATTCTCCAGGAGTTTGTAATTCCCAGCTATCGTGGCGTAAAGGTCACGCTTCGTCTGCTTGGCACCGAGTTTTTCGGCAATGCTCAGAGCTTCGAAACAATATTCATTGGATTGATTCAAGTCGCCCTGTTTTTGGGATACTTCACCAAGCAGTCCTAAAATTCTTGCCTTTCCTTCAATGTCACCAATTTCATCTGTAATTTCCAGGGCACGGGAAAAATCATCAGAAGCTACTTCATAATTACCCTCATTGAACCTGATTTCCCCCATGGTGGCCAACAAGTAACTCACCCCGTATTGATCATTGATCTGTTCGGAAATAGCCAGTGCCTCCTTGTATTTCTCCAAAGCCTCCGTTTCTCTTTCCATATCGTCAAGAGATTCACCGACGTTGGTCAAGGCAATAGATATACCGAGAGAATCCTTTCGTTCCCTTTGAATGAGCAGTGAGCGCTCGAAATAACCAAGTGCTTCTGTCTTTTTACCTTGTTCAAAGTAAATAATACCAATATTATTGATCAAGTTGGCAATGGCCAGCTGGTCTCCTTTGCCTTCAATAAGTTGCAGGGCCTCCAGGTAATATTTCATGGCCTCATTGAGATCTCCGCGGTTGGCGTGAATGAGTCCGATATTATTTAAAAACTGGGGAATATTAGCTTCCAGGTCACTTTGCCTGGCAAGTTCAAGGCCTTGTTCAAAGTATTCCAGTGATCGGATGAATTCGCCTTTTTTCTTATAGCCAATCCCCAGGAGATTGATAGCGTTGGCGATTCTTTCTTTGTCCTTTAACCGTTCGGCAATGGAGAGCGCTTCATTGGCATATTCAATGATAAAATCGGGATTGGTTGTTTCGTAGGAAGCGCTTAATCGTTGGAAAAGATTGTATTTGGTAGTATCTTCTGTAGCTGTTTGAATCTCACGCAGCAGACTGTCAGCCAGGGGGTTCTGCTGTGCCATTCCTGTATTGACCAACAGGAAAGAAATAAGGAGGACAAAAATATTTAGTCCGGCTGAAAATGATCTCCCCATAAATAACAGGATAGCTGCAACCGAAATTTAAAGTAAGCGGTTAAAATTTCAATAATAGTGAAAGGTACGGAACAAAGAATAAGTTCACAAAAAAATGCCCAACTATTTTATCTCATCTTCGGCCTTTTTCTTTTTCCGCCCTGCCGCATCATACCTCCTCCGGATTTACCCATTCTGGCAGCAGCCTGAAGCTGGCCCCGGTTCTGCATGGCTTTTTCAAGCATTTTTTTCTGTTCCTTTATGTTGGAATCAGTGATTTTAAGGTTCTTCAGATTACGGAAATGTATCTGCGCCTGCTTCCATCTGTTTTTGGAAGCTGCAATATTTGCCAGCTGGATCTGGATCATTGCTTTTTCATTATCCGTCGGTAATTTAATGGATTCAGCCATTTTCAAATATTGTTCACCCGTTTCCATATCCTTCCTGGAAATCGCAATATTTCCTTTGAGCATATAATAATAAGCTCTGTTGGTAACATAAAGCAGCCGTGGAAAAAAGGTTAAATTCAGCAACCTTTCAGCTTTGTCAAAATCTTCAGTCTGCAAAGCTTTGGCAGCACTTCCGACGGTTCCCAGCAAAAAATAGGCAACCAATAAAATGATCCCGGCAACCCACAAAGGGAAACCATACCAGAAGCCCTGGGTGGCTGACAAAATCACCCCTCCTCCGATACCTAAAACGATCAGGGCTATTTTTAAATAAGGATTTATCGTAAACATATTTCTATCTAATTTTGGGCAAAGGTAAGAACTCCCATTAACTTATAAAATAAATACAATGCCTGAGTAGCATTTGTTCGCATTTATGGGCATAAAAAAAGGGAGCAAAATTTGCTCCCTCTCAGAAAAACACCTAAAACCCATATTATATCTTAAAAATCATTTTTCATTCTGACAGACTGAAGACAGAAGTTGACTTCAGTCAAAAAAACTATTTGTTTCACGCTTCTGCTTCAGTTTGCCATAGTACGTTTACCTCATAATCACTCGCCACATCAGTTTTCTTTCAGTATGGGATCATACTCATCCCCTTTCTAATTTCGTTTATTTGGACGCCGCTTTTTTAAAAGGTCACACGAAATATTATTTTTTTTTATCTTTTTATAAAAAAAAATCACATCTGTTTGATAATCAATTAGATGTGATCTTATTTTTTTTATTTTTCTTTAAAAAAAATTCTGTCCTTATTTGCTTTCGGCCAGGACCAGGCTCATCCGGACTTGCTTTTCGTCCCTTAAAACGGTCAGGGAAATCTTATCCCCGGCATCATAATTTTCAAGGACGAGACTGATATCATTGGTGGACGTAATTTTTTCTCCCTCAATTTCCACGATAATATCTCCCAGTCTGACACGACCATATCGATCCACCATAGTCGGCTTCAGTCCTGCTTTGTATGCCGGGCCTCCTTCTACTACATCATAGACCAATGCTCCTGTGATATTGCGCAAGGGGCGGGCAAATTCGATCCCCATGGAAGGTCTTTTGATTTTGCCGTATTTGATGAGTTCCGGCACCACCCACTTGACTACATCGACGGGAATGGAAAACCCAATCCCTGCAGAGGCTCCGGAAGGACTGTAAATCGCTGTATTGACACCGATCAATCGCCCGGAGGAATCCAGCAACGGACCTCCCGAATTTCCCGGATTGATGGCGGCATCGGTCTGTATAGCGCCACGAATAGGCGTCCCCTGGACGGATTCGATTTCCCTGCCCAGAGCACTGACGATACCTGTGGTAAGGGTTTGATCGAGGCCAAAAGGATTTCCGATGGCCAGCACGGTTTGGCCAACCTTAAGATTTTCTGAATTGCCGACAGGCAGGCTGGGCAATTTGCTTTTCGGGGCCTCTATTTTCAAAACAGCCAGGTCCTTTTCAGGGGCAACACCTACCAGGGTGGCATCCCAGCTGGTATGGTCAGCAAGAGTTACCTGCGCTTTGTCAGCACCCTGGATCACGTGGTAATTGGTTACGACGTGTCCATCCTTGTCCCAAACGAATCCAGAGCCGGTTCCCCTGGGGACTTCCATAATATTCCTGCTGAAAAAATCCCTGCGGACATTCGAGGTTGTTATAAAGCATACCGAAGGGGCACTTTTTTCAAATAAGCGAATGGTTTTGACTTCACCATTGGCAAGGCCAAGATCCATAGATCCTTCTTCCAAACCCTGAACGGGGGAAACAGCAGAGGAATCTTCCTTTGTTGCCGGTTCCTTTTCCATGTTTTTCCAGGATACTCCTGCCAAAAAACCAAGGACCAAAATGAGGAACCAGGCCAAAATCTTTAACGTTTTCATCAATCAAAAATTTAAATTCTTCAATCAACAATCTTCTATCCCTACGTCTTTCTTTTCTTTTTCTTTGCTGCGGGGAATAGCACGTTATCCAGTATCAGGCGATAACCCGGTGAATTGGGGTGAAGGCTGAGGTCCGTTTCCGGGTCATTGACAAAATGGCGATAATCTTCAGGATCATGACCACCGTAAAAAGTCCAGAATCCTTTGCCATAAGTACCGTGAATATACCTCACCTCTCCTGCCGGTTTATTCTCCCCAAGCACCAAAACATCCGGTTTGACATACTGACGGATAAAGGCGGTACTTTGCCCCATGAATCCTTTCACTGTCCTGGTATGGTTTTGGGTAAGCATACTCGGAACCGGATCCCATTTGGCCGAAAAATCAAATAAGGTAAAATAATCCTGCTCCGGCACTACCCTTCTGCTGGGCGGGCCGTGGTCTATGGTAGAATACTCATAAGTAAGTGGATCCATGACCAACTTAAAGTCCCTGAAAGCAAAGGTTTTAGAAAAATCCAGTTTGTCCTGGGCTCCGGGATCTGCTGCATCTCCGTCGTAAATAGGTGCACAAATATCCAACCCTTCCGCCGCCAGTGCAATATCATAGGTATCGGTGGCGGAACACATGGCAAACATAAATCCGCCACCGCCAACATATTCTTTGATTCTTTTGACCACCGCCAGCTTTAACTGGGATACCTTACTGAATCCAAGACTGGAAGCCAGGCTTTCCATTTTTTTCTGATTCTCCCGGTACCAGGGCTGATTGTGGTAACTGCGGTAGAACTTCCCATATTGTCCGGTAAAATCTTCATGGTGCAGGTGCAACCAGTCGTATTTTGGTAATTTATCTGATAATACTTCCTCGTCATATATGGTTTCATAAGGAATTTCTGCGTAGGTCAGTACCATGGTAACCGCATCATCCCAGGGTTGGATCTTTTCCCCTTTACTGTTGAAGTCGGGTGTATAGACTGCAATCTGGGGGGCAACCTCCAGTTTCATGGCCTCCATATTGATCTCGGGATTGGAGATATCGTCAAGGATTTTTGAAAACTGAGCGTCAGCGATAATCTCGAAACTTACCCCGCGGGTGAGACATTCCTTCTCAAATATTGCATTGTGTCTGAAGGCAAAACTCCCGCCTCTGTAATTGAGCAACCACCAAGCTTCAGCCCCGTTATCCAGTACCCAATAGGTAACGCCGTAGGCTTTGAGGTGGTCTTTTTGTGATTCCGCATCCATGGGCAGAAGGATGTAGGCAGCTTTAAGGGGTAAAATGGCGGCAAAAACCAGTAATAAAATGATCGTCAATCGTTGCATAGCTGTTCTTTGAGTGTACAGGAGTTTTTTAAAAGGAAACCTTTTAAGGAGGCTGATGTCAGGTAATAAGCTTACAGGTTCTTCAGCTTCCCCCCTTTACAAATGATTATTTAATTTGAATATGTTTAAAATTTAATGACTGTTTTTTCCGGATAACACATTATTATGCTAAATTAAATGCAAAAATGTAGGACAGGGAAGCATGCAAAGTTGATTTATCCCTATGCATTTCCCAACTTCCCCTTTCCATGATTCCAATTTAAAACCCTGATTTTCCCATTTTCCAAACACTTAGGTTTTCAATCCATTAAAATTTAAACAAGCTCCTATATTTCGTGAACCTTTTGAAAGTTTGAACTAAAGACCTCTGTCTTTTTTTCAGGTTGCTTCAAGGTAATTTTGTTCACATGCCTCACTTTAAAAAAACAGTAATTTGCAGTTAAATGTTGTCCGATGCAACAAATGTAATGTGATTTTGTCACTTGAAACAACAACCAGATGTCTTTAAGATTTTATTAGCATAATGGGAAATAAAATGACCTTGCATCTGTAACCGGGTAAATGAGAAAAATTACCTCAAAACCTATGTAATGGGTCGGATAAGGGTAAAATGTGCTTTATTTACTTAGATTTTTTCTAATATTGTGCCCCGGCAAAACCTAAAGCATGGTTATGAGCGTTACACTTGCGGATTGGCAATAAAGCAATGGGTTTACTTTTTAAATTTTCGACAGATCAATGATGGAGCAAATTAGCTTTCAATATTCAAGTTGGTATCTTCTGCTGTGTATTCTTGCAGGGTTGGTTTACGCCCTGGTATTGTATTACAGAAATGACAGCTTCCGTAAACAAGGGCGCTGGTTAAACTGGCTGCTGGGGAGTGTTCGATTCCTGGCGGTAACCATTCTGGCGATTTTATTGATGTCTCCATTGATCAAATCCATCCGTACAGAGAGCAAAAAGCCCATTATCGTCATAGCGCAGGATGCTTCAGAATCAGTAGCTGTAGCCATTGATTCCACCAAGGTGAATGCTTACCGGGAAGAAATGTCCAATCTAAAAGCCCGTTTGGAAGAAAATTATGAGGTGCATGAATACGCTTTTGGGGACAATGTCAGGGAGGGTATTGATTTCCAATTTAACGATAAGGTCAGTAATATTTCAAACCTTTTCGGAACGGTATATGATTTGTTCAGCAATCAAAACCTGGGGGCAATGATCGTTGCCACTGACGGCATTTACAACGAAGGGAGCAATCCGATCTACTCCGGTGCCAAATTACCGGTACCTGTTTATTCAATTGCTCTAGGCGATACCACGGCCAGGAAAGATCTGCTTCTGAAACGGGTTTTCCACAATAAAATCGCCTATTTGGGAGACAAATTTGCCACACAGGTAGATATTTCAGCCCGAAACTTTAAAGGAAGTTCAGCCACCCTGAATGTTTACAAAATTGAGGCAGGGAAAGCCAGTACTTTACAGCAAATTCCAGTGATCATTGATGCCGCGAATTTTTTCAAAACTGTGGAGATTATCCTGGATGCCGACAAAAGCGGTGTCCAGCAATACCGCTTCAGCTTATCGCGCCTTCCTGACGAACAATCGATACTGAACAATCAAAAAGACATTTTCATTGATGTACTTGATGCCCGGCAAAAAATTCTCATCCTGGCCAATGCGCCCCACCCGGATGTTTCTGCACTCAAAAACAGCATCACTTCCAATAAGAATTACCAGGTAGATGTAGCCTATGCCGATGATTACAGTGTGAATGCCACAACTTATGACTTACTCATTCTGCACCAGTTGCCTTCTTTTGGCAGGGATATCACCGGCATACAAAATGTTATCAAGAACAGAAATATACCTGTGCTGTACGTAGTAGGCGCCCAGACAGCTATCAACAGGCTAAACCAGGCTCAGGATGTTCTGGATATCCGCCCCGGAGGCGTCAATGTGAATGAAGTTCAGGCCCAGATAGCCCAGGAGTTCAACCAATTCAAACTGAGTGAAGATTTGCGGAAGGCACTACCGAATTTTGCTCCGCTTAAGGCACCTTTTGGTGAATTTGACCTTGCCGGCAACGGTCAGGCTGTTTTGTACCAGCGGATCGGTAAAATCGATACCAACTATCCCTTACTGGTCATAGGCGAACAAAATAATACTCGTGTAGGGGTGCTGGCGGCAGAAGGCATCTGGCAATGGAGGCTGTTCGATTATCTCCAAAGAGGCAATCACGATATTTTTAATGAATTGATTGGCAAAACCATCCAGTTCCTGAGCCTGAAAGAAGATAAACGGCGCTTCAGGGTGAGTCTTACCAAAAACATTTTTGACGAGAACGAACCTATCCTGATGGATGCCGAGCTCTACAATAATAATTATGAGCTGGTTAATGACCCTGATGTACGCATAACCATCACCGACAGTGAAGGGAAAAATTTCGATTACGTTTTCACCAAAACATCCACAGCCTATGCCCTCAATGCCGGAATATTACCTGCCGGAAATTACACCTTTGCTGCCAGTACGGAATTCAATGGTGAACCACTGACCTTCAGCGGTCGGTTCAGTATTCAGGCAGTGCAGTTGGAATTGTATGAAACCACCGCCAACCATGCCATGTTGCAATTACTGAGCGAAGAATACGGTGGTTCTATGGTCTATCCGGATCAAATTAGTAGTATTGCTGAATCCATCACTGCTTCAGGTAAAGTAAAACCTGTCGTCTACCAATCCACTAAGAACAAATCCGTTATTGACCTGAAGTCCATTTTCTTTCTGGTTCTCCTGCTGTTGTCTTTCGAGTGGTTTATGAGGAGGTTTTATGGCGCTTATTAGTAAGGAATGATCTATTGGCTGTAAATTGAAATGTTTGCTGTTGAGGTGGTTTTAAAAATTAAAACCAATTTCCATTAGCAGGATAAAACCAGACAAAACCTCAATGGTTACTCTCCACCCTTACGAAACTGACAAAAGTCATCTACTACAGATGACGGACATCAAGGTTTTTCTCGTAAAAAAAGTGCAAACTTTTTAATTGAAATCCCATTTATCGGACACCATTTATTAGACAAATCTTCCTGAAACGAACATCGAAGGGGCTAAAAATTATTGTCTAATATTCAATAAATCAGTATCTGTGATCTGGTTAATAATTGGTTTGCTTCTGCTCGGAATTCTTGGTTGGCTTCTGCTGGCTCCATTGGAGATTTGTATCAATTCCGATAAAAACGATTATCATCTTAAATGGAAAGGCATTGGCGAAGCCAGGATAGTGGTATTACCAATGGATTTGTTGCTTAGGCTTCAAATCACATTTTGGAAAAAGGACTGGTCGGTGATGGAATTCAAATTCAAGAAAGACAAGAAAACCAGTAAAAAAACAGGGGCGAAAAAGCCAAAGAAAAAAAGAGACCCGAGAAAGATGTTCCGGTTTTTCAAACGAATACTCGGATCATTTACCGTCGAAAAATTAAGGGTAAACCTGGACACCAGAAATTATATCCTGAATGGATATTTGTTTCCAATTTTCTTTCATATATCTTATTTTTTCAAAGGGAAACCCAATCTGACAATCAACTACAAAGGCAAAACGGAAATAAACGTATTGATACGGAACCGACTGATAAACATGCTTTTTGCATTGGCCAAAAGAGGCTGAACATTCGCAGTAAATATCCAATTATTCAATTCATATTATTTCTTAACCAAAACCGTTTATCATGAAATTTCATTTCGAAGAATTACTAGACAAAATCACCGACTTCATCAAAACTGAAGCAAGGACTGAAACCATTGTCGGTGAACCTTTCAAACTCGGAGAATTCTCCTGTATTCCAGTGATCCATGTTGGCATGGGTTTTGGAACCGGAGCTGCTGAAGGAGATGGCACCAAGGAAATCCACGCTGAAGGCGGAGGCGCCGGTGCCGGAGTTACCATTGAACCCATCGGATTCCTGGTGTCCAAAGACAACAAAGTAGAGTTTGTTTCCACAAAAACTAACACTGGTCTTACAGCAGCTTTTGAAAAAGTGCCTGATCTGATCACCAGGTATTTCGACTTACAGGAAAAAGATAAAAAAGAGCCTGCCCTGAATTAAAAGGATATCCCGAGTTTAGAGTTCCTTGTGAACTCATAACCCTTTACCCTAAAACCAAATCCCCAGGCCAATGAATTGCTTGGTTGTTCCCGACTTCCATTATAAACTGGAAGTCGGGATTTTTTATTTCCCAGTCCAGGTTGCGGGTTACAAGTTACTTGTTTGCAGCCACTTACTTCAGTGTAAAACCCCTCAAATTTCCCCGGGGTTTCCCCTATAATCATTGGATTTTTGCCCTTGATGTCTGAATCAGTAACTTGAAACCTGTAGCCCCAACTTAAGTTTCCTCTTAAAACGGAGTTGTCCTTTACTAACCAAACAATTCGGCAATATCCGATTTGTTGAGCTGCTTCATGAAACTTTCATCTGTGGTGATGATATCGGCAGCTATTTTCAGTTTTTTGGCCTGATACTTCATGATCTTTTCCTCCACGGTATTCTTGCAGATCATGCGATAAGCAATGACGTGTTTATCCTGGCCAATACGATGGCATCGGTCAATGGCCTGATTTTCCACCGCAGGATTCCACCATGGATCCACGATATAGACATAATCGGCGGCGGTGAGGTTAAGCCCTGTACCACCCGCTTTTAAGCTGATAAGAAATACCCGGCATTCTTCATTCTCCTGGAAGTTTTCCACACTTGCCTGTCGTTGTTTCTTGGTACGCTGGCCATCGAGATATTCGTAGGGCAGTCCGGCTTCCTGCAACTCCCGTTCGATCACCTTCAGCATTTTTACAAACTGGGAAAATATCAGGATCTTATGGTTACCTGTTTTTTCCATGATATGCTGCATCAATACCTGAACCTTCACTGAAGTTTGCCCGTAGTCATCCAGGTCACTTAACAATTCCGGTGTGTCACAAATCTGCCGCAATTTCATAAGCCCTTCAAGCACATACATCTTACTTCTGCCCACACCATCTTTTTCGATACGGTCCAGCAACATATCACGGTACTTATTGCGGTAAGCTTCATAAACCTTCCATTGTTCATCCGGCATTTCGCAATAAATGGTGTCCTCAATTTTAGGGGGTAACTCTTTGGCAACAATTTCCTTTGTCCTGCGCAAAAGGAATGGATTGATCAATTTTTGAAGTTCATTCGCACGCTTTTCATCACCGTCCCGGTCGATTGGAACAGAGTACTGGTCCTTGAAGAAAGGTTGGGTACCCAAAAAACCGGGGTTGAGGAAGTTTATCTGCGCATAGAGATCGAATGTGTTGTTCTCAACCGGGGTACCGGTCATGGTTAACCTGTTACGGGCCTTGAGCAAACAAGCCGCTTTATATCTTAAAGAAGCAGGATTCTTAATAGCCTGTGATTCATCCAAAACCACATAATTGAAGCGAAATGCGCTCAACATTTCAATATCCTTCACCATGATGCCATAAGAGGTGATGATCAAATCATAATTATGGAACTCCTTGGTATCTTTTCTACGATCTGAACCGTAATGGATCAGAAATTTGAGGGAAGGGGTGAATTTCTTAATTTCATTTTCCCAGTTAAATAACAATGAAGTAGGGATAACCACCAGGTTAGGCACAGCAGTTGTCTGAATCTGCTTCATCAAAAAGCTGAGTATCTGTAATGTCTTACCAAGTCCCATATCATCTGCAAGGATACCGCCCCATTCAAACTCATCCAGAAAGTTAAGCCAGTTGTATCCTTCTTTTTGGTATCCCCGCATTTCAGCAGTAATCCCTTTGGGCAGATCAATGGACTTAATTTCCCTGAATTGCTGCAGACGCTGCTTTTTTACTGCAATTTCGTGCATTATTTCCAAATCATCCATCTCGCTGAACATCTCATCGATCAGGTTAAATTTCAGTTTGGAGATCTTCACGCCATCCTGGTCAGCATTTCCGGCCCGGAAATATCGCGACAGTTTTTCTACCCAGGCCTCTGGCAGTAAGCCTAATTTACCATCACCCAACTGAACATATCGCTCATTTTTAAGGACAGCCTTTCGCACATCACTGAGTTTTACCTCGTAATCCCCGAAACTGACACTGATCCTGACATCAAACCAATCCTGTCCTGATTTGAGATTTGTGGTGACAACAGCTTTATGGGGAGAGACCTTGAGCCCCTTGAGGTCTTTAACCCCAAAGACCTCAATACCCTCTTTTTTCAGTTTCTCGAAAGTCTCAAAGATCCACCCTCGGCTAATAAAATCATCATAGGTGAGGAAATGATAGGTACTGTGAGTTTGTTTTACAAAATTTTCGTGTAAGCCCGTAACCAATGTTTGGAAATCCTCCTCGTAATCCAGGTCTCTCAAATACTGAAAGATTGTCCCGTTTTCCTTACGGAGAATAGCGTTTGGTTCTTTGATATTCTGACTGATATCATGATCATAACGAACAACTGGCTGAATTAACACAAAATTGGCCAATTCAGAAAGGAAGATCTCTCTTCGCTGGGGTTCGAGGTGTATTGTTTCCTTTTTCAGGTTGGTCATTTCAGTTATTTTAACCGGAAAGTGCCGGGACAATGGCAACACAACCTTGTCCATGAACAAATCAATTTCCTTCTTCGATGTTTTTAACACTGAATGACGTACGAGAAGTTTTTTGGCGATAAGTCCCTGTTCCAGACTTTTGTAAAGAAATAAACTTCCTGCATACTCGACCACGAAATAGGGCATTAGCTTTACCTGTCCGGCAGATTTCGAAAGATCGATCGTCTTCCCGCCAATATCGAGTTGTGTATTGAGACTATAAAAATAAGGATCCTCGCGGAACTCAAAAAATACTTCCGCTTTTTCCGAAGAAAAAGTTATTTCCCTGAGATCCCCTTTGGAGATTTTTGAACGCCCGGCTGATTTATGCTGAAAGAATGTAAAAGGTTCATTTTCCAAAAGCTCAAAAAGCTCGCTAACTTTAAGGAAAATGAGCTTCCGCTGTTCTACATCCTCAAAACTGGCATCGGTCAGCCCTTCCAGTTCTTCAATTTTGTGCAGGATCAAGGCCTGGCTATCAGAAATCTTGACGTTTTTGGAAGGGTCGAATTCTGCAAAATTCTTGAGGGCAGAAATCTTTCCTTTTCTCGCCATAAAAGGTCTAATCTTAATGGTAGGAACCTTTGGGTTGTAAAAAAAATCGTAAAAGGCTATGTAAAACCCAAGGAAATAAACTTCAGATTCTTCTTCCGAGACATGCACGGGCAAACTCATTCGCTTCTTTTCCCATTTGATCACGCCCGCTTCCTTATTCAGATCAAAGGTTTTTAACTGATCTGAAAACATGAATCCTTCTCCCTCCCTGGCAGGTTTTACCTGGATGCCTTTGGCCGTAACGGAAATCTCAAAATAGTCATCAAATATCTCAACAGGTATCCCCCGTTCCTTGCTGGTTGATTTTTTGATCTTCTCAAGAGTTCCAGGCGTCAAAATTTCAAAAAAATCAGGTTCACAATATTCCTGGATGTATTGGAGAGCGGCATACCCGTGGCCACATAACTGCTCAACTTCTTTACCACAATCACAGGTCAGCTCCAGCAGTTTTTCATTTTCTGAGATGATTACCTCAAATTTCTGCTCCCGATTGTAAAAGGAAGCCTGTGGATTCCAGATGTCGACATGATAATACAATTTCCCCCCCCGGAACCCATGAAAATCAACAGACCTGATATTACGAACAACCTGCATTTCCAAAGGTGCGATGTGTAATCTCAGATTAACTTTATCAAAAGGTAAAAAATCGGAAAAAATATAAGCTTCCGCTGCACTTCTCTTTTTGGCAAACCCCTGACTCGGACGACCAATTAATTCCGCTTTACCTTCTCCATCCTTCAGGTATTGCGCCAGGTGTAGCAAACTGGCTACTTCATGTTTACACAGGCCTCCCCAGTCAAAAGGACAATTACAGTTCGTCTGTATTCCACCACTGACAAAACGGTATATATCAACATGGTACAAACGGGTCCCCTGCACAGCGTAACTGGCCGTTTCTCCGGGAATGCTCAAATAGATCATATCCAGGGCCCTCTTATCAAACATAGCTTTTCCCTTTTCAAAGCTTCGCGCATTGCTGAAGTTCAAAGCATGGTTTAAAATTGAGGTAATATAATCGGCCATTGTTAAAAATTTTTGCAAAGTAACTGATTTGAAAGTGATTAAAAAAAAGTTTTACTCAATTTCAAAAATTCTGTGTCAGCCTTATGACAATTAAAAAAATAAAAATCAATATTCATCCCACCACAAAACATTGATAATCAACATCTTCATAAAATATACTTTCTAAAAGGGATTATTAATGAACCATTTTAGCATAGGGGAAGTTTAAATAAACGGTGTCATTCTTAGTAACATCCGGAAATTGGCCAGCCGGAAGCTGTCAACATTCAGAAACCTGACTTAAAAAAAGGTATGGATGGCGCAGTGATTTAAAATATTTTATTTTCGACATATTGTTAATAAAAAATTAAACCCTGAAAAAAACGTGAAGATTTGGTTAAAAAAGAAAAATTTACCAACGACCTGGTTGAATTTTAAAGTCAGTCATAATAACTTTAAGAACATCAATCGGTAAATAAGTTGAAAATATCAAAAACACGCTCTGAAAACAAAAACCCCAAAACCAAAGAAAACTAATACTCTCTGATTTTTAAACATGCTCTCTCTGACCGTAATATACCCTAAACCTTTAGTGTTTAAGGCTGCTTACCTTATGAGAGGGTGAATTATTAACCTTAAACCTAAAAAGGACGATGAAAAATCAAACGCTGCTCTCTCTTTTTATTTTATTAATTGGTACCCAGGTTGCCGTTGCTCAAAACAAAGATTTCAAACCCATGAAATATCCCTATTTTGAAGCCTCTGCCAGCATTGGATTATTACCGACTTTTGTCAAAGATATCACCAGATCCGAAGTTCCTCCCATTGCCCTGGCCGTTGAATACAGGTTCAATAGTCGGTTCAGTGCGGGTTTGTATGGTGGATTCACCCAGGCAATGTCAAAACCGGATATGTTCCGAGACGGCCAACCGATGACTTTCAATACTAAATTTTCCATGATCGGCGGCAGGTTTGCCGTACACTCCAACAAGTATGAACGGTGGGATATTTACGGAGGATTGGGTATGAACTATACCCATACCAACATTGAAGTTACACATGGAGATGTTGAAAAATTAAAAAAACACAAACGATTTGATCCGCGCAAGGGCAATTTCATGATGTCCGCATTTGTTGGTTCAAAATATGCTTTCACCCCTTCTCTAAGCATATTTGGGGAGGTAGGATACGGCATCTCACTGTTAAACATCGGGATAAGCAAACGCTTTTAGCCTGGTTCAGGAAATGGGTCCTGAAAATGTAAAGCAAAACATCGATCCCTCAGAATTTTCAGGGACCAAATCAATGTGATGACCAGGGATACTCACAAGCCAATTATATTGTTACGTGTTTCGCGTTACGGGTTAAGAACCCGTGACCCGAAACACGTAACAAATTGATTTTCAATGCTCCGTAACAAAATGGGGCACCCCCAAAGCTTACAACAGAAAAGTCCGGGAAAACCCTGCTTTTTTATTCCACACCAAATTGTGCTTTGGTAGGAATGGTCAATAAGTTTGTGGTCACCAGGCTTACGGGATCGTAATTAGGGAAAGCGGCAGTTCCTACCCATGCCATTTGATCTTGTGCCTGCGTTATGGCCTGAATCTCAAATTCAGCATCTTCCCGGTCAATGGTAGAATCAATTCGGATAAATATTTTACCGTCAGCATTGTAGGAAATCCAGGTACCTGAAGCGGTTTGGTCTTTCCATCGTCCGCTGACAAAAGTCCCGTCTTTTTCGAATTTAAACCAACGTCCTTTACCCAGGTCCTTTTGGGCTTTATCAGGATGGTAATACTTCTCAAAAACCCAGTAATTTAAAGTTAGAACATCTGCATATGGCGCATTGCCAACCGGCAGGGCTTTAATGGCTGATCCGGAATTATCCAGAGTAACCTCAGGTGTTTGATCAACGGTGGAATCGGCATCATTTTTGGGCTCTCCGGCACATCCTATAAAAAAAATGGTGGTGACAAAAGAGGCCATGATAAGAATCTTGTTCATGGAATTATTTTTTGTTTAAACAGATATTAAAAGTGCAAATTTAGGTCTTTTTCCAAAGGGATTTCCTAATTTTAGATATAAAATTAAACCTTCCTAATGCTTTGAGGTCAAATTCTCATTGCAATTTCTCTTTATTTAATAAACCTATATTTTATGGACAGAAGATCTACGCTTTCCAGGTTGTTGGGGTTAAATCATCAAAAGGAAACTGACCGGAAGGCCCAGGCTCCTGCCTTTACGCTGAATACGGGACTGGAACCATTCTCCGGTGATTGGGACTTTGAAAAAGCAGCACATTTGTTACGACGGGCTACCTATGGCCCCACCTATTCAATGATGAATCAGGCTGTGGACGAAGGCTTGCAGGCTACAATCGACAAACTTTTTCAAAATCTGCCGCTGCCTGAACCTCCCATTAATTATTACTTCGAAGAGGACCCTTTTGTCGCTATTGGAGAAACGTGGATAGATGCCCCCTACCTGGCAGATATAAATCTTTTCGGGCACAGGTTCAGGAGCCTGAATGGCTGGACGATCAACTTAATGTTAAAAGAAGGCGTTTCCATCCGGGAGAAAATGACCCTTTTCTGGAACAATCATTTCTCCGTATCCAATGTTAATGACCCCAAGTTCAGGTATCGTTATATCAACCTGCTTAGATCCTATGCCTGGGGAAACTTCCGGGACCTGATCAAAGATATCACTATTGATCCCGCGATGTTAAGATTCCTGAATGGCAATCAAAACACCAAAAACGCACCCAACGAAAATTATGCCCGGGAATTACTGGAATTATTTACCATTGGAAAAGGGCCACAGATCGGCCCTGGAGATTATACCCATTATACAGAAGATGACGTATTGGCTATCGCCAAAGTTTTAACGGGATGGAGAGACCGGGGATTCCGCTCGGTGAACCCTGACGTTCAAATGACCGCTGAATTTGTACCCGCCAGACACGACACGACCACCAAAACCCTTTCCGCACATTTCGACAATGCCGAAATTACGGACATGGGGGCCGCAGAATATCAATACCTCATCGATATAATTTTTCAACAGCATGAAGTAGCGCGTTTCATTTGCCGTAAATTGTACCGCTGGTTTGTTTATTATGTCATCGATGATAACGCCGAGGTTAATGTCATTGAACCCATGGCTCAAATGCTGATCGATAATGATTATGAAATTGAGCCCGTCTTGAGGGCCTTATTAGGAAGTGCTCACTTCTTCGATATCCTCAGCATTGGGCCCATGATAAAAAATCCTATGGACTTTATAATGTCCGTGTTTAAAACACCAGATATCACCATTCCTCCTGTTGACACTCCCTTTCACAACTACAATGTTGCCAGACAAATTTACAACCTGACAGGCAATATGGAGATGATCTACTATGCCCCTCCGAGTGTTGCCGGCTGGAAAGCTTTTTACCAGGAGCCTGGTTATTACCGGATATGGATCAATGCCACTACACTACAGGCCAGAATGCCCTTTACTGACCAGATGACCAGTAATGGTTATACCTATGGAGGGCAAAACATAAAGATAGATTCCCTGCACCTGATGACAATGCTCAACGACCCATACAATCCGGACAGCGTGGTTCTGGAATTTGTAAAAATGTTCTTCCCGCAACCTATTACAGATGGGCAGCTTGCCGTTCTGAAGGAGACCTTGCTGGCAGGGCAGCCTGATTACGAATGGACCATTGAGTACAGTGATTACGAATCCAATCCGGACAATTCAGGGCTGGCAGAATCCATTGCTTCCAGGTTGAACAACCTGCTTAAGGCGATGCTCGCCATGCCGGAATTCTATCTTAGTTAAAAATTAATATCATTAATTGTCGCAGCCTTCCCGGCAAAGGATGACTGCTCAAAATATAAATAGATGAAACGGAGAAAATTTCTCAAAGCAGCCAGTACGGCCATGACGGTTCCGGTTTTGCTCAATGGCATGAAACTTTCGGCCATGCCAAAATCGGCCATGTTCAATTCAATGAATGAAACGGACCGCGTATTGGTATTAATCCGCCTCAATGGTGGAAATGATGGTCTTAATATGGTTATTCCCCGCGACCAGTACGATGGAATTGCCGCAGTAAGAAGCAACATCATGATCCCCGAAAATAACATATTGTCCCTTACCGATGAAGTTGGATTACATCCAATCATGACGGGGGTACAAAACTTGTATAATGATGGTCGTCTGGGTGTCATGCAGGCAGTGGGTTACCCTAACCAGAACCGGTCCCATTTCCGTTCTACAGATATCTGGACATCCGGATCACCAGCCAATGAATACTGGACAACGGGATGGATGGGTCGTTATTTCCAGGGCTTATACCCGGAGTATCCGGAAGGATTTCCCAATGATTCCTACCCGGATCCTTTTGCCATCACCATGGGCCGAACTGTTTCCGAAACCTGCCAGGGAACTGCTACCAACTTCAGCCTGACACTGAATGACCCTTTTAACCTGGCACCACTAACGGAAGGAGAACCCGGAGAATTACCCGATACGCCTTACGGAGATGAACTTGCCTTTCTCAGAATAGCTATTGCCCAATCCAATGCTTATGGTGATACCATTACTGATGCTGCTAATCTAGGAACCAACCAGGTGGATTACCCCGAAGACAATGACCTGGCGCAGCAATTAAAAAATGTTGCGCTGCTGATCGGTGGGGGTATGCAAACCAAAGTTTACATCGTAAGCCTTGGCGGTTTTGATACCCATGCCAACCAGGTAGATGCTAATGATACCGAAACCGGGGGACATGCGGCCCTTTTAAAAACTCTTTCTGATGCCATGGCAGCTTTTCAGGCAGACCTTGTGGCTCAGGGATTGGATGAACGGGTATTCTCCATGACTTTTTCCGAATTCGGAAGACGGATCCGGTCTAATGAAAGTTTTGGAACAGACCATGGAACAGCGGCTCCAATGCTGTTGTTTGGATCCTGTGTTAATCCTGCGATTTTTGGAGACAACCCGGAAATATCTGCAGATGTCGACAATACTGAGGGGGTTCCCATGCAACATGATTTCCGGGATATTTACGGCTCGGTATTGATGGATTGGTTTGGCGTCATGGAAACTGAGGTAAGAGAATTATTATACCAGGAATTCACTTATTTACCGGTTATCCAGGGTTGTTCGGTCAATTCAACAGGCCAGGTGCTGACCAAAGAAATGGAAATCAATCTCAACTGCTTTCCGAATCCATGTCAAAATAATCTAAATATCACTTTCGATTCATTGGATGAATGGGCCCGATTGAGCATTTTTGATAATATTGGCAGTGAACTTTTGACGGTTTTTAATAAAAAATTACCTCCCGGAACTCACCGGATGAATGTGGATCTGCATCATCTGCCAGCGGGAAGTTATTATGTTCGCTTACAGCTCGGTTCCCTTCAAAAAACGAAAAGATTTATCAAATTATAACAAAAAAGCCCGGGGACCATCAGGTGCCCGGGCATTTATCTTTTCTATAGAAATGTACCCATTGTCGTTGTCATCAACAAAATCAGCAAACAGAATTTCAACAGTTTCCTGTAGGATTCTTTCAGCTGATCAACAACTGGTATTGTTCACTCTTCTAGAGCAATCCCATTCCGTCAAAAACATCCTTAACAGAGCGAACGGCACCTGCTGATTCTTTCAACAACGCCATTTCATCTTCATTCAGGTTGAGTTCGATGATCTCTTCGATTCCGTTCCTGCCGAGTTTTACCGGTACGCCCAGGAAAAGATCATCAATGCCATATTGACCTGACAACCTAACACAACAAGGAAAAATACGATTTTCGTTTCTCAAAATCACTTCAACCATCTGGGCAGCGGCAGCTCCCGGAGCGTACCATGCAGAAGTTCCCATCAATTTGACCAGTTCTCCCCCTCCCTTCTTTGTTCTATCAACGATGGCATCCAGTTTTTCATCATCGATCATATCAGTGACAGGCATACCTGCAACGGTAGTGTATCTTGGCAGCGGCACCATGGTATCTCCGTGACCACCCATCAGTACGGCCTGAATATCTTTAGGAGATACATTTAATGCCTCTGCAAGAAAAGCACGGTAGCGGCCTGTATCCAGGATACCTGCCATTCCAAATACTTTGGAAGAATCAAGCCCGGAAGCTTTATGGGCCGCATAGGTCATAACATCCAATGGGTTGGATACTACAATAATGATCGGGCTTTTGGAATATTGCATGATAGAGTTGGTAACAGAAGTGACGATCTTCGCATTGGTCGAGATCAAATCATCACGGCTCATACCAGGTTTACGGGGAATACCCGCAGTAATAACAACAACATCGGAGTCAGCGGTATCGGCATAATCGTCTGTACCGAGCACACGTGTGCTATAATAATCAATAGGGGCCTGCTGCCAAGTATCCAAAGCCTTACCTCTCGCCAGGTCTCCCTGAATATCCAACAACACAACTTCGTTTACAAGGTCCTTGTGGGCGAGTACATTGGCCACGGTGGCTCCAACATTACCGGCACCTACTACGGTTACTTTACTCATAATTATTATTCATTTTTTTTTGTATGAAATTAAATTTAAAACCTGTTCAGTTAAAACAAAAAACAGGCTTGATTGTTGGCTACAAAAGTAGTAAATTAAAGTACTTTGTTAAACTCATGACCAAAGAATTAAACAAATTAGACCCAATCTTTTGCCTAATTACTTAAATTTGCATCCGCAATGAAAATATTGTCATTTCCAAAAGTAAAAATTATGTTCAAAAAAGTATCACTCCTATTATTACTGGCTACCATTTCCGTCAGTTTCAGTTTTAGCCAGGCTCTCCCTCAACAATGTGGAACAACCTTCGACATGCAAATGCAAATCCTGGAAAGAACAAGGGCCAACAAAGAGATTTTAAGAACCAATCCAGTTATGGACAGGGATATTGTATGGGTACCTTTGAGATTTCACATTATTGCCAAAAATGATGGCACTTCTGCTGTTTCAGAGCAAAAGGTTTATGACCAGTTATGCGAATTGAATGAGACTTACGCTACCGTGGATCTGCAGTTTTATCTCAAACCTTTCAACTACATCAATAATACGACCATGTATTCTGATCATGAGGGAACTTCCTTTCTGATGCAGAGTAACCGGGATAATGCCGCCATCAATGTTTTCGTGGTTCAGGATGCCGGAGGTATTCCTGGCGTCTCTTCAACATTGGGGTATTTTAGCCCTTTCGCAGACTGGCTGGTGATGAGAATAGATGAAGTTGGTCGTTTCAAAAAAACACTTTCTCATGAAATTGGTCACTTCTTTAGTCTTGCTCACCCTTTCCTGGGTTGGGAAACGCCTGACCATTATGATCCTGAGGTTCATGGAACACAAGTGGGTACTTATTCTCCGGGAGGGACACTGAATGAATATCAGGACGGAAGCAATTGTGAGGAGGCCGCAGACCTTGTGTGTGACACTCCTCCTGATTACAATTTCGGATTCGGTTGGAATTCCTGTAATTATACCGGTGGTGCCAAGGACCCAAGTGGTGCAGTCGTTGACCCTATGGAGGTAAATATCATGAGCTATTTCCTGGCTTGCAGCCCCGAAGATTATACTTTCACGCCGGATCAATCAGATCTTATCATTACAGATTTAAACACTCAGGCAAGGGCTTATATCCGCCCCAACTACACCCCTACGCATGCACCAATTAACGGTACTCCTGAATTATTATCTCCTGCTCAGGATGAAACTATTCCTGCCTACAATGTGGTTCATCTGGAATGGACGCCAGTAGAGGGCGCCACTGCATATTTTGTTGAAATTTCAAGACTCAGTACATTTGCTACCAACTTCTGGCGTTATAAATCTGTGGTTTACGGAACTTCCAAAACCATTTATGTTGACATGGAAGCCGACAAAAATTACTACTGGAGAGTCCGACCTGTTAATGAAGCCAGAACTTGTGCAGCCTCTTCCGCTAATGGGAAATTCAGAACCGGAACAACTGTAGCTGTTGATCAATTGACTCAGGTAGCCGCATTTAAAGTATTACCTAATCCTGTTTCCAATGACCACAACCTTCGTGTAAGCTTGAATGTTACAGAATCTTTTATTGGGCAAATAAGCCTTATAGACCTTTCGGGAAGAACGGTTAAACAATACATGCAGCAGCAATTTACAGAGGGAGAAAATATTTACGAGGTTGCACTGGATGGTCAGGCACCAGGTGTTTACTTTGTGAACATCCATTCGAAAACCGGAAAAATGACGCGGAAAGTTGTTATTACCGATTAAGACAATCTTTTATCGAACAAATGACATCAGATTTTTGTATATAAAATCAGACAAATAAACCGAAAGCCTAATAAGAACAAAAAAACTCTTATTAGGCTTTTTTAAAACCATTATGATGAGTTTAAATTTTAAAGCTGTTTTGCTCTTCTTCATGTTGAGTATTTCTTTTCATGCTACATCACAAGACGTGGACCAATGGTGTGCCACGACAGACGGAAAAGTAGAATGGCTCCAAAAATACCAGGCGAATCCTGTCGCTTATGAGAAAACGAATGAAGTGCTTTTTGTACCACTGACTATCCATGTAGTCGGCACAGATGAAGGTACAGGCCTGTTTGGTTTGGAAAGAATCCTCAAAGCTTTTTGCGTTCTGAACCGGGATTTTGAAGAAGCCAACATTCGCTTCTTTATCGAAGGAGACATCCGGTACATTTATAATTCATCTTATGCTACTCATAATTTCGGCAGTGGCTGGCAAATGATGCAGGAACACAACGTTTCCAATACCATTAACTGCTATATCGTCGAAGATCCGGCAGGTGCTTGTGGCTATGCTTATTATTCAGCAGGTATCGCATTAAAGAAAACCTGTATCGGCCCCGGAGACCATACATGGGCACATGAGATTGGTCATTATTTATCTCTGCCACACACTTTTTATGGATGGGAAGGAGAAATTCCGGAAACAGGCAGCCCCGCACCCAACTGGATAGGAGGAGAACAAGTAGAAAAAGTAGATGGTTCCAACTGCCAGAATGCCGCTGATGGTTTCTGTGACACTCCACCGGATTACCTCAGTGACCGTTGGCCTTGCAACGACCAGGGCCTCAGCGGACTGGAACAAATGGATCCCAATGGAGAGACCTTCCGCTCTGACGGTTCCTTTTTTATGTCTTATGCGTTTGATGATTGCAGCAATCGTTTTTCAGAAGAGCAAATACAGGCCATGCGGGCGAATCTCGAAGACGACCGGACTAACTTATTGTACAACCAAACGAATGTACCCCATTTACCGGATGTAGAAGTCTCCCTGACAAGTCCTGAATATGAAGAAGTTACAGATGATCCAAGTCAGGGCATTACCCTTAGTTGGGAACCTGTAGCAAACGCCACCAACTACATCGTTCAGTTGAATCCTTTTCCGGCGTTCAGCTTAGTATATTTCGAATACAATACCAGTGAAACATCCATCTTAGTGGAAGGCCTTGAAGAGGATCGGAACTATTACTGGAGGGTCAAACCTTACAGTGCTTATTCTTCCTGTGTGCCCTTCTCAGACACCTGGAAATTCAGAACAGGAATGATGACCACGGATACCAATGAACTGGCAGAAAATGGTCCTGATTTGATGGTCTACCCCAATCCGGCAAAACAAGCACAAAACCTGACCATCGAATATTTTTTGCAGGAAACCGAAGAAATTGAAATCACCTTATTCAACGGAACAGGTAAAGAAGTTTTCTTAGCCAATATTCCAGGGCGAAAAGGTAACAATACATTGAACCTGTCCACCAATCAATTACCTTCCGGGGTTTATTACCTTTCGCTGGTGAATCAAAACGGGAAACATATCGAAAAAGTCGTTATTCAATAGTGGTTTTTTAAAACACATAGGCATATAGTTCCCACAGACTTTATGGTCTTTATGTCTTTGTGGTTTTTTCACCAACGCAAAGGATGAAATTTCACCTTTCCCAAGCCGTTTACCTCTAATGCCGGTGCCGGTATTTTGATGAAGTTGAAGGTGTAAAACAACGTTTTCAGGAATCGGCTTTTTGTTTTGATTTTGGTAAGGTCGACATCCAGCGATAAATATCCCTGACGATAGCGGGGAAACTGATCAGAGGGCAGTTCAAAAGTTGCCCCCTCTTCATTGGTCCATCGATTGGCATATCCGCCATAGAGGTTTTCCGCACTATATCCAATCGATAAATTCAACCAGTCGGGAAAAAAGCGTCTGTCCTTTTTGAGAAAAAGATTGGGACTGAACGACAGCCATAAAGTCAGCGAATTGTAATCTTTTAAAAACAACTCTCCATAATTGGTTCCAAATAACTCCCTTGCCCTGATAGCTGGCGTAGTTACGGATTGTCCGTCGATGGAATAAACCGGATCATTGGGATATCGTATTGGAGGAGCAGATATTTTGAGCAAAAACCGCTGCTCGTCCCAAAGGTGCTCCTGGGTAATAAACATGGCAGCTCCAAGGGCATTAAAGCCCATATCCGACCAGGAAAAACCCCATTTGGCAGAATACCCATCCATCACTTCCAAACTGGATTGAAGCAGCATGCCTACCCCTACCCCGGTCCATAAAGCCGGAGTTTTAGGAACGCCGGTCCACCTGGCTCCGGCAAAGGCAAGCCTTGCCTGGGTGTAGGTTGTCAACAAATGGCCGGTTTTGTCCATCTGTTTCCATTCTCTCATATCTGCGAAAGTGTGAAATTTGGTGAGCTCATAATTTTTGTACCAAACGTGATAGAGCGCAAAAGTGGCCCCGGCATAACCGGCAGATGTTCCTGCAAGGGTAAACCAGAATCTGTTTTTGTTAAGCGTATCGGAAGGAGTAAGAAAGGAAATTCGGTTTTCCTGTGCTTGTCCAAACAAAGGAAGACATAAAAAGAAAATGAAGATCAATTTTCGGGACATGGGTGTTTGGGTTACTGGTTACAAGTTGCTGGTTGCTGATTTTTTGTCTTTCAAGACAAGCAACCAGCAACCAGCATCCAGCAACTGGATTAGTTTCCGCCGAGGATCAATGGCAAGCCATCACCGCTGCCACCGCCCACCACAATAACTTTGGAATTAGGGGATTCCGAAAGCTTGATGGTAGCTTCAATACCTTTATCCCGGAGGATATTGTTGGTAAGCGAGGCATTAAGGATGCGGTTCGCATCTGCTTTTGCCTGAGCTTCGATAATCTTACGTTCAGCCTCCTGGCGTTCCTGCTGAAGAATATATTCATACTTGAGCGCTTTTTGCTCAGCTTCGATCTTATCCTCAATGGCTGTTTTCACTTTATCCGGCAACTCGATGTCCCGGATCAGGGTAGCTCTAAGGTCTACATAGTTTGTATCGAGTTTTTCCTCCAGGTTTGCCTGGATCATTCCCTGAACTTCGTCTCTTCGGGTAGAATACAGTTCTTCGGGATTAAACTTACCGAGGATCTGACGGGCTGAAGACCTCAATTCCGGAATCACCAGGGAAGTCAGATAGTCCGTTCCAAATTTTTCATGCAAATACCCCACCTGATTGTGTTTAGGGTTTATACGAATAGAAATGTCCACTTTGATATTCAAACCATTACTGGAAAGTACTTCCAGAGGTTCAGATAATTGCTTCTCCCTTACATCATAGACATACATATCATTCCATGGAGCAATTACATGGAATCCGGGTGTGTAAACATTCTCCTTATCGAGTCCGCCACCAAAAGTGCGGAAAAGCACTCCCCTGTGCCCGGCGTCAATAGTCAGGAAGGTTGCACTCGAAAACATGATGACTACCAAAAGGAGAATAAATCCTATGATAGCAGTAGTCAAAAATTTGGGAGAAATAGGTTTGATATTTTTTTGTTGTTCCATTATAAATAATTTGTTTTATAGTTGTTTTTGAAAGGACTTCAAGTATTACATCCTAACAATTCAGAATATTATTCGAAAAATATTTTATAAAAAATCTAATTCGATAAAACAGAAGATTTTTACGATTTACGCACAACGCCATGCATATGGATCAGGCCGTTCCTTAACAGGCCGGCACAATTTTCTCAAAGATAATAATTTCTCGTATTCACAGCCATTTTTCTGTTTTTGTCGTACATTAGTTAAAAATAAACAATTTGAACTTTGCCAAGTTCACATTAACAACTACTTTAGAGCCAATAAATCCTTAAAACAGGATTGTTTTCATTGCTTTTTACTAAAATTATATATCTTTCGGGTTGAACTACAAAAAAAATTCTATGAAGCTTTTAAAACCTTTACTCCTATTGACTTTTAGCCTGCTCATTGGGTCCGTCAGTGCCCAGGACATGCACTTCACCATGTACAATATGTCTCCCCTGACGATGAATCCTGCTTTGTCAGGTGCATTTTCAGGCACATTGAGACTCGGAGGTATATACAGAAACCAGGCCTTTTCGGTTTCCAATGCCCGAGCCTACAGCACTCCTTCGTTTTATGCCGACGCTCCTATTATCAGGGGATTCAGAAAGCAGGACTGGGTAGGCGTAGGTATTTCATTTTTAAGTGACAAATCAGGTTTCCTGAGACTTGAGACAACCCGTGCTGCCCTCTCTGCCAGTTATCACCTCGGACTTAACAAAAAAGGTACGTCCGTACTTACCCTGGGTATCCAGGGCGGAAGTACTTCCCGCAGAATTACCCAGCCTGACCCGCAAGATAACAATTATGTTGCCATAGCTGCCAGTGAGATATTCCCCACAAGTGTTGGCGGAGGCGGTGCCGGAGGTATTGGAGACCCCGTACTCAATGCTGACAAAAAAGCACTTTCCAATTATTCTGCCGGTTTGTTGTTCCGCACCCTGATCAATGATGATTCGAATCTCGAATTGGGATTCTCTACCGGTCACATTGCCTTTTCCAGAAGGTCTAACTCCGGGTATGCATTTATATCTCAGGGAGACGGATTAAGACGCCCAGTGCTTTTTGCCGCCCATGCCAAATACGAAATGCCCTTAACGGAAAAGTGGAGCATTGCCCCAACTGCTTTTTGGCAAATGGAAGGTAGCGCGATGGAGATCCTCTTCCAGGGATGGGGAGGATATCAGCTCAACGAAGATTTCAAACTGAACTTTGGTTTGGGTTACCGCTTTGGTGATGCCCTTAATGTTTTGGTAGGAGCAGATTACAAAGACCTGAGAGTTGGGCTGGCTTATGATATCACGCTCTCTTC
The DNA here is from genome assembly GCA_942492125.1 of uncultured Bacteroidota bacterium. GTDB lineage: Bacteria > Bacteroidota > Bacteroidia > Chitinophagales > Saprospiraceae > BCD1. The sequence goes on from CALODM010000026.1 coordinate 172,568, forward strand.
CCTCAGCGATGCAAACAACTATAGTGGCGGCGTTGAAATTGGCGCCTGGTATATCATCAAAAAATACAAAAAACCTGTTGTAAAGCCTAAAGTGCTTTGCCCCAGATTTTAACACATACGATGCAATAATTTGTTTATAAATCCAATTTGAATTTTAGGTATCGTAAAAAATAAAAATAAGGAGATGCAAAAAAAACTTTTATTATCAACCATAACTTTCCTTTTTGCCCTCGGCTGTTTTGCCCAGCCACTGAATAAAGAGTCGTATGCAGTAATGTTGGAACTGGCTGAAGAGTATTATGCCATAGGGGACTACTACAGCGCATTGGAAAAATATGAAGAAGCCTATGACGAACGCAAAGACAACAGTCTCAACATCAAAATGGCAGAACTTCAATATGAACTGCGTGATTATGTAAAAGCCGAAAGACTTTACCGCCGCCTGATCGACAGAGCTAAGGATAATTCATACGACGAGTATAAATTCCAGTATGGCCGTGTATTAAAAATGATTGGCAAATACGATAAAGCTATAGATATTTTAAATGAATTTGTAGCATCGACTTCAGACGAAACCCTTAAGGAACTGGCCCAAAACGAAATCGCCGGTGCTGAAATGGCTGAGATCCTGCCTGAAAATAATAAAGGTGTGGCGGTTAATAACCTTGGACGCAATGTCAATATTCCATTGTCTGAATATTCCCCTGCTATGGGCAGTGACGGAAAATTATACTTTGCAGGACTTGATCGTGATCTTAAAGACGCCGTCGAGGTTGGAGAGGATCAAACACATTACTCCAAAATTTTCACTGCTTCCAAAACGGATCGTGGATGGGAAAAGGGCGTCCCTCTGGATGAAAAGATCAATCGCCCAGGATACAATAGCAATAATGTCTCCTTCTCTGTAGATGGCAACACCATGTATTTTACCCGCTCCCTTTTGAGTGGTAATAACCTTACGGAAAGTAAAATTTACATGAGTAATAAAGACGGAGCTTCATGGCTTGGAGCAAAAGAAGTGACCGGCGTTAACGGTGAGTACATCGCTACTCATCCTGCTGTAGGTGAATTATTTGGAAAAGAAGTCTTGTTCTTCGTGTCAGATATGGAAGGCGGTGAAGGCGGACTGGATATCTTTTATGCTACTCATAAAGGAGGAGGCGTCTATGGGGATCCTGTGAGTCTTGGCCCGAAGATCAATACAGCCGGTGATGAAATGACACCTTATTATTATGATGGAACATTATTCTTCAGTTCAACCGGACATCCTGGTATCGGTGGAGCAGATATTTTTTACAGCACCTGGGATGGCAGCCGATGGAGTGAACCTAAAAATATGGGTAAAGGATACAATACCAGTGTGGATGACCTTTATTTTACCATGTATAACGAGGGTTACAGCGGTTTCCTGACTTCCAATCGACCAGGTGGCCGTTCTGCCAAAGGCAGAACCTGTTGTGATGATATCCTTGGATTTGAAATTCCCCAGATGTATGCGGACCTGGTTGTCGGTGTATTCAGCGAAGGAAAAGATCCTATTCTTGGCGCAACGGTGAGCTTGGTGGAAATGACTGATGGTTCTGATACAGCACCTGAAACCAAGTCTAACGATAAAGGAAATCGCTTTGACTACGGTTTGGGGCTCGAAAAACCATACATGGTTATTGCAACTGCTGAAGGATATTTTCCTGACACCATGTCCTTTAATACCGTTGGTCTCAAAGCGTCCAAAACATTCCAGGATAATTTCTTCCTGAAACCTAAACCTGTTGAACCTGAATTCATCACGGTCGTAGAGGAAACACCTATCCTCATGGAGAACATCCTTTACGATTTTGACAAGGATATAATCACCCAACAGGCAGAAATTGATCTTCAGTTGATCTACGATATCATGACGGAATACCCCGAAATGAAGATCGAACTGAGATCGCATACGGATGCCCGGGGTGATAATACCTATAACCAGGACCTTTCCCAACGTCGTACGGAGTCAGCCAGAAGGTGGTTGGTTCGCAAAGGCATTGACCGCGAGAGAATCGAGGCCAAAGGCTATGGAGAAACCGTTCCGCAGACAGTTAGTGATAAAGTGGCTGCGAAATTTGATTTCCTCAAGGCAGGGGATATCTTAACAGAAGAATATATCAATGCCCTGGCTACGGAAGAAATGAAAGAAATAGCTCACGGTCTCAACCGTCGTACAGAGTTCCAGATCATTGAAGGACCAACTAGCATTATCATCGAAACCAAACGCCTTAAAAAGCAGGAAGTTACGGAAGATAAAGAAGAACCCATTCAGCAAGGAACAGGAACGGAAAAGAAAAAGACACAGAAGAAAAAGACCAGAAGCAGGAATTCCCTGATCGGCCAACAGACGAAGGATCCTATCCAGATCAGCCCTATGTCTTCCTTGTATGGCAAAAAGATAACCAAGGGGGTACCTATCATGACTTTTGAAAACCGCGTACTGGATCTCGGGAAGGTAAAACGAGGCGAAAAAAGAAGTTTTTCCTATGCCTTCACCAATCAAGGGGATACAGCCCTGAAAATTTCACTCATCTCCGCTTGTGACTGTACCACGACTGATTATCCCGTTGGTGCTATCAAGCCGGGAGAAACAGGTGAAATTCTGGTGACCTTTGACAGTACCGAAAAAGAAGAAAGCGAAACCATTGATGTGGACATCTTCCTGGAGAATACCATCCCCGGCTCAGAAGAGCCCATTGTGGAAATGCTGCAATACAAATATGTGCTGATCAAATAATTTGTTTATCTGATAAAAAAAGGAGTTGGTTTTGATCAACTCCTTTTTTTGTTTATAATCAATTGATAGATGATTTTGGGAATTTTGTCTAAATTAGCCTAAGCTTTTAACACTAAAGGAACATTAATCCCTAAAATAGTGTTGGATCAATTACATGGTACAATAGTTTTTTGTATTGTTTTTTTGTTAATTAAACAACTGAATTTTAATCATGAGCAGAAGAAGAGGATTATTTCGTGGGTCATCTAATCCCATGATGAATGAACAAATGTTTCAAAAAGCAGGTCAGCAGACCCTCGACGGACACTTTCTCGATGTTAGTGAAAAAATGACCGTTCAGGGAGCTATCAATAAAAGTTTTATTCTTGGTGTTATTATGCTGGCCACGGCCCTTGTAGGATATATTATGCCTTCGCCCCTTTTCATGTGGGGAGGAGCTATTGCCGGCCTTATAGTGGTGATCATCGCAGCCCGCAATCCGCAAAGGTCAGGTACGCTTGCCCCCATCTATGCAGCCCTCGAAGGCTTATTCGTCGGGGCTGTTTCGGCCATGTATGCCTCCTTTTTTGATGGCATCATTTTCCAGGCCGTTAGTCTGACCATGGCAGTATTTTTTATGATGCTGTTTATTTACAAAACCGGTATTATAAAGGTTACCAATAAATTCCGGACAGGAGTAATCATGGCCACGGGAGCAGTATTGTTGGTCTATGTAGTTAATATTGTGCTTTCCCTTTTTGGGGTAAATGTACCCTTCCTGCACGAAGGTGGTGCCATCGGTATCGGGATCAGCCTGGTCATTATCGGTATTGCGTCTATGAACCTTTTGCTGGATTTTGATAATTTTGAAAAGGGAGAAAAATATGGAGCACCCGCCTACATGGAGTGGTTCTCCGCGATGGGCTTACTCATTACTTTGGTCTGGCTCTATATCGAAATTCTAAGACTCATTGCCCTTTTATCCAGAGACTAATTTTTGCTGGAAATATTTATTGCAAAAAAACATCCCGAACTTTGCTTTTGGCAAAATTCGGGATGTTTTTTATTGTACCACGGTATACTCCCCAATAACACATCAAAAAAATCATTATGACCAAGGAAGAAAGAGCAGAGCTCAAAAAACGAATCCTCGAGACCATTGAAAAAACAGAAAAAGAACTGGCCTACCTCGAAGAAGCAACCCAGCCAATCACTCCCGAAAATGCTATCGGCAGGGTAAGCCGTATGGATGCCATCAACAACAAAAGTGTTTCGGAAGTAGCCCTGCGCTCATCAAAGAAAAAATTATCCAACCTGAAAGTTGCCCTCCACAATATAGATGACCCTGCTTTTGGCATTTGTACTAATTGTAAACGCCCCATTGCGGCTGCACGCCTGATGTTCATGCCTCAAAGTACAAGTTGTGTCAATTGTGCCAGGTGATACCGGACATAATGAGATGAAAACTACTGGGCAGGATGTCACAAGATTCCCTATATGGCTTTGTGATTCATCAAAAACACATAACCTATTCGAACTTTGTGCCTTTGTGGTTATAAAGATGAGGTTCAATATTACCTTACAAAAAATAAGCAGGGCACTGACGTTAGAAACGTAGCACCCTGCAACCCCAAAAAACCAAATGAAAACAATCTTTATAAATTACAACCGGTTATCCGGTTTTATTTATGTCAATTTCTACTATTAATACAAGAACCGAACCAAATTGTTGTTTGAAGATTAAATTTTATTTTGAATTTAACTGAATTTTAACCAAAACAGGTCACGAAGTTGGTGTCAATTTCAAAGTATTATATCCTTAATTTTGAGTAAATTGCTGACCTTTTAATCAGACATAGTCTTTGTAAATCATAGAAACTTGGCAAAAATAAAAACCATATACGTCTGTAACAGTTGCGGAACCACCTATCCAAAATGGTCCGGAAAATGCAATGCGTGTAATGAATGGAATACCATTACCGAAGAAGTAGTGGAAAAAGAGACCAAACAAGAAGAGAAACACCGCAGCTGGAAAGAAGAAGGAAGTCAAAAAACATCAAAAAAAGCAGTACCGCTTTCGGAAGTCGAAGCCAATGACATCAGTCGGATGGAAAGCCAGGATCAGGAATTTAACCGCGTGTTAGGGGGTGGTTTTGTGCCAGGGTCTGTGATTCTTATCGGTGGTTCCCCCGGCATTGGAAAATCAACGCTTTTGTTGCAACTGGCCCTTAATGTAAACAGCAAAACACTTTATGTCTCAGGCGAGGAAAGTGAAGGACAAATCAAACTTAGAGCCAGCAGACTGGGTACCCAACATGAAAATTGTTATATTTTCACGGAAACGAATACCCATAAACTACTCAAGCAAGCGAAGGCCATCCAGCCGGATCTTCTGGTTGTCGACTCCATTCAAACCATGTCTTCTCCACACCTGGAGTCAATGCCGGGCAGTGTCTCCCAGATTAGGGAATGCGCGTCCGAAATGCAGCGCTTTGCCAAAGAAACCAATATCCCGGTGGTCATCATTGGCCATATCACCAAAGAAGGTACCATCGCAGGGCCCAAATTGCTGGAGCATATTGTAGATGTCGTTTTGCAATTTGAAGGGGATCGCAACTACAGTTACCGCATACTCAGAACCATTAAAAACCGCTTCGGCTCAACGGATGAATTAGGTATTTATGAAATGCAGGCTACTGGTTTGAGAGAAGTCAGTAATCCTTCCGAACTGCTTATTTCCCAAAAGGATGACGATCTCAGTGGCAGTGCAATCGCGGCCACCATGGAGGGCATGCGCCCCATGATGATCGAAACGCAGGCATTGGTCAGCACGGCCGTTTATGGTACGCCACAACGGTCCGCTACCGGATTTGACCTGCGCCGGTTGAGCATGTTGCTCGCCGTACTCGAAAAACGAGGCGGACTGCCTTTTGCCCAAAATGATGTTTTCCTGAACCTGGCGGGAGGTATCAGGGTAGACGATCCGGCTATTGACCTGGCCATCGTCAGCGCTTTGATTTCTTCCCTGGAAGATGTTTCGGTACCAGCCAATATCTGCTTTGCAGGGGAGGTAGGTCTTTCCGGGGAAATCCGTTCGGTCAGCAAAATAGAACAACGGATCCAGGAAGCTGCCAGGCTGGGATTTAAACAGATCTTCATTTCCAAATTCAACACCAAAGGATTGAATCCGGAGCGCTATGATATTCAGATCTCGACGATCGGGAAGGTGGAGGAATTGTATAAGGCGCTCTTTGAGTGAGATGATTCCATTTTCTACAGGAATAATTCCTCAAGGTTAAATTGTTTCCACAAAATTCTCAGCCCTACAAAAAAGATCAACAAAGCCGTAACCTTTTTAACCCGTTCCTGGGAAAACTGAACAGCACTCAACCTGGAACCGATCTGTCCCCCGATAAAAACGGCCACAGCCAGTAATATAGTCAACTCCCAGGAAGCCTCAAATTTATCATTGAGTACCTGTCCTGCCAACCCGGCAATCGAATTAACCAGAATAAAAAAACTGGAAGTGGCTGCAATAGCCTTGGCATTATCCCATCGGGTCAGGTGTAGAATAGGGGCCAGGAAAATACCGCCACCAATCCCCAACATTCCGGAAATAAACCCTACCCCACCCCCATAAGCAGCGTTGTACCAGGGGGTCTTTTGATTTGTATCTGAATATTGTACCTCGATCTTCGATGGTCTGAACCACATGCTTATCCCCGCAAAGATCAAAGCTATTCCCAACATGATGAAGAAGAAATCCTGACGCAGGGGAATCAACCCGCCAATAAAAGCAAAGGGAACACTCGCCAGAACCAATGGAAGCACTTTTCGCCATTTATAATGTCCGTTTTTTAAAAATATCATTACCCCGCCTGTGACAACGACAATATTACAAATCAATGAAATGGATCTGATCTGTGTAAATGGCAAAGCATACAAAGCCAGTAAAGCCAGATAACTTGACCCGCCGCCAAAGCCTGCCGAAGAGTAAAACAAGGCAATCAAGAGAAAAAAGAAAAACAACTCCCAGTATTCGAGAAAAACCGAGGTCAACATCATTTTGGTGTTCTTGTGTTCATTTCATCAGCAAAAGTAAAGAATTATCCAAGGATTTCACCAATAGTCCGTTCCTGATTGAAGTTGGTCAAAAATAAAGTTTTCACAAAAAGTATTAACCAAAATTTGATTTTAATTTAACTAAGGTTAAATTTGTATTTAAATAGACTTAATATGCTGACAATCTCAAAGGAAAATTACCTGAAGGCCATTTACAAACATCAGGAAGGGGAAAACGTATCTGTCCCAGCCTCCTGCATTGCCGATGAGCTTCAGGTATCCAATGCCGCTATCAGTAAAATGGCCAAAACGCTTTCCGGGGAAGGATTGTTGGACTACCAAAAACACAAAGGCGTGCGCCTTACCGAGGAAGGCGAAAAGTTTGCCTTAAAAGTCATTCGCAGACATCGCATGTGGGAGTTATTCCTGATCAATGTTTTGGGTTTGACCTGGGCCGAAGTCCATGACGAAGCGGAGCGCCTGGAACATTCCACCTCAGAATTCCTGATCAATAAAATGGACGAGTTCCTCGGCTTTCCGGAATTTGATCCTCACGGATCTCCTATTCCGGATATAAACGGTCAGCTGCCCGAATTACCGGCTGTACTAAAAATGGCATTATGCAAACCCGGGAAAACCTACCGGGTAGCCAGGGTTCAGGATGGTAATTCTCAGATGATGAAATACCTGACGAGGATTGGCATAAACCTGAATACAAAAATAAAAATCATTGAAAAATTTTCCTTTGATCAGTCGGTCAATATTGAAATGAAAGGTCAGAGCTATCTGTTGACGGAAAAAGTAGTTGACAGGATTTGGGTGGCCGATGAATGACAGATAAATTCAATGTACTAAAAAAATAAAATGACACATATGACACCACTTACTGCTTTATTATCAGGGCTTTTGGTCACCGTTTTGGCAGGATGGATGTTTTGGCCTAAAAATGGCCTTTTTGCCCGGTGGCGAAGAGCCAATTTCAGTACCAAAAGAGTTTTGCTGGAAGATGCGCTCAAACACCTTTACGATTGTGAATACAAAAGTCTTCCTGCAGGTTTAAACAGCATTGCCGGCAACCTGAATATATCCGGTGACCAGGCTGCTAAACTAGTAGCCCGCCTGGAATCCATGGGCCTTATAAAATCCTCTACCACTCAAATAAACCTGACAGATGTCGGACGTTCCTATGCGCTCAGGGTGATCAGGGTTCACCGGGTTTGGGAACGTTATCTGGCAGATGAAACGAGCATTGGCGAAATGGATTGGCATGCACATGCTGACGAAAAGGAGCATGTAATGACCATAGAGGAAGCCAATGCCCTTGCAGCTTCCATCGGCAACCCGGTTTTCGACCCGCATGGAGACCCCATTCCTACAGCTACCGGGCAAATTCCGGAACACACCGGAGTTTTACTCACAGATCTCAAGGAAGGCCAGTTTGCCAGGATCATTCATTTGGAGGACGAACCCCAGACAATTTATGCCCAACTCATTGCCCTGGGCTTATTCCCGGGTATGCTGATCCGCATGAACAATAAAACAAATGAAAAAATAAATTTCATCGCCAGCGGAGAAGAAAAAATCCTGGCACCCATTTTCGCCAACAATGTAACTGTTGAAATAATACCCGAAAGGGAAGACATCCTTGAAAAGAATTTAAACAGATTAACAGAAATAGCCATCGGTGAGCAGGCGGAAGTCGTCAGGATTTCAGCTGCCTGCCGGGGACAGCAGAGGCGCAGGTTGATGGACTTCGGTATTGTGCCCGGTACCATCATAGAACCGGATCTGCGCAGTGCAGGTGGAGATCCGACCGCCTATCGGATACTTGGTACTACCATAGCTTTACGAAAAGACCACGCCAACTTTATCATCGTCAGAAAAACCAGCAACATTAATTAAGAGAAAAAAGTAATTCAATGTCAAATAATTGTGAAAATTGCCCATCCCACAACGTAGCCAACCTGGTGAAATTAGGGGTTATAATGGATAAATTCGACTACCTGGTAGCATTGGCAGGAAACCCCAACACAGGTAAAAGCACCGTGTTCAATAACCTTACCGGTTTGCGGCAACATACAGGAAACTGGCCGGGTAAAACGGTTTCGCGAGCTGAAGGTGGTTTTAATTATGGAGAGGACAGATACAAAATTGTCGACCTCCCGGGTACTTATTCCCTGCTTTCCACAAGCACAGACGAAGAAGTAGCCCGCGATTTCATTCTGTTCGGTCAACCGGATGTAACGGTCATCGTGGTGGATGCTACCCGACTGGAAAGGAATCTGAACCTGGTGTTGCAAATCCTCGAAATTACCGACAGGGCCGTGGTTTGCCTCAATTTAATGGACGAAGCCCAAAGACACCATATCGAAATTGATGTCCGATCACTCTCCAGGGAATTGGGTGTGCCTGTAATTCCGGCAACGGCAAGGAGCAACAAGGGGATGGACGAATTGCTGCAAAGTATCGCGGAGGTTGCCAAAGGTAAATTCAAAGCAAAACCCCGGCGTTTGAAAAACCACACCAAAAAACTCGATCAGGCAATCGAACAGTTGAGTGATATGTTACTGCAACATTTTCCAAATCTGCCAAACGTAAGATGGGTCGCCCTGAGAATCCTGGAAGGCGATCAATCTATCATTGATGCTGTCAAATCAGGAGACCTGGGGACGATCAAAAAGGAGGAAGTCCAGGTTTAAGGTCACTTTTTTCAAACCATTAACTATTTTTTCTTATACATGGAAACAAGAAACAGAGAATCAATCATATCGGCAGCCAATACACTCAGATGGGAACTGGGAGAGAATTTCCATGACGACATCATGGAGTCTATTTACAAGGAAGCCGGCCAAATATCCAGGAAGACTGTTGCCCTTGAGGGCACACAAAAGGAATTTACCCTGGACAGGAAAATTGACAAAATCGTCACCAGCCCGATTTTTGGTTTTCCCATAATGTTTTTACTCTTGTCTATCGTATTCTGGCTGACCATAGAAGGGGCTAATGTTCCTTCAGCCCTGCTGGCATCCTTATTGGTGGACACAGTTCACCCCATATTAAAAGGTTTTGCCTCTACCATTGGACTCCCCTGGTGGCTTGACGGTTTACTGATTGACGGAGCTTACCTCTCCATGGCCTGGGTTATCAGTGTTATGCTGCCGCCAATGGCGATTTTCTTTCCGTTGTTCACTTTGCTGGAGGATTTCGGGTACCTGCCACGCGTTGCTTTTAATATGGATAAACTTTTTCAAAAAGCCGGAGCCCACGGAAAACAAGCTTTGAGTTTATGTATGGGTTTTGGCTGTAATGCTGCCGGAGTCGTTTCGACAAGGGTCATCGACAGTCCGCGAGAACGTCTGATCGCCATCATCACCAATAATTTTTCCCTTTGCAACGGTCGTTGGCCAACTCAGATACTGATTGCCACCATTTTCATCGGAGGAGCGGTACCGGCTCATTTAGCGGGGATCGTCAGCGCAGGAGCAGTTATTGGTATTGCAGTCCTGGGTATTGGTTTAACCCTTTTGGTATCCTGGGGACTTTCAAAGACCATGCTCAAAGGAGAAGCTTCGGCATTCAGCCTTGAGCTTCCCCCCTATCGTCCGCCCCATTTCTGGCAAACGCTTTACACTTCCCTGATTGACAGAACCCTGATCGTACTTTGGCGGGCCATTATTTTTGCGGCCCCGGCGGGACTGGTGATCTGGCTGGTAGCCAATATAACCATCGGAGACCTGAGCCTTGCTGCTCATTTCATCAACAGTACAGATTCCTTTGCCTGGTGGTTTGGCCTAAACGGAGTGATCTTACTCGCCTATATAATTGCTATTCCTGCCAATGAAATCGTTATCCCGACCATTTTAATGTTGACGGTACTCAGTGTCAATTTAACGGGTATTGGGGCAGGCGCCGGGGTCATGTTTGAATTGGATTCCGTCGGCGACACAGCCAATATCCTGCAGGCAGGAGGCTGGACCGTTTTGACGGGGGTGAATTTGATGTTGTTCAGTTTGCTGCACAATCCATGTTCCACGACCATTTACACGATATACAAAGAGACCAAAAGTGCCAAATGGACTGCTGTAGCTACCTTTTTACCATTGATCATGGGGTTTGCAGTTTGTTTTTTCGTTGCTCAAATCTGGAGACTTTATGGCGGGTAATCAGGATGAATAATCAACTGTTGTACAAGGGTTAATCATAAATGATTTTTTCTTTTTTTAAGCCATAGAGAGATACTATTGATACCAAGCATTTAAAATCAATTTGTTACGGGTTACAGGTAAAGATTTCTTATCCTCGCCTCGTAATTCGTAACCATTCGATTATGGCTTTAAAATGAAGAATGATGCTTTTTTTTGGGTTCCTGAATATACCTCGACCTCATTCCGCTCAATTTTTTACAAAGAAATACATAAGTCTGCAACCTTCGGAACATATTGAATCCGTGATAAGTTGATCATGCATTTTATTTTGCTTATCCTTGCCTCATTATTTAACAAAACAAAACGTCATGCGAAAAATTCTACTTACACTTTTTATCGCCTTCACTTTATCCTTTGCCTCTGCACAAACGGCGCCGGATTTTACATTTACGGACATTGATGGCAACGCCCATACGCTGTCCACTGCCCTTGAAGATGGAAAAATCATCATTATCGATTTCTTTTTTGTCAACTGTGGGCCCTGCATAAGTTGGGCGCCCAATATCGACCAACTCATTGCCGATTACGAAGCAACAAATGTTGAGGTCTGGAGTATCAGTGACCGCGATAGCGATGCTGCCATCAGTTCCAGCGTTTTTAATCCTTCCCACGACAATCACAAAGCGGGAGGTTCTGCCGGTAGTGGAGATGATGTGGTAGATTTGTATGCCAGCAATTTCAACTTTACCGGATTCCCCACTTTTGCTGTCGTATGTGCTGATGGTAGCATTACCTGGGACATTTGGCCATTATCTGATGGTGTGCCGGAAATCAGAAACCAGCTGACCGAAGATTGTGGCGTTGCAGAAACAACAAGCACTACTTCCATCTCTGGATTCAGTAAAGTTCAGCTTTTCCCAAATCCTGCTTCCGATAGAAGTCAGTTTGAATTTACGCTTGATCGACCATCAGTACTTTCAATGGATATCCTGAATGCCTTTGGTCAAAAAGTACACACGATACCTGCAGCAGAATTCGCCACTGGCCATCATAAGGTTGACCTGGAGGTTGCTAACCTGCCAACAGGTATGTACCATTTGAGGATAACTTCCAGGCATGGAATCAATACCTTTCGATTCAATGTTATCCGTTAAACTTTAAGCCAAACGAAAATGGGCTATCCCGGAATTTTGGTTTTCTCCATTATTTCCGGGATAACCCATATTTTATACTCCATGTCTATTCTTCAACCATTAGTCCATTACTCCCTTCACTTCCTGGCTCCCGGCCTGATCGCGTGGTTATTTTTCCGGGATAACTGGAAGTACATCTGGTTAATATTTCTCGCCACCATGCTCGTTGACCTGGACCATCTTCTGGCGGATCCGATATTTGATCCCCAGCGAAACAGCATAAATTTCCACCCTTTGCATAGCTATTGGGCTATTGGCATTTATGCTTTATTATTGATTCCATCCAAAACCAGGATCATTGCCATTGGATTGCTTTTCCATATGTTGACAGACTTACAGGATTCCTGGTGGTAATCCTTTGAGACCGTAATTAACAGAATATTTATCAACAGGTATTTTGATACTATTTCCTAATTATGATACCTTTGCGGATTCACTTAAAAAAAATTGACCATGAGTGACCAAAACGGGCAACTTAAAGACCTCTTCAACGAAAAGGGGGAAAAACTAAGCCCCATGTTACCCGAGGACGTAAAAAACTACCTCATAGATATTGACGGTACCATCTGTGATGACATTCCCAATGAAGAACCGGAGCGCATGCTTACGGCAATGCCCTATCCCGATGCTCATAAGATCATCAACAAATGGTATGAAGAAGGGCATATCATAACTTTCTTTACTTCACGAACCGATGAACACAAAGAAGTCACAGAAAAATGGCTTGAAAAAAATAATTTCAGATACCACTTTTTGTTGCTCAACAAACCTCGTGGAGGCAATTATCACTGGATCGATAATCATATCGTAAAAGCCACAAGATTCAAAGGTAAATTCACAGATCTCGTTGTGGAGACCAAAGATATTGAGGTATTTAAATCGTAATTCAGCTGGTGACTTCCGCTGGAAATTTTAAGTCAGCAGCCAGCAACAGGTAAACGCTAACTACTGCTAATGATTTGGTCTGAACTGGTAAGGATGGCATTGCTGGGGGGAGAACGGAGTACCCTTTCTCCCGAGCTCAGGAAAAGGCTCGAATCCTACGGTATTCAAACGGACAACTCATTTCCGGAAGTTTTACTCGAAAGTGCAGCCCTGGTCAACCAGATCAGGAAAGCGGCTTTTAAGCTGGAACCTTTTGACGGGCAGATTCCGGATGCTTTGACTGCACCACATGAACAAGCCTGTTCTGCTCAGTCTACAGCCCACCTCAATGCCATTCTGGACGGACGGTACGCACCGGCCCTTAGCGAATTCCTTTTTCACCTCCAACAGCATAAAAAAGCAATTCCGCAGGAAACCCTTCCTGACCTGCTCAATGCCTCCCTGGAAGATGAGGAACTTTGGGGTTTACTAAGTCCCGTATTGGGTCACCATGGAGAATGGTTGTTGGAACAATGGCCTGCCTGGCAACCGCTATTGGGCATTCGTTCAATCCCAGACTGGCAAAAAACGTCCCCCGGAGATCGAATCAGCTACCTGAAGTTTTTACGCAAAACGAATCCCCACCATGCTCTGGAACTACTGCAAACCCAATGGAGTTCCCTGAAATCGGATGAAAAATTCAATTTACTAAAAACCCTGGATATTAATATATCCGGGGATGATGAAGCTTTCCTGGAAAATTTACTGGCAGAAAAATCAAGAAAAGTCCGCCTGGAAGCAGCCAGACTATTGGCCAGTATTGGTAACAGTCAACTCATAGAAAGGCTCTTTCTCTCCTTACTGGATATTCTTCACATATCTGGTGATACCGTAAGTTTCGAATTGCCGGAACAATTACCCGAAACTACCCAAAGAGATGGGATAATGCCCGTTCCCCACAAAGCAACCGGCGGAGGAATGAAAGCTGCATGGTTGAGGCAGATCGTGAGTAAAATCCCACCCCGGCGATGGTCCGAACTCATGGATAAAGAAGCCAGGCAATGCCTGCCTTTTTTCCTCAGAAACAGGTGGGCCGACCAATTATTCCCCGCACTGACGGAAGCAGCTCTTTTACATGGTGACTCCGATTGGATGAGTGCCATACTGGAACATTTGATGATCCAGGGCAACAATGATATGCTGGCAACATCGTTAATTAAGCAGGTGATCGAAAAACTTCCCGATGAAAATGTTTCGGCCCTGGCTAACTATGGAACAGAAGTACTGCCGAGAATTATCGACAACAAAAGCCTCTTCTTCTTGTTGCTAACTAATAACAAAAATGCATGGACGGACAAGGTAAGCGTTTGGGTGCTTCAAAATTTCAAGGAATGGATGCGAACTCAAAGCAAAGGTTATTTCAGCCTGGATCATTACCGGGAAATCCTGGTTGCCGGAGCTTATTCCATCAACCCTCAACTGAGCGAAAAATTCAAGATCGGATGGCCAACTTCCACAACAATCTGGTATTACTGGGAAGATGCCGTTGATAAGATGATTCGCACGCTGGCTTTCAGGAAGGAGATGATCAGAAACCTAAGACAATGAATTGAAGTGAATTCTCCCACAGGAGATTCTCCTGATCAGGAAACTGACTAATACTTACTTTTGTGTGTCAACATTAGTCGAATTATTACAAATTTGCTGCTGGTTTTTTAACTTTGTTTTCCATTAAATACGCGGAACTTATGGCCTTAAAAAAAAATAACAGAAAAACTCAATCACTGATTCAAATTGCTTTGTTTACGGGGATTTTGATTTTCATCAATATTATGGCCAACGTTAGGTTCTCCAGCCGGTCCTTTTATACCTATTTTGACCTCACCGAAGAAAAACGCTATTCTTTGACCGAAGGCACCACCAACCTGCTCAAGGAGCTGGAAGAAGAGATTTTTGTAGAGGTATTGCTGGAGGGGGATTTCCCTGCCGGGTTCAAACGCCTGCAAACCGCTGTACGGGACATGCTCGAAGATTTCCGTTCTGAATCCGGGTACATTGAATACAATTTTTTGGATCCCGGTGAGGGAAGTGTAAAGCAGATCAATGAACTTCGGGAAACCCTGGCAAAAGAAGGTATCATTCCCATAAGCCTTCGGTTAAAAGATGCCAGCAGCACTTCCAATCAATTGGTTTATCCCTATGCCGTTTTCCGTTATGGCAATAAATCGTGGGTAGTCAATTTGTTGGAAAATGAAGTCCCTGGCATGTCCAATGAGATTATCCTCAACAATTCTATTGGCTTGCTGGAGTACAAATTTGCCAGTGCCATAGCAAAATTAAAAAATAAAGAAGTACCTGTTATTGTTTTCACTGAAGGGCATGGTGAATTAAGTCCTATAGAAACTGCCGACCTTGAAAAATCCTTATTGGAATACAATGAAACCGGTCGCATAAACCTCGATAGTATCGTGACCATTGGTGAGGAGGCAGACCTTTTGGTGGTAGCCAAACCACAATTCCCTTTTTCTGATAAGGATAAGTTCAAAATTGACCAATTTGTCATGAACGGCGGCAAGGTACTCTGGCTATTGGACCAGGTGGCTGTAACACTCGACAGTCTGCAGACCAGACCCAAATTTTTCCCGAATGCCTATGACCTGAACCTGGATGACCTGTTGTTCAAATACGGCATCCGAATCCAAAAGAACCTTTTACTGGATATTCAATCGACCAAAATCCCCCTGGCAACGGGATTTGTGGGCAATGCTCCTCAACTGGACTATTTCCGCTATCCCTACCATTTGGTCATTACCCCGAGGAGTGATCACCCCATAGTCAAAAGTGTAGGACCGGTGAATATGTATTTTGCCAGCACTATTGATACGGACGTCCAGACTAAGTATGATGTTAAAAAAACGATTTTACTCACAACCTCCGCCAATTCAACTTACCAGCGCCTGCCCATTGAAATGGATTTTGATTTTCTGAGGTATGAACTTGATCCCTCCAAGTATGACAAGGGACCTCAAACAGTAGCCATGCTGCTGGAAGGAAAATTTAATTCTCTTTACGAAAACAGAGTGAGCCAGGAAATGATCAGCAACCTGAACAGCCTGGGGATCGAATTCAAAAAAGACGTTGATTACACCCAGATGATCGTCGTCTCAGACGGAGACGTTATGAAAAACCAGATCAAAAGAGACGGAAAAACATATAGTCCTCTGGGTTGGAATGATTTTGAAAAGTACCGCTTTGCCAATAAAGACCTGATGGTCAATATGATTGAATATATGCTCGATGACAGAGGCTTAATTGCAGCCAGAGGTAAAGATGTAAAGTTACGCCTGCTCGATACCGTAAAAGCCCAGGAAGAAGGTCAAAAATGGCAGTTCATCAACATAGGGCTACCCATCGTTTTTTTAACCCTGTTTGGCCTTGGTTATAATTGGTGGCGAAGGAGAAAATATGGAAGGTGATGTAAATGGGAGATCGTCCACCGGTTTAGAAGAAAGCAGAAAACCATTAAAGTAATTCAGACAAAAGCTTAGCTAAAGATTTAAAAAGAATGAACAGAACATTTTTATACCTGATAATTTTTTTGGCGCTGGGTGGAGCTACCTGGTGGATGTTATCCGAAAGCGAAAAGGATGAAAAAACCAGTCTTTTGGGTGCTGACAGGAAGTTTAAAATAGAACAACCTGAAACCATTCAAAAAATATTCATTGCTGACCGAACAGGCAATAATACGACATTGGTTCGTAAAGGAACCGAATGGATCTACAACGATAAATACATCGCCCGCTCCAATGCAGTCGAAAACCTGCTGGATGCCATCACCAGAGTTCAAATCAAATACCAACCGCCACAACAGGCCGTTAAACACATGATCTCAAGCCTGGCCACCGAAGGAATTAAGGTGGAAATCTATGGAGATCAAGACAAACTCCTGAAATCCTATTACGTGGGTGGATCAACCAGTGACGAACGCGGGACCTATATGATGATGGCCGATGCCAGTCAGCCATATGTAACCAATATTCCCAATTGGTCTGGTAATATCCGATTCCGCTACAACCTCAAGGGAGACGACTGGCGGGACATTTCGATCTTTAAGTATAAAATAGAAAACATTGCCAAAGTGGAAGTCGAGTATCCAAAGCAGAGAAATAAATCTTTTAAAATTATCCGGGAAGGGAAAGATTTTACGGTATCTCCTTTTTTTGACATTACCCCCAAGATCAATGAACCGCTGCCACAAGGGAAAATTGAGCAGTATCTCGTTAATTTTGAAAAGGTTTCTTCCAGGGGGTTTGATAACAAAAATGCTGAAAAGGATTCCATTTCCGGTACCATCCCCTTCTGTCGCATTGCTCTGGAAGATATAGATGGAAAAACCACCAATTTGGAAATGTTTCCCATTCAACCTGAAATTTCCTTTGACGAAAAAACGGGAGAGGCTTTACCCCTGGGCGAAGTACAAAACTATTACGCGGTGCTCAACGAAGAAGATTTCATTGTCGTAAGTCATAAAGTGATCAAAAACCTGCTCTGGGCATATGAATTTTTCTATCAATAAACCGATCGTTTTATTTCTGATTTGCTTTGCCGCAATCCTGGTCAGTTCAGGTTTCGTTTCCGAGAATTCAGATTGGGGTTTTTTTGGTCACCGGCGAATAAACCGCCTGGCGGTATTCACCCTGCCCCCGGAAATGACTATTTTTTACAGGGAACATCTCGAGTATGTCACCGAACATGCCGTTGATCCTGACAAACGCCGGTATGCAGTCAAGGGCGAAGACATCAAACACTATATCGATATTGACCATTGGGGTACTTTCCCCTTTGATAATGTTCCGAGGGACTGGACAGATGCACTCATGCAATACACAACCATTTATGGTGTAAACAGAGATGGTGATACCTTACAACTGGAAAAGGAAATCAAAACAGCCAATAATGATGCGGGACTGGTATATCTTCGGGATCATAATTCAGGAGAAGAATGGACCATCAATAAAAAACAATATCGGGATTTCTTCCGTAACAACATACAACCCTTATATGGTGAGGAGGAACCCTGGACTTTAAGCAGTGACAGCCTGAACACCGTTCTGAAACACAAAGACGACTTCACAAATGTCTGGGCGGTAGATCACTTTTCGGAATACGGCATATTGCCCTATAACCTGTTGTGGATGAAAAACCGGTTGACCAAAGCTTTTGCCAACAAGGATGTCAATAACATACTGAGGCTTTCTTCAGACATTGGCCATTACATTGGCGACGCTCACGTCCCTTTACACACTACAGAAAATTATAACGGACAATTGACGAACCAGGTAGGTATCCATGCTTTTTGGGAAAGTCGCTTACCCGAATTATTCGCAGATGAAGAATATGATTTCTTTGTCGGAAAGGCAACATATATCGAAAACCCAAAGGCTTACTTTTGGGAGGTTGTATTGGCAAGTCATTCGTTACTGGATAGTGTCTTGACTATTGAAAAATCCCTGAGTCTCTCCTACCCCAGCGATCAGCAATTTTGCTTCGAAGAACGATTGGGTATAGTTGTCAGAACCCAATGTAAGGCATATGCCCGGACCTACCATGACCAGATGTCAGGAATGGTAGAAACAAGAATGCGTGATGCCATCCATTCTGTGGGTAATATTTGGTATACCTGCTGGGTAGATGCCGGACAGCCCAATCTGAGAGATCTCGTTGTCAGCCCATTATCCCGGGAAGAGCAAAAGGCACAGGAAGCTTTGGAAGCCAAATACAAGGCAGGTGTCCATATTGGCAGAAAACATGAATAGGCTTTCACACCAGGTTCATAAAAGAAAAACAAAGGAAGCCCGCCACAGCAAGGTAGCCATTAAGTTTTTCCCGCAGAATTTTCAATGCTTTGCCCATTTGATTCTCTACGGTTTTGATAGAAATATCCAGTTTTTCAGCTATTTCCTTATAGGTTAATTCTTCAAAACGGCTCAACTGAAAAACGACACGGCACCGTGGAGGCAAGCCATCAATAGCGTGGGTAATCCTGTCCTTGAGCTCCGCATATAAAAATTGCTCTTCTGTCCCTGTGTCCATGCCTTCATGCAGTCCGGGATTCAATTCATCGATTTGCGTTTTTTTATTTTTCCTGATATGACCCAATGCTTCATTGATGGCCATGCGCCGAAGGTAAGCGGGAAGGGATTGGGTAATGTTTAACTGATGCCGTTTATTCCATAGCCTGATAAAAACTTCCTGGGCGAGATCTTCCGTTAAGGGTTGATCATTAACGAAACGATAGATCGTTTTACAGACCATCGGGTAATGATCGTGAAAAAGATCTTTCATAAAGGCCTTATCATCTGACCGAAGCCTTAACAATATTTCATTCGTTTCGTCTGACATCAGGTTTTAGCTAATCCTCAATTTGCAAGGATAAAGGTAATTACAATATTTTAAAGAACACCTTCGACCAAGTATCGGTTTTGTTAGAGGAAAGTTAACAGCTGATCAGAATTTCCTGGTAATTGCAAATCAATCTTTTTGCCAAAGCATTGGAATATTGGAAAATGGAAATAAAACAGTTCTGTTCCTCTACCACCCTTCTCCCGACACATTGTGCCTGCATGGCGTTGCCAAGAAGACAGGAAAGGGATCGTGGACATTTTTCCTTATGATTCAGCTTTTCGTTGCCTGAAATTTTAATAATACCCCTAAAATTTCAACCATACGCCAATATGAAACATCCCGGATTTAGCTATTTAAAGCCCTGGGGATAAACTGTTGTTCCTTAAGCATTGAAAATCAATTTATTGCGAGTTGGTGGGTTAGGAGATAAAGACCGCGTATTCCGCTTGACATAATCATAAAATCCACTTAAAATCATTGATAATGAGTCGATTATGTTTTGTCTGAAAATTGGGGAATGACTCCTGTTTCCGGGTTTGGCGATCACGATAGTTTAATTTTCCCCGGTAAAAAAGTTTAAACCTTCCCGCAAAATAGCGTCCTTTGCACTTTTACATCTAAGTATTTTCATGAAAGACGTCAGCGAGTTATTAGACCTTTTAGACCTGGAACAATTGGAATACAATTTGTTCCGGGGACAAAGTAGCAGCATTGGGAGCAAAAGAGTCTTTGGTGGTCAGGTATTGGCCCAATCTCTGAGTGCGGCGATGCAAACAGTCCCGAACGACCGTTTTGTACATTCCCTCCATGCTTACTTCATTCTTCCCGGGGATATTTCCGTACCCATTGTTTTTGATGTGGAACCTATCCGCGACGGCGGGAGTTTTACTACCCGCAGGGTTAAGGCCATCCAGAAGGGACAAGTCATATTAAACTTTGCTGCCTCCTTCCAGTTGCGGCAGGAAGGATACGACCATCAGATTAAAATGCCTGAGATCACGCCTCCGGAAGAGTTGGAGAACTGGCAGGGTCTGGCCAAGGAATTCGGGGAACTGCTGCCTGAAAATTTTCGAAAATTCCTGGATCGCGACCGCCCGATAGAATTCAAACCTGTAGAGCGTTTCAATCCCTTTTCGGACAATAAATCCGGACCATTCCGACACGTCTGGATCAAAGCCAAGGGAACAATCCCGGAGAAGCAAAGACTACAGAACCTTGTCCTGGCGTATGCATCAGATTACAACTTACTCACCACTGCTCTGCTGCCCCATGGACAATTGGCCAACTGGCAGGAATTAACGCTGGCTAGCCTGGACCATGCGATGTGGTTCCACAGGCCCTGTAACCTCAATGAATGGATGTTGTATGAAACCGACAGCCCAAGTGCTTCAGGCGCAAGGGGATTTAGCAGGGGAAATATTTTTTCCAGAGACGGAAAACTCGTGGCATCTGTTGTTCAGGAAGGACTGATCCGTCCTAAGCGGAAATAAAAAAATACTGATGGTCGAACATTTACCACAGATAGGGTGCGTTTTTTTACCGAAAATTTCAGACCAACGCCAAACCTGATTTTCCAATAGCGTCAAACAGAGCTTTGCGTCATTCCCTATTGTAGGTCGGGATAGCTTTGAAACAAGATCACCCTCAAAGAAGATCGTTTAAAAGGGGCAAAGCCCGCAATAAATAAGAGTACATTCAGCAGACTGTAACGAAAGAAACCCGCTATAAACTGTATTTTATAGCGGGTTTCCTTTTTCTCTCGAAAAAGTGATTATCTATTCAGCACCGTATTTCTTCTGACGATAGGCAGCCTTAAGCATTTCACTACGACGTTTGATAGAAGGCTTGGTAAACTCCTTCCGGTCACGCAATTGACGCATCAAACGTGTGCTTTGATACTTACGCTTGTATCTTTTAAGCGCCTTGTCAATGTTTTCGGTTTCTTTAACTTCAATAATTAACATAAATTTTTAATTTTTGGACTGCAAAGATAAAAGTATTTTTTTGAATCATAAAAATATTTTTGGAAAAATATTTTCATCAAAATAAGTTAATTTGGAGCAGTGTAAAACAATAAAAGGCCGGTTTCATGATGGTATTCAGATTTTTGGGTTGGGTTGTATTGGTAGCTTTATTAACGGTAATTTCTCAGGTGGGAGGAATAATGCTGTTATGTTGTATTCCCGTTTTTAGATTTTTGAAAAAGCGATTCCCTGAAAGACCATTCCGGCACGCTTTAAATACCGGCGTATTCCTGGGGGTTTACCTGTCTTTTTCTCTATTATTACTACCGTCCCTGGCAGCACTTTTTGACAGGGTCCCCTTACCGGTATCCAGTAATCATCAATTAAAACCTTTAAACTATGTTACCTGTTTTTTAAACCGTCACTATGTTGATCCTCAATTAAAAACAACCCTGGAGCAGATTGCCGGGCAGATGAATGATAAATATCCCGGAACTGTTGTAGCCTACCTGGACGCGAATTTCCCGCTATTCGACAATTTCCCGCTAATCCCTCACCTAAGTCATGATGATGGGAAAAAGGTTGATCTTGCTTTTTTTTATATTGATAAAAAATCAGATCAGCCTATAACCAGGAGTGCTCCTTCTTTTATTGGTTATGGCGTTTTTGAAGACCCTTTACCCGGCGAATCGGATTATCCTGCCCAGTGTGCAGACAAAGGGATACTGGCAGTATGGTTTTATGGAAAGGATCGTCCCTCAGGGGGGAAAGAAAAAAATGAAACTCGACCAAAACAGAACTGCCGCGCTGATCAAATCATTGGCCAGCCATGCAAATGTCAAAAAAATATTCCTGGAACCCCATTTAAAAGAAAGGTTGAACCTGACTTCAGGCAAGATAAGATACCATGGTTGTCATGCTGTCAGACATGACGACCACATTCATATACAGCTTTAAGAATCAAGGGTTATTTTTTTGGCTCAGGAAAAGAATATAAAGAGTACCTTTAAAAATGTCATTTTATCAATTCCTTAAAAACCGTATTCAATGCTAAACCTTCTGGAAAGCCGGATGTGGGATGGACTTAACACTTGAATGGCATAATCTACTTTTTGATGAATTGCTCAAATTCCGCTACTCCTTTTGCATTCAGACAAGCCTCTGCTGTCAGCCCTCCCTTCCTTGCGGAAAACACGCCAAATTCAATATCGTGAATGCCTTCCCGGCTATGTGCATCAGGGTTAACTGAGATCAAAATGCCTTTTTCCAGTGCATAGGGGATCCATTGCCAATCGAGATCAAGCCGGTAAGGATTGGCATTGATTTCGATGGAAACACCATTAGCGGCGCAGGCGTCAATCACTTTTTTATGATCGATGGGATATCCCTGCCTGGACAACAACAGTCTTCCGGTCGGATGTCCCAGGATCGTGGTATAGGGGTTTTCAATGGCTGTGATCAAACGCTGGGTTGCTTTTGCTTCATCCATGCGCAAATTGGAGTGCACAGAAGCGATGATAAAATCAAAAGCGGCCAGCAAATCATCTTCATAATCCAGGGAACCATCATTCAGAATATCACTTTCAATGCCTTTGAAAATCCGGAAGGGTGCCAATTCTGCATTGAGCTGGTCGATCTCTTCAAATTGTTGTAAAACACGCTCGGGTTGTAATCCATTAGCGTAAAAGGCTGACCTGGAGTGGTCTGTCATGGCCAGATATTCAAACCCTTGCGCTTTCGTATATGCTGCCATTTCCCTCAACGTATTCAGGCCATCACTATACGTGCTGTGTGCATGAACCACTCCTTTTATATCTGAAGTTTCGATCAATTTGGGCAAACTGTTTTTCCCGGCAAGCTCCAGTGCCCAGTCCGAATCTCTCAACTCAGGTGCAATAAAAGGTAAACCGACTTTTTCAAACACTGCTGCTTCCGTGGGTAAACCTTTAAAGTCCTGGCCCGGGAATTGTTCCAAAAAGGCCTTCAAAAAATCCTGTCCGGCAGCGTACCTGAATTGTTTGGAGCCAAATTCAGCCGGAGAGCATTGGTAAATTTTTACCGGAATTCCATTAGGGGTTTGATGCGTAAATCCGGAAGAATTATCTTCCAGTAACTGTAAGTCCGGAAGGAGGGCAGCTATATCAAGGGGTTCATCCTGCGCCACCAACAATTCTATCCCGTGAACGACATTACATTTCCGCCTCACTTCTCCCGTCAGAGCCACCTGGGTACCAGGCATCGCTCGTTCAATGGTCGGCAACAAGTCCTCAGCAGCCTTTATCACGGCTGCCAGGTGAAATTTATTTTTGGACCGCTGAAAGTATTCCAGCTGTTCTTTGAGGTTATCCTGAGTCTTTTTCCCAAAACCTTTGAGATCCACCAGCCTGTTTTCATTTACGGCATATAGCAGTTCCCCCACACTTTCCACCCCGAGCTCATCCCAGATGTTTTTTATTTTTTTAGGCCCAAAACCTTTGATCTCGAGCATCTCCAGAATGCCGGCAGGTGTTTTTTCTTTGTAGCGCTCGAGGGTACTCATTTTCCCCACAGAAAGCAATTCTTCAATTTTCCCCGAGATGGCTTTGCCTATACCCGGTAAAGCATTGATTTCTGCTGCTGACATTTCGGAAAGGGGCTGATCCAGTTTCCTCAATCGCATATAGGCGTTTTGATAAGATCTTATCTTGAATTTATTTTCATCGTACAATTCCATTATTTTCCCTAACAACTGGAATGATTTTGCAACATCTTTATTGGTCATAATGAATAACAGCTTTTAAAAATCAATCAATCTAAAAACCTAGATTTCCACTCGGGCTTAGGTATCATACAGCTCTCCCGCTTGCCAAACATGCGGTACCTGTTTGTGGCAATAAAACCATATACCGCATCCCGCACAGGTCTGGGAATTGCGATAAACACAAACAAAAAACGCCACCAGCCATCAAGGTTACGGGCCACCCGCAAGGCAGCAGTGGATTTGGTAAATACCCGACCATCCTCTATCAAAACAAAGGAATTATAATCATCCGTGGGCAAATCGAATCTTTCAAGCAACCCCCTGCCAGTATCGGATTGGAGGGAGGCGAACTTATAAAAAGCCGCCTTGTCCCGTTTCAAAACAAACTGGACACTGCTATTGCATAAATTGCATACCCCGTCAAATAATATAATGAACTCTCTTTCTGCCATTCAACGTATTTTAAAGGATAGATTCCTGAATAAATGGATTTTTATCCGGATAGTCTGTCGTATAGTGTAACCCTCTGCTCTCTTTCCTGGAGATAGCTGCTCTGCTGACCAGGTAAGCGATGGTGATCAAATTCCTCAACTCACACAATTGGGGAGATAAAACCGTTGTAAGATATAACTCTTCTGTTTCCCTGTATAATAATTCCAGACGGTCCAGCGCCCGTTTTAATCGGACATTAGACCTGACAATGCCAACGTAACTGCTCATAACCTCTTTCAATTCTTTCAGGCTTTGGGTAATTAAAACCATTTCCTGGGGGTCCATTGTTCCGCTGGCATTCCATTCCGGAATTCCTTCAGCAAAAGTTGTATGGTCTATTGTTTTCACGACATCCAGATGAATACGATGAGCAAATACCAGGGCCTCCAATAAAGAATTCGATGCCAATCTGTTGGCGCCGTGAAGACCCGTACAGGTGCACTCCCCACAAGCATAAAGGTTTTTGATGGAGGTTCGTCCAGTTTCATTGGTACGGATACCGCCACACATATAATGGCAGGCAGGCACCACAGGGATCATATTTTTAGCGGGATCGATTCCCAGGCTCAGGCATTTATCAAGAATGGTAGGAAAATGATCCTTGAATGCTTCCATATCCAGATGGCGGCAATCCAGAAACATGCATTCCTCTCCCTGTATCTTCATCTCATTATCAATAGCTCTGGCCACAATATCCCTGGGAGCAAGCGATTCTCTCGGATCATATTTTTCCATAAAAGTCCGCTCCTGCCTGTCTTTAAGGATACCGCCAAATCCCCTCACCGCTTCCGAAACCAAAAACGAAGGATTTTCCCCCGCGGGGTTAAACAAGGCAGTAGGATGGAATTGAACAAACTCCATATTCCCCAGATGTCCCTTGGCCCGATACATCATGGCAATTCCATCTCCGGAAGCAATTACGGGATTGGTAGTATTCCTGTAAACCTGTCCTGCGCCTCCCGTAGCCACGACTATTTGCCGGGCCAGGATGGTTTCCATTTCCCTGGTTTCCTTATTCAATACGTACGCCCCGTAACATTCTATATTTTCGGTAAGCCTGGTAACCGTATATCCCAGATGGTGCTGGGTAATAAAATCTACGGCAAAATAATGTTCATTTATCTCCAGGTTAGCCATGGCGTCAGCCTTAGCCAGCAATGCACGTTGTATTTCCCAACCTGTCAGATCCTTGTAATGCAATATCCTGTTTTCCGAGTGTCCGCCTTCCCTTCCCAGGTCGTATTTATTGGCGTCATTTTTATCAAACCGGGTACCCCAATCAATGATCTCCCGCACCCTTTGAGGGCCCTCGGAGGTGACGATCTCCACTGCTTTTACATTGCAAAGACCATCCCCGGCGTCCAGCGTATCTTCAACGTGTTTTTGAAAAGAATCTGAATCATCGTTCCATACTGCCGCAACGCCTCCCTGAGCATATCTTGTATTACTTTCGTTCTCATTTGTTTTGGTGAGTACCGTAATTTTGAGATCCTTACGCTTTTCAGCTATCTTGATAGCAGTAGTCAACCCGCCAATTCCGGCTCCAATAACCAGGATATCTGTTCTCTTCATTTTCTATAGTTTTAAGTTGAGAGCATCTTAAATGAATGACCTGCAAATATGTCGCAAGATAACTAAATTCATATTGCTGTTCCTCATTAGACCATATACAATTGAACCCGTTTTTCAGATAAAATATCGCTAATTTCCCGGGAAACGGTCAAAAGCAGGCTGCCGGCAAATGTGACCTTTGTCACCAAAAAAAAAGAGCGCTTTAAATATCTTCGTGGCCAAATCGAACTACCTAAAAAAACAACCGTAAATTTATACGGTTCAATGCTATTTCAATGAAAATCAAAGAATTTAACCCAATCACTGATTGGTTCCCGACTTATGAAAAAAAGGATTTAAAAGGTGACCTTGCTGCTGGTTTGACGGTTGGCGTTATGCTCATACCTCAAGGAATGGCTTATGCGATGATCGCCGGGTTACCGCCGATCTTCGGGCTTTATGCCTCAACCATTCCCATTATCATATATGCTATTTTCGGTACTTCCCGGCAATTAGCAGTTGGCCCAGTAGCCATGGTATCCTTACTGACAGCCACAGGAATTGGTGCTATGGTTCCCGATGCCGGAATGGAGACTACATTGCCCTGGCAATAGCTCTTTCACTATTCGTAGGACTCATCCAGTTTTTACTGGGCGTTTTCCGGTTGGGATTTCTGGTCAACTTTCTTTCCCACCCGGTTATTAGCGGTTTTACATCTGCTGCAGCACTGATCATTGGTCTGAGCCAACTGAAGCATTTACTCGGAGTGGATATTCCACGAAGTCACCATATTCATGAGATCCTGCTTGGTGCTGTTGAAAAATTCGATATTGGCCAGTGGCCTACGATCCTGTTGGCGCTGGGCGGCATTGCCGTTATCGTTGGAATCAAAAAAATCAGCAAAGCCATACCGGGCACTTTAGTAGCTGTAATTTTAGGAGTATTGGTTGTCTGGGCCTTCGGGATGAATAATATGGGAGTAAAAATCGTTGGAGAAGTACCTTCTGGATTACCTAAATTTGGAATTCCAACCTTTGATACCGCTGTTATTTCTGAACTGCTTGTAATTGCCCTGACCATTTCGCTGGTCAGTTTTATGGAAAGTATTGCTGTTGCCAAGGCCATTCAGGCCAAACACAAAAATTACGAAGTAGTGCCTAATCAGGAATTGATTGCACTGGGATTAGCCAATATTGGTGGTGCATTCTTCCAGTCTTATCCGGTCACCGGGGGATTTTCAAGAACGGCAGTAAACGACCAGGCAGGAGCCAAAACCGGGTTAGCAGGCATTATCAGTGCATTGTTGATCATCATCACCCTGATGTTCCTGACACCTTTGTTTTATTTCCTGCCCAAAGCGATCCTGGCCTCTGTGATCATGGTAGCGGTTTTTGGCCTGATTGACGTAAAAGAAGCCAGACACCTTTGGAAAAGCAACCGTACCGATTTTTGGATGTTGATTGTAACCTTTATCGGTACATTATCGCTCGGGATCGAACAGGGAATAGCCCTGGGAGTCGTGCTGTCCCTGGTAATGGTTATTTTCAGGACCACCAGACCACATATTGCAGAACTTGGCAAAGTTCCCGGGACGCATTTTTACCGTAATGTGGAAAGGTTCGAAAACCTGGAAGAACGCCCGGAATTACTCATCATGCGTTTCGATGCACAATTGTACTTTGCCAATGTCAACTATTTCAAAGACAATCTTTATAAAATGAGCACACGAAAGTGCGACACCCTTGAGCTCATCATTCTTGATTGTGAAGCAATGAACAACATCGACAGCAGCGCGGTACATGCCATTGATGACCTTATGGACGACTATAATTCCAGAGGCATCGAAGTGGTTTTCTCAGGCGTAAAAGGTCCGGTAAGGGATGCCCTGCGAAAAGGAAACCTCACCGGTAAGATCGGAGAAGATGCTTTTTTCATGAGTATCCAGGAAGCCGTAGATTGTTTTGATGAAAAATGTACATCAGGATTAGAAAAGCAACCCAAATTTTCCCAATATACCCTTCAATCAGATGCCTGAATACAATAGTGAATGGACGCTTTTTCTCGATAGAGACGGGGTTATCAATAAGCGACTGCCCGGGAAATATGTGAGGAAAATTGAAGAATTCGAATTTCTCCCCCTGGTGCCTCAAGCTATTGCCAGGTTCTCCCTGATATTCGGGCGGATCATAGTGGTGACCAATCAACAAGGTATTGGAAAACAACTGATGACAGAAGCTGAACTTGAAGTAGTTCACAAATTCATGTTCCAGGAAATTGAAAAGTCCGGAGGAATCGTGGAAGCGGTTTATTTTTGCCCGGATCTTAAAACCGACGCCAACCCCTGCCGAAAACCCTCCCCCTGTCATGGGACTTTGGGCACAATCCGATTTCCCTGAGATCAACTTTAAAAAGGCCGTAATGGTTGGAGACTCCCTCTGTGACATCCAATTCGGGAAAACGCTGAAAATGGAAACCGTTTTGGTGGAAAACAACAGCGAGGAAATGAAGAAAATTCTGGAATTGGAAAAAGCAGATCACCAGTTTCGGGTCGACCGTAAAGTTTCAGGTCTTTGGGAACTGGCCGAACAAATCGAAAGTGAATTTCAACAAAAAAAGAAATAATCCTTTCCACTTTGCTTACCCCATTGATTTAACCGGGATTTAATGGCCTGCTGATCCTCAGGATTGCCGACCGCTATAATGATTTGTGGATTTTCCAGTCCTTTAATGATCTCAAAAGACTCAAAAGGTACGCCATAAACGTGGTGCCCCCATTTGGAAGGGCTGTTGCAAACCCAGTGAAATAACTGATTGTTATCCCCCAGCATCTGGGCCAGAGTCTTTCCTTTTTTACCTGCCCCCCAAAGCACCAGGGGTCTTTCAGCCCGGCGATCCAATTCCAGGAACCACGGTAATTTTAATTTAAAATATTGCTGATTGGCATAATGAGGATCATTCCTGGAACTTCTGCCATCGTGATCCCGCCAATAATGCAGCGTTTCCTGACTTCCAATAACTTTAAGTCCATTTTTATAAAACCTGAACACCAGATCATAATCTTCAGGATATACTTCCGGATCAAAAGCTTCACAGTCATCCAGGTCTTCCCGCCAAACCATCCAGCAAGGAGAAGGGATCACACATTCCCGGTATATTTCGTCAAAGTGATTCACCGTATCCACGAGACTATTTAACCAGTTTTCATATCTAAGATAACCGCCACCCAGGGTGTTTTCTGAAATATACCTGACCTTTCCGGTAGCCAGCGTTCTCTTCCCGTTAGTCAGCAGCGTTTGTTTTAGATCTTTCAACTTATCCTTAGCCATCACATCATCAGCATCCATTCTGGTGACCAAACGGCCCGAGCTGTGGGCGTAGGCCAAACGCAGTGCCGGAATAATTCCCTTGGCGGTATTCTGTAAAACAACAATCCTGTTATCCTTTGAAGCATAAGATTCCAGGATCGCTCCGCTATCATCATCGGAGAAGTCATTTACGGCCAGCAATTCCCAATTTTCGGTTGTTTGACGTAAAATAGAGTCCACGCATTCCCGGAGGTAAGGCATCGCGTTAAAAACCGGAAGTAATATGCTTATTTTAGGATCCATACTGTCAGGTTATTCCTCCCATCTAATCTTGCCAACTTTACGGTTACCCGCCACCCACGCCGTCCGGTAACTGCTTCCAAAGCGGATCGTATAAAAAGCGGCATCATCGAGTGGTTGCCAGGAATTACCGCCATCTTTGGACCAGGATGTTCCCGGAATTCCGGTGGCCAGTAATAATTTACCTGCTCCATCAGGGGCATAACGTACACAGGAACGATATCCCGGATAAAATCCTTCTGATGCCAGATACCAGGAATGTCCACCATCATTGGTCAGTGCCTTATTTTTCGTATTTTGATCCTGCTGCTCCCAGTTCCCGCCAAAAATGATACCGTTATTTTCATCCCAAAAATGTGCCGTAAAAATACCTGTCATTTGTCCACCAGCGACAATTGGCGTATCGTAAACCTGCCAGCTATTCCCTCGGTCAGCCGAATGGAATACCCGGGCTCTGGCTCCTCCGGTGGCGATCCACACATTATCGCCATATACCGAAATATTGGAATTACTGGCAGCAAAAGCTGCTTCCCCTTCGGCAGCAGGTGGCAAATCGGAACAATCAATTTTTTGCCAGTTCTCCCCACCATCCCTGGTGACAATTACCGACAAACACCCGTCCGTAGGATCTCCCATAGCTATGCCCTCCTGGTCATCCCAAAAAACCATGGCATCATAGAAAGCAGCAGGATGGTCTTCGCGATAAACAATGTCCCAGTTTTTGCCATTATCCACTGATCGGTACAATAAAGCAGGGGAAGCAATACATAATAAAAAAACAGCCTCCCCGGTTACCGCGATAGCTCTGAAATGAGGGATCAGGGTATCCGTCTTTATGCTGTCAATTGTCCAGGTTTGTCCACTGTTTTCTGTATATCCAAATACACCTCCTGATCCGGCAAACCAAACCGTTTGATCATCGACCACCTCCAACGCTCTGATACTGGACTGAACGGGAAAAGTGTCAATACGGCTTATAGTTAGTGTGTCCGGGAAATTTTGGGTCGGTTCCGTTGCTTCCCCTTCATATTTACACCCTGTCAGAAAAAAAAAGATGATATTTAGCAGGAAGAAAAACCTTATTAATGCATTGAAATATTTCATGGTCAGTAATATTTGTGCCCGGGCAATTCAATTCAAAAAGGCAAAATAAGGAAGATGAACCAGAATCTGGCAATTCGTATGCCTGTGGAATTCAAAATTTTGTAAATATTTCTTAATATTGTTACCAGATGAAATATATCCCGAAGGCATTTGCCTGTTCATCTTTCGCAACGGAACATACTGGAAACTTACCCCGGCAGATCCTGCTTCTTTTCTGAGGATCAAGTTAATTTGAATTACGCTGTTCCTTCATGATACCAAAAACTGATTAAAAGATGACCAAAAACTTACACCACAACGTTTTATTGCTGGCTACCCTTTTGGGTTCAGCTGTTTTCCTGAATTTTTCAAACATTCCATTAGCGCACAAAAACAAGACAACGGCTGTTATAGCTCTTTATGCCTCTGATGTGGAGGCATTGAACTGCTGGTCGCGAACGGCTGGTCCGCTTGCTGCTTCAACAGGAGATTTAAACATTTCCATAATATCCTCAACCAACCTCAGTTGTTTCCTCGCCAATGATGGAGCAGCAACTGCCCTTGCGACAGGAGGTAGTGGCAATTATACTTATTTGTGGTCTGATGGACAAACTACAGCTAGCGTTACAAATTTAGGGGCAGGATTTTACGGGGTAACAGCAACGGACGTTGCAGATGGAAATTCCGTAAGTACCTCGATTACCATTTCGCAGCCACAACCTTTGAATCTAACCGTTACGGTAATTTCCGAAGTCAACTGTTTCCATCCGACGGGTACAGCCCTTGCCGTAGTATCCGGTGGGACGGCTGACTATCAATACCTTTGGGAAAACGGGGAAACCACTCCTTCTGCCACCAATTTAAACCCGGGAATGCAAACTGCTACGGTTACCGACGCGAATGGTTGTATTGAAATTGATCAGTTCACGATGCCCGAAAACATTGTGGAGCCCGTCGCCAGTGCAGGAGATGACGTTGCACAGGATTGCAACCATCCGGGACCTCAGTTTACGCTCGACGGTTCCTTGTCCTCCGAAGGCCCTGAATACTCCTATTTTTGGTTTACAACTAATGGTAATATCGTTTCCGACCTAACCACACAATACCCGATAGTTAATGAGCTGGGTACCTATACGCTAATGGTTACCAATAACACTAACGGTTGTTCTTCAACAGATGAAGTGGAGGTATATGAAAACTTTGAAACCCCCTTGGCTTTTGCCGGCCCCTCTGTAGCCATATGCGAAGGTGATTGTCATACATTAACAGCCACAGCAATGGGAGGCAGTATCCCATATACTTATAGCTGGGCAGGTGGTTTGGGGGCTTCCCCTTCCATCGAAGTTTGTCCAACCGAAACGACAAATTACACCGTAACTGTTACAGGTTCCAACGGCTGTTCTTCAGCGGGTCAGGTAACTGTTTTTGTCAATGCCAATCCAAGCCTGGAAGTTCACTCTATTGATTGTTCACCGGATGTGCTTACCTACTCCGTTAGTGTGATTTCTGATGGCGATGAAATAACCGCTTCTTTAGGAAATATTGCCAACCTGGGTAATGGGTTTTATGCCATCGATAATATTCCTGCCGATTCAGCCTCCGTAACGATTACCGCAGTAGTAGACAATACTTCCTGTTTTGCCGAATTGATTATTGAATCGCCGCAATGTGGCTGCCCGGATATTCTTTCTCCGGAAGTCTCCGGTAATACCGTCATTTGTGAGGGTATGCCTTTACAGCCTTTATTTGCCGAGGCTCCGGAAGGTATGGTGGTAGATTGGTTTGATGAAGCTGTCGGAGGCAATCTTTTACTGGGGGAATCAACCGAGTTTCTTCCTTCCGCCCCTGGAACGTATTATGCGCAAAGCAGAGAACCTTCCACGGATTGCACCAGTGAAGAGCGGACGCCAATTACCGTCATGATCCAGCAAACTCCTGAAGTTATTATTTTACAGGATGGTAATTTTTGTGAAGATGATTGCACCTTGCTAACGGTCATGGGTGGACAATTCAGCTCCTATGATTGGACAACTGGTCAGACTACCCAAAGCATCTTCATCTGTTCAGCCGGAACTTATAGTGTTACAGCCACCGACTTTAATGGATGTCATGGGGAGGCGTCCATTGATATTGTACCTTTGGAGACTCCCACAGCGGATGCAGGGATTGATTTTGTGCTCAATTGTCTTGATCAGGAAATTACTATTGGAGGAGAAAATTCGACGACAGGCACCAATATCGACTATATCTGGTCTAATGGAGCCACGACACCCACTCAAACGATCAACACACCGGGAGAATATTTTCTCACCGTCGTTAATAACACAACCTTTTGTTTTGATGTGGACCTGGTGGTGATTACCCAGGAAGCTGATTTCCCGGAAGCCAATGCGGGGGAGGACACTTGTATCCCCTGCGATACGGGAGCTGCGTTGCTGAGCACTTCAGTTGCTAATGATAATGAAACACTTCAATGGTCTTTTATGGATCAAATAATATCCAACAATCCCACTGTTTTTGTATCAGATACCGGGCTTTATATCCTGCAAGTCACCAACATTCCGACGGGTTGCTCCGATACAGATACCGTCAGGGTGGATATTTGTTCTTATCCTGAAATTGCGATTGCCTCCTTTTCAGATGTTTTGTGTAATGGCGAAAATACCGGTGCCGTTTCATTTTCCGTTTCAGGAGGAACGGCTCCTTACACATTCGAAGGATTAGTCCTGGAAAATAATGACCTGCCCGCAGGAAGTTATCACTTTTCGGCGACCGATGCTTCCGGTTGTACGGTTGACACTATTATTGTTGTAAGCGAACCTGCCCCCATCAGTATCGCTACTTCCGTTACGGCAGAATCCGGTATTGGCCTGAATGATGGTTCTGCATCAGCTGTGGCCCTGGGTGGAACACCCGGGTATAATTTTCTGTGGAGCAATGGAGCGAACACCCCCAGTATCAGTAATTTGGCCCCTGGCAATTATTTTCTGACGGTAACTGATGCCAATGGCTGTACCAAAGAGACCTCGGTGACCGTAGAGGGTTTTGATTGTATTGAAATGAATGTCTCCATATCCGGAACTGGTATAATTTGTCCGGGCAGCAATGCAGGGTCGCTTCAGGTTACTGTGGACAATGGAGGCACAGGTCCTTTTACCTTCTTGTGGTCAACGGGTAGCCAGGATCAACAGATCCTTGAACTTGGCGCCGGGATTTATTCCTGTACCGTTACAGACAACAATAATTGTGAGACAGCTGCAGAATTTCAAATCACCGAAGAGGATAACCAGCCTCCAAGCCTCATCACCCAGAATATAACGCTTTACCTGGATGAATACGGGCAGGCGAGTTTTATGCCGTGGGAAATCGACGGCGGCAGTACGGACAATTGTGGCTTGGACTCCATTTGGGTTTCAGCTACCCAATTTCACTGTGGCAATATTGGTCAGCAAGTTGTTCAGGTCATGGTTTTTGATAAGCAGCAATTATCCGATATGGGACCGGCCTTAGTCACTATAGTCGATACGCTCCCCCCTTACTTTAGTTCATGTCCACAAAATATGGTAGTATCCGGTTGTACCGATGTTGAGTATTCCCTGCCTGTAGCTTTGGATAATTGTTCCGCTCCGGTGGCTGAACTGACATCAGGGCTTTTACCTGGAGCCAACTTTCCGGAAGGAAATACAGAAGTCGTTTTTACGGCTACTGACCCATCAGGGAATAGCCAAACCTGCATGTTTACCGTTAATGTTCAACCGGAGTTGAGTGCTGAAATCGATCTCAGTGAGGTTGATTGTGAGAACGGAACCATTACTGCTGTCATTATACCTGAAGGCGGAAATCCTCCCTATGCTTTTTTGTGGAATACTGGTGCGGTTACCGATCACCTTACCTTCATTGGATCAGCTACCGTATCCTGGATGGTCACCGACCAATCGGGTTGTACGGTTGGGCAGGAATTGATGGTGGATATTCCTCCGGCGATGGGTATTGAAATTATTTCTACCCCGGATCAGGATATGCAAGCTAATGGTACTGCTGACGCTACCGTTTCCGGAGGCGTTCCTCCTTACAGTTATATCTGGACAATTGACGGAGCGGTGGTTGCCTCCACCGAAGACGTGGAGAATTTGAGCAGCGGCACTTATTGTTTATTGGTAACAGATGCCAGTGGTTGCCAGGTATCTTCTTGTGTCACCATTGACCTGGTGACCAGCAGCCGGAACATTTCCTTTAAAGAGTTGA
This sequence comes from uncultured Bacteroidota bacterium, assembly GCA_942492125.1. Classification (GTDB taxonomy): domain Bacteria; phylum Bacteroidota; class Bacteroidia; order Chitinophagales; family Saprospiraceae; genus BCD1. The sequence goes on from CALODM010000026.1 coordinate 207,660, forward strand.
TCAGGGTGACGCCGAACCCAGCTGATGATTTACTGACAATAGATTTTCAGCTGGTCGAAAATAACCGTGCAGAAATAGTGTTTTTTAATGATAAAGGACAACAAATCAGCCGTCATAGAAAAGACTATGCTCAAAGTAAGATCGAATTAGGTACTGATTTATTCCCGGATGGTTTGTATTTCATTAAAATAATAATTGACGGCCAGATCGTTGTAAAAAAAGTAATTATTGGCCGGTAAGTAGGAGTCCTTTCGGTTTTCTCAAAATCCCGGGTTTTGCTGTTGCGAAACCCGGGATTTTGTATATGTATTGCCACCCGTACTAAAAGACCCAAAAGCATATTTCAGTCAAATTTTACCTACTGAACAAAGGACGGTAGGCTGTAAGCTTTGAGGACCGACTTTTTTATTTTTTTTGGACAACACGCTTGAGACATCAGATTAAAAACATTCGCCATCAATTTTCACACTGAAGCAACCTTCATCAGGAGGTCAAAACAATTCAACTGCTTGACCATCTGGAAACAAAGGAGACCCCAAAGGAATAAATCGTCAAAATGGACGTAATCATTAACGCTGGCTGGAAAATTATCTCCGGCAAAACAAAGGGAGCCAGCAAAGTACTCATAATTAATACCGCAATGATTTTGGCAAACCGGGTTCCCTTTTCCGCTTTGCCTTCCAACCGAAATATCTTTAAAGCCACCACATACAAATACCGTAAAAAACCAATGAACAAAATCCAGGCCCCTACCCTTCCGTCAATGTACCAGAAAGTAGCTAAGAAGGCAACAAAAAAAGCATCCGTCTCCATATCCAGGTAGGCGCCAAAATCACTGGACTGATCGAATTTCCGGGCCAGATATCCGTCCAATCCATCCAGACATAGGGCCAACAGGAAAAATGGAAAACAATATACTGCTGGCCAATAATTAAGCAATATTCCTCCAATCAGGATCAAACAGAACCTGAAAGCACTAATCCAATTGGCATATCCTCCCCATGGTTTAAAACGGGCGAGCAATGCCGAGTGTATATAAACGTAAGCACCAAAGGAAACAAAGACAGTAAAGATCAGTACATTGGCAGAATTAACAGCCAGACTCCATACCCCGGAAATCAACAGGAGGATGGTATGCGCCAAATTCCATTTTTTTATCCGCTCCATGAATTAAATATTTTGCCAATCTAATCCCGAAGCCCTGAATTCAGGTATGACCTGTCCGGACTCTCCGTAAACGCTATAAAGCTCCCGGACCAACATTGAAAAAACAGCTTCGTGTCTCATATGATCTTCCGAACTTTTCTTGACAAGCCCCAAATCAAAGCCATATTTTTGAAAAGCTTTAATAAAGTTTTCATTTTTACTGATGATATGGACAGGGGTCTCCAGCCCATCTGCTGCTTTGGGAAATGTTGGCGGCTGATGATCTCCCATAAGTATAAAAACATCATTCTCGTCACCTTGTTTCAATATAAAATCAGTCAAAAAAGTCATTTGGTAGCGAATAGCTTTCGCATAATCCTCCAGTCTCGGTTTAACAAATATAGAAGAAGAGCCCTGATCCACCTGGCTGCCATCCGACCAGTCCGACCAATGATCAGCAATACGGCCGGGATCATTGAAAGGGCTGTGGGAGTTTTGGGTAATGAAAAACAGGCAAAAAGGAGAAGTGTCCTTTTGGGTTATAAAATCCCGGGCAAAACCCAGAGAAAACTGATCCGGTGGACAAGGTCCAAAACCGATAAGCGGCCCGGTATAGTTCATATCCTCGTATTTTATCCATTCATCAATGGCATAAAAACTACTGTAAGTTTCCCAGGGAATACGCATCCCCTTGAAACCGGCTATCGGTGCCAATCGATAATTGGTATATCCCAAATGTTTCAACCAGCGCATGAGATGTTGGTACTCATGCATTTCGGGGGTATTGAGCAGAGTGAGATAAACTCCCTGGTCTTTGATGTCCATTCCAAAAATTGATGAAGAATAACTGACCCAGGATGCACCGCCGGTGATTGGAGCCCGACTTAAATTTGTGGCAATTTGCCAACCTGCTTTCAATAAATATTCCTCCAGGTCCGACATATATATTTTGTAATCTTCCTTCAATCCCGGATGATCGTATAAAATCCGGCCATAAGATTCAATTGGGATAAAATATATATTGGGACGATGCTGCAGGGTCAAATTTTGATAGGGCCGATGATTTTTCAACTTTTCAAAATCGACATTCCCCATCTGCTTCCGAGTCTTTTGAGATGCCCTGATATTCCGTACTAGCGATTGCAGCTGTGAAGGGAATGCGATTTTGCCAAAAGCTTTGTAATTATAGGTAAAAAGACTGTAAAGGCTCAGTCCCCCCAGGCTTGCTCCGGCCATCCAGAAAAGCCAATTCGGATGAAAGTCCAAAGCTGCTTTCACCATAGATCCAATCAGGAAATAAATGCCTGTAAAAGCTGTAATGACAGCTAAAGTGATGAATATGTTGAATTTTGTAAACTCCCTAAAAAAAATCTGGACTCCGGTTTTCAACAAAAGATAATCGCGGTAGAAAAGCGGTTCGACCTTATAAACATTTTCAAAACCGTGATAATACATCTGGTAGATCAAAAGAAGGGCATATACGGAAAAAACGAGTAGCTGCATCACGCTACCCGGAATAATATCCCTGGATAAAAGCATAAAAAATGTCAGCAACAAAAAATCAATACTTACCCTGAAAATATCGTAATTGAATCGGTTGATGGCAAATTGTATGCGTTCCTTTACCGGCCCGTGCAAAAAACCATTATAAGGAAAAAAGGTGCTGTTTTTCCTTTCCAGAATATAGCGGGGAATGAAAAAAAAGCTGTTGAGCAAGAAAAAAAGCAGGATAAAATTCATACTACAAATAAATACTATTTCTTCGAGAAATAGTATTTATGGATTAACCGGGCATTAAAAAAATATCCCTGTGAAAAACAGTTGTACTCAAAAGACCATTCTCAAGCATTTCCTTTTTGGTGTCTAACCAGGTTTGAAAAGCTTCCAGTTCAGGCTCCGTTTTAAGCATTTCCGGGATTGCATCATTCATGTAATCCAGCAAGAACCGATGCATCCGTTTGTCTTCCGGTTTTACGAACCAGTTGCTTTCTCCCCAAAAACTGGTCAGCTCCTTTTTAGCACAATAATCTGTAATCGCCTGTGTGCAGTCGGCACCCAGGGTTTTGCCAAAAGCCTGTTCCCGTTGCATATGTTGACTATAAAGCGCTGCATAATATTTATCCCCTGGCTCTTCAGGTTCGAATCCCATACCAGCATAATTGATGGTTGCCAGCAAGGCTACCTGATTGCCTGCCAATACCTTTAACAATTCATGCAACATCTCAAGGGTCAGCAAATCCAATACTGCCGCGGCGGTGGCCAGGTCAAACGATTTAACATCCACCAATTCAGGCAATTCGAGGAAGGAGCCATTGATCACCTTAATGGAGACATCTTTTCCGGACAGCCTGAGTCGAATAACTTCTCCCGCCTCCAGGACTATCCATTTTTTTTGGTCAGCTATATTTAAAATCCTTTGAATAGCGGCAGCAACCAGGTCCGGGTTCAGTTCCACAAAAGTCCATTGCTGATGCATGGGGAGTTTTTCAGCCAAATACAAAAAGGAAGACCCGGAACCAGCGCCCAGGTCAAGTATATTTATGGATTGCTTTTGGTCAAAATGTTGCCTAAAGGCCTTCTCCACCAGTTTATTTCTGGCATTACTGTCAAAAACAAACCGTTCTTCGAGCCATGCTGTATGGAACCCCGTTTCTGTAGACATAGGTAAAGAAGCGTTAGCTGTTATTTGCAGCAGGAGCAGGCATGGCACCTAAAGCCAGCATGGTTAAATTACAGGCCACGATTGGTTCAATACCGGAATCCCGTAACATCTGGGCAAATTCAGGGTTTTCGGTACCTGGATTAAAAATTACGTAACGGGGAGAAAGCCCCAGAATATAATCATAATATTGACTCTGTCGCCGGGCATTTAAATAAAGGGTCACACCGGCAATACCTTTCAGCTTAGGCATTCCTCTCAGGATTTCATAACCAGCGACCTCCCCTTCCCTGACCCCAAGCAGTACCGGAATATAACTAGCTGTCTTGAGACTGTGAACTGCCCTGTTGGAATATCTAACAGGATTGGGTGAAGCGCCTAATACAAGTATTTTTTCCATGGGCCAAATATGGGAGTAATTCTTGTAAAAATTTAATCATTAACGGCAAATTTTAGTAATCCGTATGACTTGATGCTGATGATCATATCCCCCTGGCCCGGTTTATCAGGCAATAGCGGCCTAATGACTTTTTTGGAAAGGAAGCCGTCTTCTGAAAAATAATATCCCACCCGCCAATACCATCAATGCCATTCCAAAAATCCACAGAGAGCTTGACTTTCTGATGGCATCCATCTGGCCATAAGGTACATAGGCCGCCCAAAAGACGGGATGTGCACTCCGCGAATCCATTTGAGTCTGGTTGATCTTCGCTTTTTGCAGCGCCTTACTTTTAGTCATACCCTTTTGAAGATTGGCATAAAAATCAAGCATTACATTTTGGTTGGTTCCGTCATAAACACTCCACAAGGTAGTGATCACACTCCTCGATCCAACCTGTAAAAAAGCTCTGGCAAGGCTGATTACGCCTTCTCCATCGTATAAACTTCCGGTAGCTGTTTCACAGGCACCCAGAACGACCATTTCGGACAATAAACGCAATTGATAAATGTCTTTTACAAACAAAGAATCATAATTACCCGATCCGTCCGCAAACACTATAAACGAAAAATCAGCACGTCCTATGTTGGCTTCCGCATGGGTTGAAAAATGTACCACCTCAAAAGTCTGGTTATCCAAAGATTTTTCCAACCGGGCAATAGTGGCTGAATCATTTATGGCATAAATTCCTTCCCAGGTGTCCTCCAGTTGCTTCACAAGATCTACATTGGCCCGCAAAGCTCCCCATCCGTTTTTTCCTTTGAACTCAGGAGCTATTGCCAGAAAATCACCCGGTGACCGGGAAGGTAACTCTCCTAACCTTTGATGCAGCGTAGCCGAATAACCGTAATGGAAATTGTAATCGTACAATGCATAGGGATACTGGTTAAACTGACATTCCTGTTGCGGTAAAGTTGTCAACAAAACGTCAAAAGGTAAATAGGCCAAAATGCCGCTGGGAACAACCAGAATATTTGCCTTTAAGCGCCCTGCATCAGCAGATTGTTTCAGTAATAATTCATAAAAGGTCTGGCCCAAACGCGTATACTCCCGGCACAATTGATCAGCGTTTTCAGCAACTGCGAATCCCTGAATACTTGCCAAAAAGGACAATACATCGGATTCAAAATTTTCCGGCTTTTTGATCTCCAGAACTTCAAAGTTCTCCCGGTTCACTATAAAAAGATATATGATAGAGTCCCCAACGAAGTATTCCAATAAAGTTTCATCAGATTTCAGCAGGTTTTTCTGCGCCATTTCAACTGAAATGGGTTGATCGTTGTAGCGATTGTTATAATATTGACCGTGAGATTCCCGGATCTTTTTTTTCCAATCGGCAAATAATTTCTTCCCGGAAAGCAGGTCTTCTCTGGCCTCCTGGATCTTTAAAGAATCCAGGCTTGGATTCACCTCCAGCTGGTGCAGTATCTTTTCCTGATCAAGAATGGCCTTTTGAAAGTTTCGTTCCTCCTTTTGCAGCTCCTCGGGAAGGCTCATGCCCACCGCATTATTTTGAAGAAAAGCTTCCAGAAGCAATACGCTTTTACTCTTTTCTGCCAGCTCAAAAGCTTTATGACGGTAAAAGAGTCCATTCCCTTTTGCTGCCAGCTGTAAACAAAGGTCAATGGCATGGGCACAGCGCTGACGGCTTTCTTCTATATTATAAAGTTTGGAATCTTCGTAATAATAAGACTGCCGTAATAAACGCTCAACTTCAAAAATCCGGTCATGACATTCCAGGGCCGATTCCAGCAAAGCGACATCATTATTTTGACGGTTTAATTGATCCAATGCCAGGGCTTTCCCCAAAAGCGCATCCATCAGGGTGTTTTCTCCATAAAGCTCCTTAACTGCCGGATTTTGCAATGGATTCTCAGCCCTGAACAGGGGCAACATACTCTGCAAAGATTTCTGGAAAAGATCCAGGGCTTTTTGCGGATCTCCGGCCACTAATTTGGATTGGCCCCAGGTATGATAGAGTTTGCCGAAATCACGATCAAATTGATTGTCGTAAATATTATGGAGCAGTAACTCTGCTGCGCTAAAGTTGAGATCAGCAGACACAAAATCATGCCGGGCTGTAAATATTTCTCCTATCAGACTTTTATTCACAGCCAGCCACCCCATGGCCACTTCCGCCCATCCCTGGTCGATTAAAATCTGAAAATAATCACTGGCTGCTTGGGCATATGGCAGACTTTGCTCCAGATGATTTTTAAAATATTGCGTCTTGGCCATATTGGAATTGAGTAAAGCCAGGGAAACCTCATCCGAAATGCTCATGGAAAGCCCTTTTTGACAAACAGACGCAGCTTTATCATACGCTCCAAGGTCGAGATATACTACGCTAAGATCACTTAGAACACTTGCCGCATAATCCAGCTCTCCTTCGGCCATACATACCTGGTAACATTTGCTCAAAACCGTTTCAGCAGCGGTATAATCACCCTTCATGGTATAAATGGTAGAAAGGGGCAGATATAAAAAACGGGCAACATAAAAATCATTGATCCCTAATTGTTCCACCAATATCTGCTCAGCTCGGCGATAGGCATCCCTGGCCTCCTCAAAATCCTCAAATTCATTGTTTTGTACATAACCGGCAAAAATGTACAGGTATCCTAATTCTTCCCATTCTTCCTTTATTTCAGGCGTACGGAATAGATTCTCTTCAAAAGATTTTTCCAAAAACAGAAGTGATTCGTCAGGTTGATTTTTATCCAGTAAAGCCTTTTTACCTAATGTTTTATGTTTGATGATCCAGCCTTTCAGATCGTTCTGATCCTTTAAAGCTGAGGCGACTTTTTGATAATAAAAATCAAAACTATCCACATTGTCTTTGTCAAATTGAACCAATGCCGCTTCAAACCATTGCTCCATTTGCATAGAGTCTACAGGGGCGGAACGACTTGTTCCAGCGATTAATAAAAAGACAAATACCAGGTAACGCATATTTGGAAAGATTGAGGTAAACAATGAATCCGGGAAAGGGTAATTGGAGCATACCCCGCCCTTACACCTTTAAACATTCTGAAAAAGTCCGGATCGGCAGGACAATGCCGCAGTGGATGTTGCCTGTTTTCGAAAAGTCTTGGGTATGGTATATCAAGAATTGTCGAATGCGATCCATAAGGCAAAACCAATGACGAGCACAATAAGTATGATCAACCACAAAGGAAACTGACATCCCGGAAAAACACACTCCTGACACTCCAATACCTCCTGGGTTTCCAGACTTTTACTCTCATCCAAAGAGAGATAAGTCGGATTTACAGAACGGGTACATACCGTTCCGGTTAGTCCAACGTGATCGACAAACTGGATACAGGCATTCATCAGGCCTATTTCCTCCAACTTAGCCTCTGGCTTGGTAAGACCGGTAAATATGATCTGTCCATAGGTCAGGGGGTTTCCTGCGCCGACTTCTTTGGTCGAATAAACATTCATGCCCTCCAGTGTCCATACCAGGGAGTCCTTATCCTCGGACCAGGAAAAACTGATTTCATCGGCTTCCAGTCCGGGGCCGAAAAACTGTAAGGGAGTCCCATCGATACTTTCCGGATCGACCAGGGTATCGAGGGCAATGGCGATCCTGGCACCAAAGGCTGGAGCATCGCCGTCATTTTCAAATTCTACGGTAAAAATAAGCTTCTGGGCACCATCGGATTCCGGCGGGCAGGAGCAGGCCTGAATCGTCAACTGGTTCGGATCATGGGCCCGTTTAGCCAATGGTTGTACCTTAAAGACATCAATGATACGATTGCTGACATTAAAATCACTGTTGAGGATATCGGGAGTGATCCCTTCACTATCGTTTGATGCCGCAATAGCCGCAATAAAATCATCTAACTGCAGGGCTGCAATAATTTTTTGATCATCATCATTCAGGGAATCCGCAACAAATTCTTCAGAAGCATCCGTTGTAATGACGGCCAGAAAATCCACAACTCTGGTAACGGAATCCAAACCGGAGTCAAAAATATTCTCGGCGTCTTTAAATTCCAGAAACAAATGGCGCTCCTCCTGTCCTTCCAAATTTGAAAAGTGCCACAACAAACCGTCTCCATAATTATCACTTATTGGCGTAGTGCTGTTAACCCTGCCTTCAATATCGTACTCCTGAGACCAAAAATCTCCATTAAAAATAAAGGCAGTATCATAAACAAAATCTGCGAACCGAGGCGTACTGCTGTCCGGTTCCAAAGCAGGCTCTGCAATTCTTTTGGTTTTCACCTTTGCCGACTGCACATCGTCAGGATTATCACTTTGGGCCGATTCAACGGTGACCGGGCTTTTATGAATTTTAACGGGACTGTTGAAGAAAAAGTAAACATCTCCCTGAAATGTATTTTGCTGGTTATTCTTCATGGGGTTTTTAATGGATAAAACCCACACCGTAGTATCCCCCGGCACAATTTCATGATGATTGAACTGAAGGTTTAAATACCCCGATTTTACTGCTTTTGTGGTCAGAATGCTATCTGGTGAAGTAACATTAATCCCAGGATCCGTAATGATTTGCCCCTCCATTTTGGTAGGCACATCTCCTCTTGATCTGTAAACCGAGGTAGAATAAACCTTGGCATCGTAGCCTGGATTAAAGGTACCTGGATACCTGTATCGCGCATGGATAAAGGTATCCCGTGTATTGGTTGTAAAATTACCATTACCATGAATCCAGAAAAATTCAAACCAGGCATGCTCGGTATTGACTTGATCAGGATCGGAGAATCCCTGCAATTTCAATTCGGTGCTGTCCCCGACTCCTGATTTGGATAAATCAACCTGCAGGGTCTGAGCGATCAAACCTGTCGACAAAAACATTAAAACAAACAGAAAAAAAGAACGGAAGAGATGGGAATCAAAATTAGATTTTGGTGTAGTAGCGTGTAATGTTGCCATGTTTAAACATCGGTTAAAGGTGAAAATTAAAACAGGGGGGGATTGTTACAGTCAGCAGTGAACAGTCGGTAGTCTCGCTTTGATAAAAGCTTCTCAAAAGCATGACAAAAAACTGTAATCGAAAACTAATCGTAACAAATAGCCAGTGTTTCAAAATGTTGAAAATTAGCCATAGTACTGTTTTAATCGTTCCTAAAGATAGGAAAAAACAAATCAAATGGCAAGCGCCTGAAATTTATCCGAGCGACCTAAGAACGGATAGCTCCAGGCACTTTCTCCGGGGTTAACCTAATTACTAATAACAAATTGCTTCTTGCGGATGGATGATTGCTATTTCAGGTTATGGAAAGGCTCTGCCTTAAAAAAAAGAACCGGGCCTCAGACTGAACTGTGACCCGGCCCGGAATAATAGCAACTATCTACTTATCTCCAATTGCCTTCTGAAAATAAAACACCCTTTATTTTTACACTTTTCAGTGCGTTTTTCTTACTAAAGGTTCCAGGAAATCCTGTTGACCTTCAAGGAACTTTTTGAGGGCTATTGGCCGGAACCTGGGTTCCGGCCTCCATATGCCCTCGTTAAAATCGACATAGTATGATATCGTTATCTCAAAGTATGTAGCGCCTCCCCTGTCAAACAAAATCCGCCGAAACGGATACTTGGGGATTAAAAGGACATAATGGTATTTTGAGGTTCCCTTCAATATTCAATTTGTAAAAAGTCGGACAGCAGAACTTTATCTACTGCCCGCGACTTAAGTGAGTTTCTGTTAAGGACAGATAGATTTCGTCGCCAATGTTATTTACTCTTTTGGGCTCGGCGGCGAAGTATAAATTCCCTTTTCAATCAAGTCGTTTTACTTTCCTTTTTTCAAGTTGTTTGTAATCCCTTTTGATTACGATCACAAATTTACAGGCAAGACCAGGGGTTACAAAGCAACATTTTTAAAAAAAATTGCATTTCTAAAAACAATTTTAATTGCAAAATTTTAAAGAAAATAAAAACACTAAAAATGTATAAATAATTGTAAAACAATAATTTATACTACATTTAGATTTGAATGTTTTTTAGAAAAAACAGTCTTTAAAAAAACATTAAGTTTGAGTTCCTACAAGTCGAAAAAAAAATTTACTTTTAAGATTTATTAACAAAAACCAAGAGGATTTAACAAATTTTAGGCTTTTTAAGGGTATAAGAAGTCTTTTCAAAAAGAGAAAATGAAGCGTAAATCAGACCTGTATCATCTAATCAATGCGATGTCAAAGAGTGAAAAGCGTTATTTCACAGTAGATGTTCAGAAAAGTAATAAAAAAGGAAGCCGGTATCTGGAACTATTCCACACCATCACCAATATGGAGGAATACGATGAAGGAAGCCTCAAGAAAAAGTTCGGAGCGAAGTTACCACATGACAAAAGATATCTTTATGATGCCATACTTCGGTCCATGCGTGATTATCGCAGCACCAATTCCTTTTTAGCCCAGATCAGGGAAATGATCCTGGATGCCCGCTATCTCTTTGAAAGAGAATTATATGATCAGTGCGCCACCAGACTGGAAAATGCCAAAGCCTTAGCTGTCGAACTTGATGAGCAATCGGCATTACTGGAGATTATCAAAGAAGAACGAAGGCTGGTGCTGGATGTCCGAAAATCAGGTTTTGATAAACAATTAGAAACCTTGCACAGGGATTCGCGCGAAGTAACCGAAAAAATATCCGAAGAGCTTAAATATCAAAATCTGTATGAAACCCTGATTACGGACGTTGTTAAATTTCAGGAATTGAAAAAAGAAGAGGACAAAATCAACCTGAAAAATAAATTCCAGCCTATTCTCGATACTCACCCACCCCGGTCTAACCGGGCGTTGAGAAGGTATTTTCAATGCATTGCCCTTTATAACCAGTTGTTGGGTAACCAGGAAGCAGTATTTGAAAATTATTCGGAAGTGGTGGATTGGTGGGAAAAAAATCCCAAATACAAAGAGGAAGAATTTTACCGGTATATTGTCGACACTTCTAATCTGTTGCACGCCTATTCCTCCAATGGCAAATTCAGCCTGCTGCCCGGCCTGTTGAACAAGATGGAGCAATACGCTCCCAAAAAACTACACGACAAGGCTGTTGTTTTCCAAAAAAAAGCCATTTATCAATTGATGTACCACCTCAATACGGGAGATATTACCGGGGTATCAAACCTTATATCCGAAATCGATAAAGGTCTTTCTCAGTTTACTTTAAAAACAGAGAGCCGGCTGGTGATCATGTTTAATATTTCCGCCTTACTCTTTCTTATGGAGGACATGTCCAAATGCAGTTACTGGTGTGAAAAGATCTTTAAGAAGGAAAAAACGGCAACACGCCTGGATATCCAACGCGCAGGAGGTATTTTGTTTCTGTTCACGGAACTTGTTGCGGACGATCCTGAAAGAACGGAAAAAAGTCTGAGAGCGGTGAGAAGGGCACTGAAAAGAATGGGTACCCATTCGAAGGATGAATTTGAGATTGAAGTGCTCTACCATGTGAATGCTCTGAATAATGCGCCACTCAGCGAATGGAAAGATACACTCGAAAAATTCAAAGCTTATCTGATCGGTTTAAAAGAAACAGGCCGAAAAATTCCCCTGGGGACAAACGAATTGCTTCTATACTGGGTGAATGCCCAACAACAACGCAAGTCCATCAAACAACTGCTGGGTTGGGAGTAAGGGGATGACCCTGGCAATAAACTGTCAGCCATGAAAATTTAACATCGAAATAAAAATCCAGAGAGCATATATATTCTTTTCCGTGTACTTTCGGAAAAGCATCCAATTTTAAGTTTCAGCAGCATAAGAGGCGGCCGGGAATATCCCTGAATATAAGCCCAGTTGCCACGGGATTATACACTCTGTAATATATACATTTGAATTATCTATCAAAAATAGTAAGGATGATCTCTTCCCCTTTGCGTTGCACCTTAACGACACTATCATTGAGGTTTACGCGGTGTTCTTCACAGTTTGGATCATTTCGGAAGCTTGAGTCGATCTCTGTGGCACCGATGATGGACATCATGCCTGCTCGTTTGTTATAGGTAAAGGTCCATTGTTTGGATTTTATCCCTACCTTAATCACGGACTGGTTAACTGCAGGTTTCCTTTCCGCCCCATCTCCACTTGTTCCGCCGCCTTCTTCTTCATCTGCAGTCAATGCTGTCGCCACGGCGATCTGTCCGCGGAAAGAACCAATCAAAACGCCGTTTTCTGTATCGATGGGAAAACCGATAGCTCTGCCATTATCGATGAGGAAGAGCGTTTTCATATCTGACGAGAGTGTAATGGTATTTATCATAGTGGTAAGGTATTTTACGTGGTATTTTTTTCTGAGAATTGCAGGCCCGATGGAGATCTCTGCTTCTTTTAGCCCAATGGGTTTTACCTTTTTATCCGGCTTGGGTTCAAAGGCTTCTGGGTTTTTGGAAGACCTGAAAAAACTGAAAATTTTCTCCAAGAGTGACATTTGTGTAGATTGTATTTTCAACAAATGTATGAATTTTTTTTTACATCTTTTCCAGCCTTTCCAGCATTGTTTTGATCATATGGTCGGTTATGCCTTTTGGATCGTCACTAAATGTTTTATCTGCCCGGTTAGCCAGGATCACGTTACAGGACAACGCCTGATGTCCCAACAGTTTAGCCAGTCCGTAAATAGCTGAGGATTCCATTTCAAAATTCATTACGGGCCATTTTTCGAAACGAAAATCACGCAACACTTCCAGGGAATCCTGAATTCGGCTTTCCAGCCGTACAGATCTGCCCTGAGGGGCATAAAAGCCAGGAGCCGTCATGGTGATTCCTTGCTCAAAACCACTACCAAGTGTTTCGAGTAATTTTTGGCTGCCTCGAATAACGTAAGGTCTTGTGGGAAAGGGAAATTTAGTGTCGATTAACTTTTTGTACAATGACGACTCTGTTTTATCAGGACTGAATTTATAGAAATGCATCAGGTTGTCCAACCCAACGGCAAAGGCGCTTAAAATGAGGCTTCCGACTTCAACTCCCGGTTGTAAGCATCCCGAGGTTCCCATGCGAATAATATTCAGGCTTCTCTGGGTGCTTTTGGGCTGGCGGGATTCAAGATCGATATTCACCAATGCATCCAGTTCGTTGATGACAATATCAATATTATCGGGGCCGATACCTGTAGAGATTACGGTAATCTGTTTGGATCCCAACCGACCGGTATGGGTGACAAATTCCCTTTTCGCTCCCTTGAAATCAATGGAATCAAAATATTGGGAAACCATAGCCACCCTACCCGGATCCCCGACGGTAATGACAGTATCTGCAATGTGTTCCGGTTTGAGGTTCAGGTGGTAAATGCTGCCATCACCGTTGATAACGAGTTCTGACGCGGGTATTTTTTTCATAATACTAATCTATTCGAAAACTTTGATTTGGAATTTGAAGGAACACCAGGCTTAGCTGATCAGTCGCAAATAATATAAATCGGTTCAGTTTCAATAATATTACTGAAATTATTGGCTTTGTCCCTGATTTGAATCGAAAAATTAAAAGTATCCAGCGTGCCGGGCTGTGGAGTGCATGGATCATCACCATTAGAATAAAGACAACAAATATTACCAAAAGCATTGGTGAGGGAAATACTCACCTCTCCCGATATACCGTTTGCGGTACCTTCTTCTGCAATGAGGGGGTATTTAAATTCCGTTACAGCTCCCTGTCGGCTATCTGTCAAAAAGATATCAAGTACGCTGTCCTGACTGCTCAAATCACCATCGCCGTCGGTGAACCCGAATTGTACGATCAGGGTATCAACCACTCCCCCGAGACTTCCCTGGTAAATGGTGTTTTTGTTGATACCAATATAATTGATCTCAGGTTCAACGGGAAAAGAAGGCGGTTGAAGACAAGACTCCATCAGGAGGATGCCTGCCAAAACGGAAAGTGCGAAATATAATTTTTGCATAACCTTATATTTTTTACATTGGCGGTTTCAAATATAATTAAAACAGGATACTTTTGCTTTTTATTCTCCAAAATTCGCCTACGCTTAAATTATTTCATGGAAATTGAGGATCAACGCAGGGAACTACTTATAAAGATAACAAACATAAACGCCAGTAGTTTTGAAAGCGTGGCTATGGAGGTATTTCGTTATCAGGCAGCCAATAACCCATTGTATGCGCATTACCTCCAATTGATTAACATAAACCCTGCTGCGATTCAAACGACAAAGGAAATTCCTTTTTTACCTATTAGCTTTTTCAAATCACACCAAATCAAAACAGCTGTCTGGCCTACCGAACAGGTTTTCACCAGCAGCGGAACTACCGGTATGGTGACCAGTCAGCATCATGTGCGGGATTTATCCTGGTACCAGCAGGTATCTCTTTCCTGTTTTGCTCCTTTTTATGGTGCACCAAAGGATTATTGTATACTCGCCCTGCTGCCATCTTACCTGGAAAGGAGCGGTTCATCCCTGGTATTCATGGCCGACTTTTTCATTAAGCAATCCCAATATGAATCCAGTGGCTTTTTTCTCCAGGAAAAAGACCGGCTTGTGAAGATCCTGGAGGCATCCGTAAAAAATAATATCCCAACGATCCTGTTAGGGGTCAGCTTTGCCCTATGGGATCTTGCGGAAGCACATCCCATAGATCTCAAAAACGTGATCATCATGGAAACCGGGGGTATGAAAGGAAGACGAGAGGAGATTACACGGCCGGAATTACATAAAATTCTCAGGGACGCTTTTAATGTTGAACGAATTCACTCTGAATACGGCATGACTGAGCTGCTTTCTCAGGCCTACTCTTCCGGGAATGGTATTTTTCGTCCCGGACCGGGCATGAGGGTGCTGACCAGAGAAATTACGGACCCTTTTTCCATGACTCCTTTTAATAAAAATGGTGTCATCAACATCATCGACCTGGGCAACCTGGACAGTATCAGTTTTATTGCCACGGAAGACCTTGGTAAAGTTCGTGAAGACAACAGCTTTGAAGTCATCGGAAGGCTGGATGCCAGTGATGTAAGGGGGTGTAATCTGATGGTTTTGTAAAACGCTTACTGGATGTTTTTATTTATGCATGTCCTGCCATGCCAGCATTCCACCTTCCAGGTTGTACAAATTGTCAAACCCGTGGTGTTGCTGTAAAAAGGCGATAACATTAGCACTTCTGACCCCGCTCCTGCAATAAACCACAACCGTGCCCTCATCTGGAACGGCATTGGCATTGGCCGGGATCTCGCCAATCGGGATGTGGAGTCCGCCAATATTAAAAGCTTCCCGCTCATGGGTTTCCCGAACATCGATAAGGGTGATATTATCCCCCTTATCCAGTTGTTGTTTCAGGGTTTTTACATTCATGTTCTTAATGGTGCTCATATCGTCAGTTTTGGATGGACCGGCACAGAAGGCTTCGTAATCGATCAACTGATCGATAACTACTTCCGGTCTTTTGAAATATTTTAGGGTGCGCAATGTAAAGTCAGCCGTGTCAACTAAACACAAACGTCCGGCCAATGGTTTACCGATGCCCGCAATGATTTTAATGACCTCATTGGCCTGCATACTCCCGAGGATTCCCGGTAAAACGCCCAACACACCACCTTCCGCACAATTGGGCACAGCATCCGGCGCAGGAGGTTGTGGGTACAGATCTCGGTAATTAGGACTAAAACTCCCGTCTGCTTCAGGCAAATTAAAAACAGAAAGCTGTCCTTCATATCTGAAGATAGATGCGTAAACATTGGGCTTGCCTGTCAGGACACAGGCATCATTGACCAAATACCTCGTGGGGAAATTGTCTGTGCCATCAGCCACCACATCATATTGTGCGATTAACTCAAGGGCATTCAAACGGGTAATGGCTTTTTCATACACTTCAACCTGTATCAGTGGATTGATCTCCAGCAGTCTTTTTTGAGCGGAAAGAGCTTTAGATTTTCCAATATCTGCTGTCGAATACAAAACCTGGCGCTGAAGATTACTTTCATCTACCTTATCGTACTCCACGATACCGATATGGCCTACCCCAGCAGCAGCCAGGTACAATAACAGGGGGCTTCCCAGTCCCCCGGCACCGACAACCAAAACCCTGGACTGTTTGAGTCTAAGCTGTGCTTCCGTACCAAAATCCGGAAGGTTCAGATGCCGGGCATATCGTCTTAATTCTTCTGGTGTAAGCATGTTAGGAAGGTTCGACAACTATAAATTATCTGAATTTTTTCTTGCGACTACCTTTGTACAATTCGTAGTGCTGGAATTTACACTCCAGGGAACCATTGAACAAGGGGATTTTCCTGGAAGTCCTCAAGCCCAAATTTTTAAACGCCTCAAAATTAGAAGAGATGACCCAGGCATCAAAGCCGGTGAAGGCATGTTTCATTCTGTCCCCCATCATCGTATACAAGGCGTTGATATTATCTTCCTCCAGTCGTTCTCCATAGGGTGGATTGATGATCATCAGTCCACCGTTATTTTCTTCGAGTTCCAAATCTGCAAAGTCCGTCAACTGTAATTTGACTTTATTGTCCAGTCGTACTGCCTGCAAGTTGGTCCGGGTGGTTTTAATGGCTTCAGGGTCAAGGTCAGATCCCAGTAATTTATACCGGAAAGCTCTTTGTTTTTTACGGGCGTCCTGTTTTACCTGTCTCCATAAACGGGCATCAAAATCCTCCCAGTTCATGAAAGCGAAATCTTTTCTCATGATCTGTGCAGGTACATTATAAGCCATCATGGCGGCCTCGATCAAAATTGTTCCGGAACCGCACATGGGGTCGACAAAATCGCGATCAGCATTCCAGCCGGCCAGTTTGAGCATTCCGGCAGCAAGTACTTCACTTAAAGGAGCCGAGGTCTGAGCCAGGCGGTAATTCCTTTTATGGAGGGAATCCCCGGAACTATCCAGGGCAATCGTACATTCTGTACCACCGATATGTACATTGATCCTCAAAAACGGATTATTGACATCAACATCGGGACGTCTGCCGGTCTTTTCACGGAATTGGTCCACAATGGCATCTTTGGTTTTCTGAGCAACATATTTGGAGTGGTTAAAATTTGGAGAGGCTATTGCTGCATCAATGGCCAGGGTATCCCTCAAACTCATAAAATCTTCCCAGTTGATGGTCTGTACCTGACGATATAATTCGTGTTCATTCCTGACGGTGAAATTCGCTATGGGCTTTAATATCCTGATTGCAGTCCGAAGTTCATAATTGGCCCGATACAACAATTGGAGGTCACCCTCAAATTGAACAGCTCTTTTGAGCGGAACAATATTGGTTCCGCCAAGATCCAGGATTTCCTTTTCAAGCACACCTTCCAGGCCTGCCAGCGTTTTGGCTACTAATTGCACGTCGATATATTTTGTGCGAAGATAATCTTTAAGTAGGTTAATTTCCGGATTCCATGGCAGCTAATTTATCAGGCTTCGCGTTCAGCCGACGCCCGGCATTGGCAAGGAAGGGTTTGCGGGACGACAGGTCAGAAAAGAAAAACGGCCTTGAGCGAATTGCTCAAGGCCGTTTTCTATATTTTACAATCAATTAAGAAGAAAGCTTAGTATGACCAAAGGTCATGTTCGAAATTGAAAATTTCAGCTTCGATATTTCTTCCTTCTAACAGAAGATCAACTCCGGAAAGGTAATCCTGCAAACGCTGGTCGAATACATTGGATTCCTTGTAAACAAAGCTGGCAAAGAAACGCATTTCCAGTAAATCTTCCCAGGACATAGGGGAAGCATCATTACCATAATTAAATACGCGTTCTCTTGCGAGCATTTCTCTTGCTGATGGGTAATAAACCCAGAACATCGGCTTCTCATACTTGAAGTTTCCATTCTCGTCTTTTACATCGAGCAGTGGAGCGATTCCGAGGATACGCACCTGCAAGGTGGAAGACTCTTCATCAAAGAACCAGATTTCCTTAACGCGGAAACGTTTAACATCTTCCGGGTTAATTTCGTTGGTAACGATCTGAATTTTTTCTTCATAAGTTACCGGATCGAAAGTTGTAACCGTATCAATGCTGGCTCCCATGGAAGCTACTTCATCCGGATCGAGTGCTGAAGTGAACTTGTCATTTTCAGCATCGTAAACAGTAATTTCACCAGCTTCAGCTGCATCCATCAGTATGGAGAAAAAAGGACGCTCAGGATAAGCGAAGGGCAGATTCATTTTCTCACGCACATCGATAACTCTCCAAATGCGCTTTTCCCAGAAAAGATCCGCTTCGCGAATATGGTCATAAGGGAGCACTCGCTTTTCCATGATCGTTCTTTTGTCAACAACGTCATCGAGTGGCCCTTCTTCATCCTCATTTTCAGCCTCCGTGAGAATGATATTGTCCGGCACTTGTGCATTAGCCGGTGCTGCGAAGAATAAAATCAAAAAACTTAATCCCAGCAGTTTTAAAGTGATCTTCATGATTGTGTATGTTTTTAAAGAATGTAAAAGTGCACTCCTAAAACGGTATATACGAGGGCACTATTACACTTTAACAGAATTTTTTTACTTAATCTTAAATACCATGGAGTTAATAGACCTTCCAGCATTATCTCCGGGGCATTTTGCCTTCACATTGTCAAAGTAGTAGATATCTCCTGGTTTTGCCTGAGATACCAATCTTTTAGATTTATCATTGTAGCGGGCTCCTCCGTTATTCGACTCAATAGGGTCCTGACGCTTGGCTACATAAACAAGGTTGAAACCCTGGATAGCACAGTTAGCATCAAAGTCAAAGTTATCGAGGAAGGCACCAACACCTCCCTGGGCTTTGAACTCACCGTTACCCATCTCACCACCACTACTTCTACTCAAACGAGCAACCGGGTCAGGGATACGCTTAACACGGAAGATCTTGCTGTCTCTCAAACCACCACCAGAAACATTAACTCTGGCTTCTCCTGGTGTAGTTACATTAACCACATAATTTCCTTTACCAACTTTTCTGATGTTTCCACCGGACATGCTGACGTTAAGGTCGTTACTGGAGATACCCGCAGCTGAAACAGCAACCGGATTATCGACACCGATGTAGAATACATTCATCTTTTCGGCAGAAACCGTTACAGAACGTTCTCCGACTTCGTATTTGAAGGTCTTCTCATAGTTATCAACTTTTCCGGTAAAAGGATTCTCAACGCTGATGACAACTTTGTATTCTTTTTCACCGATAGAGGAAGTACGAACACTGTATTGTCCCTTACCTTCCTCGATCTTCAATGATTCACCGTTAACTCTCATGGAAATTCCCTCAGCAGCCTGCGATGAGAAAGCACTGAGGAAAACTTCTGCTTTGTATTCTTCTCCTTTGATCACATAACCTTTTTCAGCGGAAGCTACAGGTTCAAATTTATCGAACTCAATAGTTGTCGCACCGATCTGGCTGGAGAGGAAGTTGATGATTGTTGCTTCCGAGTTGGTAGCATCATTCTGGAATTTACGCAAAACAGGATAACAAGCCGCAACAGGCATGTGTCCGAATATAAAATCCTCCCAGTTGGCCTTTTTATAATCTTTCCAGGTCTGATCATCAAGTTTCAGAGAAAGATTATCCAAAAGGTTATCAACGTCAGCTTGTTTGATCTGCGTACCTTCAATGTTCATTTGCTGAACATTTTTAACAAGATCAACCAATGCTGTTCTGGTATCTTCGATCTTCTTCCTGAGTACCGGTCCAACAGGTTCTGATTTTAATTTTCCTCCTGTTCCTTTCATACCATCAACAAAATAAGCAGTAGGAATTTCTTTATCCTTAAACCTTTTGGGTTTACCGGCTTTTTTAGGATCCTTGAAGTCGGCAGGAAATAATCCTCCTGCTTCTTTTACCAGATCTTCACGGATTTCATCTACGTAATCATTAAAATCTTTTACGATAACCTGCGCCTGTTTTGCTGCATCGAGCAAAGGCTGGTAGTTCGTTTTTTCGGATACGGTTTCCTCCATGGAGGCAATTACCTTGGTATTGGTAGCATTAACAATCCCACTTGAAGTATCAATACTATCATCCAAAGTGAAAAAAGCGTTCATAACTTCCGCGGATACATTCAGCGCCAACAACGCCGTCAGTACCAGGTACATCAGGTTAATCATCAACTGCCGCGGTTCCTTAGGTATTGACATATTTCTTCTTTTTTAATTTAAAAAATAAATTTATTCAGTTACCTAAGCTATTAGCTTTTCACATTAGACATCGCAGAAATAACGTTTCCATAAACGTCGTTCAATGCGCTGTAGGTATTGTTCAGAGAACCGATGTTCTGGTTCAAAGCGCCTAATTGTTCTTTGTACTGCTTGGTGTCTTCCAAAGAATCACTCAGGTTAGCCATGGCTTCATTCAACTTGGAATAGAAGTTATTCATGGATTTGATTTGCTCACTAGTGCCGGAGAAATCAACTTCCTGAAGGGCCTTCAGCGAAGACATACTCCGTGACATGGTCTGCAATTCGGTTAACATTCCTCCCAACTGCTGCTCAACAACTTCACCATTCAATCCTGGAGTAGAAGCACCAACTGGTCCATCGGTCAGGGGAGTGATCTGTGAACCGTAATCAGCTAACCCGGGGTATAATTTATCCCAGTAGTAATCCGGCTCAGGTCCGATGATACCGAGGAAGAGGAAGATAAATGCTTCCGTTCCCAATCCGATCATCAACATGGTACTCGCTCCATCCCAACTTTCAAGTTTGAAAAGTGCTCCCAGAAGTACAACGGCAGCACCAACACCAATAATAAAGTTTTTAACGTACTTGAATGTCTTAGATTTCAAAAAACTCATTTGCTAATAATTTTAAAAAGGTTAGCTAATCATAATTAATATTGATTCCCTGTTTTCAGGAAACTCCGAACTCATAATGCAAGGCTGTAAAAAAGTAACAGCTTGCTTTGAAAAAAAATCTGGAGATCAACAAAAGAATCAAAATGAAAGTGAGGATATCGCTTGAAAGTCAATATCCTCACCTGTTTTTTCTTTTCCTAGAAGTCATTGATTGAACGACCGAGGAAGGTCAGGGCACAACGGAAACCGATGTAAGATTTGGTTGTATCCTGGTATTCCCAGTGACGGGTACCTGTCTGTATGAAGTGGGCAATATCTTTCCAGGAACCGCCTCTGATCACCTTACGCTTGTAAGCTTCAGGATCGTCGTCCTTAGCATCGTAACGGATATCAGGATTGAGGTCATGAACAAAGGAATAAGCATTCGCATAGTATGCAGAACTGGTCCACTCGGCGACGTTTCCGGACATATTGAAGAGTCCGTATCCGTTTGGATCGTACGCATCCGCTCTTACTGTGTACTGACCACCATCTTCCGGGTAGTTACCACGACCTGGCTTGAAGTTTGCCAATAGACATCCCTTGGCATTTCTTGTGTAATAACCTCCCCAGGGGAAAGGTGCAAGGTCATGTCCACCTCTGGCAGCATATTCCCATTCATGTTCTGTAGGTAATCGGAAGTCTTCAGAGTTGATGCCATCGCCTCTTTCGTTTTGGTAGGCATTCCAGAGTTTCGTTCTCCAGTAAGCAAAAGCTGTTGCCATTCTCCAATCTACGCCAACAACCGGATAATCATCGAAGGCCGGGTGCCAGAAATAGTTACGGGCCATTGGTTCATTGTAAGAATAGGAGAAATCTCTCACCCATACCAAGGTGTCGGGATAAACATTGACTTTCTTTCTGGTGATGAATGAATTTCTTGGAGATTTGCCTTTATCATTGGCAGCAGCTTTCCAGTCGAACCACTCATATTCATAGACGAATTTGCTCACATCAAATTCTCTTTTACCGGCAAAACGATCATCTCCCTGGTAGTAGAGGTCGTAAAGTGTTTCATCTTCCCAGTCAATTTCGTACTCCCAGTCGATGAACTGGTCACCCTCGTCATTTTCGTAATAGTGATCGAGATAGGAGTGAGCGATGGAGTCTCTTACCCAATAAACAAATTGTCTGTATTCGTTATTGGTAATTTCTGTTTCATCCATGTAAAAGCCCTGGATAGAGATGGATTTTTGTCTTTGGACATAGGTGTTGCTGATGTCCTGGTCACTTGCTCCTATGTGAAGTGTTCCGGAGGGAACGTAAACCATGCCGTAGGGATTAATGCCTTTCCATGCTGGACGATCCATGACGCCGACCAATTCTCCGGTCTCACGTCTTCCACAGGATACTACCACCAAAATAACGAATAGCAAAAGAGATGCTTTTAATAGTTTTTTCATGTTTACACCCGAGTTTTCCTTCTGAAAATTAATGAATAATTAAGTGAGCAATTTTTAAAATGCCCGTAAATATAGATTCTTTGATTATTTTATCAAAAATAAGTTTTCTAAATTGTTAGAGAAATGTCAAAGTTTAACATAACTGAATAGAAGAACGCAAAATTAACATTATGTATTATACATTCTAATTTTTTTAAAACCTTAACATTTTAAGGGTGACCCGAAAATTAAGGGGTTCCTTGTTGAATCCTTTGGAAATTGAGCTATTAAATGTCTGTTTTTGATTAAAAACGTACAATAAACATTCAATTTAACGCGACAAAATTAATTTTTTCTGTCGATGTTCAAAGAAACTACCAACAAAAAAAATGTACGCTGAAATGCAAAATCAGGATTTTAACATTTACCAGGACACAAAAGCGATCCTTTTTGATCGTTACCCTTGATCTGTTTAGGTTTTTTTCCAGTGAGAGAGATAGAAAATTAATGTTGCTACAAAAAACGGGGATTGTAGATTATTTCAGGTAACCTGCCTTTCCCGATGGTTTGTTCCAGCGTATAGGTGATCTGGATCTCATGAGATCCACTGTGGGCATTATTGAGTTTTGACAAACCCACATCATAAGCATATGCCACCCGCAGTTTATCATTGAGCGAGAAACCACCGATCAATGCCAATGCATCTATAGTGCTGGAACTATAACCTCTAAACGAGGCACCCCCAAAAATATTGTTGTTATAATCAACGAGTAAAGAAAGATTGGTCTGTAAAGCCCTGGCATCAGATCTGAGAGCAACGGCGGGATGCAGCGAAACGGCATCCGTCAATTCGAAATGGGCGGCAACATTCATGTAATAATGACGGACCAAAAGCAAACCAACCCCATCCTGGGAAGCTTTGCCTTCATTGACATTCTGCACTGCAAGCCCGGCTTCAAACCTTTCTGTCTGGTAATAAACTCCGAGATTTGCTGTCGGTATGGTAAGGCTGATATTCGTCGTAGGCAATATATCATCGTTATGGGTGAAGTTACCAGGTTCATTATAGGTACCCTCCGGTGTGAGCAATTTTCTCCCATCCAGAGAACGGGATACAATACCGCCAGAAAAACCCGCTGACAAAATTCCTTCACCGATGTAAAAATGATAATCGTAGGCCAGCAGCCCCATCACGCCTTGTTCAGCACCTATCGTTTCATTTTGAACCCGGATACCTACACCACTATTAAATATGTATAAGGGCATATGGGCATTGACCTGCTGTGTCTGTGGCTGCCCTGGCAATGCAACCCACTGGCTTCTGATACTGGCAGTCATCTTTAAAGAAGGTTGTAAGCCGGCGTAAGCGGGGTTATTCGTAAAGGGATCCAGCATTTCGAGGCTGTACTGTGGTATCTGCTGACCAAGTAAATGGGTACAGATAAATGTGCCTGCGATTATCAGAAAGATGCGATTCATCGGGAATATTTTTCTATAATTGTGCTGTAATTTAGATATTTCCAAAGAAAAAGGAAAGTGGAAAGTCCTTTTTGTCCGGCAAACATCCTAAGATTTAAACTCTGATGCAGCAATTTAGTTCAATGAGGCATCTTGAAAAAAACACAGATAACCCCTCTGCCGTTGTACACTGATTACATTTGTCGCCGGCGAGACCGGAAATTTCACCTATTTACAACTACTAATAAATAACTTAACTAATGAAAAGAGCAGGCATTTTATTTTTATTTCTAGCCGTCACCTTCAGTGCGAGTGCCCAGATGTGGATCGAAGTGGGCGCCAAGGGGCAGTATGGGTTTAAGGGCTTTTACAACGACAATATCATCAATGACCGCGACCACGAATACAAAATAAGTCCGGGGTATTCCTATGGTGCTTTATTGAATATCAATTTCGCAGACAGACATGGATTCATCATTGAGGGCCTTTTATCTGAAAATGTTCAAAAATTCAACTACGAACTCGGCGGTTCTCTACAGACCGCGAGCGAAATTACGTGGTCAACCCTCGACGGTTACCTCATGTATCGTGCCTACAACAATACCGCCTACCTCGAGATTGGTCCAAAAATCTCCGTAATTCGTTCTATTGACCAAAGTCCGAATGTGTTAAACATCTGGGATATCCCCCAACAATACAATGAGCAATACTGGTCGGCTGCTTTTGGTTTTGGAGGAATGATCGTCGGTTCTGAATTCTTTACTTTGAAAATGGGCCTGAGATTCGAATATGCCCTGGGCGACCTGGTCAATGAAACCGGACAGGACCACCGTTTTCCGGCTTATTACGTCAATTATGAAGAGTACAGGGCTTCTCGTCCATTTAGCGCAACGCTGAATCTGGAGCTCAATTTTGCCATCGGTGCAGTAGCCCGTGCACAATGCGGTAGAAGAAGTTTTATTTTCGGTTCAGGATACTAGATAATGATAATTGCAGAGTGCAGAATGAAGATTTTAAAACGCTGCATTCTTCACTCTGCATTCTTCACGCTTACCGTATCCTTGTACTCTTCCCTGATCTGCTCACTCGTTTTTCTCGACCCGTCATGGCTCCAGCCCGGAGGACCAAACATATATCCCATAGCATTACGGAAGGATCCTGCAGTAAACGTATCCCTGAATAACCTCCCCCATTCCAGGAATGCAATTTTCACAGGATTGTAGGTATTGATATTCTTCACCAATCCATAGGTGGGATGTTCCTCCTCTTGCTGAAAGGTGCCAAAAATGCGATCCCAAATGATCAAAATGCCCCCATGGTTCCTATCGAGATATTTCGGATCTGAAGAATGGTGAACGCGATGGTGGGCAGGGGTATTAAAAATAAATTCCAGCGGCCCGGGCAACTTGTCGATAGCTTCTGTATGTATCCAGAATTGATACAACAAACTGACAGACTGCATCATCATCACCCATATGGGATGAAACCCGATCAATGGCAGCCACAACCAAAAGATAAAACCTCCTGTGAGATCACCTGTCCAGGTTTGCCTCAAAGCAGTACCGAGATTGTATTTCCGGGAAGAGTGGTGAACCACGTGAGAAGCCCAGAAATAACGGCTTTCATGGGAAATTCTATGAAACCAGTAATAGGAAAAATCTTCTCCGAAAAACAACAACACCCATGCCCACCAGACGACTTCGATTTCAAAAATATGGAATTGATACACCAAAGTATAGGCCCCAAAAACAAGGGTCTTCCCCAACAATCCTACGATAACATTGCCAATCCCCATAACCAGACTGCTGGCTGTATCCTTTAACTCAAACCAATGCTTTTGATACCTGACCGAAAACCAAATTTCCAGCAATAGCAAAAGGATAAATCCCGGGATGGCGTAAATAACGATGTTATTCATAAAACTGGCTTTTACATTAATTCTGCCCGAAAGTTACAAAATCAAATCATTATGACAGGCCACCAAAAAAACAGTCAAGCTTCCCTCCTTGGCAAGCCTGACTGTTCATTTTAATCAGAAAAATTATGTTCACCTAAAAATCAATTAAACCATTCAGCCAAAAATTCATAGAACCTTACTTTGAGTTCTGTGAATATCTTACGGAAAGTATCCATGCGATCTTTTAATACATCGTGTTTTTCGGACAGCATTTCTTCACTTCCTTTTTCCAGTTTAACCCACTCTACCAGCATATGCTCATGGGTGCTGACATCATGCTTCAGGGTATCGATCACTTCTTTTTCCCGAATAAACTGGTTTTGAAAATGTTCTAACTTGCGCAACATCTCTTTCACCGGTTCTCCCTGGACCAGATCTGACAGGCGATTTTCGTACACCTTAATCTCATCAGCTACAAACAATAATTCATTTTTCCATACTTTGTTTTCATAGTGTAATTGCTTCGCTTCCATTTTTTCTACAGGCATGTTCCAATAATTTTGATCTGTTAATCAATTTGGTCATTTATAAGATCACCAAGATGACCAATTCCTGACTTTTAGCGCATGATTAAAATCAAGACATCAGAATGACTTTTATCAGGATTGCGCTACAATCAAAAGGCCCGACGATTTTTAAAAAGCAGGTTATAGTTTTTAAGATATTTAGCTTACTTTTGAGCTGATTTTTCAAAACAAGAAGCAGCAATATGAATTTACACGAATATCAAGGTAAAGAACTACTCAAAAGTTATGGTGTTGCCATCCAGGAAGGATTGGTCGCCAACAATCTCGACGAGGCTGTCGAAGCTTTCCATACCCTTCAGGAGCAAACCGGCACTGAATTTGCCGTAGTCAAAGCGCAGATCCACGCTGGTGGCCGTGGTAAAGGAGGAGGCGTGAAGCTCGCCAAAAACATGGAAGACTTAAAAGAACATGCCGGCAACATCATCGGCATGATGCTCAAAACGCCCCAAACCCCTGGGGGCATGCAAGGGCCCGGTAAACTGGTCAGAAAGGTTTTGATCGCTGAGGATGTTTATGCCCCCGATTTTGATGCCTGCAAAGAATATTACGTTTCCATTCTCATGGATCGGGAACGCAAATGCAACGTTATCATCTATTCTACCGAAGGTGGTATGAATATCGAAGAGGTTGCCGAGCAAACGCCGCACCTCGTTCATAAAGAATACATTGATCCATTGCTGGGACTGATGCCTTTCCAGGCCAGAAAAGTAGCCTTTAATCTTGGATTAAGTGGTCAGGCCTTCAAGGAAATGACCAAATTTATCACCAACCTGTATAAAGCTTTTGTCGGCGCTGATGCTTCTTTGTTCGAAATCAACCCCTGTTTAAAAACCGGGGACGACCATATTGTTGCGGTAGATTGTAAGGTTACTTTGGACGATAACGCGCTGTTCCGGCATAAAGATCTGGCTGCATTGAGAGATACGGATGAAGAAGATCCTACAGAAGTAGAAGCCAAAAGTTTTGGCCTCAACTTTATCAACCTCGACGGAAACGTTGGCTGTATGGTCAACGGAGCCGGACTGGCGATGTCCACCATGGACATCATCAAATTATCCGGCGGAGAACCTGCCAACTTCCTGGACGTGGGTGGTACTGCTGATGCGGCCAGGGTTGAACAAGCCTTCCGTATCATCCTTCGGGACCCTAAGGTAGAAGCTATTCTGATCAACATCTTTGGTGGAATCGTTCGTTGCGACCG
Source organism: uncultured Bacteroidota bacterium (assembly GCA_942492125.1). Classification (GTDB taxonomy): domain Bacteria; phylum Bacteroidota; class Bacteroidia; order Chitinophagales; family Saprospiraceae; genus BCD1. The sequence continues at coordinate 235,160 of CALODM010000026.1, forward strand.
CGTTGCGCAAGGTGTTGTGGATGCCTATAAAAACATTGGCGACATCAAAGTACCGATCATTGTGCGTCTCCAGGGCACCAATGCCGATATTGCCAAAAAGATAATTGACGAATCAGGCTTGTCCGTTCACTCTGCTATCCTGTTGCAGGAAGCAGCTGACCTGGTAAAAAAAGTGGTTGGGTAAACACCGTATCCTGAGGGTCGCCAAAAGCCATCCCGACTGTTAATTAAGTATTAGCAGTCGGGATTTTTTTTCTATTTGTTGAGCATGGTAGTCAAATTGACACTGACAAGTCCGTTTTCGATAGCATAAATGATCAGGCCAACCGTATTTTTGGACTGTGTTTTTTCAAGCATTTTATTGCGATGACCTTCTACGGTCCTGGAGCTGATGAATAATTTTTCAGCAATTTCCTTATTGGTAAACTGATCGCAGATGAGCATCAGGATTTCCTTTTCTCTTTTGGTCAGTTCATCCAGGCTGGCTTTTTTCCTGGGCTTGCCAAACAGCATACGTTCCCGAAGCAACTGTACGATATAGGCATTGTAGTGAAAACCTTTTTCGACGACATCTTTTATGGTGTCCATCAACTCATCGGGATCTACATTTTTGGGCAAAAAAGCGGAGGCGCCTTCTTCTACCAGTTTGAGGATCATGGACGAATTGTAATGAGAGGTCAAAACGATGATTTTGATATCCTGGTAATCTCTTTGAAGAAGTTTAAGGGTATCAACACCGTCCAGTACCGGCATTTGAAGGTCAAGCAGAATTACATCCGGAAGTGATTGTGCGTTTTCCAGTGCTGTCAGCAACTCCGCACCGTTTTCCGCTTCAATGATCACCTCACAAAAGTCGCAATCCTGAAGCAACATTTCCATGCCTTTTCTAAAGAGTGCCTCATCGTCGGTAAGGGCAATTTTGTATTTATTATTCATATAGAGGGATCCTTATGTTTATTTCAGCGCCTTTTTGGACAGAACGATTGATTTGCCAGCTTCCGTTTAGCACCTGTACCCGGGTTTCCAGATTATCAAGCCCCAGGCCAGTCGTTTGTTCGCCTTTAGGAAAACCAACCCCGTCATCAAAATAATTCAGACACAATAAATTCTCTTTTTTTTCGAAATCAATATTTACATTCCGTGCCTGGGCATGTTTCAAAGCATTTTGTACCAGTTCCTGAACGATCCTGAACATATGCAACTGTTGCATGTCGTCGTTGAGTTTCCACTCTACCTGGCTGTTGATCGACAACTTAACCACCCCCGTTCTGTTGATGGCATTTTCCAGTTCCTCCATAGCACTGTGAATACCAAACTTACTCAATACAGGAGGCATTAGTTCATGGGAAATATCGCGGGAAGTCTGTATGCTTTCATCCAGGGAAGATCGGATATGGTCCAGAATTTGTTCTGTATCCTGACCTTTAGTGATCGCTTTTTTGAGTAGATGCAGGTTGAGGTGGATAACATTCAATTTTGATCCCACATCATCATGTAACTCCCTGGCTATCCTGTCGCGTTCTTTTTCCTGTGTATGAATAATGCTTTCCAACAACTTTTTCTGAAATTCAATTTTGATCTGCTGGTTGGTAAGCTTTTCTGTTTGAATTCTTTTCTGAGTGGCACTGAAAAAAATGATCAGCCCCAAGGCAAAAACCAACATAATAGCCACCGAAATTACTATGAAAAGGATAAACTCATTATCATTCATGTAATGGAAAATAAATTAATTGCCAGAAAGTTTTATAAATACTCTTGTTTCCGTGCTTTACTCTTTTTATTCAAAAGAAACCCAATCAATGCAACCAGAATAATCATCTGGGCCAAAAAATTGAGCGAGGGATTAATAAGCCAGATTTTCACTTGTGTTTGCGCCGGTAAATCTACGATCTGGTTACTGAATAAATATAAAAACAACGATCCGGAATATTTTATTAACAAAGCTATCAGGATCGACTTAACCACTCCCCTGTCCTCAAAAGTATAATTTCTTTGGGTAAATAAATAGAACCCGACAAAACAGCAAGCGAGAAAACATAATTGCACCGCCGTCCTGGAAAAACTATTGTACACTTCCAGTGGCTGTAAAAAAACGGAATTAAGGACAATTAGAACGACGCCGATGGAAATAATCAGCCTGCTGTTTAACTTTAATTGAAAAAGCTCAAAAAGTTTTCCAAAAAACCAAGCTATCAAAACAAACTCAATCAAAGTAAAAATATGCAACAAATAAAGGTTGTTGTCCTTATGCCCACGAACAAAAACGAGCCAATAGCTGTACAGTTCAAAAAGGGCTCCAATAACGATATAAAAACCAAAACGCCTCACCAATTCAGTGAACCTGCTGCTTCTGGCAATAAAAACCAAAGCTGTAAGCATACTTACGCCCACAGTTATGCTGAGAAGTATATGTCCTGGAGAAAATTCTTTCACAGATTCGTTCCAATTAATTTCCGCCACAAAAGGGAGGACAGGCAGTGGAGACATCATATACATAATGTCCCTTGGCGTAATCGATCATATCTTTTCCTGCCTTGACCCCCACTACCATGAGTTTGGCGTTAAATCCTCCGCTTCCATCTGATTCCAACCCGAGGTAAAACCGGGAACTGTCCGGGTTCTCTCCCAAAACATCTCCAAGGTCGATCAAAGGCAAATTAAACGCGTCTAAGGTATTGTTGCCTATCCAGGATGACCGGTTGCGTTCCCAGTTGGTTTTCCAGGTATTGAATGTTTTTAAGGAAATGGTATCCGTTGTCCTGGGCGAGGAAGATTCGACTTCCCTTTCTGACACCTCAGTAATTGCTCCGGGTTCTTTGGCTTCATTGTCTGCCGACTTTTGGTCCTGACAGGAAAAGAAAAATACTGCCAAACAAAGCAGCAGCAGTGAAATGGGTAACTTTTTCATTCTACTTAAGGTGTTTAATAAAGTGATTCCAGGAAATTACAGACATTCGATTCTTAACCCTAAACCTACAATTTTTTTACCAACAAATCATATTGTTTTTCTAATTTCTGTAGAATTACGGAATAATTTAAGTTTTATTTATTGCAGAATTAACCTTCGATTTTGAGGATAAACCCAAAAACAGGTATTTATACGGATTCCCCGGAAAGAATAAATATTTAAGTTTGTGATACTTATTTTTTTGAGGCTAACCAAAACCAATCCTTATTAATGGAGAACACCAATTTGCCCATAACCAATCTAATTCTGCAAGGAGGAGGCGTCAAAGGTATTGCCTATGTAGGAGCACTTGAAGTTCTGGATGAAGTTCAGATACTGGATAAGATCCAGAATGTGGCAGGTACCTCCGCCGGCGCCATTACTGCCTGCCTGCTTGCCCTTAGATATACTGCTTCAGAAATCAGAAAAATCGTTTTTGATTTGGATTTCAAATCGTTTCAGGACCGGAAAAACCCATTGAGAATTGTCACGAAATACGGTCTTTATGCCGGGGATGCTTTTTTGGACTGGATTACCGATCTCATAGAGAAAAAAGGGTTCGACAAGCAAGCAACGTTCAGCGACTTAAAACAAGGTGGATGTAGAAATCTAAAGGTATTTGGAACAGACCTATACACCAAGAGTGTTCAGGAATTTTCTGCAGCATCAACACCCGACACCATTGTTGCCGAAGCTGTAAGAGCTTCCATGTCCATACCCTTGTTTTTCAAATCATGGAAATTCAGCAATGCCAAACCCAATGACCATATCTATGTAGACGGGGGCGTGATTCTCAACTTTCCCATCAATAGCTTCTTTGAACAGGAACACGAACTTGGGCACACCCTGGGACTCCACCTGGACAACCTGTCAAATCAGAACATAAGAGAAGACTTTAAATACGATCATATCGGAAAATACATAAAATCACTATTTGACACCCTGCTCAAAGCCCAGGTAGTGGTCTTTGAGGAAAACCCCGAACAAAAGCGACAGACGATCTGCATTGATGATCTGGGCGTTTCTGCCACCAATTTTGAATTATCAGATGAATTAAAAAACAATCTAATTTCCGAAGGAAAAAAAGCGACCAAAGCATTTTTCTCCAAGTAACAGTCGTAAAGGACCGGAGGGTTCATTTTTAAAAATTTAAACCATTGACTATGGAACCATTTATCGGAGAAATCATCCTCTTTGGCGGCAACTTTGCCCCCAAAGGCTGGTCTCTTTGCAACGGTCAGTTGTTGTCCATAGAAGTCAATGCCGCACTTTATTCTATCCTCGGCACCAATTTCGGAGGAAATGGGATCTCCACCTTCGGCCTGCCTGATCTTCGTGGCCGGGTAGCTGTCCATCCTGGAACAGGAGTGGGGTTGTCCAGGAGGACACTGGGCGAAACAGGAGGCGCTGAAAGCATCGTCCTCCAAATTGATCAAATGCCGGAACACAAACATGAAATTTCAACTACTGAAAATATTTCTGTCATTTATGAAATGACCGGGGAAGACAAAAACCCCCTCTACATGATCAGTTACGATCAACAAAACAAACAGAACCCTCCAATAAAAATCAAAGATGATTCAAAGGGTTTTGCGATACAAAATACGGGAAGAAATTTGCCTCACCCTAACATGCAACCTTTTCAATGTATCAATTACATCATTGCGTTGCAGGGAATTTACCCGACAAGAACCTGATTTTTAAACATATTTTTTAAACTATAAAACTCATAGATTATGGACCCTTTTATCGGTCAAATTCAAGCATTCGGTTTCAATTTCCCTCCCAGAGGGTGGTCTCTTTGCGATGGACAATTGCTAGCCATCAGTTCACAAACAGCACTTTTCTCACTTTTAGGAACAACTTTTGGAGGAGACGGCCGCACAACTTTCGGACTACCCGATCTAAGGGGAAGATCGATTGTTCACATAGGTACGGGCCCCGGCCTGAGTGATATTAGGTGGGGAGAAAGAGGAGGCAACGAAAATATTACCCTGACCACTGCTCAGTTACCTGCTCACAACCATAACACCGTTATGAATCTCGGCGGTACTGCTGAAGAAGCAGGTGCCGGTCACTTCCTGGCAACCAGTGGAGCCATTTTTGCAGAAGATGCTGCTGCAGGAAGCACCCTCAATGCAGGCGCCATTACCTCTGGCAACACAGGTAGTGGACAAAGTTATAATAACAGAAACCCATTCCTGGGTATTTATGTAAGTATAGCTTTGGTAGGCATTTTTCCATCAAGAAACTAATCAAAACTGATCAATCCTCTTCCCGGGTGCTACCGGGAGGGGATTTTATTTTCCAAACGTAATGAAGGATGTTTCAGCATCCTTTCTGCTAAAATCTGAAATATGCAAATAATTGTAAAAACAGCTCCTGAAGAATTAAAAAAGAGCCCGCCAGTGGTGGCAAGACCTGGAAATGCAATGGAAGTTCGCTTACAATGAAGCGGTTTTTGGCAAAGGCCCGTCGATAGAACCCCCCAAAGATGAAGAATTAATGATCCTGTTGATCCGGGCAGATACACTCCGTTTTGCCGGCCCTATGGCTCAAAATCCAAACATTACCAACCCCCTTACCAACCTCTCAGGCTTGATCCCGCTTTATCACTTAAGGTATCTTTCCCTAACACATATGAAAATTACCGGACTTCGTGAATTGACGAGGCATACGCAAATGGAACACCTCTTTGTTTATGACAACCAGATAAAGTCCCTGGAAGGTATAGAAGGCATGTTAAATCTAAAAGATCTTTACCTTCAAAATAACGAGGTGGAAGACCTTTTGCCTATTGCCAGACTCACCAACCTGAAAACCATTTACGCTTCCAACAATCACATAAAGAAGATCAACGGACTCTCCGAAAAACACGGGGATTGTTTACGGAAATTCTACATTCTCCCTAACGACGATCTGCCTGACCGCGAAATAATCCGGACTCAAAATGAGATAGGAATTATCTGCCGCACCGGTTGATACCGGCCCAATAAAAAATTACGTTTGGAAATTTGTCAGCCCCTGGTTATGCAAATAACCGGGGCTTTTCCAGGCTTACTCATGTTATTTATTAATTCAAAAAACACAAAATCATGGAACCATTTATCGGACAGATCCAGGCTTTTGGGTTCAATTTTGCCCCAAGAGGTTGGGCAAAATGCGATGGACAGCTTTTGCCCATTTCCGGGAACGAAGCCTTATATTCATTACTGGGGACTACTTTTGGGGGAGATGGGAGAACCACCTTCCAACTACCCGATTTAAGAGGAAGATCTATTGTACATCCCGGACAGGGTCCCGGATTAAATAATGTCCGTTGGGGTGAAAAAGGCGGCACGGAAACCGTAACTCTCTCCACCAATAATTTACCGGAGCACAATCACACAACAGTCATGAACCTGGGCGGAACTGCCGAGGAAGCCGGAGCAGGACATTTCCTGGCAAGTAGCGGAGCCATTTTCTCGGAAGATGCTGCAGCAGGAAGCACCCTCAATGCAGGAGCCATCACTTCTGGCAATACGGGAGCAGGACAAAGCATCCAAAACAGGAACCCATTCGTGGGCATCAATTATTGTATTGCATTGGGCGGATTCTATTTCCCTTCAAGAAACTAATTTTCATTTAATTAAACTCATTTTTTCAATACCTAATAAAACAATTAATTATGGAACCATTTTTAGGACAGATCCAGGCTTTTGGATTTTATTTTCCTCCCATAGGCTGGGCACAATGTAATGGACAATTGCTTTCAATAGCCCAGTATCAGGCATTGTTTTCCCTGTTGGGCACTCAATTTGGGGGGGACGGCAGAACGACTTTTGCTTTACCTGATCTGAGAGGAAGATCTATTGTTCATGCTGGGCAAGGCCCTGGTTTATCTCATGTACAGATCGGACAAAAAGGCGGGCAGGAAAATGTTACTTTGAACACCAATAATCTACCGGCCCATAATCACGCAACGGTAATGAATCTCGGCGGTACGGCAGAAGAAGCCGGTGCCGGACATTTCCTGGCTACCAGCGGAGCTATTTTTTCGGAAGATGCTGCGACAGGAAGCACCCTTAATGCAGGAGCCATTACCTCCGGCAATACGGGCGGAGGGCAGAGTTTCAATAACAGAAACCCATTCCTCGGCATCAATGTATGCATCGCTTTAGAAGGAATTTTCCCTTCCAGAAGCTAATTGCACAATTAACCATTTTAATCAACTAAACTTAAATCAAAAATTATGGAACCATTTGTTGGTCAAATACAAGCATTTGGATTCAATTTTGCCCCGAGAGGGTGGGCTATGTGTAACGGACAATTAATGTCCATTTCGGAAAATACAGCTCTTTTTTCCCTTTTGGGAACCACTTTTGGCGGAGACGGACGTACAAGTTTCGGACTTCCCGAATTAAGAGGCAGGTCGATCGTGCATATCGGTAATGGCCCTGGCCTATCTGATGTCCGGTGGGGACAGGTAGGAGGACAGGAAAACATCACGCTGAATACCAATCACCTCCCTGCTCACAACCATACTACGGTCATGAACCTTGGGGGTACGGCCGAAGAAGCGGGCGCCGGACATTTCCTCGCTACCAGTGGAGCTATTTTTGCGGAAGATGCTGCTGCGGGAAGTACCCTCAATGCAGGAGCCATCACCTCCGGAAATACTGGCAACGGACAAAGTTTCAATAACAGGAACCCATATCTGGGTATCAATGTTTGTATAGCTTTATTGGGAATTTATCCTTCCAGAAATTAAACTAAACCTCAACAATACTCCCTCCTGACGGGGAGTATTGTTTTTTTATAGTCCCCTACCCTTCAACTAAGTATTTTTACGGTTTATAAAAATCAGGTAGAAATACCCTTGGCTATTCCAAACATATTGCCCACTTTTGTGATACAAAACGACCTGCCAACAACATACAATCCATGGTACAAAAGTTTT
>CALODM010000027.1:0-11716 GCA_942492125.1 uncultured Bacteroidota bacterium
CAGGGTTGTTGGAACCTTATCAGCTTTAATTATGCAAGCCCTTTTCTCTAAGATATTTCAGTAATACGGCTGGTCTATCGGTCTGAATCATATCTACGTTGTTCTCAATATACCAATCATATACATTTGCGTCAATTGCTGCTTTTTCATCATCATGACCACCATTATGATGAGCCCATAAAGAGTTGACCCAAACCCCTGCACCTTTGCTCCGTATATCATCAAAATAATCAATCATTCCAATTGAGTCGTATTTCACTATGAATTCAAATGCAACAGGAAGATGATTATCGATATAGTCATCCACTATGCTTTGTGCATTTGGTTGAGGCAAAAATAAAACCGGCATAAAATAAACTTCATCCAAATACTGCCCAAATTCATGCTCGACTTCCTCTCTTGTCTTGGCTCCTTTGATTACAACTTGATGAAGTGTTCCTGTTTTCTTCATAATTTCATAGCACTTGTCGAAAATTTTATAACTCTTATCCAGGTTAATGAGGATTTTATCCCTGGCAAGCACTAAGGCCTCTTCTAAAGTAGGAATTCCGTGAGGAGTTTCAACCCCTAACCCATCTAATAGTTTTAAAGTCCGTAAACTATCCAATGTCCAATCTTTAACATAACCACTAGCATTGGTAGTACGATCTATGGTTTCATCATGCATTAGAACAAGTGCTCCGTCCTTTGTTTCACGAATATCTATTTCTACCATATCCACCCCCATTTCAATGCAGTTTTTGATGGCTTGGAGTGAATTTTCAGGAGCATTACGCCAATCTCCTCTGTGGGCAATTACTATAACCTCATCATTTTCCGAGTCCTCCAAATTTTGGATTAAGTTACTTATTGAGGTATGTTCTACAGTCTGTTGATTTCCCTGATTATTCTGTTCTTTACATGAAAAAATAATCGTTAAAATCGATACAATAAAAAGGTAATACTTCATATAGGAAATTGTTTATTCTTGCTTGCTGAGAACTCGTTTACATACACCCTTCCTAAGTTTACCCAAAAAAGTACTCACAAAGATCATTGGCCTGTTCACCTTCGACTGTCCAATAAAATTGAAGTCAAAAAAATAGAAACAAAACGGCAAATTTGATTAGCACATGGAATTTAAGCTGGGAGGCCTTAAATTAACGAGTCAAACACGCTCCATAATTACTCTACAACTAAAAAATTTCCCAGCCAATCCAAACCTTTGTTTTCTCCATTCATCCGACAGGTGTAGTTACCTTGAGGCAAATGATCGACATCTATTTCAATCCGGTTATTTCCTAAATGGATGTTTTGTTTGGAAACCAGTACAAGTTTTCCGGCATGGTCATAAACGGTCAAACTCACGGCAGTTTTTACAGGGCTATCAAATTCAAAATGAACTGTTGTTTCCGCGGGGTTGGGATATACTTTCATCGTAAGGTTCTGGACAACATCTTGTGTTTTGTTGATCACTTCATAGGTGAAATTTTGAGCGTAAATGAGTTCTCCCATGGATTTTTCTTCCATCCAGACGGCAACAGCCTGCCCATTTACAGGTTTCGCCAAATAGATGTCAGTCTTGCTGGCCTCATAAGTAGCTACCGGCTTTGACACTTCCGGCCAAATGAAATCACCGTTGGCATCCAGCAATACAGCATTGAGGGTAGTCGGTGTAACACTGTTATCAAAACCTGCCTTGATCAAAAAGATTGGCCGATCATCTGCCAGGTGCAAAGCACCCGCGTGCTGGTGGTGGTCCTCACTTATTGGAAAAAGCATTTTGGCATTATCGGTAAACTGTCTGACTCCGGTCTCCTTATCGAATTTCTGAACATACTCGCCTATTTCACTCTGACTTGGGTCGGTATAGGTGCATATTGCCCAGACATATTCAGCATCGGAGGCATGGGCAACCAGAGTATTTATTTCATAATTCGTTTCATTAACATCAAAATCCATACCGTTGATCCCCCAGGGAAGCGTTCCGTCAGGATCAATTTTCTGGAGAAAGGAATCAAAGCGCAGGCCGGTAGCCGCTGAATATCCGTAATAAACGTAATCCCCGTCCTGGGTGCCACTGTAATTGGCTATAAAGGCGGTTGATTTATTAGACAGTTGAGTCGGGGAAGCCCATTGTGCAACGCCGTCTCCATCATACCTTTGGGCATAAAGCGTAGAATTAATCCCAAAACTTAATACGTGAAAAACAACCACGTAGCCACCATCGGACAATTCAAACATATCGGCAGGAGCGGTTGAACTCGTCCCACTGACCACCGGTTGAGGAGCGGGCCAAAGGGCATTACCATCGGCATCATATTTTTGCATCAACCCCTGGCCGTAAGGGAACCAGGAAACGATAGCTTCTCCACTGGATAATGGTAATACCTTAACCGAATACCCCTCAGAAAAGGACACCCCATCGGAACCCCACAGGTGGTTACCATTGATATCCATTTTAAAAACATGTCCTACGGCATCACCGCTACTGGTAATCCCGATATAGAGGTTGTCCTCGGCATCGATATTCACTGACCCTACCAGTGTAAAGGTACTCATGGAGATATTTTCGGTGACCAGGATGCCATCGGGACCTAATTGTCTGTTGCCTGAAGCATCCAGCACCTGTAACCTCAATTCGATATTGACCGGTGCCGGAACTACCCTCCAGAAGACAATGTAGGTTTGTCCGTCGGAGGTTCCTATGGCATGGGTTTCTAATGCATCATTTTCTGCAGCGGGAGTATTTACAGCCGTATCAGTAGTCCATTGTGCCAATAAATTGATGGACAATAAAAGAGCGAGAAAGGAGATAGCGTATTTCATTTTTGCTATTAAGTTAAGGAATCAGGGGGTGAATATCAACCCTTTTCCAATCCTTTTTAACTACCAAAAAGAAATAGGTTATCCCGCTTATTGCAAAACGGAAATATATTGTCTCCAGGGGCCGGCCTCATCATTATAGTTTCTTGCCAGTAAACGAGTTCGACACTTTCCATGGTTTTCAACCTTTCGCTCAGATCAGCGATATGTCGTAAAGTATGCTTCCTCACGTCCGGGAAAGCCTCAGCCTTGTCGGTTGTTTTTTCACCATCAAAGAAGTGATCCGCCGAAGCTGCGATCCTGTAAATGTGGTCCAATACTTCCATCATATCCATACTGCCTTCTACCGGCCGGAATTGCAGGTCACGCTCTGTTAATCCTTCGGTGGCCCATCTGTAGCGGAAACCCAGGCCATCCAAAAAGCGGGCGATAATAGTCGGTGCGGTAATTTGATCCGGGCAAGCGGGAAGGGTGTGATATGGTAATGCTGTCATGTTGATTTGTATTAAGGCTTTCGCCAGTTTCAGGAAAGATAAATAGAATTTTTCCTTACTTCAAAATAGAGATATTTTTTCAGCATTTTTTTACATTTAAAAAACTGTATTATCAACCCTTGGTTTTAACCACCTATAGGTCAAATGTTATTACAAACATTTAATTTCGGACAAACAAAATAGCTTCTACAGAAAAGGAAACCACTCTGTTTTTACAAATGTTATCGGAATCATTACAGATATTACCAAAACTCTGATCAAAATCAATACTACAGCTGACTTTTCCAATTTGAAGGCCCCCCCCTAATGTCATTCCAACATCAGTTAGTTTATAATTTCCCCATTCATTTTTTTTTGACAGGCCTATAGCGCCATATCCCCCTAGTTCTGCAAATGGTTTAATTTTTTCCTCATTTTCTTTTGACATAATCCTGACGGAGACGGGTAATACTGAATAAAGTAACCTTACTCTATGAGTTATCAAGATTGTCGAGTAAAAAAGGAGTTGCCTCTTTATACTTATAACCTCGGTCAGAGATAAATAGCCCGGTATTCAAGGATAACATCACATTAAAGGGGATATTTAGATGTAATCCCAGGTTTAGTCCTAACAGATTATCGGATTGCTTAGAATTACCACTGGTTTTAATAGTTGAAGTATTCACTCCCATTTTAAGGCCTAAGGACTGAGCTTCTACTGAAGCCGCAAATAAAATAATCATGCAAATCATCAATAAACTTCTAAACTTTTTCATAAGTAATTATTTTGATGAACGGCATTCCTTTCAAGGCTCTTTTCTTCGGAAAAATTGCTGAGACTGGGAATGCCAAAAAAGATTCCCAAACTTATTACCCCCACCCCCAATATTTATCGACTACAATAATCGAAGTCTGGATCGGGATATAAATTTATTTAAATGAACCTTTACGCTTGCTTGAATGAAAAGAGAATAACATGGTCATGCTATAAAATTGGGTTTGCCATTACAACCTGAATTAAAATCACTTCTTCACATACCAAAGTTTCTTACCGGCCAAAAATTCCTCCACGCCTTTCTTTTTAATTTTTCTCAGATTTTTGATGTGGGCTTTACCGTGATTACCTTCCAGGAATGCCAGCTTTTCAAATTTGCATTTTCCATTTGGCTTCACTTTAAATTACACTAGCTTTAAAGTTACATCAAAATCAGATAAAATGCTTGACCAAAATAATAATCCGGCAAATTGAAAACTGACGGTGTTAAGAGAATATCCTGGAGTTTATTCATTCCAAAATTATCAATAAAACACTTTGCTTATTTAAATATGAACGGCATTCCACCCCCTGCACCCCCGTGCCGTACAACAAAAAAAATCATACGCCAAAACTAATTACTACACTTTTGAATCAACCTCAACGAATATTTGATCATAAATTAGCCTTGCGCTTGCTGAATTTCGAGGATGACTTTGCCCCTTACGTGGCCTTTTTTTACATATGCTAAAGCCTCCTCAAATTTATCCAGGGAATAACGTTTTTCGATAATGGTTTTGATTTTTCCACTATCCATCAAATCTCCAACAATCACCAGGTCTTCAGTATCGGTTTTGGCAGATAATGTTTTCATCTTTTTGCCGCCAAAGGATAACAATGGACCAAAAACCAGGGATTTGAATATCTGGGCCATCTTTCCACCGACCATTACATAGGTTCCTTGTGGCTTGAGCATACGTTGGTAACCCAGCAGGGGATAATTACCGTTAATTGCCTGAATGAGATCATATCGGGAACTTGCTTTGGTGAAATCAGTTTGAGAATAATCGATTACCTCATCGGCTCCCAAAGCAATGGACTGTTCAATATTTTTGGTACTGCAAACAGCGGTCACTTTGGCACCATAATATTTGGCCAGTTGAACGGCAAAGGAACCTACTCCCCCCGCACTTCCTACAATTAACACATGCTGTCCCTCCCGGATATTTCCTTTATCGCGCAATGCTTTCAAAGCGGTTGGAGCTGCTACAGGAAGGGTTACAATATCCTCAAAGGAGGTATTGGCCGGTTTATGCGCCACAGCCGTTTCCGGTGCAATAGCGAATTCTGCAAACCCGCCAAAACCACAATCGGCTAAATCTGCAAATACTTCATCACCGGTTTTGAAGCTGGAAACGGCTTTTCCGACAGACTCCACTACTCCCGACACTGCGGATCCAACAACCTTTCCTTTGCCTATCAACCCCATTTGAATGGATCGGTAATCTGCGGCATTAAGGCATCCGAAAATTACCTTTATCAAAACCTCATCATCGTTGGGAATGGGCACGGGAACCTCTCCCATGCGGACTTTCAAGGGGGAATGTTTTTTGTCGTATAATATGGCCTTCATCCGCATATTTTTGGTGCGTTCGAAAATCCTTATCAAATAAACATCAATGCGTTTATGTTTACAGGGATTAAAAATGTACAAAATCCACCAGGCAATCCAAAAACTTAGGCCAACAAACCTTTCTGTAAGACCAATTGCTTTTTACCGCAATTACATCACCACCAACTTACCCGATTTAGCTGACAAACCCTGAAGCTGAACCTTATAGAAGTAGATACCTTTCGGTAAATTTGGTTGAATGTTATTATGTCCATTCAAGCTGCTTTGGATAAAAACCAATCTCCCCGATTGATCAAAAATACTGAGGTCGTAAGACCAGTTTTTGCCAATTTCCAAATTTATCATCTCGCCTGACCGTACCGGATTGGGGAATAAGGCGACACTTACATCGGTAGCCTTCAGATAAATCACCCGTATCTCTGAATACTCCACTTGGCCATCGAAATTATTAATTTTTAGCCTGTAAAAATTAGCATCCCCTCCTGGTTTTTCGTGCAAGAAATTGTATTGATAATTACCGGCAGAAAGGGTGCCTAAGGAAGTAAAGTCAACACCATTGTCACTGTACTGCACCTCAAAACCACTGACATTCATTTCAGATTCCGTTGACCAACTAAGTTGTACATCTCTGTTGTCCGTCAGCTTTGCCTCAAAAGCAAGCAACTCGACCGGTAAGACCACAGATACTAACTCCAGATCCCATACACCGCGACCATAGGTGCCGAACCTAATCGTCGAATTTCCAATATTATCAACCGAAGTAAAATCAAGTAATGGCGTTTCCGCTCCGATCAGGTCGTACCATTTGGCCTCCTCGAAAGAATAGACATAAGGCCCTTCAGAAGTGGCTGCGAACAAATATTCTTCACTGTCTGACAAAATCACTTCATAAAAAGTGGCCGCAGGAATATTAGTACTCAAAGGTGTAAAAGAATCGCCGCCGTCAATCGACATATAGACCCCGGGATTGGAAAATCCGGTACCGCTGATAATGACCCAATCGGCATTGTTATTGGAAGTGATAATTTCCCAAGGGATCATGGAAGCAGGAAGAGTAGCAGATGATTTGGTCCAGTTGGAACCCCCGGTTTCCGAGTAAAAGAATGTGGCGTCTTCGGTGGCAACATACAAACGATTATCATCACTCATGGCAACACCAATAGCTTTTATCACCGAAGATCCCGAATTGGAATTGGATCGGAAGTTATAATTAAACTGTGCGGGATTGAAACTTATGCCGCTGCTGATATTCACGTCCATTTCGATAAGGTAACAACCACTTCCCCCCGAAAGATTTCCGCCAGCCATGTAGGCTTTATTATCGGAAAAGTTGGGTGTTGCCACCATCGGATTGATCCATCCGGATTTGTGATTTCCGGGAATGGTGTACCACGATTTATAACCCGAACTTCGATCGGGAACACAGGCAAACTGCCCGTTCTGGATCATACTGAAATAAGAATTGTCATTATTGAAAAACGAACCGATCATGCCATCTCCCGTGGTCGTATTCAGGGTTTTCAGGGAATTAAAGTTCTGCTGACTATTGCCATCATAGACAAAGGTTCCCTTATCCTGGGCACCACAATACAGAAAACCATCACTTGCCGTTGACTGGTCATACAAGGTTGTGACGTTCAAAGAGGTCCAGGCAAGATTTTGCGTTGTGTGAAAATGATCATAGGTAATATGGACACCGGCGTGATTACAGATGGTAATGAATGGAGTTCCGTCGTTCTTCTCAAAGTAGTCCAGGCTCATAATATCCACATGCAGGGAATCGTTGCAGGAACCATAATATTCCCACCACTGGGCGTATTGTTCTTCCCAATCCATCAGATTGGAAGTCTTATTCAACTGAAAACTGCCTACATATAAATTGTTATTATTTGGATCTGCCAGCCAGCCTTTTCGCCAGACATTATCGGATGCGGTACTCAGGTATTTCCAGATGGAGCCATTGGTCGTTTGGTAAACTTTATCGTTATTATCATTACAGATGTAAAGATCATACCTTGAAGCACCCGAGTTATATCTTCCGGAAACGTGAATCCCTCCATTATCAACACCTTGAGCAGAGTAAGAAACTGTTGGTGAAAAAATTGTAGTGCCAGACCCAAAATTATGGGTCATTTTGAAATACTCTTTGGACACATTATCGACCACAAACATGGAATCCGAATCGTATGGTTTCCAGAGATCCATAGTCTCGTTGGCGTATCCCACGTTGGTTTCCAGTACCTGGGTATAGCTCACTCCTTTGTTGGTACTCTTATAGATTTGCATCAATTGCCCCCAGGGTGATCCTGACCAGGTATGTACCAGGTAATAGAGTGTCATTCCATCACTCAAAGCATACAGTCTCCTGCCGGCACCCCAATGGTCATAAAATCAAAGCCGGTACCCTTGGTCCAGGTCTGTCCTTCATCATCAGAATATCTGATCTCCTTATCTTCGGTGCCCGGACCATAAGCGGCAAAAATACGCGTGCCTCCCCATGGGGTAATACTTTGATGAAGTCTTTGGCAAACTGGATATCATCATTCAGTAAGATCCAATCATCACCTGCTGTTGTTCCTCTCCACAGATGGCCCACACTTGAGATGACATAAAACCTGTCGAGGCTTGGAACATAATCGATCACCTTGACATCTCCCGCTTCATTGTTGGGTCCTCTTTCATGCCATGTTGCCTCGATCCTGCCGTCAGCAAACTGCTCGGTGATGTCCCGAAAGTCATTGAGCTGGCGTTTCCTGTTTTGTTTGATAGCATAATTTTTTTGCCAGGTCAAATGGCGGATGGAATCTACATTCAATCCTTCTTCAGCGAAATACAATTGATCGAAAAAGGCTTGTTTTATAGAATCCCTCAAGGGGTCATCATCATCGCTTGGGCCCGGTGATTCGGATAATGGGCTGTATTCCCGAAATGGGAATTTTCGGTACAAGCGGTTAAAAGGAGAAAGCTCAGAGCAAGGGTGTTTACTAAAAATTTCATATTAGACCGAATTATTGAGACAGAGGTGTTTTTTTGCCTGTCTACAAATAACGAAATTATGGTAGATTATCCAAAGCTTCTGTTGATCCTTGGGAGAATAGTTGTGAAATTGGTTGCTGGTCGTGGCAATGCGTGCCGTGATCCTGTCCTCTGCGGTGGAAATGCCGGGAATATCCATTTGTTCCGTACGGGTTACCTTAAGAAGTAGCTTGAATATTAATCAAACTTTGTAGCCAGGAAGCGTTTTGGATTAACCTCGGCGATTTGCCAGTATTCGTCTTCCGTCAGATACCCTCTCAAGTCAATACCAAATCTGCGTTCTTTATAATCCTTCTGCAACATGTAAAAGTCTGTTCCAAAAAGGACCTTATGTTTAGGGGAGTAGATTTTCTCGGCTTTGTATTCGCTATTGATCACATTTTTTAACAAAGGGTACAAACGCCGGTCGTGCACGGTGAATGAAATATCGGCATAGGTATTGGGATATTTTTTTAGTAGCTGGCGGATCATGGAGTACCAGTTGGTATCTTTCTCGAAGTTTTATTGGGCAAGTCCAGGTATTTTCCCACTCAAGATTGCCCCCAAAATGGGCAAAGTTGATCTTCAAATTTGGGAAAATCATGTAACAATTGATCGAACCAGTAGGGATGGTTGAGATATTTGGCAAATTGATAGCTGTCTTTTTGTCTTTTTCATTAAAACTTTTTGAGTACCCTGAGCACACTCTACCATTACATCTGTAGGCTTGAAACGGAAATGATTTTTATTGGTCGGAATGCAGTGTGAGGTAATGGGCAACTCACCTTTTTCAGCGTACTCGTAAACTTTGTAAAGTCTTTTATCAGTGGGAAAAAGCCCAGCGCCGGATAAACCTTCAACCCGCGAAAACCTTTTTCTTCCACGTATTTTTGCACCAGGTCAAAAGGTTTGTGCCGCCGGGGTCCACCCCGAGAAAAGGTATAATCAGGTGCTCCCCGGCCTCGTCGTTTACAATTTTAGCCGCTTACGCCTTGTCGTCTAACTTGATACATGAAATCAAATTTGGCTTTTCCGGCATATTCATGAAATCAAAAATCAACGCTCAATACCGAAAATCGGGTATTAGATGGGTAATACCCCAAGAGTTCCTTGAGCACTTCCATTTGACTTGTTCTTGAGGGCTGAGTGAGGAAAGGCAGAGTAGCGGTTGATCTTATTTTTAAAAAACGTCAGTCCCAATTTGGCCACCATTTTACTTTTTGCCCATTCGGTAGGAAAAAAGCGGAAAGGAAATGCTACCGGGGGATATAATCAAGGGTAAAAATATAGGTACTGGCAGTTGTGGATCTGGTAGTCGAAATTCATGGATATATGAATTGTTTTCGAAATCGAAATATAAAAAATGGAAGTGGAAAATATCAACGAAAGGGTGTGAATCAGATGATTCAATGATAAACTGCAATATAAAGCAAATTTGTGATCATTTGCAGAAGACTTCGATGTTACTAAAAAGTCTTCAAGCAGCTCGCAATTCCAACTACGGTCCCAAAAGCCGGAAGGCAGCAAGATGAAACTGAGAAATCAAAAAAAAAACCTGATTCTCCGGCATCACAAGTGAATGACTTTCAACCCTATATGAAAACAATGCTTGCCCGCTCGAATTATTCACAAAATACATCTTCAGCATTTTTACCGTGTTTTCACTTAAATCTCCCCTCTGTATTCACAATCAAAGGTATCTTTGATCAGGGCAAAGGTATTTTCAGAAACATTGACTTTCCCCGGTTCGGATTTGGAACACCATGCGGGAGGCGATATTGACGGCATCCCCCCAGATGTCATAAGCAAATTTCTTGGTCCCCACCACACCCGCGACCACAGGACCGGAATTGAGACCGATGCGGATATCAAAGCTGGTGCCGGTAATATTACTTTTGGCCTCTTCGACAAACCGCAGCCATCTCAAGAGCAACCTTTGCCATTTTGATCGCATGGTCTTCGATGGTAAATGGCAATCCTGCAACGCATATAGGCATCCCAGTTGGTTTTGATCTTCTCCAAACCATACTTTTCCAATGATCGCATGTGTGAAGTTTGAAAAATAGTAGTCCAGGGTTTTCACCAATTCCTCAGGAGATAACTTTTCAGCATATGTATTGAAATTTTTGAAGTCAGTGAACAAGATGGTAACGGACTCAAATTTTTTGGCTTCAACCTTACCGTTTTCTTTTAACTCCTGAGCGGTTTCCTCCGGCAAAATATTCATCAATAAGCTTTCTGAACGATTTTTTTCATACTCAATGATATTCTTGGTTTTATTGATAAACCTATAGCGTCTGTAAAGTCCAAAAATCAAAAGTGCCAGCAATAACAATGCTCCCGAAATAGCGATCACTATGATTCGCTGGTTCTTTCTTTGTTCATTCAAAAGATCGACCTCCATCTGCTTTTGGGAGATCTCAAAATCTGCCCGGACTGAAGCCACCTGCTGGATGGTTGAAATGTTGTTTACACTATCTTTATAACTTATGTGGTTTTTATAATTTTTGATGTATTCTTCTAAATTTCCGGCCTGCTCATGCAAGTTGGAAATTTGGAGATGGCTTCAGCTGATCTGTTTTTCAATCCCATATTTCTGAAAAAGTTCAAGGCTCAATGCCTGAATAGCTAAGTGCCGTGTTCCAGTCCCCCCGCTTTAAATAAATATCAGACATATAGGTAAGATAGACAGAAATGGGTTGATACTCATTCAGGTCTTCCAGGATCTTGATAGCCTCATTAATATTGTCCAAAGCAAGCGTCCTTCCTGTTCTGCATAACCTGTCCAGAGTATTTCCGAGGTTATACGGCTGTGCCTAACAAATAATTGATTTCCTTAAAGATGAGACCAGATTCCTGAAAGAATAAAATTGCCGTATCCAGTTTTCCCTGCGAGAAATACTCATCGCCTGCATTCAAAAGCGCCGAGGCAAGACTTATAGAATCATTTTCCGACCTGAGAATATTGATGGCCGTTCGATAATATTCTGTCGCTTTATCATGATTCTCCATGATAGAATAAACATCGGCGATGGT
>CALODM010000028.1:0-78021 GCA_942492125.1 uncultured Bacteroidota bacterium
AAGCCATTCAGGATGCCGTAACCGCAGGAGATGTAACCTTGCCATTTGTTCAAAAAATGTGCAGGGAAGGATATGACGGAAAAGGGGTGAAAGTTGTTAAAAATGATGCTGATCTGGAGGCTCTTCTGCCGGGAGAGAGCCTTGTCGAGGAGATGGTTGACATCGATAAAGAACTGGCCGTAATCGTAGCCCGCAATGAATCAGGGCAAACAAAAGCATTTACTGCTGTGGAAATGACCTTCAACCCGGAAGCCAACCTCGTTGAATTTCTTTTATGTCCCGCCCGAATCAGTCCTGATATCGAAGAAAAAGCGGAATTAATGGCTCAGGAACTTATCCGTGAATTTGACATTTGTGGGTTATTGGCCATAGAATTTTTCCTGACCTCCTCTGGCGAACTGCTCGTCAATGAAGTGGCTCCAAGGCCACACAACAGTGGCCACCACACCATTGACAGCTGTTATACTTCCCAATTCGAGCAACACCTCAGAGGGATTCTGGACTTACCTTTGGGTAGCACCCAAATTAAATCCCCGGCAGTTATGGTTAACCTCCTGGGAGAAGATAAGTTTGCTGGAGCTGCCAAATACGATGGGTTGGCAGAATGTCTGAGCAAGCCAGGTGTAAATATTCATCTTTACGGAAAAGCTATGACAAAACCTTTTAGAAAAATGGGGCACGCCACTATTCTGAATAATAATCTTGATAAAGCTATCCAAATAGCAGAAGCCGTCAAGGATACCCTTAAAATCATTGCTTAATACCAACAATTACCCATGAGCGGCAAATGTTTATCTTTTTTGATGGGTATTTCAGTACTATTTTTGCTGACCAATTGTGAAGAAAACACTTTCAAACAGGGAGAGCTCCTGTACATGAATAAGTGTGCCAGTTGCCATATGGCCAATGGAGAAGGCCTTCAATCCCTGATACCTCCTCTGGCTGGCTTCAACTACCTTCCTGAAAACCGTGCCCAAATTGCCTGTATCATTACCAATGGACTTTCGGATACCATCGCTTACGGTAACCGGGTTTTTGTAGAACCGATGCAAGGCATCCCACACCTCTCAGAAGCAGAAATCACCAATATAATCAACTATATTAATCATGCCTGGGGCAACGATTTCGGCTATGTAAAGATCAATGATGTTAGGGAAGCATTGAAGGGCTGCAAAGAGTAAAGCAAAGTTTACCCAATATTTTTCGGAACATTTCGTATAAAGTCCTAAATTGAGGACTACTAAACGAAAAACAATCTACAGCATCAAAAGTTTATTTAACCTTCCTTTCGGATGCCGAGGGCAGGTCAAAAACAATTTTGGCAAATTTACGACATCAAATTTTTAATTCTCCTGCGTAATAACCAAAAAGAAACTTATTTTTAGCACGAAAAAAAACATTATCCACAATATGAAGCGTTTCTACTTTTTTGCTTTCTTACTTTTTTCAACCATGCTGGCCACAGCACAGCCAGTCAATGATGATTGTGATGGTATTATTGACCTGGGCATACCTCCAACATGTCCGGAGGATATGATCTACAGTAACGTTGATGCCACACCCAGTGATATTGGTTTCGGGAATATTCCGGATTGTTTTAACGGCGGTACCGTTCAGAATGATGTGTGGTTTATGTTCACCACCAGTGACACCATTTTCGACTACACCATCTACCTCGAAGGTGCTGACGATAATGGGAATTCCATCATGAACCCTCAAATAGCTTTGTATCGTGGTGATTGTACATTCGATGGATTATCTGAAATAGCCTGTATTTCAGCAGATCAGGGGGAAACTTACCTCGAATTGGATGTACTGGGCTTAACACCCAATATCCAGTATTTCATAAGGATTAACGATTATTCAGCGACAGCAACGCCCAACTGGGGAGATTTCAGACTCTGTGTGGATGAACTGGAACCTGTCAACACTATTGATGAAGGTGGCTCTACGCTTTGCTCAGGAGAGCTATTCGACTCCGGGGGACCTGATGGTGATTATGCCAACAATGAGGACTATACTTTTACCATTTGTCCTGATCAACCAAGCGCCTGTATTGTTTTCACCCTTGATTATTACAATATTGAGGTATCAGATTTTAACCTGACGGATCAACTCATCTTTTACGATAGTGACGAAGCTGACCCCAATGCTATTATTGCCAACCTTGCGGGCACCGGCTTCCAGGACCTGGGTGGTGGTGGTGTCTGTTATATGGTTCAGGCTACCAGTGGCTGTTTGACCGTTCAGTTTATTTCTGACGGCGCCAATGCATTTGAAGGATGGGCCGGGCATTGGGAATGTTCCAACCAGCCTTGTGAACCCATCAACCCGATTACCTTAGAAAACAATATTACAGAAGAACAAATTCTCGACTTTATTACCACTCCTCAGACAACGGTGGAAATTACAGACATAAACTGTGCCCAAGAGGCCTACGGGATTTTTGAAGCAGGTGATGATTCTGATCTCGGACTGGACAGAGGATTATTGTTGACAAGTGGAGACGTTAACTGGGCCATTGGACCCAACAATGACGGTGGTGGAGGTAACTTCAACAGCAACAACGGTTTCCCGGGCGATCCGGATCTGGATTATTTGTCCATTACCTTTGGGGATGGTGATCTTTCCAATGATGCCTGTATCATCGAAATGGACGTATTTGTGGCAACCGATGAATTGGTTTTTGAATACGTATTTGGTTCAGAAGAATATCCCGAGTTCGTCAACCAGTTTAACGACATCTTTGCCTTCCTGATATCCGGACCGGGCATTACCGGGGATCCCAACATAAACAACCAGGAAAATATTGCCGTCCTTCCTGATGGTAACAATACCTTTGTTGAAATCAATAGTGTAAATAACCTGATCAACTGGGAATATTATAGAGACAACACAGGAGGTCAAAGTGTCCAGTACGATGGGCTAACGTCGGATTACCTTGGTGTTAAAAAAAGCCTTACTGCCCGATCCGATGTCATTCCGTGTAATACTTACCACCTGAAACTGGCCATTGCCGACCGCGGTGACTCAGCCTGGGATTCAGGAGTTTTTATCTCTGAATTGAAGGGTGGTTCTCCTGACATGAGCATCAATTTTAATTCAGGCATCGACTACCTGATTGAAGATTGTACTGACCAACCGGATGATCTGGTCATCACCTTGAGTTCTCCTCAGGAGGACACGGTCAGTTATAATGTTGTTATCGGAGGTATAGGTACTGCAGAATTGGGTGTTGACTATTTGCTGGATATTCCTGGTGAGATCGTATTCCCGCCAGGGGTTACCGAACTCTCCTTCCCGATCACTGTATTATCAGATCTTGAGGAAGAGCCCATTGAAACTATACAAATCGCCCTGACCAGTGATTTTGGTTGTGGTTTGATAGAACTTACCAGTGTGGCTGTGGAATTACATGATGCACTAAATGTTAATATTATCCCAAGTCAGGACACTACGTTCGTTTGCTCTGGAAGTAATGCATCATTAGCTGTAGAAGGTGCTTCTACTTATTTCTGGACACCTGTGGCAGTATTTAGTGATGCTCAATCCAATACACCGACGGTGACTCCAATGGAGAGTATGTGGGTAAATGTGGTTGGAAACGTAGGAATTTGTTCCGCAGAAGATTCTATCTACCTGCAGATCATCGACCCGCAAATTGAAATCAATGCATTAGACCCCATTGCCATTTGTCAGGGAGATAGTGTCACGCTGGAAGTCATAGACAATGTGGATCATACAGGATTGAGCTGGAATCCTACGAGTGACATCAGTGATCCAAATGGCGAACTCGTTGAAGTTTTTCCTGATTTTCCTACAGATTATATCGCTACAGTAAACCTTTTTGGGTGTGAAGTCAGTGATACGGTATCTGTGGATGTTTCGCCATTTACCTTCCCTGAAATGGCTTCTGATACCACTATTTGTGAAAATTACAGTGTTCAATTAGCGTTTCTGGATCAGCTGGGTACCACCACTTATGAATGGTCACCAGCCGAAACGGTAGATGATCCTGTAAGTGCTACGCCTTTGGCAACACCAGATTTTACCACTACTTATCAGTTAATTGCAACCAGTGCCAATGAGGCCTGCCGCGATACTGCTGAAGTAACGGTTACCGTTCTGCCCGCAGATATAGACATTACAAATCCAGATACTACCTTTATTTGCCTCGGCGAAACCGTTGATTTGGTGGCAGTTACCAGCCTTGGCACACCGGAAAATGTAATGTGGACTTCAAGTGATGAGAGTACAACCGAAAACGATGTTTTATCCGTCACGGTCACACCTGTTCAGACTACCGCCTATTTTACAGCTTATGAGGTCGGAGCTTGCATGGTCTTCGACTCTGTATTAGTTCGGGTGGATTCACTTCCTGAGTCTTCAATCATTGCCGTCCCGGAAAAAGATCCTTACTGCCCGGGTGAAACGGTCACCTTGATTTCGACGACTTATGAACCATCCAGTTTCCCGGATATGGAGCTCGAATGGTTGCCTGGCCTTGGTTACCAAACTCCGGACTCTTTATGGAATATGGTCATTATCACCCAGGACACCTTCCTGTATCAGCGTATTATCAACAACAATGCCTGTGTAGATACGTCGGCCATTTTAATAAATGTCGAACAACCGCCGACCATGAGCATTACGCCAGAGAATCCTACGATATGTGCCGGGGATGAACTTCAACTGATGCTCGAATATGATGGAGACGGTGGAATCACCTGGGAACCTGAGATTTGTAACGGATGTCTTGATCCTGTGGTATCACCAACGTCAGCAATTACCTATACGGCCACGAGTGATGATGCCTGCCCCGGATCAGCTTCCGTAACCGTCAGTGTGACACAGTTACCGGTAATTTCCGTTATTGATGATCTCGTCATTTGTGAAACTGATGAGACCCCTGTTCAATTGTATAACGGAGGGGTCGAAGTCGATGTATCTTACAACTGGACATCACCAGATGATCCAAGTATTGATGTTGGAGAAGCCATGATTGAAGTCAATCCGGATATGACCACCACCTACGAACTGGATGCCACCAATGCCTGTGGAACTGTAGAAGAAAGCGTAACCATTACGGTTGTGGAAGAACCGATGTTGATCCTCAATGACATATTGATCTGTTTGGGTGATGAGGCGGTCCTGGAAGCTGTTTCTGATCTACCCGGAGGCATTCCTGAAACTTACGAATGGATCGTCAATGGCGAAACATTCACTGGCAACCCACTGGTGATCAACGATTTGCAATCAAGTACAGATGTTACGCTTAATTATTCCTACGGAAATGACTGTGGCACCCTTACAGAAAATGCCACTATAGAAGTTGTTGGAAATGATTTCAGTGTTTCCATTGTTGCTGAACCGGACACCGTTTTTATTGGCGGGGCAACGGTACTCACCGCCTTTGTTGAATCTGATCCTCCTTTAACCGACGGGGCTACTTATGAATGGTTTATGAATGGTGAATCTCTTGGAACCACAAACATTCCAACCTTTACTGCAACCAATATACCCGGTGATGACAAGGCCGAAGTAATTCAAACCTTTAGTGTTACCGTTACCTCTGCGGAAGGTTGCGTAAGAATGGATGAAACCGATGTTTTGGTATTGTTCTCAGATTTAATGATTCCAAATGTTTTTACCCCTAACGGAGATGAATACAATGATGTTTTCAAAGTTTACCATACCGATGGTGTCTTGGTTAAATCAATGAGAGTATTTAACCGTTGGGGACAGCTGGTATTCGAAACAACCACCGATGAAGAATGGGACGGAACCTTTAAAGGGGAACCTGCCCAGTCAGATGTTTATATCTACACTGTTGTTTATGTTTTGAACGGTGAAGAAAAAGAAGAATCAGGGGAAATCACCCTGCTCAGATAAGGATTTTATTGACTGTTTACAAAATGGGCCGCGAGTAAACTCACGGCCCATTTTTTTGTTTTATAATCATCCAACGGAAAGCCGACCTTCACCTTCAAAGACTTTTTTGATCCTTATTTCGTATTATTGTAAAAAATCCAATCGAAATGCCATCTACCATAATCACCAGGCTCGCTGCGGTGCTGCCCCTTTTGCTTATTGCTTACCTGTCTTTTTCCCAAGTATCCAAAGGGATAAAACTCATTGAAAAAGGGGAATTTGAAGAAGCTTTTACCAAAATTGATGAAGCGTTGACGGATGATAAATATGCTTCCTATGCACAGTTTGCTATGGGTAAAGTTTATTCGTCAGTTGGCTTTACTCAATACAACCTTGACTCAGCTTACCACTATACACTT
Source organism: uncultured Bacteroidota bacterium (assembly GCA_942492125.1). Taxonomy (GTDB): domain Bacteria; phylum Bacteroidota; class Bacteroidia; order Chitinophagales; family Saprospiraceae; genus BCD1. The sequence continues at coordinate 6,291 of CALODM010000028.1, forward strand.
TTGGCTGAAAAGTCATACCGGAAGATGGATTACAAATTAAAAAAACAGCTGAGTAAGAAATACAATACCCCCCTGATCAAAAAGCAAAAGAAAAATATCGCGATAGCAGCCTTTAAAGTTGCCGAGGAACAAAACACCATAAACAACTGGGATCACTTCCTGGATTACTACAAAAAACCCGGATTCAAATACGAAAAAGAGGCTGCCATAGCCAGAAACGAAATCGCCTATAAAAATGCTGAAGAACAAAACAACTGGGAAGCGCTTGCAGCATTGTTGGATAATTATGGTAATAGTTTTTCTAAACGTTCGCCCGGTCTAAATAAAAAAGTCCAGGTAAATTTATTCAATCGTTATATCGAAGCGAACTCCTGGGATAGTCTCGATGCCTTTATTCAAAGGTTTCCTGATAACTATTTTATTAAAAAAGATGTTTTGAACGAACTGGATAGTATCGTTGCATCCAATAATATCCAGGCATTAAATGATTTTGCTTATACCTACAGGAATACCGTTTTTGCTCAAAGGAGTATCGACAGTCTCGCCATAAAACTTAAACCTTATGGGAACTACGAAGCTTGCCGGATCTTCTTGCAAAACCATCCCCGGCATCCACAAATAATGCAGGTTTGGGAAGGGCTCTATTTTCATTATAAAAAAGATAATTTTGATTATGCAGCACTCGAGCAATTTGAACGATTATATCCGGAGTTCCCTTTCAAATCCAACATTGAACTCGATAAAGCCCGGTTAAAAGACAATATGTACCGACAGGTAATGAACAACGGAAATACCCTTGCCAATAAAAAATTCATAGATCGATTTCCCGACCATGAAAAAATTGATTCCGTTTGGTTAAACTATTACCGTCTATACAAAAAAGAATATAACGACATCGAACAACTTGAACGCTTTGGAAGTCTCAATCCTGAGTTTCCTTTTCCCGGAGAACTCAAAAAAGATAAAGACCAAGCCATAAACATTATAGCATCCAAAACACTGGCATCCGAAGACATTATTCTACATAGGGCTTTCGTGGATAATTATACCGAACATAAGAGAACCCCGGAGGTACTGGTCAGTTACTATGACCTCTATAAAAAAGAGGCAAAAAGCTGGAAAGAATTGCAGGCTTTTAAAGAGAAATACCCTAATTTCCCTAAAGTCGCCCAAGTCAATAAAGATATTGGTTATTATAAACACAACGAAGAAAAGATTGCCCTCGAAGCTATTGCCAACTCTGAAAACCCCAATGATTTTTATGATTATATAGATAAATTCCCCGATTCCAAAAACAATGCTATGGTAGAAGGTATGCTTGTCAAGGTATTACTCATGTCTGATGATAAAAAAGCGATGGAAAATTATGCAGAGCGCTTTCCCAATGGCAAGAACAAAGAGGTAATACTCAAGAACCTTTATCAAAATATCGCATCAGACGGCACCAAAGAGGAATTATTGGACTTTGTTGAATCCTACCCCGATATCATTCCAAAAGATCAATTGGAAAAAGACATGAATAAGGTAAAAATCAGGGATTATGAATTGGGCCTCTACTCCCCATCCAAGGAGTTCCTGTTTCAAACCTACATACAACAAAATGCGCCAAACGACAAGGCTTATCAAGCCATGCGCAAGATGATAAAACCATTATTAAAAGCCGAAAACTTTAAGGGAGCAGCCCAAAAAATGGATGAGCTAAAATCTTATTTTGATAATAAAAATCAAAAGTTCAATAAGCTTTACAGCATCCTTACCACCCAGGGTCAAATCGTTGAATCAGAAAGTATCAGTGACCTTGTCAACACAAAGGAATCCATGGAATATGCTCCCATCATAAGTGCTGACGGGAAAACATTGCTTTTGTGCCGCAACAGTAAACAGAATTTCAGCAACAATGAGAACATCCACATATCCAAATGGAAAGACGGCAAGTGGCAAGAGGCTATCTCTATCCAGGAATTGAGCACTTTCCAGAACGAGGCTCCGGAAGCTTTATCGGCAGACGGAAACAGTATGATCCTTTTTATGGAAGGAAAAATTTGTTCCAGTGAAAAAAGAAAAACAGGCTGGAGTAAACCTCAACCGTTGTCCAATGCCATCAACAAAAATTCATGGCAGGCAGATGCCCGGATAACAGCTGATGGCAACGCTTTACTATTTGCTTCAGGATCAAGTGTTTACGCTGACGATATCGACATTTATGTGTCCGTTCGGGACGAAGACGGCAACTGGACACAAGCCCATGGCCTGGGTAACATTATAAACACCAATAAAGCTGATCGTGCACCCTACCTTCATCCCGACATGAAAACCCTCTATTTTTGCTCGAAAGGTCATGTTGGTATCGGGGAGTTTGATGTTTTTGTTTCCAAGAGGCTTGATGATACCTGGACCAACTGGAGTGAACCGGTTAATTTGGGCATTGGCATTAATACGGTAAATAATGAGTGGGAATTCAAGGTTACTACCGATGGCAAAAAGGGCTACTTTTCCAAAGAAGGCAGTAGTGGTGATGTGGATATATTCATCACAGACCTCCCGGATGCTTTCCAGCCGGATAAAGTTGCCACCATTAGCGGTAAACTCAAAGGAATAAACGGAGAACCCATCAGTGCCGAAATCCAATGGGAAGATCTTGAAACGGGGGAAATAGTTCAAATTACCAGAAGCGACCCGGTTACCGGAGAATTTTTTTGCCACACTTCCGGAACTGGGTAGATTTGGTTATTCCATCAAGCACCCGGAGTTTTTCCCATTGTCTGGAAATATCGACCTCTCTGAAGGCGTAAAAGATTTCCAAATTGAAGAGGATATGGTACTCGCAACGGTTGAAGAGATGAAGGAAAATGAGGTAAAATTAAAACTCAACAACCTCTTTTTTGAAACCGCTAAATACGATATAAAACCGACTTCGTTCCCGGAACTCAACCGCCTCTCGGATTGGATATTAACGTATAATTTAAGTATTGAAATTCTCGGCCATACCGATAATGTCGGGGAAGACAATGATAATCAGTTGCTCTCAGAAAACAGAGCCAAAGCGGTTAAATCCTACCTGGTAGCCAAAGGTTGTCCCGAAGCAAAAATCACTGCTCGTGGATTTGGAGAAAAACAACCTGTGATGAGCAATGACTCTGTAAAAGGAAGAGCCCAAAATCGTCGGGTAGAAATAAAAATCAGGGATTAAAAATTAGCAGTAAAGACAAAATAAAATTCCTGGCGGCAGCAATGCCGGAACTGTATGGTCTGTAGCGGCGATCTGTAAGAATTTATTACATTTATAACGGTAACAATTAAGGGAAGCTTACACTACAATCTGTAAAAATTTATTTTGATGGAACAATTGATGATCGGCAAGAAAAATTTTCTTCTGACATTCTGGTCATACTGCACCAGTTGACTTCGCCTTTAATAAATAATATGCGGCGTATTCTTTCCTTTCGTTTGTTTATTTCAAAATACTTTTCTATCAAGCTAAATCCAATTCCCGAACTTTTTGTCTCGATTTTAAACGTATCCATCTTTTCAATTTAATTTTTCGTTGAGCAAGTATTTCTCTTTTTCCTCGAGGTCTTCTTGCTATACAAATTTGTAAATTCATTTGCTCTTCAATGTATATTTCATAAAGTCTTGATATTTGAAATCCCCATAATTCGGATATTTTTTTTATTACAATTTGATTTCCAGATTCAACATGTATTTCTAACTCACGACAATCATTTATTTCTTCTCCATGCTCTACACACATGAAAAAAAAACTTCCTGCAAGTAACATTTGTAATAAATCCTAATCAAAATCATTAAGCAATTTTTCGGGAACAGCATATGCTGGCAAATTAGTAAATTCGAAAATATAATTTTCAATCCAATTTTGTTTTTCAAGTGGTTTTGAAAGCATAGTTGGGTAGTATTTTTTCAAATTTCTCTACAACATCTTTTTTTCCTTTGCTTTTCGCTTAATTTCTTAATAAATTGAGGAAAGTCGAATAATTTGGTTTTATTTAATATAGCTTTCGAACTACAAACCACATCTACTTTTATATCTGCTTTTTTTTCATCATGTTTAATTTGAACGCTTTGGTTTTCTTTTTTTGAGAAATCAGTTTTCTTTCCCTTCTATAATGAACTTCCATCTTTGTATTCTTGCATCTCTTTGAGCGAGTATTGCTTCTTCTTTTTTCATCTTCTGCTATAATATCTATAAATCCATCTGTTCTACCACATATATTTCATATAGTCGTAAACCTGAGTTTTAGAAAGTTCGAAATTTTCTTTAAAACAACCTGGTCTCCACTCCTGACCGATACTATGAATTCCGGTAAGTTTATCATTTTTTTTTCCTCCCATCACTTGAAAAACTTCCCGCTACCAATTGCACCAATAATCGCCAATTAAAATCACAGTTAACTTTTCTGGTACTGAAAATTCGACTACTCCAAAATTAGAAATGTAATCTTGAAACCAGTTCTGTTCTTCCAAAGGCAACTCTAACATTTCAGGGAAAGACTTCTTGAACTTTTCTACAGTTTCTTTTTTCTCTTTAGATTCTTTTAAAAGCTCTATGAACGTATGGAAATCAAACATAATAAATTGTAGTTTTTTCTAAAAAAAATTACTTTATTTCTTAACGACATCAAACCACATCTTAACACACCTAAAAGGAGTAAAAACATCAGGACTTGCAGGACGATGATAGGAAAGCTTTCTTTCTAACGCCTCTTTAACAAACATGTCCTCCTTTCCGTCCTTTTCTATCAATACAGCTTCTCGAACATTTTCTTTACCACTTGAAGGAATCTTCCAACCCCATAAGTATTCTTAGAGTAACCTGCCCAAATATTTTTTTGGCTATTCCATGCCACTTCTAAATCTTTTTCTTTCTCCCCAAATAATGGTGTTCTTTAAAAGCTCGTTTTTCAAACCAAATAATTCCTTTCCTTTGTTTTGTCTTTTGACAATCGTTCTAGTACTCTCAATTTTTGAGTTACTCTACCAAAAGCGAAGGAGTAAGCTAATAATCTACAAATACTCTTGTTAACTCTCTCCTTCTAATGATAGTTGCTCATGCTCATAGGTAATACCTAAAGCTTTTCTTTTACGATTGCTACATCATCTTGGTTAATGGTGGTGATTTTAAAGACTTTATCTGTCTATTTACCTTAGCAGGGTCATGTTCTCCCTTTCTTACTTTTGCATACTAAATTAATTAATCCCTTCATAAACCTTTTGCCATTCGATTTCAATAATGGGAAGTTTCCTTGAGCTTGGGCAAATTTATTTACATTTCGCATTTAAATTGTGGAAGTTCAGAACGCTCATGTAAAGGTAGAGAAGCAAATACTCTTTAAACTCAATTTCCGTAACAGGCTCTACATCCACATAAAAAGGATAAAGTAATTCCTCATCATTAAATTGCCTACGGTTGAGTTTATCATCTAAAAAATCTTTTCCTCTTTTAAGTGCATACTGTATGTCTAATAACAGATTCATTTTTCCATCATATTTTATCGCTCTACCCTCGTGAATCAGTTTCATCCTTTTTCCATTCCTATCAATGTGAGCATCTGGAAGGTTAATAAAATCCGGATAAGATTGTCCTCTACTATAGATAAATTGGATTTTATGTTTTTGTATTCATGTTTACCTATTTTTGAAATAATTCTTTTTTACATGTTTTTCTTTAGGTATGTATTTTACGCCATATAATTGTTGAGTGGCAATTGCTTTTTCAATGTTTGAATAGCTTGTTCGTAGTTGTTTTGACTTAATTCCTTAAGAGACCTTACCGCATTAAAAGTATTTTGTATCAATACTCGTTTCTTTAAATTTTTGAATCTATCCTGTCAAATTTTTGACGATCCTTTTTCGCTATCTTTTAAACCAATAGCTATTTCGCCTTCCCATTCCATATTCATCTTCCTCAACTTGTTTTGTCTTAATTGCATGTGAATTAGCTTGGATGATACTTAGATTAGTTTCAGCCTGTTGATATTTATGCTCAAGGATTAGTAAAGGTATTATTTTCGTAATGTTTTCATTTTCGAATCTCCTTCACAATACTTAGGTATAAGTTTCAATAATTCTATCTGTTCACTATTAGCTATATGAATATTCTGATATAAATAGTAGTTGTACCTATTAGTTTTGAATTCAAATTTCCAATCAATATTTCTTCATCAATATCCAACATTTGATTGTGCTTGAGATAGTATTCTGAACCAAAAACTGTATTCTGATATATAAGTCCATTAATTACAAGTAACCTGTTGTTTTTACTCATGTTATCTTTGATAACATGTACTCGCTTAACAGATAGTCAATTGTACTTTTTTCCAGAATATTTATTAAAATTCTTCTACTATTAAAACAAAAACCGTTTTTTGTCCCATGCCGTTTCAGTTTTTTTAATGCTTCTCTATCATAAATCAAACATTTCTTTAAAGATTGATAACTATCATTTGCAATTAGTTCACTATTCGCATCTGAATACTGATAGAAACTAATATTTTTTGATTTTGTATTACTTAGAGCCTTTTTGATAAAAAACTTGTATTCTTCTTATTTGATTCATATTCAAATATTATGTTTCCCCAATTTATCTCCTTCATAATTTTTATTTTGGCTTTTAGATAAAAAACATACCTTTAATTTTTTAATGTAAGATTTTATTCTTAATTATTAGATGGGTGTCCCTTAATTTTTTTCATCATCAAGTTTACGTTCTTTCTCTTTTAAGTTTGAAACAGCCTTTTCTTTCTCTAACCCTAAAATCTCCTCCTTTTGTTGAAACCACTGGTCAAGATAATCTACTACACCCTGTTGGAATTCGTAAAATGTTTCTTCTTCTTTCTGGTCATAGATGCGTATGATACGTTTTTCATTATATGCGGTGGATGATTTTCTGTACTTCTTTAGTTCTTTTAAAGGGTAATAATAGGATAATTCTTTGGCTGAGAAAGATTGCTTAAAAAACAGATACGCATCAAATAATAATTGTTTTTCTTCATTTGAAAGGGCATTTGTTACGTCTAAGCAAACCATAATTCTTCTACAATTGGTCCTGTCTCAGCTTTTTCCAACACACCGACTGTGAACCTGTTACAGGTTTAACTAAGTAGGCTTAGGCAGTGCTTGATTGTATTTAAGAATTTTAATTACTTTCGCCAAATAATCACCGGAAACAAATAAGTCGTTTTTCTCTAAAACTGTAAAAATATTTTTTAGCTGAAATAAAATCAAAATTTCTTATTTTTAGTGTTTTGATTCCCGGTAATTCTAACCTGCATGTAATTAATATACTAACAAAATCTCTTAGACGTAAGTAGAGATATTCAAAAGTCTCACGGTCTTGCTCCACATTATCCAAAACAATCAGTATTTTCTTGAACTCAGTATAAGAGCAATTTTTTCAAGGCTGTCTATTTGGTTATGTTTTCGTTTTTCTTCTTCCTCTTTTCGCTTTTTCTGTTGTTCTTCCGTAAAAATTGGTTTTTCACCAATTTGTTTTGAATGTTCCTCAAAAAGCTCGCCTAGTGTGTTTTGTGTTTTATCACTACTCTGCTTTTCTTCACCACCTTTGATTTTTTTCAGAAAATCATCTTCTGTAAGATTAAATTGCCTGGTCATAATTTCGATGTACTCAGCTTCACTTATGCCATATTGCTCTGCGATTTTTTCGGTCGTCACTTTTATTTCTTCATCTGATGCTTGGTCTATTACTCCTTTCATATCTGGAGGAAAACCTAAAATAAGAAGAAACCTTCTTTTAAAGTTTAAAATTTCAGCCTCACTCAATTCGAACTCCTCGTCGCCGTTATCTACATCTGAATATTTATAATCAACCCCGATAGCATTTGCGATTATTTCAATATATGTTTCTTTGGATTTTTTATGGGATTCTATTGGCTTCATATAATTCCTTCGAATATTTCTGTCGTGCTTTTTCTATAAGTTCAATTGTCTTTTCGTACTTGTCTAAATAGCTAAACTCTGAAAAACCTTTGTTCGATAATAGCAGATTAGTTATTTCTTTTGCCAGAGTGGTTTTACCCACACCTGCATTTTCATCTCCGGGTTCAATTCCACTAATACAATAACTTGGCTTTCCTTCTTTTATCAAAGTGGATAATACATTATCAATATCTTCAATGCTTTCAACAAACTTAGGTTCTCTTTCAGGAGGTTCAGGGATAGTTTGGCTATTTATGGGTATCCGTAAAATTGGAAAACCGTACTTCCTATCGTCTGCCATTAATTTTTTATATAACCAATAATTAAATGGCAGAACTTTCAATTTGCCTTTGTATAAATCTAAGACCTGATAATAAAGCTCACTTAATGAAGTTCGCAAAGCGACATAAACCTCTATTAAATTGGCATCATTTCGATTGTTGCCTTGTTCCTGTACTACATCTAAGCCCCAAATACTCTTTCTTACCAAATCTAAACTTGTCTCCAGACTAATTGTATCTATTTCATCTCGTTCTATTTGACCATATATATCATCAATTAAAAAGTCAATCTCTGCTTTACCTAAAACTTGTTTTATCGAATCAAATTTATTCCCAGCTTCAATTTATTTATTAATGCGCCCCCTTAGATTGGTTAAATTTATATCTATGTTTTACTTCTTTGAACTCATTATTTGCGGATTTTAACCTTGTGCTTTAGTGTTTCCAGTTTAGGATAATTATGGACTTCATTGATGCTTTCCTTGAACCTGACTTCATATTTATAATGTACATCCGAAATCTGACCTGATATTACTTTAAAAAGATTTAGAAAATCAGTAAGATTTTTCTCACAATAATTCATTTTTTTTATAGATTCAACTTCTTTATTCGCCTCAAAAAATTCTTCTTGCTCTTTAATTTTTGAAAGCACTTCATTGATGCTTTTTTCTAAATATCCAATACTTTATGTGAATTTTCTTCAATTTCCTTAAAATGGATAATTTTTGATAATGCTAAGTCTAAATCCTCTTGTTTTTCTCGGTGTATATCATCCAATTTGAGCCAATATCCATTGCTAAAGTTTAAAAAATTCCTACTGTAATCGAATTGGTCAACAATTATTAAGCGTTTATAAAAATCATGATTATCTGGAATATCATGACCGAATTCTTTTTTTAATGTTTTGTAAATCTCTAAAATTTCAACCTCTAAATATTTCCTGAAAAATTTTACGATGAAGAGTCCAACGACATAAAGGAAGTAAGAAAATGGAAAATTGATTTGAGGGTAAAATCCACAGAAGATTGCTCCGGAATAATTGAATAAGGGATGGACATATTCTAAAAATGATTCCCAGTTTAATTCGTTTCTTTTACCGATGTATTCGAGTGGGTAATCTTCGTCAAGTTTTTCAACTATTTCCAAAAAATCAAAACACAAAAGTGGTATCTCTTTATTTACTAAAATCGTCTATTGCGAAGCTTGGATATTGTAGAACTAAATCCAATAAAACAAAAGAACCATTTGTAATTGGTCTAATGCTTGACTTTATTTTTGTACCTTTAACATACTTTTTCTCTTCTTCTTTTATCCACCCAATAAGTGAACCTGTAGTAATTTTCCCTTGTTGGTCAACTGCTTCGATTCTCATTGCTCTGCACAATAAGTGAGTCAAAATCCCGCCTGAAAGTTTAATTGAATCTATTTCTTTGACTTCTAACCATGCTTCAATGCTTCAAATTAACGTGTAGTTGGTTTTATTAAATTATCCAGCCAGAATCTAAAATCGCAGCAGAGTTACATGAATCTAGAATATTGATTATTTTATTTTTAGCTGGGCACTGTTCTATTAGATAGTTAATATTCATGCACAAACAAGTTGTTTCATCTGATACATTTGAAGTCTTCACTGCTAAATATAAACGATTGTTTGTACCCAAAGCTAGATACCCGGCAAAATAAAACAAGACTACACCCTCCTCTTTTTAAATCTTTGTAAAAGGATTTTAATTTTTCAGGAAAATCATTAGCAAACTCGGAAGTGTCATAAGGATATATACTAAATTCTGCTTCTAATGCTTTTTTTATATTAATTGCATCAGGTTCAGCAAATGAAAGGTTCTCCTTATTTGCACCTATTACTAAAGGCTTTTTTCATTTTTCTATCACTTTAATATCAAGTAAAATCTTATCAAGTGAGTCCGTCCGACTTTGGCTTAATTCACCTGAATTCAATGTTTGAAGATTTACCATCTTTGTCAGCAAGAACGTAAATATTTATCGTTATGTCTTTCTTTGGTTCTTTTTTCTTTATAAAATCTAAAACAGGTTTCCAGTAACCTTTTTTTAAACCAGTATCAACGAGTTTATCAAAAGCTTTTTCTCCAAGTTTTAAAGCAAGTTCTTTGAAGAAAATTCTGCTAATCTCAGAATAACATATGTCGCTATTCCTCTTGTAGCAGGGTCATCATTAAAAGTGACTTCTTCTTTATTAATCTCAATATTTTCATCTTCAAGCAATACATCCAGATTAAGTCCAGATGTCACAAGAACTTCATTAATGGACTCATCTAATTTGAAATAAATTTTTAATGGCTTTTCCATTTCTTCTATTCTTTGAATTGTTTTTTTATGCCATGCATCCGTCTTAGGTACTCACCGTACTCTGCCGCAGGCACAACACAAGGTATGGTGAGTAGCGCATGTTATGAGCATCGGCTCTTTCCTGTTTTATCTAAAATGATATAATGGTTTTCCAAAAGTGGTAAGTGCTTTCATTATGGAGTTTTTTGTAAAAGTGATTCTTAGTTAGGTAAAACCTGGAGCCTCCAAAGTGGAATGACATTAAAGCATTCACCTCTCAATTTACATATTTTATAAAAACGATGAATCTGCGTTTTCAAAATTGGTTGTTTCTAAGCAATAATTAATAAAAAACGCTCGCTTTGTATTCCAGATGCGATCATATCAATTATTCTTGACTGCTGGCTCATGTTTGTACACGCATAAATTTAGCGAAATACTCCCCAAAAAGGCAATAAGCTGCCAGTTTATTGTTCAATATATCTATTAGAATTTGGCAGAAAAAGATAAAATAAAATTCCGGCCTGCCGCCGAGATTCCGGAACTGTATGGTCGGTAACGGCGATCAGTTATATTTTCCATTCCGGCACCAATACTCAGGTGTTGGCTGAGTTGATAAAGCGCTTTGAAATTCAAGGTCAGCCAACCTGGAGCATAGGGATTCCCATTAGCGTCAGCAGCGTAAATTTCTGTTTTCCCGCGTTCCTCAAAAGGCATATCCTCAAAGGCTCTTGTACCCTGGTAAGCAGCATACCATTGCAGGTTTAATTTTTCTTTGGAAAAAGTGAGCCGGGTTACCCCAAACCAGGGAGCAGCATGTCTGGAAGGACTGATTGTGCCATCGTCGAGCTCCTCCTCTCCCACCTGCATATTAAAATCTGAGGTAATGGCAAACCCGGCAGGTAATTTGACGTCCACACCTGCCTGTAGTCCGTAAACCCTGGCCTGGGCAGCATTTTGTATGGCCTGAACACGACTCAGCACACCCTCATATACAATGCTGTCATTGCCCCCCAATTGAAAATCCCGGCGCACCAGGGCATTATCCAGTAAGGTATAATAAACAGAAAAGTCGATCTTGAATTTCCGGGCAATAACCTTGGCCAGGTTAATGTCGAAGTTATAGGCATATTCAGGTTCCAGTTCCGGGTTGGGAACAACAACAGCCCCCGGTTCCGAATCAAAGATTTTACCGATATCGTCCACATTGGGAACCCTGAATCCCCTGGCCAGATTGGTACTGATGATCAAGGTAGCTGAAGGCTTGTAAACGAGTCCCAGACTTCCTGACACAGAACCTTTATTCAAAGTGGCCTTTGAAAACGGCAGAGCGTAGAAGTCCGTAGTAAAGTCCGCTTTTAAATTAAAAAAGTTATAGCGAATCCCTGCCTGAAAAACCAGATTTTCAGCAAATTTATACTGATGATTAAGATAAGTGCCAATCGACTCCCAGCTAGCATTTGGATATCGGGAAGGGCCGGGTTGCTCTTCCCCTGTTTCGATATTCTGATCAATACCTGTTGAAGTGACCTCGTTGCGCACATATTCGACCCCATAGAACATTTTGTTTTTGGGGCCAAAGGTTTTCAGCAGGTCCATATTCGCAGAAATTGCCCCAACCTCTTCTATCCGTATTGATCGGGAAGCACTGTTGAGATTTCGGCTGATCCGGCTTTCTTCAAATGCCTGGTGTGCAATCCTGACAGAAAGTTCATCATAGAACAGATCTTCAGTCTTGTGGTTAAGGGAGATGTTGTTCATCATCCATTTTTGAGGGCCATATTTCCATTCCGCGTAGCGAGGAAAGTCGTCCAAAAGTCTCAAATGTCGATCATACCGACCATAGGATGAAGTCTCTGAAAGATGAAATCCATATTGAATATCCAGGTTGGCCGTCGGTTTAAATCTCAATTTTTGCATCAGGTTGATCTGGGAATAAGAAGATGGATTTTGAATTAAAGGGTCTTCATTGTCCAACACAACATCAAGACTGTCCTGGCGTTGAACCGTATAGGGTTTAAGGTAATCATCCGACCCATGACTTCCCATGCGCAGATGATCATAATTATTAGCACTCAAACTGGTAACAAAGGCCCATTTTTTCCATCCAATATTAATATGAAAATGTCCTGTTTGTTCCTTGTTGGCAGAAGCTGTTCGAACAACAGCCTTCCCGGAGATCAATGACCTATCGGATAAGGATTGCTGGGGAGTCAACGTCTTAAAACTCATGACCCCGCCAATAGCATCACTACCATAAATAACTGATCCGGGACCAAAAAGCACCTCTGTCTGCTCCATGGCAAAAGGATCGAGGGAAATGACATTTTGTATATTACCGCCGCGAAAAATAGCCGTATTCATGCGCACTCCATCAACGGAATAGAGCAATCTGCTGGTAGCAAATCCTCTGATCATGGGGCTTCCCCCACCTTGTTGACTCTTTTGAATAAATACTTTTCCGGAAATGCCTAACAGATCAGCAGCCGTTTGGGTTTGCTGAAGAGATACCTCTTTGGCAGATACTGCAATTACCCGTACCGGTATGTCCCCGGAAGTTTCCCGCCACCTGGAAGCTGACACCACAATTTCATCTATCTTCAGAAAAGAGGGTTCCAGCGAAACTCTAAACCCGGCAGAGGCCAGATCGCTGAAACTTCCGGAATAGGAATTATAGCCCAGCAGCCTAAATTGAATTTCGGAGCCTCCGGTAAATGGGGCAATATCCATTTCCCCCGCCGCATTTGTCGTGTCAAAAACTTTTGGAGCATCACAGGATACGCTCACCAAATCCAAAGGTTCTCCTGTATCACTATCAACAACTGTTAAGATTTGGCTATATACCGAAACCCGGACAACGAAAAAAATAAAAAGCAAGCATCTGTATTTCACTAACATCGGGTAATATTTATAACTAACACACAAATTCTACCTGCACTATATTAATATGGTCTATCTGTAAAAAGTTACTGGCCTGAATAGCAGGTAATCCCAGCACGACAAATATCTGATAAATTTCAAAGGAATGGAAGTGCAAAAACAGGTATTTTTACGCATGTCCGGAAAGGATTAATACCCTAATTTTGAGCTTGATATTTTTTTACAAAAAAGGTATTGACCAAGATTTAAACACCTGAAACCATGGTAGAAGCTTAGAATTCTACCCAAATTGAACACTCAATTGAAACCCGGACAGTTGCTTTGAAAAGGAAGCAGCTGTTTTTTTTTCGTATGTAATAAAATCAAAGTACCAGGGCATCAGCAAAATCCTTAAACCAGTGCTTTATCTCGTCTCTTGTCAATCGAAAAGCTTCCATTTTTTCTTCTTCCGATCCGGTGGCTTTTGCAGGATCTGAAAAACTGTGGTGGAATGTTTCTTTTGCTCCGGGGAATGCAGGGCAAACTTCAGAGGCATGATCACATACGGTTATGACATAATCAAAATCTTTTTGGATATATTCATCAACATGGTTGGAAGTCTGATTTGAAATATCAACACCATCTTCCGCCATTACCTTCACAGCTAAGGGATTCACCCCATGGACTTCTACTCCAGCACTGTATACGTTAGCCCTGCCATGAAGGAAAAGGTTGAGGAAACCTTCAGCCATTTGGCTACGACAAGAATTACCCGTACAAAGGATCAGAATGTTTTTTAAAGAATTCATGAAGCAAATATAGTAAAATTGATCAGCCTGCCCCTTGACTGGATTGAAAACACCATATTAATTTTTTTACAAAGGCAAAAAAAAAGCCGCAATCCCTGAAAGATTTGCGGCTATTTTTTAAAAAAACGGACGTATCATCCGGATACGATCCATGTGAAATTATGATTTGGTTAATCTCACGGATTAACGATAGATGCTATTATTCGTTGATAAAATAACATAAGTCGTTATATATCAACAGAATATATTTTGATCCTTTTGCAGGTCAACAAAAGGTATCCTCCCTTCTTATTTCATGTAAATCCCGATTATAATTCATCGGGAAAGGTGTGTAGTTCTCGGAAATTTTTGACAATTCCCTAGCAGGCGACAAGGTACAGTAAAAGAATGTATATTCAAAAGATCAATACCAATTATTTTTCCACAAAATACATGGGGGTATTATCCTTGTTTTTAATCGGTAACGCTCCACGGAATGTACACCGGAATCCATTGTTCAATCCATCAAAGGTTTCTTGCGAGATATTAATCCTGCCTGGTTCACTCCGGCTTTCCATTCTACTGGCCAGATTGACAGTATCTCCCCAAATATCGTAAGCGAATTTGCGATTGCCCACTACTCCGGCAACAACGGGGCCGGTATGAATACCAATGCGCATTTTCCAGAATGGAAAGTTGGATTTTTCAAAACGATCTTCTATGTAAGCCATCATTTCGATTGCCGCTTTGACCGCATCTGTAGGGCTGGATTCGTTAGGGGTAGGAATACCCCCTGCGCACATATAGGCGTCGCCTATGGTTTTTATCTTTTCCAGGCCATGCTTTTCAATAATCTCGTCAAAAGCGGAAAAACAAAGGTTCAGTTCCTTAATCAACTTCTCCGGAGGCATTTTTTCGGTCAGTTTGGTAAAATTGACAAAATCGGCAAACAGAACGGTTACCTTTTCATAGTGTCTTGGCGTTGCAAAACCTCGTTGTTTGAGTTCAGCAGCAGTCTCTTCCGGTAATATATTCAGCAGTAAACTTTCAGATTTTGCCTTTTCTGATTCAACAAGTGCCTTTTGAACTTCAATCTCGTCCTTTTGTTGCTTCAATTTCCGGTTGGCTCTTCTGCCAAAGATGTAACCAGCAAGGATCAATACCAGGATAATAAAAAGAGCAGTGAGTAATCCATAAATAAATTTCCTGAAAGTATTCTGTCGTTCGATCTCTAACTTTTGAAGTTCTCTTTCTTTATTCAGGGCATTTATTTCCTGTCGCTGGGCTTCCTCTTCTGCTTCTTTCTGTCTCAGCTCCGCGGCCTGTAGTGCCTCCTTTTGTTGCAACTCCGAAATTTGTTTGTCCTTTTCTGCTGTCTTCAGCAATTGCCGGGTAAGTTCCAGGGCTTGTTTCGTCTTTAAGGCTTCGAGCTGTTCGATTCTAAGCCTCTCTTCCCTGATTTCCTGTTCCTGGCGCAAAAGGGCGAGTTCATTTTCCTTTCGGGAGGATTCGAGAGCGAGGTTTTCTTTTTCCAACTGTAACTGTTCAATAGCCAGATCCTGGACTTTTTGATTCACCAGCAATAATTTTATCTCTTTTTCGGAGCGCTCCAGGCTGAATTGGTCCTGCAACAATTTTTCCTTTCGCAATAATTCTGCGAGTAACAAAGAATCTCTTAAAGTCAGGTGTCTTTGATAAAAATCCAATGCCTTGTCAAATTCATATAATTCTTCATAAATATTAGCCTCCGTCAGGTATGCATCCCTCAGGATTTCATTTTCACCGGATTTGGCTGCTGCCGTCAGGGCAAAATTATTTCTTTGCAGGGCCTCGTACAGTTCTCCCCTTTTTAAATAAACTTTAGCAATGAGGTTTTCCAACCGGGCAATTTCAGCGTTTTTTTTCTGTTTTTCTGCCTCTGCAAGTGCCTCTTCCAATAATCTTACAGCAGCAGCAAACTGATTTGCATTAAAATAGGCAATCCCCAGGTTGGAATACAAGGTTACTTTATCCAGCTGACAATCCTCCAGACAATAATCGGCAGCTGTTTCGAATTGATCTATGGCATTTTTGTAATCCTTTAAGCGGTGGTATTGGTACCCCAGATTATTGTGAATCAGGGCAAAATAGGCTGTATCTTCTTGATTATAAATGAGTTGTTCCGTTGCACGGTAATATTGGAGTGCGTTCCGAAAGTTTCCACGCTCCTCAAAAACCTTGGCCAGTTGCTGAAGGCTTTTCAATTCCCCGGGATAATCTCCCTGCTCATGATAAATCTTCCATTCTTCCTGAAAATAAACAGCCGCACTATCCAGCTGATGGTTTTGAAAAAAGGCATTCCCGATTTTAATAAGCAGCGGCAACTCCTCTATGCTGTCCGGTTTTAATTCCCAGGCAGTTTTGAAATAATTAATGGCAGCACCATAGAAAGATTCTCTAAAATAAATATTCCCCAAATGGAGATTGGCAAAGTAGGATTCTTCATTTTGAAGTTCTTCTACCCAGCTAAGGTATTCCAATCCGTATCGAAGTGCCTGAACCGTATTTTCGTTTTCGGCATAGAGTTCTGATAACTGCCTAAGCCCGGCTACCGTTGCCCGTTCGAGCTTATTTTTCCTGGCTTCCAGCAAAGCCTGCTGTGATAATAAAATGGCAGCATAAGCAGCCTGCTCCTTTCGGGCTTCCTTTAATTTCTCTAAAATCAAACTATCTGTCACAGGTACCTCCTGGGCAACAGACATTCCTGTTGCCAGGAAAAATGATAGTAAGAGAAAGATAAAACGCATTGAGAATTATGAATTTTAAATTACGAATTGAGAATAGTAATTCGTAATTATTAATTATTAATTATTTACTCTACCCGATAACTAAAGCCGATCTCCCAAACGCGCAGGGATTGAGGATTCCACAAGAGGTCATCCTGCGTACCCGTGGCCGCCAAACCGGCATAATACGTATTTAGGGCATTGCGCAATTTAAAACTCACCTGGAAATGATCTGTAAGCCTGCCCAAAACAGACATATCCAACGTAAAATAAGCCGGGAGTGATTCATATGTTTGAAATTTTGCAGGGATGGGTGATTTGTTTTTCACAGCAGAGACATAGAGATTATCCAGGTGTATGAAAACATTCTTAATCGGCTGAGCGGATAACTTCAACTGGGCAATGGTTCTTGGTTGTTCAGAAAGGAGGTCTATCATTTCCGTATTCCCTGATTTTTGTTCCCGGCGGGTACTGTAGGAAAAGTGAAAGGTTCCATTGAGATTGATAGCAGGGATGATATTTTTCCAAACCATAGCCGATTGCCAACCTGCTACTCTTACAAAGGACTCTCCGCCATTGAAATATCCCAAGGTTATCTTCCTGATATTTCCCTGAAGGTCTGTTTCAAAATTAAAATCAGACTCAATCAGGTTATCGGTTTTTGTGGAGAAGAAACAAATATCCGTATAGAACCGGTCAGAAATAGTCCAGCGAAAACCGCCTTCGAGGGAATTGGTAAATTCCGGTCTGAGGGGTAATACCCCAGCTCTATCCATTCATAATTACCGGTTGTTATCGTATAGGAATTCTTTGAATAATAAGTTGATGGATTTCGAAAGGCGCTGCCATAAAACACCCGAAGGCTAAATTCAGGAGCAACCTTAAAAAGCAAAGCTACCCTGGGAAAAATTTTAGAATAGGAAAGATTGGTGAAATCGGTTTTTAAAGTTGACTGAAGCCCCAGGACACCTTTAAGATTTATACCATTATAGAAAAACTGGGTAAAACCTGCTAATTCTGCATCGTCTTTATGTCCTCCGCTCGTAATGGTATGATCTTCGTATTGGTTGGGATAGGGTGTTCTGAGGAAATATTCACTTTTGGAGGCCAGCGCCCTCGGCGTTATCCCCGTCATCCATTCGATACGGTCAAACAACTGGACATTTAGCGTGGCATCCAGTGATACATCAATTTTCCTATCGTACAAATAACGGTTACCGCTGACAAAGTTGTCAAAAAACGTTCCCATCCGCACTTGCAAGGGATCAAAAGAGAGCACATCTGCATTGGCAGCCATTACCAAAGCATTGTTAAAAAGGCTGCTGACAATATGATAGGATGAATTTTCATCGGACTCAAACATTAAAAAATTCGCGGCTAAGGCAAATCCTAACTTTTCCGTTTTTTTATTGTATCCTAAATGTCCCTGATACAGATTTTCTCCAATAAAATTCAATGGATTCGCATAGGAATAGGCAGCAGGGTTCAGTCCTAGAGAGCTATGATCCCTGCGATACATATTGATGAGGGTCAAATCAAATGCTCCATAGCGCAACTCAATCCCAAAAGAACGGCTTTGATGGGGAAGGTTTCCCAATTCGGGTTCAATTCCGAAGGTATCCCTGGAAACATAATTGGGATGATTCAGGTAAATAGAATCCTGGGAATAGGTCGCCGGATCAAACAACTCGAAATAGTCCTGGTATATCCTTCGATCAGAAAGTGAAGTAAAACTACCAAAGACATTGTATTTCAGCACTTTTCTGCGTTTTCCCGCCTTGCCCCCAAAAAGGATATTCATGCTGGAAAACTGTTCTGCCCCAATACTGATGTCTGCTTTGGTATATAAAGGTCTTTCAGATTCCTTGAGAATGATATTGATCACCCCGGCAGACGCATCAGCACCATATAAAGTTGCTGCAGGCCCGAATATCACTTCAATCCGCTCCGCCTGCCTGATGGGCAATTGAGCACCGATCGGCATGCCTTTGATGCCAATAGGCTTAACAGGGTTATTGTTGATCAATATCTTTGTATATTCATTGCCTTTCAGCCCCCGCATCAAAAAAGTCTCCCCATCAGTTCCTGACCCCGGTTGAGACACCCGTATTCCCGGCACCATTTTCAAGGCATCCACCAGTGTATTATAACCATTATTCCGAATATCTTCTTTGGTGATCACATAAACCGTAAAAGGTAAATCTTCTACCGCCTGCAAGGACCGGCTCGCTGAAATAACCTGAAAATTATTGACTTTTTCAATTTCCGTTTCAATATCCTTTGCCATTAACTTTTCAGCAAAGATCACCGAAGTATCCGCATGCCCGAAGGCAAACGAAATTGACAAGGAAAAGATGGCAATGGTCCATATAAGTTTCACGGTTCTGGTTGCTGGTTCTGGTTGCCGGAGTTAAGAATTACTGTTTTTTTGAAAATTTGTACTTCTAATCAAAGACCGCAGACTGGTAATGCCTAATGCTGCTTACACCTCCACTTTATATTTTTGTTCTATTTCAAATCGATCAAAGGCCAATTGGATAAGTTTATCGATCAACGGGCCGTATTCTATCCCGGAAGCCTTCCACAACATCGGATACATGCTGATGGAGGTAAATCCGGGAATGGTATTGATTTCATTGACCACGAGATTGCCATTTTTCTGGTAGAAAACATCTACGCGACTTAATCCTTCACATTCCAGCGCAGTAAAGGTCCTTACAGCATATTCCCTTATTTTTTCAGATATCTCTGCTGGCAAATCTGCGGGTACCTTGGTCTCCGAACCCTGGTCATCAATGTATTTCGAATCAAAGGAATAAAAGTCGTGATGTACGATTACCTCACCAGTTACAGATGCCCGGGGATCTTCATTTCCGAGAACAGCGCATTCTATCTCTCTTCCGGGAATGAATTCTTCCAAAACTATTTTTTTATCAAACTGGAAGGCCACTTTAATCGCCTGATCCAACTCCTCCTCATTTCTTGCTTTATTAATACCAACCGACGATCCTAAATTGGCGGGTTTAACAAAACATGGCATGCCAATGGCTTCTTCAATTTCCGAAAAAGGAGGAACCGCCTCACTTTTTCTCAAACAAATATACTTACCAATGGGTAGTCCGGCATCCCGCAGCAGCCGCTTCATTACATCTTTATCCATACCCACAGCCGACCCCAGTAATGAAGGACCTACAAAAGGAATAGCTGCCAGTTTAAACATCCCCTGAACACTTCCATCTTCTCCATAGGGGCCATGCAATACCGGAAAAGCAACATCTATTGGTATTTCATAACCTTCAGAAGAAATGAAACGCCCTTTTGCCTCCAGAGTTAAAGACAGTTTTCCCTTAGGCTTGTCAAGGGTCAAAATGCCCGTGGATGCGATTTCCTTAAATTTATCCGCCGTATCGTAATGAAACCAATTCCCCTGCATATCAATGCCGATGAATACAAGGTCGTATTTGCTGTCATCAATAGATCTGATCACATTTTTTGCAGAACGGAGAGATACCGAATGCTCTGCAGAACGTCCGCCAAAAAGGATGGCCACCTCTGGTTTTTGCCATAATTGAAAAAGTTATATGTTTTTTGCTTCCCGTTTTTACTCCCGGGATTTGATGAATGGAACGCAACGGAAAGGTGAACCCACTCCGGTACTCCATCGTCAACCCGGGAACCATTCATTATTGCGTCACAATATACATAAGGCGGGTTAAGTAAAAATACTATTTTTTGAAAAAATAGTATTTCTTTATTTTTTACCAACTTACCCCTGCTCCTCCTCCGCCGGAAGAACCGCCGCCAAAGGAAGAACCGCCGCCACCACCGGAGCCAGAACCACCGCCGGATGATCGCTGAATCTTAGGCAAAATAATGATTTTCTCCTTGGTGTAGGCACAGTTTTTACACTCATAGATTTTCATTTGTTTACCAGTTGAATAGGTCGTTGCTCTGCTCAGCGTTTTGGTCTGGGAGAGATAATAAGTCTTGAATCCACACTCCGGGCAAGCAATGAATTTAGAATAGTATTTTTCGTATTTGAGGATTAGAAAATCCTCTCCGGAATCAGTCACCCAGACATCATAATCAACCGAACCGATCTCTTCTTCCATTACTTGTCCGCGTTCCAGATACTCATCCTCTTCTTCTTCAGATAACTTTCGCATCAACTCACCCGTGACTTTATTGTACCGGGGAGCATTTCGAAAATAATTCATTTTTTTCTTCAGGTAAAACCAGACAAAAACAAAAGGAAGGGGAAAAGCTATCAGAAAGCCCCACAAACGCAGCTTTCTGACATTTACATATTTATCATAAAAGTCGTCCTTGGCTTTAATCATGTCCCGCAGTCGCCATAACCACCACAGGTGAAATACGAGATTTGCCAACAAATAGACCTGAAGCCAAATCGACATAAAAGGGCTTAAAGGAGTGGACACCTTTTTACGGCTCCGGATTTCTTCTACTACTTCTCCTTTTTCCAGCATTTGCTTTATCCTGGAAACGGCAGCGATCAATCCTGCCCCGTAATTCCCTTTTTTGAATTCCGGGACCAGCTCCTGCATGCCAATCCGGTAACACATGGCATCCGTCAATACAGCTTCCAGACCATAACCAGTCTCAAACTCCGTTCTGTGCTGATCCATGACGGTCAGCACCAACAAACCATTATCCGTATCTGCCTGGCCTATGCCCCAATAGTTAAATAACCGGGTAGCAAAATCCTTGGGATTTTCCTGACCTATGGAATTCAGTACTACCACAGCAATCTGGGCCGTAGAGGAATCTTCCAGTTGTGCGATTAAACGATTGAGTTCTGCAACAGATGCCGCATCCAGAACATCATCAGGATCACTCACGTATCCGGTACCGCCATTTTTAGGATTGGGAACCGTTTCCGGAGTAAAGGCTTCCTGAGCCGGTAATGAGATGAAAACACAAAGGAAAATGATGATGAGACCCGATAGTTTTTTCATGGGTATGTCTGATAAGTTAGGTTTTTCAATACCAAAACAATAACGGCAAACTCGTATTAAAAGGCAAATTTTTTCGATAAAGGCCCTTTTATAATAATTTGAGAAGACCTTCATATAGATCAATTTAATTTAGAATAATGGCTAAAATTTCATTCCATTAATTCCTTAAAACAGTATATAATGCTAACCTTCTGGAAAACCGGATGAAATGGAAAGGCGGATTTCCGGAACTGTCGGGATCTCCTCCAATATTCCATTCTTTCAACTATCCAAAGCTTCCGGGTAAATTTACGATCAACATTAATATGGGACTACCTGTACATCTTCTCAATCTCCTTCCCGTGTTTCTCCAATAATTTATGCCGGATGAGTTTATAGGAAGCGGAGTATTCCCCCGTTTCAATGGACCAGTCTTCATGGCAAAGTATAAATTTGCGCATGGTCTTAAAATTGGGTAATGGCACATTGAGGTGATTAATTTCTTCCTGGAATTTTTCTATGACCCGGATATTATGGACCATAAACTGGGGAGCAGTCCAGTGTATCTTTTCCTTTTTGCACCATTTTTCCAATATGGAAAAGTTCGGCACAATAACCCCGGTAACAAAAGGTTTTTGAAACCCGACAATCAGGCAGTGTTCAATAAAAAGCGACTCTTTGAAATAGTTCTGAAGGGGTTCCGGAGCGATATATTTTCCGGCAGAGGTTTTAAAGATATCTTTAACCCTGCCGGTGATCTTCAGGAATCGTTTATCCACCATCTTACCCACATCTCCAGTTTTTAACCATCCGTCCTCCGTCATCACTTCGCGGGTTAATTGAGGACGGTGATAATATCCCTGCATTACATTGGGGCCTTTCACCCAGATCTCCCCCTCCCCTTTTTCGTTGGGTTCATGAATTGTCAATTCAATACCCGCCACGGGCATGCCTACCGTATCAAAGCGATTCATGCCAGGCTCAAACCTGTTGGTACTGATATAGGGCGAAGTTTCTGTCATGCCATATCCGCT
Source organism: uncultured Bacteroidota bacterium (assembly GCA_942492125.1). Classification (GTDB taxonomy): domain Bacteria; phylum Bacteroidota; class Bacteroidia; order Chitinophagales; family Saprospiraceae; genus BCD1. The sequence continues at coordinate 29,230 of CALODM010000028.1, forward strand.
TCGCACCTTAACGCCCGCTGCAGAGAAAAGCCGTGCGATATCAGGTCTTAAGGCCGCTGCACCGACAATGATGTATTTTATCTTTCCGCCCAACCGGGCTTTCCACTTATTCAGCACCAGCACTTTAGCAACAAACAACTTCAAACCGTACCCCCATCTGAATCCAGACCTTTCCCTGTACCGTTTACCGATTTTGATAGCCCATTTAATCAACCGGCGTTTTACCCAGTTTCGTGTGTAGGCTTCCTCCTTGAGCAAGTCATACATTTTCTCCAACACCCGAGGCACACAGGTAAACATGGTTGGCCGAACACTTTTGATGTCGCTCTCCAGGTTTTCCCTGTTTCGGGCAAAATAGACGGAGGTTCCAAATACCAGGTAAGTATAAGTGGAAGTGCGCTCAAAGATATGGCTGAAAGGTAAAAAACTGATGACCTTATCTTTGTAGGAAATAGGAAGCAGTGTTATCACTGATTTAACACAGGAGACGATATTGTCATGGGTTAATATAACACCCTTGGGTTCTCCGGAGGTCCCGGATGTGTACATTATCGTCAATACATCGCTGGGCTTAATTGTAGATTTAACTTCCTCCAACCGATCCTTCTGCTCCGCTGTTATTTTTTTGACATCAAAAGCCGGGAAAAACCCTTCTTCTCCGGCCTTCAAATGAAACAACTTTAATTGAGGAAAGCTCTTTTCGACAAATAAACTCAATTTGTAGAATAAGGCAGTACCTGCCACAACGCAAACTTTACATCCTGTTTCTGACAAAATGAATTCATATTCTTCTTTGCTGGAAGTCGGATGGATTGGCACAACAACAATGCCCAATTGCTGGCAGGCAAAATCGAGTATCATCCATTCCGGGCGACCCATTTTGGGAACAAAAGCGATTTTATCCCCTTTGACAAAACCCTGCTGTTGAAGCCAACAGGAAATAATATCCACCCGCTGCTGCACTTCTTCAATGGAATACCTAACCCATCGGCCATGAACGAACGCATTCAAAGCATCTTTTCCTGGATACTTTTGTTGCTGATAGGGCAATATGTCGAATACACGGGTAAAGTCCATTTATTATTTAAGCGAAAAGATCAAAGTCTTCAAATTTTATCTCCAAAAGAAAGTTCTCCAAAAGCACCTAAGCTATTTATGCCAAAAAATAAGACAAGATATTTTTAATCCGCCCATTTCATGGTTGATCGATTTGTACTGAGAGCTTGTTTTTGGCTGAATTATTTATGTGGAAAATCCCTCAAATTTTCTCGAGTTTCTCCTTCTATTATTGAGTTTTCGACATAGATGTCTGAACCCTTAACTTGAAACCTGCAACCCGCAATTTAGGTTATGTAATCAACAACATACTCAACCTTACAGGGGAATATTCCCATGTTTTTTCTTTGGCAATTTAGCCACCTTATTGGCCAGCATGGCAAAGGCCGTAATAAGCTTCCGCCGTGTGTCCACCGGGTCAATGACTTCATCGATAAATCCCCTGGCGGCCGCCCGGTAAGGATTGGCAAATTTATCCTGGTATTCCTTTTCTTTTTTAGCCAGGTATTTCTCCGGATCATCGCTGGCTTTTATTTCTTTTCTGAAAATGATTTCCGAAGCACCTTTGGCTCCCATAACCGCAATTTCCGCTGTGGGCCATGCAAAGTTCATATCCGCCCCAATATGCTTGGAATTCATTACATCGTAGGCTCCACCATAGGCTTTACGCGTAATGAGGGTAATTCTGGGAACCGTAGCTTCACTAAAAGCATACAATAATTTAGCTCCGTTGACAATGATGCCATTCCACTCCTGATCGGTTCCGGGGAGAAATCCGGGAACATCTACCAGGGTTAGCAACGGGATATTGAAGCAATCACAAAACCGTACAAAACGTGCTCCCTTTTTGGAACTTTCCACATCGAGCACACCGGCAAGACTAATCGGTTGATTACCGACTATCCCGATACTTCGTCCACCTAAACGAGCAAAACCGACGATGATATTTTCCGCAAAAGACTTCTGGACTTCCATAAAACTATCTTTATCTACAATACCATTCACCACATCACGCATATCATAAGGATGGTTTCTGTTCTCCGGTATGACTTCTCGTAATTCAGGCCTCAACTCTTCCCCAAAATCAAAGGGCAGGTCTTTTGGTTTTTCCTCGCAATTCTGAGGCATATAACTCAACATCTGCTTCACTTTAAACAGACAATCCAGATCATTGACAGCCGTAAAATGGGTAACGCCCGATTTGGTAGCATGTGTTTTTGCCCCTCCCAGCTCTTCTGATGTCACCTCTTCGTTTGTAACAGTTTTTACAACGTTTGGCCCGGTTACAAACATATAGGAAGATTTCTCTACCATGATGGTAAAATCAGTCATGGCAGGTGAATAAACAGCGCCACCGGCGCAGGGGCCCATGATGGCAGAGATTTGGGGAATTACTCCTGACGCCTGAACGTTCCGGTAAAAAATATCTGCATAGCCCCCAAGGGACTGTACGCCCTCCTGGATCCTGGCACCACCTGAATCATTCAGTCCAACAAGCGGAGCGCCATTCTGCATGGCCAGTTCCATTATCTTACATATCTTTTCTGCATGGGTTTCTGAAAGTGATCCTCCAAATACGGTAAAGTCCTGGGAGTAAACATACACAAGCCGGCCATCGATGGTTCCATATCCAGTAACGACGCCATCTCCCAGAATCTGTTGCTTCTCCATCCCAAAGTCATTACTCCGGTGGGTTACCAGTGCTCCGATTTCCTGAAACGAACCGTCATCAAGTAAAAAATGAACCCTTTCCCGGGCAGTCAATTTTCCTTTTCCATGCTGGGCATCAATTCTGGCCTGGCCTCCTCCGAGCATCGATTCTGCCAGTTTTTCTGTCAGCTCCTGCAGTTTTTCTTTCATTTCTTTGTATCAATTTACGCTTAATAAAATATTATTGAATTTTTGCAGCCGCCTGGCGATATCGCTCAGCATTATTTCCATCGCCCATTTTCTGATACAAATCAGCGGCCAGAATATAAGCATTTTTAAACCTGGGATTGGCCTGCACCGCTTTAGTAGCATAAGCAACGGCTTCAACAAAGTTATTTTGTCGGTCATATACCAAAGCCAGATAGTATAAGGCATAAGAGTTCTTAGGGTTTATCCTCACATTTTCCTGTAACGATAAAGCTGCATTCGCAAAATCTCCCTTATTCAGGTAGGCCACCCCCATCATCATAAGGCCGGTCTCATTTTCAGGCGCCAGTTTTAAAACTTCCTGACCTGCAGCAAGTGCTTCATCCACTTTTCCTGAATTGAGGTAAGCACGGAGCAAACCAATCCACGCCAATTCGTTATCCGGAAAAGCCTGAACTTCTTTTTGAAAATTATCAATGGCTGTATTAAAATCATTTGCTTTTAAAGCTTGTTCTCCTTTAAAAGCATATTTGTTCTCATCCTTTTCCACGGTTGTAAGTACAACACCATTGGCTTTTACAGAATAAACAGACTTACTGTTAGGCCAGTAGCCGGCTCTCAATTGCGGGCCGCGGAAAAACCTGGATGGGAAAATCCCGTAATCCCAACTGGTTGTGTAGCGTTCTCCGAATCTGACATATTTCACTTTGACTTTACCGGCATAAGATGGGTGTAATTGACGGGAAACATTATAATGAAAGGTCGTGCCAATGATCAGTGTATCGGTCATATTTTCACTCAGGATCCCCTCCTTTTCCATCCAACGAATGGCCTGCTTGCAGGAAATCCCCCAATAATCCGTTTCGTAATTACCAAAAGCACCGTGTATCCCACCACCTATCGGGTTGAAATAGGTGTACGGATAAGCAGCATTCCTGGCAATAAATATTCCTGGGATGAGCATCAGGATGGCCAAAATAGCCCAAATAGCTCTTTTGGCTACCAGATTTTCCTGGAACAGTTTTTCCAATTCCACCCAAAACAAGGATGCCAGTATCACCATTGGCGGATAGATGAAAATCAAGTGTCTCCAGCCATCATACAGGCTTGATCCTTTGTAGATGATATATAAAAGCGGGAAAAAAACAGCGAAAAAGGCGAGCAATACAGCCACCCTTGAATAGTTCCTTAACAACCGTGGCAAAAACACGAGACTGCCTGTCAACCCGATCAGGGTGAATAAAGGTATCGTTTTTGAGATCCATAAACTCCCGTAATACCAGGGAGTAGTATCTGACATGACATTTTTCCCCTCAAACAGCAGTCTGATGGCCGTTCCAAATTGCGAAAAGGCGCCAAGTGCTTCCAGCGGAAATTTTATGGGAGAGACCAATGCCGCCGGCCAGAATAAAATGGCAATGATATAACCTCCAATAGCCGGCACACCGATGTAAAGCAGGTATTTTGCGATCATTTTGAAATGAGTGCCCAATCCCTTCAAACCGTATTTCATCAGAAAATCAATCCCGGCAAAAAGTCCTGCATAGGCAATGACCAATAATCCCCCGGCCCTGGTACCCAGGGCCACTCCTACTCCAACCGCAAATCCCAGAGCATCTTTCCAGGTAGGTTTTGGCAGGTATTTTAATATTCTGATCAGGTAATACAGACTGATGGCGAAACCGGCAGCGTAGGGAATGTCTTTGGGGTTCATCATCGAATGGCCCAAAAACCGGGGAGAGAGGAACATCAGCAGAAAGGCCAAGATACCAGCTCTCCATCCTGCAATTTCCTTGACGAACAGTCCTGTAAAAAACATGGCTACAAAACCGAACAGCGCAATAAGCATTTGCCGCACATTGTGATAACCTGGCTGGAGTTCGTCATAACCTAAAATGCGATTGATACCTCCGGCCATCAATTCATAAAACCCACCATAATTCTGCATGGGAGCTTCACTGTTACCAATGCGAACATTTTCAAGTGCAGAACGATCTTCTCCAAAACTCGTATAGAAATTAACTACATTCTCTGAATATTTAACCTGGTAAGAATCATCAGCATTGATACCGGCACTAAAGGAAAGTATGATCATGATCAAAAGCACCACACCGGAAAGTCCGAAGAAAACCTTACGGTAAAAATCGGCTTTAGGATCGTTGGGAGAAATCCAAACCTGCTTTTCAACAGGTTTTGGTTTGGCCTTACTGATTTTTTTTTGTTTGGCTATTGTTGATTGTTGTTTACGACTCTTTTTACTGCTCATTATAAAAAGCTTGGATTTTGATCGGAAAGATAAAAAAATTCAAGCCTTTTATTCAGAAATGATTATTTTTTGTATCAATGCTCTTAGATCACGGTTTTCAACAGCAAGCAGATAACTTCCCGCTGATAGCCCATCTGTATTGACCACCACCTTGGGGTTCCCCTCCCCAATAACTTGCTCCCTGATTAATCGCCCATGTGTATCATACAAATCAACACGCCAATCTTTCCCGGTAAGAACTCCATCAATTTCGACCTTCACCGTTTCTCCCGACCGAATGAGTGTAGGAAATACGGCAATAAAGGATTTACCCGAAAATTCCACAGATCGGATTTCTGAATATTGATATTTTCCATCAAAATCATTTTGTTTCAAACGGTAATAATTAATCCCTTCCCGCGGGTTTTGGTCAACAAAATCATACTTGGTGAGCGATTCGGAAAATCCAGCTGCTGCAACGGCACCTATGGCCGTAAATGTTTCCCCATCCCAACTCCGCTGAATCTCAAAGGATTCACTATTTTGTTCAAGGCTTGTAGACCAATCAACCCGCACCGCATCTTCATCTTGCTGTACAGCTGAAAATGTTCTTAATTTTACGGGTAATACCCCGGAAAGCTCCAATACAAAAAGCCCATAAATGTCATCAGAAACAATGATTTTCCCGGAATCAAATAAAGGATAAATTCCCCAGTTACCAGCATATCCTCCATATCCTGTATTATCAGGATAGGTATCATAAAATGCTACCCGGGTAACGTTGTTTCGATCTGAAATGTCAAATACCTGTATACCATCATGATAATAGGAAATATAGGCGTAATCCCCCTTGACAACCGGGTTGTGTGCAATACTCGAGATGGGATCGGCTCCTTCAAGGTTAGAATAGAACAAATTACTTTGAGTGACAGACATATTGGTTAAATCGCTAACATCAATGGCTTTTACTTTCCGGCCGTGGGTTTCATCACAAAAAACAAGTGTTTCCCCATCCTCACTTAACCAACTGCTATGATTATATCCGCCATTGATGTATCCGGTTAGACTCCCTAATTCCACAGGGTTCACAGGATCGGACATATTGTAAACATATAACCCATTATTTCCATGAGAACAGTAAACTGTATCATTTCTGACGTAAGCATCATGAATATAGCCACCATTGAGATTGGGCGCTCCCAAAAGGATCGGGTTCTCCGGATCTGTAGCAATATCCAGAATGGTGATATGCCCCGAACCACCACTGGCACCCAATACATACAAACGCCCCTGCAAGGTATCGATGAAAATATTATGTGCCCTGTTGAAAAAAGAATTAGACTGATAAACTTTAGTCACAGCATTAGGCAAATCACTCAAATCAAATATCATCAAACCTTCAGTTCCCTGATCAGCCACAGAATAGGCATAGTGTCTGAAAGTTTTGATATCCCTCCAAAGACTGGAAGCTCCTCCGGCAATGGCTGCGATTTCGTTTGGAGTTCCAGGGGTGGAAATATCTATAAAATGTACTTTCTGAGCAGAGCCGACAATGGCGTAATCATTCTCTTCCGGATCGGTGTAACCCCACAAATCGTTGTAAATAATTCCGGAATGATAAGGTAAGTCGGGATCTGACCATGTCCCCAGTAAATTCATGTTCAGGGAAGCGTTTTGAGCCCTGGAAATATTTAAAACACATAAAAACAAAGAAAGGGTATAAATGATTATCTTCATAAAAGCAGTTTTTGCAAAATATAATTCACTTAAATAATGCGAAATTAGATAAATAGTTTTATCCCGGCAAAACAAAAAAATTATTGCCAGGGATGTCGCAGGTATTTGTCGGCCATATTCCACATTTTCAGGTATTGCTTCCGTCGAAACAAGACCTTTTCGCACCGTAAATCAGGCATCAAAAAAGGATTGGTCTTCAGAAAAAAAAGTTACTTTTGGAATTCAGTTTTTTCGATTATAACAACCTGCAAATTATGAGCAAAGGAAAAGTTTCAAAACGCCTTCAGCAAATGGAGGAATCTGCCACTATAAAAATGGCCCAACTGGCCAGGGATCTGCGTGCAGAGGGACATGATGTCATCAGTTTAAGTTTGGGTGAGCCTGATTTTGACACCCCGGAACATATAAAAGAAGCTGCCAAAAAAGCGCTGGACGAAGGATACACAAAATATACCCCGGTACCAGGTCTTATTGAACTCAGGGAGGCCATAAAAACAAAATTCAAAAGGGATAATAACCTGGATTATGACCTCAATCAAATCGTAGTTTCCAATGGTGCTAAACAGTCGATTGCCAACATTTCCCTGGCTTTGCTCGATGAGGGAGATGAAGTCATTATCCTGGCACCTTACTGGGTGTCTTACTACGAAATCATCAGACTTTCAGGGGCTACGCCTGTAATTGTCAGTGCCGGTATAGACCAGGACTACAAGGTAACCGCTGAACAAATTGAGGCAGCTATTACCGACAAAACCAGATTTATTCTCTATTCCTCTCCCTGTAACCCAACAGGCTCCGTTTACAGTGAAGCAGAATTGAAATCGTTTGCTGATGTCATTGCCAAATACGAAGACCTTTACATTGTTTCCGATGAGATCTATGAGTATATCAATTTCGGTGATCGCCACGTCAGCATTGGCTCTTTTGACCATGTAAAAGATCGTACCATCACCGTCAACGGATTTGCAAAAGGTTTTGCCATGACCGGCTGGCGATTGGGATACATGGGTGCTCCGCAATGGATCGCTGCTGCCTGTACCAAAATGCAGGGTCAATTCACTTCGGGAGCCAGTGCCTTTGGACAAAAGGCAGCAGCAGATGCCTTACTGGCTGACATGACTCCAACATATACCATGCGGGAAGCATTTAGGGCCCGCCGGGACATGATGATAGCATTACTGGAAGAGATCCCTGGTATGCGGGTGAACCGCCCGAATGGTGCTTTTTACATATTCCCGGACATCAGCTCCTATTTTGGTAAAACTGCCGGAGATCTGAAAATCAACAATGCAGACGATTTCTGTGAATTTTTACTGCACAAAGCACATGTTGCAGCCGTTTCCGGTTCAGCTTTTGGTGCAGATGATTGTTTTCGAATTTCCTATGCGGCCTCTGATGATCAGCTGAGAGAAGCAGCCAAAAGAATAAAAGAAGCAGTTTCGCTTTTGAAGTGATTGTGCTGTCTCGGTACTTCATGCGCAGAAAACTGTGCCATAGGCAAAGGTTCGGCACATCGGATTCCTTCCATTTGCCGTTGTCTCAAGACAGGTTGCAGGGAAAATTTTCTGCAACCTTTTTCTTTTTTAGTATTTCACTACGGATGTCGTTTTCACGGTTTTTCCCATAGCATCTTCAAGAACGATAAAATACAATCCTCCCGGAAGCCGGCTCAGGTCGAAGTTTTCCCATTGAGGACTGTAAACCCATCTTTCCAGCACTACCTGACCGAGCGAATTGACAATCCTGAATTGAAATGCTCCTTCAGATAGGGTTTCAAAAGCTAAATTCAAATCACCTGAAGTAGGGTTGGGAAAAAGATTAATTTCGGGAAGATCCACTTCCTCACATTTCAGAAAAGCATCAATTCCAAAATAATCCATCATATGCTTTTCAAGTTCACAAGGACGTTGAATAACAAAATCCCGGATATGTTCTTCAATATTTATAAGCCATTCCTGCTTATTTAGCCAATTGGGCCAGCGCTGGAAATGTGCCGGGAGTTCCGGTTCATAAATCGCTTGCATTTGCTCCAAAAGTTGCAGCATTTTAGCAGGAGAGAAATGATTTTGCAATAAATCTTTACCCCGATCAATGAATCGATTCCGAAAAGTTTCATTTTTGATTAATGTCCTGATTAGAAAGGTTGACCACGCTGCCTGATTATTATAATACAATTGTTCTTCTGACAACAAACGCTTCAGGTTGTTTTCAGGAGCTCTATTATTTCCAAAACCACCATCCAGGTCATAAAACAACCACCGCCAGCGATTATCAAATTCATTGGAGCGCCACATCTTCAGGTTGTTGGCAGGCCAATCCGCATTGTGGAAATAGAGTTCTGCAAAAAAATAATCAATGATATTATCGATATCCAACCTTGTTTCTACATAGGCAAAAACAGCGGGATCTGTAATATCATTTTCCACAAGATAGCCATCTCTGAAATTATAAAAATCAACATCCTCCACCCCTTCAATAACACCTCCCCAGGAGCCATATATCCTGATAGCATCCTGATCAAGCCCGTGGTCTTCCGCAAGTTTGAACCTGTCGGTCTTTTCTCTCAATTCCTGTAAACCCCAATACTCCCCATTGATGAACAAAATAATGGGCTGATACTCCTGGATATCAAAATGGAGCCCTTTACAAGCCTGATGAGCATAAGCGTCAGCTAGAATGGTATGACCCCATGCGCCCATGGAAGTCCGGATCAATAATCTTTTATAATCTGACTGCTCTTTTGCAGGAAAAAATGGAAAATCAAATTCCTTTTTCCCATATTCCGACCTGGCAAACAACTTCATTGTTTTTTGGGCCGCACCTCTGGTTTTTCCACCATGAATCCTTAATCCTGACATTTGGTTTATGACCCTTTCACCTGCGACAAAGTATTCTACATTTACTTCCCGTTCCCACGCCTCACCATCCTGAAAATAATTTCCGGTCCAGACAATATCATTCGGATCGAGCGCCTCCCCTGGCACGTAAATCCCCCTGTGGTTTCCAAAAAGGCTGTCCGGATCACAAGACAGGGATAATACAGGAACAGAATACCTATTCAAAGCATCATGAAACACAAAATAAGATTGGGTAAATACCTCGCTCACCCGGATCCCTTCTTTAAAAACCGCACTTCTGACTACAGTACTTTTGGGTTGTAGAGTCGCCGGGGAAAACCACCCGGGGTAAGTTGGTTCGGCAGTCCAGTCCGAATAATCCGGGGTTGTGGGTATCTGAGAAAGTACATCCGGCTGACTTGATCTGTCTTCAATAAGAATCTGACCATCCACCAATGGTGATTGTGCCGTTGGCAAGGAACCATCTGTCGTGTAACGGATTTCAGAATGCAGATCATCGTACAGGGAGGTCATCTCCAGATGAACCGGATTGTCAAAAAATCCCCCTTTGGGGGAAAAGGAAATTAGAGGGCTGATCAAATTAGGGGAAAAAGGAGTAGCCGAAGTAGAAACAAAAAAGGTTGAACTGCCATCGGGAAAAGCTGCGTAAGACTGGTCTGTCTTCAGAGCAACTGGAGGGACAACTTGTATTTCCCCACTTGGTCCGGAAAAAAATAATACCTCTCCGACAGAAGCGATTTTGAAATTGGCATGCAGTTCCACATTTATACCAGACTGGTCTTTTCCCGAGCAAAAGATCAGTAAAAAGTTTCCCGGGGACAATATAACCGGTGGCAGCGCCCATTTTTGTAATTCAAGGGAATCGTCACTTAGGAAATATCCATCGAGGTACTCCGGTTCAGTTCCTGTGTTATACAATTCTATCCAGTCACTGGAATTTCCGTCCTCATCCAGGAGACTAAGATCATTGGAGGCCATAAACTCATTGATAACCACCTGTCCGGTGGCAACATTGAGTATGAGGTATATCCCCAAAATCATCAAAACGAGAGATCTCATCATCAGAAAGAGCAAATCTATTTTTGATAAAAGGAAGAATTCTGAATATAAAGATACTGAGGATTGTTTAAAGTCTTATTGGCAAACGCGTTCTTTGATAAAAGACGACTCATTTAAACAGGCCTTATTCCAGACTTTTCAGTACTTCCTGTTTCACCAAATCAAAATGTGACCAAGGCAAGAAATGATTAACATCTTCTAAAACAATGGTTTCCAGAAGATTGCCAGGAATATGATCTTCACTAAATTTCACATTGGAAATGGGAGCAAGAACATCCTTTGTTCCATGGATATGAAGAATCGGAACTTTCAGAGTCTTCCATTCATCATATAATTGTTGCAATTCGGCTACGTGGGTAAACTTTTCATCTGCAGCAACCTTTATGGCTTTGGGTAATACCCAACGGGTTAATTTCCACTTGGCGAAATATGAAATGGCGAACATAGGCTCAGAAGCCGGTTCATTCAAAGGAGCCAGCATAATTACCTTATCTGTGATATCCGGATAATCCATGCCAAATTTAGCCACTATCGGCCCGCCAAAGGAATGTCCGCAAAGCACCAGTTTATCATGAGGATACTGATCTGCGATAAATTTCAGGAAACGGGCTTGCGCGGCCATTCCAGTTTCGGAATCACCATAATGAGACCCCCCGTACCCTAAGCGATCGACAGAAATCATCCGCGTCCTGGTCAATAACAAACTATCTGCCAGGAAGGCTTTATGATCCGACAATGACCCAGGAGCGCCATGTACAAAAATCACCAATGTACTGTCAGGAGCATCTGTTCCTTTTGTTTCGATAAAGCGTATCGGTTTTCCCTGGTATTCCTGATGATGAATATGAACCTCAACGTTCCGCTCAGCAAAATAGCTGGTTAATTTTTCATCGGACTCCTTAAAAGGGATCAGGAAATTCATGGCAAGAAGGATTAAAATGAATAATACCAGAAAGGTTATGGACAGTATTTTCAGTACTTTCAGGAAACGGGATTTGAATTTGGACATGGCAGGAATTGGGTTGTTCGATTTGAGTATTCTTTTATGGAACGGGAATGGTAGCCTTTGGGTTCATTTGCCCGGGTTGGCCAGGCCTCATAAAAACAGGAAATCAGGTTTGAGATTAAACGGAATTTTCATCACAGACTACCTTATCTGCTCACCTCAAAAGTTGCTTTGTGTTCAAAATCCCTGAAATCTACGGGACTTACCCCAGAAACTCCCTGCTCCGCCATATAGACACCATAAATGGTATCCACCGAGGCCATGGTAAGTTTATTGTGGGTAACGATAATGAATTGAGATTCTACAGAGAACTTCTTGATGATTTTGTTGAATTTCAGAATATTGGCATCATCCAGTGGAGCATCTACCTCATCAAAAATACAGAATGGTGCCGGTTTGAGCAGGTACAAAGCAAAAAGCAATGCAATAGCCGTCAGGGTTTTTTCTCCACCGGACAACTGGCTGATGGTTTGAGGTCGCTTACCTTTTGGCTTGGCGACGATTTCAATTTTCGATTCCAGGGGATTGTCCGGTTCAAGCAATACAAGGTCGCAATTATCATCTTCGGTAAACAAGCTGCGGAATACATCGATAAAATATACTCTTGCCTTACTGAATGCATCCAGAAATTGGATCGTCGCTGTTTCTTCAATTTCCTTAATCGTCGCAATGAGCGAATCCTTGGCTTCGATTATATCATCTCTTTGTTTGGTGATGGTATCAAAGCGCTCTTTCATTTCGTTATAAGCCTCTACAGCCATTGGGTTGATCTCCCCGTAATTTTCAAGTTTGCGCCTGATCTTGTCCACCTTCATATCCAGTTCCTCCGGATCTGTCATCGGATTTTCAGGCTCCTGGTTGATGATATCATTGATCTCAATTTCAAACTCAATTTTCAATCGTTGTGCCACGGAACTCACCTGGAATTTAATATCCGTATATTTCTCCTTGATCTGATTTATCAGAACCTGGGCATCCTGACGTGACCTTCCTGTCTGGCGCACTTCATCTTCGATCTCATTAATGCCCCCACGGGCACTGAAATAGGTTTGCTCCGCTTCCGTAAGAGAGGACTCTTTAACTTTTCTTTCTTCGTATTTCCCTAAAAGTTGTTTTTGAAAGTCGTCAATCTGCACCTGGATTTGCTTGATCTCCTCACTGTTTTCCTTCAACTGGCGTTCATTGGCGGTCATCCCCGAAAGCGTTTCTTCCAATTGTTTCTCCCGGAACACCAATTCGCGCTGAAAGGCGCCAACTTTATTTTGTTGCTGGATGAAGGCGATATTCTTTTGATTGAAGTTGGCAGATGCCTGACTCAGTTCTTCAGCAACTTCCCGGTACGATCCATCCATATTGGCGATCTGCTCCTTCACTCCCTGTACGATCTGCATCTTGGCTTCAAGTCCCTGGTCGATCTCCATGTTTGAAGCTTCCAGGTTTTTGATAGCCAGGGTGGATTTCCGGAACTTTTCATCGGACTCTCCAATAAATGTCTGGAAGTTTTCGAGCCTGGTAGACAAAGAAATACGCTCCTGAGATAATTGGTTGAGGGCATTACGTTCCCGATGGATTTCCGGATTATTGTTGCCTGTTTTCAGGCTTTCGATCTTGCTCTTAAGATTGTAAAAGGCGGTGGAATGGCGATTTTCTTCACGCTCCAGCTTTTTAATCGAATTTTCCAATACCTCCAGATTCTTCTTACGACCGATCTTTTTACCTTCAAAAAGCCCTACCGATCCTCCGGAAACGCTGAATTTGCGACGAATGAAACTGCCACTTCTGGAAAGAATGGTAACTTCTTCATCAATATCATTTAGGTCAAACTGTTCGTTATCGGTGATGAGCACGTTTTCCAGCAAATAACCGCACAATCTGCGGTAATTCATATCTGTTTCTACCAGGTCAATGGCATGTTGGGTACCTGGCAACATCTTCATGGGAGCTTCATAATCAGCGAAAGCATCCAGCAAAAAGAAATTCGCCTTACCTTTTTGACTTCTGCTTAGCATGCGTATGGCCTGCTGAGCTTCTTCCAGGTTTTTAACGATGTAATAATTGAGGTAGGGTTCGAGAAAATTTTCGATGGCAATCCGATATTCTTCCTTGACATAAATGATATCTGAAAGTAAAGGTTTTTCTTTGGACCATTCCTTATTACTGCTCAAAAACCTGATCGACTCCGGAAAACCTTCCAGGTTTTCGATCATGCTTTGGGTTAGTTTGAACTCATTGCGCTTGGCATCCAATTCCCGGTTGACACGGGTCATGATTTTTTGGAGTTTGTCCAGTTCTTCTTCAGCTATCCTTATATTTTCCAGTCTTCCCTCTTCTGCTTTTTCAAGGTTCTCCAGGGTGATTTTTTTGCCATCCTCCTGTTTTTGGATAGCTTGAATTTTTGACTTCAGCGCGTTAACTTCTTCAACTCTTACCTCAATATCAAGGCGATTTTGTTCTATAAGGCGCTGGTAATTATCTATTTCATTGAGGTTGACCGCCTTTTGCTTTTCCAGGGAGAACAAGGCACGTTCCGCTTCCTGCTGGCTGTCAACGATATAGTCCAGTTCTGCCTTTATGGAACCGTGTGATTCCTGGACTTTTTTCAGATTTTCTTCGGCCTTTTCCAGTTCTTCTTCCAATCTCGCCTCTTCCCTTTTTGCCAGATTAAGCTCAGAACGATAGTGTTCAAGATCCGTTTCCAATTGGGTTATGCGCCCAGATGCTGCCTGGATATCGAGGTTGGATTTTTGCATGTTTTGTTCGAGGAACTGTTGCTTTTGTTCCAACATGCGTTTGTCATTTTCCATTCCGCGGATACCACCAATAAGCGCATTCAGTTCCCGCTGGCTTTCAGAAAGGGCTTTTTCCTTGTCGACATTGGCTTTACGCTCATGCTCCAAACGGGCCTCCAGTTTCCGAATGAGAACATCATATTCCCGATACTTATCTTCCTCTTTGGCCAAAGTAGATTTCAGTTCATTTTGTTTCAACTTCAGGGAAGCCACCTTCAAAATAGCGAGCTCAACGCTTAATTGTTTATATCTGTCCTTGAGTTCAAAATATTTTTGTGCTCTTTTGGCTTGCTTTTCGAGAGAAGAAAGATTGCCGTCAATTTCAAAAAGCAGATCCTCAATCCGATCCAGATCTTCGGTGGTGCTTTTTAGTTTATTGAGGGTTTGTTTTTTGCGAATCTTATACTTGGATATCCCGGCTGCCTGTTCAAACATCTTTCGGCGGGAATTGTCCTTATCCGCGAGGATGTCGTCCACCATTCCCAGGGCAATAATGGCGTAGGAATTAGAACCGATACCTGTATCCAGGAACAATGAGGTGATGTCCTTGAGCCGACAAGGAACGCCATTGAGCCGGTATTCACTCTCTCCTGTCCTGTACAAAAGTCTCGTAATGGTAACGGACTGGTATTCTGTGGGAAGAAGATTTCTGGTATTATCAAAAGTAAGGGAAACAGAAGCAATACCACCCTGTTTCCTTTTTTTGGTCCCATTAAAGATCACGCTGGACATCTGGTCTAGGCGCAGTTCACTGCTTTTTTGTTCACCGAGTACCCAACGAATAGCATCGACGATATTGGACTTCCCCGAACCATTTGGCCCGACAATCCCAATAACGTCCTGCCCGAAATTAATTTTCGTTTCGTTGGCAAAACTCTTGAAACCCTTTATTTCCAGACTTTGCAACCTCATAGCCGGCAAAATTAAGAAAAGATTGGAACAATCAGAATTAAAAATGATCGTCATGCAGAGGAAAACATACGCTGCCCTGCCTATCCTGTTGAAAGTGAAAGCTTAGAAGTAAATTTACTTTCAAAAAATAATTTATATTCTTTTAAACGGTAAACTTAAACCAGGTCCTCTTCATCAAATAACTCTTCCGCCTGTTTATCCAACTCTCTCAGGTCAAGCTCATCATCATCCAAGCCACTGTTGAGCAAATTCTTTTTGATCATTTTTTTACCGTGTATCCTTTTGAGTTTTCTGATTTCCTTATCCAATTCCTCCTCTTCCCATTCATCGGTTAACACCCTGGTTCCGGGAATTCCAAACACCGTAACATAGTGAATAGCCAGCCCAACACCCCATGAAAGCATCGGATAAACAAACCAAAGCGTGTTTGGGGAAGAAAACATATTCAGGGCAAAAAGAAAAATGCCTACCGGAATGAATGTTCCCAGATGAATAAAAAACCCCTTTTTATCATTTACCCTTTTTTCTGCTTTTTTATAAAAATCTTCTTCGTGCATATTCCCAGATTATATTTTCAATAACCTTTATAAAATTAACAATTATCCGGCTGTTTTCCTATTCCGGATTTTTCCACTAATTCATTCAGCCGCTTTTCATAAAAATCCAGTAACAAATTGGTGATATTCAATTCGATCTGAACACTGCGGTATTCTCCTCCTTTTTCTTCCTTAGGGTGTTCGTAAGCGCCAATGGTGATGGGTACACCCATGAAATCCAATTGCTTTTTGACGGTCCAGGCCCGGGCAATTCCCAACTCCATATTGTTCTTTAAGGAATTGGTCATTTCCCGTTCTGTTGTTTTTTCAAGGGCTTCGCCTTCAAAGTAATGCGTGTAGGGAGTTCCTTCAGGAATTTGAAGAGATTCTTTATACCGGGCTCCCCCGAATGCATGCCCATCGGTATGTCCTTCCAGGTAAATAAAGAAGTCTTCCTTACACCGCATACTCTCTTCACAATACTTCTCCAACACCTCATCATCTACCCAGGTGGCAATCTTTTTGTAATATTCAGGATCGCCCATTTTTGCCAGATCGACCTCCTGGCAAAGAAAGGAAGTAATCACATACCTGATCCCGATATTGCCCAGCGGTTCATACTGAACGGTGGTTTCACAGGGGAGTTTGTCGTTATTCAGATCCCCTTTCATGATCAGGGCCGACTTAGGCCCAAAACGTTCACGCTCCTCGTGTGTTTCCCGTCTTGCCTGGTAGACCAGTTCAATGTATCGGCAATACCAGACCTTTCGGCTAAGTCGCTGCACTCTGCAGGATAATTCCTCGTCAAATTCCAGGCTATGCGCTCTTTTCAAGTCTGCAATTTTATCCAAATATTGCTGTCCCTGATCGCAGGCGTCAAAATGGCCTTTTATGGTCCAGGACTTTACCTGGGCAATTTTGTCACAATAAAAATCCTCTAACTGGTAGGCTCCTAGAATAGTGTCCCCTTTTTGAACGAAGTCTTTCCAGAGAAACTCCAGTTTGGAAAGGTCTTGTTCTGATTTTTTCAGTTTACTGGACAGCTCATTGATTTTTCCGATGGTTGTATCATCCAGGGAAGGATTACGTTCTTTGCGCAAAGCGTCAATGTCCTCCAGCCGTTGTTGTCCCTTCTCACAAAAATTCACCATTCCGTCGATGATATAACTTTTGACCTGAGCAGCCTTATTACAATATTCAAAAGGAAAATCAATATCTTTGCTCAAGACATTGTCCGGTAAAAAATCTCTCCATGCCTGATTTAACAAAGATTCATCTGCATTTTGCTGGCTGACCTCCCCTTCCAGCCATGATATCTTTTCCGCAAGACCGGCTTCGATTGGATGTGAATTGGTAGCTTTTAGGTTGTTGATTTTGTCCAACATCGTTGCTCCCTGTCCACAAACATCTTCAGCGGCCTGTAAAATGTATTGCTTCATCGAAGGAATGGAATAACAATCAACCACAGGTAAAGGAAGGTCAAAGCCAGAAGAAACGCCGGTATCCAGATATTGTTTCCATGCTTTACCCAGTTTAGGTAAATTGGTAAACAAGATTCTTTTGGCATCAACATTATCTTT
This sequence comes from uncultured Bacteroidota bacterium, assembly GCA_942492125.1. GTDB lineage: Bacteria > Bacteroidota > Bacteroidia > Chitinophagales > Saprospiraceae > BCD1. Next base: position 46,865 of record CALODM010000028.1, read on the forward strand.
CAACCCGGGGACATCCTCAACTTTCAAGGAAGTATAATCAACCAATTTGATCACCCTGTTTTCAAAATCATCCTTGGCTTTGGCGATATTGGCTTCACAATAATGAGCTGAACTGGTCATGAAAAAGTATTTGGCCAGTGTTCCTTTATCGCAAACCATAGCTGCATTGTCAATTTCCAGTTCTTTTAAGGTTACAGACCCTGTTTTTAGAAACTTCCGCCACATTTTATCGACCTCATGATAGGCTTTCACCTTGGCAGTAAGGTCATCAAATTTATCTTTGTATCCAGGGATAATGCTATACAATTTTTCCGTAACGGATTCTATTTCGCGGATCAGTTTCTCAGCGTCCCTGATCTCTCCGGCACAGAAGTGCTTTGTGGCATACATCAGGGTGTATTTCAAGTAATCGATCTGCAGATCTTTGGATGGTTTCTTGAGTTCACTGAAATCAATGGTTTTGTTGTCGGCGAGAAACTCCTTCCAGGTTTCTTCAAAATTGACAAATTGAGCATGGGCTTGGGAAAAAGAAAAACCTATACCTAAAACCAGGCATAGGACATAACGAATGGACTTTGTCATAATGTTAAATCGGTGTGTTAGGATTGAATAAAAAACTCCGCAAAAAAATTAGAAAGCTTAAAATTAGGCAATGTCTGTTGAAATTTGAAATTGAGCTTATTAATTTTAGGTTAAAATAAGACTTCAGCATTCCTCCTCAAATAACTGCTTTTGCCAACTCCGCTGCAATTTCGATAGCAATTTCATGCCGCATCCTATAGCGATACTGCATAACCCATCGAGGGTGAGGAATGGGCTTTATTTCACCAAAAAACTTAAACTGTGCATTCAGTTTTTGTAGAAATTTAAGATTTTTTCCTTTCCCCAGACAATAGGCCACATCGGTTTTCACATTCCAGTTCAGCTGCTGTTCCAGGTATTCAACAATCAGTTCCCTCAGGGATTCCTGTAAAGTTTTATCATCGTAATAGTTGATGTTTTTCCCCTCACTCAAAAACCCAAGCGGGAAAGTGGCGGTGATATAAAAATCTTTATAAAATGCTTCCGGCCCACCATATTTATCGATGAAGTTATAAACGAAAACGCTGGAAGTTTCCTGTCTTTTTTGGAAATTATTAGGAATTCCGCAAACCTCTTCCAGCCGTATCGGATCGGTAAAAGCTATACCGGTAATACCTGAGCCAAACCTACCTGGATTGATTCCGAATATTAATCGCCGGTCATCGTTATCCTCATAATACTTCGTGTAAAAATCCTGAACGATGGTCTTAACCTCTTCTGTCTTGTAGGGATTCATCACCTCGAAATTTTCAGGAATCACCGGACTTTCAATATTATTAAAAAAGTGTATTACTTCTTTAGCAAAGGACATATCAGATTATTGTTAATGCTTTTTGAATCCGAAAATAAGAATTAAGTTACACAAACTACCTTGTAAATAAAAGGTGAAGACCGCAACAGTGGTCTTCACCTTAAGATTTATCTAAAAGAGGATTAATTCATCCCCCTAGTTATTACTCATTGCGGCAAGCGCTTCCAGGCGTTTCCAGTTTTTATCGGTGTGTTCCTGGATATCTTGAATCATTGCCTCATTACCAGGTTTAAAGACATTTTTAAAACGCCCCTGTAATTTCATACATTCGTCCACCGGAACAAATTTTTCAGGCTTGTAATTAATGCGGTAATCAAAATGTTCTATTTCGATCAAAGGAAACAACTTTGTTTCAACGGCAAGTCTGGCCAGTTTTATGGAATCTGCCGGGTCTGTTTTATGCCCGGGAGGGCAAGGTCCGTCGATCATCAGGAGCCGGAACCCTTTCACCTTTAGGGCCTTTTTAATCTTTGTCCGGAAATCATCGAGATGGGCCAGAGAACAAGTGGCAGCATAAGGCAAATTATGAGCAGCAATGATACCCATCAAATCCTTGGGCCATGTTTTTTTGAACCCTTTGGAACCCGGGTTGGTAGTCGTCACTGCACCATAAGGAGTCGCTGTACTGGTCTGGATACCTGTATTCATGTAGGCACCATTATTGTTGACGATGTACAGAATATTTTCTCCTCGGGAGGCCGCTCCGGAAAGGGATTGCAGCCCAATATCAAAGGTACTGCCATCCCCTGCAAGTACTACGACAGGCACATCTTCCATTCCACGACGATCCAAAGCTGCCCGTACCCCGGTTGCTGTGGCCGGAGCAGCAGCAAAAACCGTGTGTACAATAGTACCTTTCAGGTCATTCAAAGGATACGGACCTGATATGATGGAAAAACAGGAAGCCGGAAGCACATATACGGCCTCCTCTCCCAGGATACTAGCCAGGTGACGAACCAGCAGCGACCAGCCACAACCGCGGCAACTGAGAGCTCCTGAATATACTTTTTCGTCTTTTATTAAAAAATCAAATGAAGGTTCCATATGATTGCTGATTGTTGATTGTTGATTATTGATATCCCAAACGCTTGTGCCGGGAGTTGATCATTATGCCTCGATTCAGAAATTATTATATCCAATTGACATAATCCGGGTTATTCCTGGCCAAATAGATAATTTTTTCAATCGCCTGAGGTGGTACATCCTTTCCTCCAACACCGGTATAAAAATCGTGCATCTTATAGTTTTTACCGTATAAAGCCCGTTGCATTTCCTGCATGATGGCTCCTTCATTATCGCCGATGAAATTTCGCTCCACATTGGCAATGATTGCATCTTCCGGTAAATCTTTAAGGGCCTCTATGACACTTTTCTTCGGAAAAGGTTTGAACAACCGCAACTTCAACAAGCCTACATCCGGATACTTTTTGATAACCCCTCGTGCAGTAGTAGTTATACTTGAAATGGTAACCAATACGATCCTGGTATGTTTTCCAATATTAACTGCTTCCACATTCCTGTATTTACGCCCGAAATGCCCTTCGAACCGTTTAGCTATCTTATCAGAAAGGTCTTCCACTTTCAGAATATCATCCCAATATTCGGTGTTGAATTTACCGTAATGTTCCGGCGGTACCAGACCTCCAAAATCTTTGGGTACTCCAGGCTCTATTTCGTTACCCTTCAATTTTTTAGGGGGCAGAAATTCATCTACCAGTTCAGGTTCCGGCAACCAGATATTTTCACTGGTGTGGCTTTGGTAAAAAGCATCCAAAACAACCAAAACAGGCAGATCCAGGGTTTCGGCCAGCATATAAGCCTGGATGATGGTATCCAAAACTTCCTGGGAGCTTTCTCCGTAATACTGCACCCAACCAGTATCTCTTTGAGCAATAGAATCTGTCTGGTCTGACCATATATTCCAGGGTATCGATGGCCTTCCTACATTACAGGCCACTACCGGCAAACGGAAGTGGGCTATGGCGTGCAACAGCTCGTGCGAGTAAAACAACCCCTGGCCTGCAGTGGCCGTAAAAACCCTCGATCCACCCAAAGCAGCACCCATCGCTGCCGCAAATACCTAGTGTTCTCTATCCATATTGATATAAGTTGCCCACATATCCCCACGAGCTACCTTATCGGCAATACTTTCAATGATGGTCGTCTGTGGCGTAATGGGATAGGCAGGCACAAAATCTACCCGGCACAGCTGAGCTGCTTCGGAGGCTGCAAAATTACCTTTCATGATTTTCATGGTATGCCGTGGATATCCCCTTACCGCTTTATTTTTAGGTTCTTTAATTTGATTTTCCATATTTTATGCTTTTCGTCGCTTTTGGGCGACCAAGATTTATCAATGTTGACTGATGATTAACTCATGCTGAAATCCATGGATGAACAAGGACATTCGGTGACACAAATTCCGCAACCTTTGCAATAATCATAATCAATGCGCATTCTTCCATTGTCGTCTACATGGATGGCAGCGTCCGGACAATAGTTGAAGCAATTGTAGCAATTGACACATTCACCACAACTCAAACACCTCGAAGCTTCCTCCAGTATATCATCCGCCGCCAATGGGGCAACGACCTCCTTGAAGTCCCCGTAAAAATCCTTGGGATGATAGATTTTATTATCGTGCCTGGCAGAAGGCAGGTAATAGGCAAAATTGATATCATCCGGTAATACAACTTCCGGCAATACCTCTTCGTGACTGTAGGGACGGTCATTCAAAAAAGCATCAACTTCTTCAGCTACTTTATTGCCACTGCCGATAGCTTCGGTAACCGTTCCTCCCCAGGCCATATCTCCGGCACAGAAGACCAGAATACCTGCCGGCACATCGATTTTACCCTGTTGTGGATTTACCTGAACACCGTTAAACACAAAATCATCATACTGCTGACCAATAGCAGCAACTACCCTGTCAACAATGACAAATTGTTCTGAACCTTCTATTTTTACCGGTTTTCTGCGACCGGATTCATCTTTTTCACCGAGTTCCATGCTGATCAATCCGAGTTCGATTCTTCCGTCCCTTGTTTTATTGATTGAAATAGGAGCTTTTAGAAATTCAAATTCAACATTTTCCTGGTAAGCCTCTTCTACCTCATGGGCAATGGCTGGCATTTGTTCACTGGTTCTGCGGTAAATAACAGTTGGCTTTGCACCTAACCGCAGCATGGTTCTGGAAACATCAATTGCCGTATTTCCACCACCGATAATGGCAACTTCATCCCCTTTGCGGATTCCCTTCCGGTCTCCGAATAATTTGAAGTCCTTGAGGAAGGAAATACCTTCGGTTACCAACTCTTTTTCATTCTTGAGATACATGGTCGAACCGACATGTGATCCCACTGCCGTAATCACTGCATCAAATTCGGCCTCCAGATCTCTTATTTGTTTTCGTTGATTCAATTGAATGCTGACTCCGGCCTTTTCAATAGCTGAGATCTCCCGATCCAGTACTTCATCGGGTAATCTGAATTTGGGGATACCAGTACGCATCATTCCTCCTGCCTTTGGCAAGGCTTCAAAAACAGTGGTGGCATATCCTTTCTTACGCAACCTCAACGCTGCAGTGAGTCCGGCAGGCCCTGAACCGATAACAGCAATTTTTTCTTTTTTACTCACCGGAGCCGCTTCCACAATCCTTTCAGAGGCATTATCTCCCAAAAAGCGCTCAATAGCTCCGACATTTAATCCTTTGTCCAGGGTATTCCGGTTACAGTTTTGTTCACAAAAATGTGGACAGACGCGGCCACAAATAGAAGGAAATGGATTGTGCTCATAAATGACATCCAAAGCCGCATTAAACTGATTTTCTCCGGCCAGCTTTACAAATTCACGGACGTCTGTTCCGGCGGGGCAATTATGAGTACAAGGAGGAGTTTTTGTGGTATACGAAGGAGTCAATAGTCGCCAATTGCCGGTTTTATTTTTACTCATGGGTTCATTCCAGACCGGCACTTTATATTTTGGATCATGAAAACCATTATTTTCAAAGGTAAACTCAGGTATTTCCTCCACCACATCTTCCAAAGAATTCAGGGCATGGAGCAAAAATTCATTGCTGTGATCCAGGCCCATGACCTGCTCATAAGCCACCTGTGTTGATTGAACATTGGCTTCCCGTTTGACAGGTACGTTGTTGGCAACAACACGTTTGGCAATCTCTACATCAGACTCCAGAATGCGCATCAAAGCACCAATCATAGCAGCATTAACGATGGGAAGAGATTTGCTGCCCAGGCCAAGGTCAAGGGAAATTTTAGTAGCAGGAACCGTATAGACTTTATCGCATTGACCTTTAAATGCCTTGATGGGACTCGAGGTATTCAGCAACATGGCTCCGTCAGGTTTCAAACCGTCAAATACAGGCACCTGATCAAGCAGGGACTCATCGAAGATAATGATAAAATCCGGGTGGTAAACATTACTTCGATTCAGGATTTCTTTGCGGGCAACCCGCAGGAAAGCCTGAATGGGTGCACCTGTTCTTTCAACCCCAAAGGCAGGGAAGGATTGCACCTCAAAATCGCCTAATTGGCTAAATATCTTGGCTAAAACTTCAAACGCGGTTACCATCCCCTGGCCGCCGCGAGCATGGCCTCTTATTTCTAACATAATTTTACTAGTTTTATTCAGTAAAAAATTATGTCATGGTCAACTTAATGTGTTTTGGTTCTTATTAATAATTCAGCAACAAAATATTTACTACACTGTGTTCAAAGTGGCAAAATTTATTACCGTAGAACCATTTTCAATACATTTAAATTTACTAAAAATTTTTCATATTTAAAAGTTTTGTTCCAAAAAATATTAAGCTTCATTTTGATTAACTTTGCTGATCATAATCTAATAAGTGTATATTTTTCATGTTCACCAGCATCAATCCTTTTACTCGAAAACCCCTGAAATCTTATAATGCTCTGAATTGGGAACAGATTTCTGAAAAAATAACCCTTTCAGGCCAGGCTTACCAGTCATGGAAAACCATGCCTGTTCCGAACAGAATCGAGGGAATTCGCCATATTGCTCAGGATCTACGGGACAATATTGATGAATACAGTGTTCTGCTAACCTCCGAAATGGGTAAGCTGAAAAAAGAGGCAGAGGCAGAAGTTTCGAAATGCGCCTTGCTTTGCGATTATTATGCTGAAAATGCCGGGATTTTCCTGGCACCGGAAACCATTAAAACAGAATATTCAAAGAGCTATGTTGCCTATCAGCCCATAGGGGTTATTTTAGGAATCATGCCCTGGAACTTTCCCTTCTGGCAATCATTTCGTTTTGCCATTCCGGCCTTGCTGGCTGGCAATACCGTTTTGTTGAAACCAGCACCAAATGTTCCTCAATCAGGCCTGCAACTCCAGACTATTTTTGGTAACGCTTTTGAAAATAAAGGTATTTTTCAGACCATTTTGGCCGATGTACCAGAGATATCAAAAATCATAGAGCACCCGATGGTTGCAGGCGTATCCCTCACGGGGAGCCATTCAGCAGGAGCAACCGTTGCTGCCCAGGCCGGAGCGGCGATCAAGAAATGCCTGCTCGAATTGGGAGGAAGTGATCCCTTTATAGTTCTTGAAGATGCTGATATCACCAAAGCCATCGAAAATGGTTTCGCTTCGAGGATGGTCAATTGCGGACAGACATGCATTTCTGCCAAAAGGTTTATTTTGCACGAAAAAATTGCCGACCGTTTCATCAATGGGTTAAAGCAAAAAATTGAAGCGCTTGTTCCCGGAGACCCTGCCGATCCCCTTACATCCATAGCCGTAATGGCAAGGCAGGACCTGGCAGTACAACTTCAGGAACAAGTTGATAAATCTGTTGCCATGGGAGCGACTATTCTCCATACAGGAGGACAACGGGACAAGAAAAGCAACTACTTTCATCCCGTGATCCTAAGCAATGTTCAGCCAGGAATGCCTGCTTATGAGGAAGAATTATTCGGCCCGGTCTTTAGCGTTTTTATTGTCGGCTCAAACAAAGAAGCCATCGAAATTGCCAATGACTCCAGATATGGCCTGGGTGCGTCCATCTGGTCGGAAGAACCGGGAGTTGCCGAATGTATGGGCCTGGAACTAAAAGTAGGCACGGTGGCTATCAACGACATGGTCAAATCCGACCCCAGATTACCCTTCGGTGGCGTCAACCAGTCGGGCTTCGGTCGTGAGCTGGGGAAGGAAGGCATCAGGGAATTTGTTAACGTTAAATCGGTGGTATTAAAATCTTAAGCAGATATTTTAGGGATTGCCGCAAAATTGGAAATAAGAAAATGACACCAGAAAGAGAAAAAAGATTTAGAGAAATCGCCTCCAGAAGACAACCCAACCTAACGGTTATCCTGGAAAATGTGCACGACCAGCATAATATCGGTGCTGTTTTAAGATCGGCAGATTCTGTTGGTCTCAAAGAGATTTTTGTATTGTATTCGGAACCCGAGTTATCTGTCAAAAATATTGTTCTGGGAAAAAGGACCTCTTCCGGGGCAAGAAAATGGGTAGACGTCCACTTTTATACCGACCTGGAGGCTTGCTTCAAGCACGTTCGGGAAAATTACGATCTCATCCTGAGCACCCACCTGGACGAGGAACCGAAATCCATCTACGACATTGATCTGACCCAGTCGGTTGCCCTTTTGTTTGGCAATGAACACGACGGGGTGTCTAAGGAAGCCCTTAAACACTCTGACGGTAATTTCATCATCCCCCAAATGGGAATGGTCAAAAGCCTGAATATTTCCGTGGCTTGTGCGGTGACGCTTTACGAAGCTTTCAGACAAAGGAATGACAAAGGAATGTACACCAACCAAAAACCCATGCCGGAAGGAGATCAAATGGCTTTATATGAAGAATATCTGCGAAGGAATGAAAGTAAACTGACCCGAAAAAAAGCCTTTAATCAGGATTGGCGGGGAATCGTCGAAGAATGAACGACTTACGTCGGTATGGCTGGATTGACAATTTGGAATTATCTAAATTTTCCTAACTTTGTTTAACTCGGAGAACTGTAAAAAAAACGGAACTCTTTTTTTTTACTGGTTTTACCAAAATCAATTCAACAAACTATGATTAAGAATGCTATTAAAATTCTTCTGTTGCTGGTAGTTGGCGTGGTGGCCTACAACCTCTTTTTTGGAACGGAAGAAGAACAGGAACAATCCAAAGAAATCATCTCGGATGTAAAAGACTTTTCAAAGTCTGCCTGGAATTTACTGAAATCCGAACATCAAAAATTCAAAGACGGCAAATACGATGATGCGGTGGATAAAATTGAAGGCGGTGTTGACAAACTCAAAGGAATCTATTCCGGCCTGAGGGAGAAGGCAGACCAGGTCAAAGACAGTGGGTTGCTAGACCGTTTGGACGAACTGGAGCAAAAAAGAGGAGATCTCGAAAAGAAAATCTCTGACAAAACTCCGGAAAGTTACGATCAAAAACAAATTGAACGTGACTGGGAAAAATTGCTGGACGATACCCAGCGGGTTATGGATGATATAGATAAGAAATAATCAATTAGAAATTACGAATGTGGAATTACGAATGGAATAAATAATCCGTAATTCCACACTCCTCTGACGATTTCAGGAGCAAGGTTCGTAATCAAACAAAACTAAACCAGCTTTTATGACCGGAATTGATGCTATCCGAATTAACTTCAATCCGGACCAATTGTTGTTTTTGAATATTTGTCTCGGATTTTTAATGTTCGGGGTTGCGCTGGATTTGAAAAAAGAGAACTTCCTCTATATTTTTAAGCACCCCGGGATCGCTTTCATTGGCTTATCTTCCCAGTTTATTTTATTGCCGATCCTTTCCGTTTTACTAATCGTTATTTTAAAACCGCCGACGAGCATTGCCCTGGGCATGATCCTCGTGGCCTCCTGCCCCGGTGGCAATGTTTCTAACTTTGCAGTGCACTTATCCAAAGCCAATGCGGCTCTTTCCGTTTTACTGACCTCAATTTCGACCCTGGCGGCAATTATTGTCACCCCATTTTATTTTAAGTACTTAAGTGTTTTTATTCCGGGCACAGAAGTTTACGCCAGAGACCTACAGGTTAATCCTGAAGATATGGCGGGTACCATTATCCGCTTGATCGTTGTGCCCCTAATTTTGGGAATGTTTATCAACAGCAGGTTTGAAAAATTTACCGAAAAAATTAAAAAGCCCGTCAGGATACTTTCCTTGATCATATTCCTGGGGTTTGTCGTTTTTGCCATTGCAGGCAATTTTGAAAACATCAAAAATTATCTGCACCTTGTATTTTTCCTGGTATTGGCACACAACGTCCTGGCGCTCAGTACCGGGTTTTACTGGGCTAAATTATTCCGGCTCCCCAATACGGATGCACAGGCCATCTCTCTCGAAACGGGCATTCAAAATTCAGGGCTGGGGCTGATCCTCATTTTCAATTTCTTTAACGGCCTGGGAGGCATGGCCATGATCGCTGCCTGGTGGGGCGTATGGCACCTGATCTCAGCCTTCAGCCTGGCTATGTGGTGGAAACAAAAGAATGAAAAAATTCCCGTTCAACGCACTGCATAAACTTCATCTGCATTAACAGCAATAATGGTCATACCATCGCAGCCTTCCGTGAAAATTAGTTCAAAGGGTTGGGTTGCCGCCAGGGGAAAAAATGGAAAAGGATTACCGTCAGGCTGTAATAAATACGCCTGTTGGGCAGCAAATGACAGGACGCCGATCAACTGTTTATCGCCACAGGGATTGTCCAAGGAGAAAATATGGCTGATATCCCCCGACAATTGCTGCTCAAACCGTGTTTCAAACCTTAAAGCATCATAGGCACTTAAGGAGACAAACCGGCCGCTTGCCGCCAGGTAATCCTTGCGTTCGTCTCCCGTAAAATCTGCGAATACAAACCTGGTTTGACTATTCTCCCCACAGGGAAGCCGGAGGTTAAAATGTTGCCCCCCGGGATTGATAACTTTAACCTTCCCCCTGGCATTGCAACTGACGATACGATTGCCCCCCTGTAACTTACCCGAAGGATCGATTTGATGTTGAGGAGGACTTAAAAACACCTCTTCCAACTCAATACCGGGAAAAACAGGTTCTCCAAATTTATTAAATACCCGCAGACTTGGAATAGAATCGAGCAAATAAAAAAAATCTTCTCCCTTAAATTGAAAATGACCCAGCGGATGTTCAATAGTCGCATTAATAACCAATGGATTCCAGCCAACAAAAGGTTCTCCTTTTAGATCAAATCCAAATATCCTGTCACCCGAAGGAAGAAAAAAGACAAACTCTCCATTATGACCAAAATCCACTGCAGTCAAAGGCCCTGTAGCAACGGAAGATAATGTCCTGGGATAACCAGGCATAAAACTACCATCCATTTTTACGATAATGATCTCCCCTGCTGTATTGAAAAACAGAACGGATTGTCCCGAAATTTGAGTGGTTTTGATCTGACCCAGAATTGCCCCGGACAGCCGGGTTTCCCAAATCAATTTTCCGGAAATATCCAGACAATACAAAACATTATCGACCCCCTGGATGACAATTCTATCATCCACAATGGCAGGTTGGGTCATCGCTGCAGACCGCAAGTGTGTACTCCATATTTTTTGTCCGGCAATCCTGCCTTCTGTTTGTTTTTTATGTGAATTTACAGATAGCTGAACTTCAAGATCCGACGTTTTACCGGATACCAGGGAACATAATTCCAGCCCGCCAAACCCTTTTTTAAATCTTTTATCAGAAAAACAATCCGACATGAAAAAGGGATTTAAATAAAACATTTCTGCTATTGAAGTACCAAACCCCCCAATGTCTTCCAGGACATTTTCATTGCGGATCATTGTATTTCCGGCAAGGATATCCTCCAGGAACAATTCCATGAATGTTCTCGATTTGGCCAACAACACATAATTGTCCAATAAAACCAGATAATTAAAATCACTCCCTGCAGAATCATTTTCAAGGAATGAAAACATGGCAGGCATTTCCAGGTGAATAATGGAAAACATACCATAACTTTCAGGTTCCCCCAAAGCCCATTGATTCTTGATCAATTCCAGGCTGTTGGCAGCCTGAATCTTATCCCGAACCCGGAAAATTAGCCCGTCTGTCTGCAAACCTGCTGTAGCAATGGACTTAAAAACCGCCGCCTCCTCTCCTATCCAGGGAAGCAGGTAATCGATAAAATACTGATTGTCGCCCGCGGATTCCATTTTCTGCCAATCAAATTTGCTAAATGAAATGTGACCACTGCGGACAGAGCTTTGCTGTAAAACAGTCATTAACTCCTCAGAAGTCAAGGAAACACTATGAGCAGTACCTCCGGTTCTTAGTCGGGCAAATCCCTTAAGTTTCCAATCACCCATTCCCTGAGCGGTAAGGTTTATTTGCTGATATTTATCAGCAAGTCTTTGGAATACCCGCTTTCCTCCTGGGGATAAATATCCGGAGTAAAGGGTTATCAACATGTCCGGTTTTATATAAATACCCAGTGCTTCCTCCTCGTCAGAAGTATCCGGTGTCCATCGGCCATTCGGTTGATTTCCGGCTAAAAAAGCTTCAATGAGTACAGCTTCCGAACCAACTAACAAAAGGTTCCCCACAATCGTAAAATAGAGTTGGTTAACGGTCCCGGCTTTATAGAGCTGGCTACCCTTGTAATTATAAACCGTAGACGGAGCACCAGAAACTACTTCTATTTGACCGATCAGTTGTTGAGGGGAAAAGATTCCCTCTATATCAATTATCAACAAACAGGAATTCCTGTCAGGGATAAAAATAACCGGTTGGAGCTCTAAGGCTTTATGTCCATTCAACTTTTTCAAAAAAGTTAACAGAGGAGCAGGATTTGCCCTTTGTGGAATCAACTTATAGAGCATATCCAGAGAGTCCAATTGCTTCAATTGTTGGGAAGTTATGGCCAATCCTGCATTTGCAGGAATAAGGGTTTCCGGAGATATTCCTTTCGAACAACTCGACAACCCAATGGCAATCGATAGAAAGGAATAAAGTATGGTCAACAAATTTTTCATTTACCGCTGTTAAGTACAGCCCGAAATTAATACATTTGTGAATTATAAAGACATACAATCAATCAACATGAGAAGAACATTTTTCAGAACCGGAGCTGCTTTTGCATTTTTTGCTGTGATCTTCGGTGCATTTGGAGCTCATGCCCTCAAAGAACATTTGTCACCAGAACAATTAACCTCTTTTGAAACCGGTGTGCGATATCAATTTTATCATGCTTTTGCCTTATTGATTTTGGCGCAACTGATGTATAAAAGAAAAAACAAGCTTATCCATTATGCAGGTTGGTTGTTTATCTCGGGAACGGCCTTGTTTTCAGGATCTATTTACCTATTGGCTTTACGGGACATTGTAGGTTTCTCTGCCGGCTGGCTGGGTCCCGTTACGCCAATAGGAGGAACCCTGTTGATAATCGGTTGGGCTCTATTATTTGTCTCCAGTTTTAAGGATAATGAATTCAAGAGAGGATAAAAAAAAGCCGCGCAAAAATCAATTGCGCGGCTTTTTTTATAAAAGCGTTTATTAGAATGCTTTAGAAAGCATAACCAATAGCCAGGGTTGCCGATGGCAAAATCCCTCCTGCTGACGAAGTACCGAAAGAATCCGTTTCGCCGGAAAGAATGGTGTAGGCAGGCCCTATACCCAGATCGAGCACAAATCCTGAATCCCAAACCCACTGATAACCGATCTGAGCTCCAATGCCAATAGCAGTATAGTTGAATTCTTCAACACTACCAAAAGTAAAGTTCGCCTGGCCCTGGGCATAAAAACCGGCCGGAACAGGTTTTTTGGCATTAGTGATGTAAAATCTATAGGCAGCACCTATACCAAAAGAACTAACATCAACTCCAAAAAGTCTATAAACGTAATTTCCTCTGACCAATACAGAAGTTTTGTCATTCAAAACCTTCTCATAGGTAGCATTAAAATTACCAAAGGCCAGTCCAAGAGGGTTTACTTTGATAACATTGTCCTGGGCATTAAGGCTGATAGCAAACACTACAAATGCGAATAAGAATAATACTTTTTTTAATTTCATCTTAATAGGTTTAATTAATAAAATTAGGTATTTAGCTTCCGAAAGGTAATAATTTATTTAGAAACCTGTTGTTAAGAATAAGTTATTATTGTTTATCGAATCTTAATTTTCATTGTAACTGGCTGATGATCAGAGTATTTGAAATCCAGATCCGTTGTTTGGGTTTTAAGGAGTTGAATATTGGGAGATACCAAAAAGAAATCAATCAGGGTTATGAAAGTTTCTCCGGGCTGGTAGCTGTCCCGGACCTTTCTGTTGGTAGGCGTGTTGAAGTCAAAACACCAGGTCCAGTCAGAAGGCACAAAACCATGATCTATATTGGTCTGGGTATACCCTGAAGTATTACCGGGCATAAATTTGTCAAATTGAAAACCCGGTGGGCATTGGTTCCAGTCTCCTCCAACAACTACGTAATTGCCTTTTTCATATTCTTCCAGGAAGATCTTTTGCAGGAAACTCATCTGTGCCGCTTTAAGAGCGCCATCTTTGTCATAGGCCGAATTATGCACATTGATCACCACCAGTTCCTTATCTTGTTTAACCTTGTACCGCTGAATCGCCGCACAACGATCCAATTGGAATATCCTCGTCGGCCAGTCAAAGGCACCCGGCAATTGCATCCTAACGGAAGATTGCGGCTGGTACTTTGACCAGGTAGCCAGCCCGCTATTGGTCTGGCCATAGGCTTTCCAGGGTTGAAAAATGGGCAAAGGCACCCAATCTACCTGATAATTAACGACGAAAACAGCCGAATAATCGGGCAATAAAGTGGATATACGTTCGAATTGATTTTTGAAATAACTTCTTTTGGAAGCATAATCTACTTCCTGGAAAAGCATAAAATCCGAAGCATTGTTTTTAACAAAAGTTTCAATTCCTGCAATATATTTTTCCACATTGTCATCGGAAGATCTGACCATTCTATCTCCCGAAAAGAACATGTTACCGCCATCGAAGAAAAAATTGGCCTCAGCCCCTAAACCACCATAGCCTATGTTCCAGATGGTAAAAGTCAAAATGCTGTCCCGGATTTCAAGCATGGGGGCGTTTTGGGCAGGTTTTAAATCCATTAAATTATCCGGTTGAAAATCCCGGGCAGTTCCATATAGCAGTACGCCTGCGACGTAAAGGAGGAGCAGTAAAACAAGCCAGCCGAAGAGTTTGAAAACCATTAGGATCAGTTGCTTCATTATTTTATTTTAGATGAAAGAGTGACTTCTGAATTTTTCCGCGTCTTAAAGACAAGAGTTGAATCTCTTTTCTCAAGTTATCTTTGTTTGAAGAAGACCTTCTGTTAACTACGGGAGGTCTTCTTTTTTGGGGCTTATATTAATTTAGGGTGTAACCTTAAGCCAGGCTTGAAGTTACGCCCTGAATATCCACTTGCTGTCATCGGCTTGTGCAAAGATGTTATTGGCAAAGCGATAATAACAAAAGGTTGCTCCATCGAGTGATATTTTTCTCATTGCGGTACAACTTAGTTTTTCGCAAAATTGTTTCCAATATATGATTTGGAAAAGCACCGCAAAGATACTTTTTAGACATCTAATTTTAGTATATTTTAGAACTTTTTTTGAAACATATTCCATTTTTTAGTGAAACACATCACTGTTGGCCTAATTTAGGTTTTTACATATATTAATATTTTAAATTATCCATTTTCCTACTTTAATTTTTAACAAAAAAAACAAATGACGAAATATATAATTACGTGTTGCAACATTTTTTTTCTATTTTTTTGCTTTCCTGCCATTCTGACTCCTCAAACACGTCTCAATCACAACCCCAACCGCCAAAAACGGAGGACCAGGCCTCTGGAGAATAGGCGAAACGATCATCGGTACGGCTATTCAAAAATCAGGAATGCAGCTTTTAAAGGATGCGCATGCATCTTTTGATTTCCGGGACAAACATTACACCCACCACAGACAAAATGGAACCTATCGGTACGAAAGGCATTTTACCAATGAAGCCGGCGAGAAAGTTTTAGATGTTCTTAACAATAGAGGTTTTCAAAGATTCATCAATGTCGATACCCCTACGGTTGACGATAAAAGCGAAGGCTTACGCTAACTCTGTGAATTCGGTTATTTATTTTGCCTTTTCTACCTACAGCTTGAATGATCCGGCGGTTATTACTGACTACCAAGGTAAGGTAAGAGTCAATGGGAAAGATTACCATAAGATCAAAGCTGACCTTCAATGAAGATAGTGGAGGTGACGACTTTGAAGATGTGTTCATTTATTGGTTTAACACGGAAACTTATCGGATGGATTATCTGGCCTATGAATATCATACTGATGAAGGAGGCATGCGATTTCGGGAGGCTTTTAACCCACGAGAGATCAATGGTGTATTAATGCAGTAGATTATAAAAATTTCAAACCTAAGGATAAAGGATCGGTTAAATTGCTGGATATTGATCAGGCTTTTGAGTCAGGAGTTGGTTTTATTGTCGGAAATTGTGCTGACAATGTGGAGGTGGAGTTTTAATTACGAATGATGAATTTCGAATTACGATTTTTCTTTTTTCGGGTATGCTTCGGGCATCCGGGAGCTTTTCGATTGGATACAAGCTTGGATGATAAGACGAACTATTTCACATGCCGTACCTGACGGCACTACCGTTTTTATCACGGCGGGTGTTACCGATATTTCGTCTTCTATGAGACTGGAGGTGTCGGTCCATGGGGTATTCCAGAGTCCCATCGGGACGCTATATAGGTAACCACAGCCATGCAAGTAAACCCGTAAGTGCCGTCAGGTACAAAATGTGATACTTATGCGACTTTCACAAACTCCTCTTTTAGTAAATCCGATGAGCGCACCTCCTTTCGTCCCTTTGTCCTTGTGCCCTTTGTCCTTACACCCCCTTCAAATAAACCTTAAAAAACAACCAGTTTTCGGCTTACTGATTGTGCACCATTACTGGCTTTTAGCACGTATACACCTGCCTCCATGGCTGCCATGTCCAGGTCAATGGCCTCAGTGAACATAGGTTGTGCAAGGGTTTCGAGCACCAGTTTGCCCGTCAGGTCGAATATTTGCACTTTTTAACGTCTCAAAATCGCAAAGTTCAAAACTCAGTTGGAGATTTTTATCCATAGGAACAGGTGACAGTTGAAAACTACACTCCAGGGTATTGTCTAAACCCGTAGTTACAGAAAATACAGCTGATGCGGTAGTGCTATGCTCAATAACTGCTTCCTCGGCTACAGCGCCAACAATCGCTTTTACGACATGGCTCATAAATGTAAAGTCCAGTGTTTCCAATTCATCATTGCCTGTGTGATAGTTGGGATTCCTGAAATTAGACCCATCCGTGAGCATTAAAGCAGGAATACCGGCGAGCCAGAAAGGCGCATGATCACTTCTTCCAAAATCGGGTGTAATCGATAGCCAATTGCGGTGCCGTCAGGGATATTACTTTGAGGTCCGGGACGTATAGTGCTGCTGCATTGACATAGGCCGTTTGTAGTGCCACCGAGTTCTGATCGCCAATATTGTTAATGAAGTTGCCTCTGAATTGATCAGACTCTATGGCTGCGTATTGATCAGGATATAAAAGGTTAAAACCAAATGGAAATTCCTGTGAGTTGGGTTCGTCAGAATAATAACCGATCATTTCCATATTAAAAACGCCCTCGATGGTTTCTTCGGGATCAGGCTGTTACTCGCATAATGCGCTGATCCTATCAAACCTTCTTCTTCCAGATCGAAACCAATAAACCGCAATGTTTTACTAAAACGGTAAGGTGCTAAAACCTGACAAATTTCCATCATGCCAGCGATACCACTGCCATTGTCATCAGCCCCTGGGGAGAGGAGCTTACCGTATCAAAATGCGCATCAATAATATAAAAGTTGTTCCTGCTTGAGTAGTTCCTTCGGCGCGACCAATGATATTTTGACCGGTGTAATTACCATAAGGAACCTCTTCCAGATAGGGTATCAGCAGGTTAGCAGCGATAAAAGCTTGTTCGATACTATCTTTAACAGCTGCTAAAATGGACTGGGCCGGCGCTTCGATGTCGTTTTCCGTAATGAATTCAAGGTTACCCCGTAAGCTATTGCTATCTACCTGGTCTACAATGGTCTGAATATCCACTGCGAATAAATCATCGGCGACCAGTTTGATCTGATAATCCATCACCCCGGTTAATCGTCCGCTGGCATCCCAGGTAATGTCTTTGTTTACCCCCGGCTGAACCGGAAAAACCGACATCGCCCGAAGCATTTTCAGTAGGAATGGCATAACTTTGACCATTGTTGTCCGATACTAAAAAAGTAAGTTTCAGGTCATTGTCATCAGTATCCTCCAGGTCATAGGTGACAGTAACGATCTCGTCGTTTGCATCTATTTCTACAGAGAGGTTGCTGATCACCGGGTAGGCATTTTGTGCGAATAATAGTGTTATGGCAAAAAAGAAAACAAAGGAAAATGAAAGGTTTCATCAGGTGGTGTTTTATGAATGAAATGAAATGGCTTTGCTAATTTACAGTTTTTCGTGACGATTTAATGGGAGATAGTGCACTTTTACAATCATGATTCACCATTAGGGGAGTTGTGTTAGTCCGAGGCAGGAATTTTACCCAAACGCCCAGGCTGTAAGCCTACTGTCATATGTCGGTCAAAGCTATAAGCCTCGACCATCGGTTTTTTTTTTTTTTAGTCGGCATGCTTCGGACATCAGGGAAATCGAATTTGCATTTTTTTTGCATAGGTAAATATTCTTTTATATTTTTCCATTGGAAATCAGTTAGCAGCTCTTATTGAGTTTGTATAAACCTGGCCTTTTGGCTAACTAAAAAGTTTAATAACTGATCCCTATTTTTCCTTATCGTTCAATTTTTTAGACACACGCTTAAAACCTAAGGGTGATGCCACAAAATTCTATTACCTTAAAAAAACAATCATGAAAAACACTCCTTTTGACAGTATTAAGCATTTTAACTATCTCTATTGCGGTTGGGCAAAAAACTTAAGCCCTTCCGGTAATCCCACAAATAATACCGAGTTTACCAAACCGAAGCCATATTGCTTCCATTGAGAAAATGGGCTTAGCCCACTTGTCATCATCAAAAGTTTCCCGAGCCCGAACCAGTCAACATACATTGGCGATATCGCATTTGATGGAGAGTACCTGTGGGTAGAAGGTTATGGTGAGTTTTTACTTCCACAAGATATCTACTGTCGATGGGTCCATTATAAAGTCAATTCCCACAGAGGTTCAACAACCATCCGGATTAACATTTGACGGAACTCACTTGTGGTTAACAGATACAGATAATAAACTAATTCAAAAAATTGACACCTTAAATGGAGACGTTGTCCTCACCTTTCCAGTACCTACTGAACCTGAGATTTCTCATACCTGGCGGCTTGGCTCAGACGGAACGCTTCCTTGTGGTTGAATGATCCAAAAGTACCAAATTTAGACGGTCCAATTGACTCCACCTTAAGATTGAATCCTTCCGGGGAATTGGATTGATGCTTTTCAGGCAAGGGAAATTACCCATCCGTTAGCTTTTGACGGTGAATTTTTATGGTCTTCAGATAATGCAACAGCTCAAATTTTCAAGATAGATATTTCTACGTTTTTGGCAATTGACAGCCATTGAGGCTCCAGGTGGAGTTTACCCCAATGGCCTGGCATTTGATGGTCCGTATTTATGGGTATCTAATAATGATGTAGATTCCATTTATCAAATAGATGTTGGATATCTACCAAATAATTTAAGTGAATTATCAATAGAAACAAATCAGGTAACGGTCTACCCTAATCCTTCAAGCGGTCAATTTACTTTTGAAAAAACACACAGACCTGGTTTCAAAGGAATTATCTTTAAATATTTACACTATAACCGGACAATTAGTACTCAAAAAGAATTTGGCGACGACAATACGTTTACCATTTATTTGGAAAATTTGAATCACAAATCTTTTCATACAAAATTCTAAAGGACCACCAGCCCTTAGAATCAGGCTTGCTGTTTAGCAGTAAAGAGGGCGGGAACTCTTAGTTGTGAGCATGTTATCCAGGCTTAATCTGGCGGCATGCTTCGAACAAAGGTGATTCACCATTTCTCGGCGTTGATGATATTCAAGGTGAAATTTTACATATGCCCAGGCTGCAAAGCCTTCGGGTATATGCCGGTCAAAGCTATAAGCCTTGACCATCGATTGGGTTGTAAGCATGCTTTCCAAGTCTAATTTTGGCGGCATGCTTCGAACATAAAGAAAACCTAGGCCTGAGCAACAAACCCTAATATGAGATAAAGCGCGGCAATCCTCCAGCTGTCATGGCATAAGGCAATTGTGTCTTTTCGTACGTGATCAATGTGATCCGAAGCTGAAGCCATGATGATAGGATGGTCGTATCGGAAATTGGAGAACAGTGATCACCGAAACGCCTCCGCCCATAACGGCTGCGATGGCCATATACACGTTGGCATCCATTTCCTGGGCCATTGGAACGGCAATAGCCCACATGATGGCAAAGGTTCCCCAGGAAGTTCCTGTTGAAAAGGCGATAAAACAGTTGACTACAAACACCAGAAAAGGAACCAATGCCGGGGATAACCACTGTTGGGCTACACCCGCCACGTAATTTCCTGTCCCCAATTCATTTTTACAAAGGCTGCTGATCGCAAAAGCGAAAAGCATCAGGATGGCCAACGGTATCAAACCTCCAATGCCTTTGAGGGTAAGCTCTACCATCTCTTTCATTTTCATGATGCGCTGGGCACCGTAAAAGAACATCGTGGAAACCAGGGAAACCAATACCGCCGTCAAAACGGAGGTTGAGCCGGAACCATTGCCTATGGCGAAAAAAACTTTGCTCATCACAGACGCATCAGGTATTTTTTCCATCGCAGTTCCCCAGCCTGTGTAAATGAGCATCACCGGCATCATCAGTACCATCAAAACAATAGGGAATACCATATTTCGGGCACGAGGAGTGACTCCTTCTTTCGTTTTTACTTCCGTCAATTCTTCCGAGATCATGGGTTGTGCTCCGTCTGCAAGTAACTTACCTTCTTCACGCGCATCGTTTTTCGGCTTTGGCCATTGGGCCGTAATCTTTTTTTGTAAAAATGAGTATCAAGGCAAGTATTAAGGCCAGGAAAGGATAAAAATTATATTTCATGGCACTCATCATCACTCCAAAAGGGTTGGCAAAGTCGGTAGCTAACAATCCCATTATGAAGGCGCCCCAGCCATTGAAAGGAAGAATGATGGAAGAAGTTAGCGCCGAACTTGAATCGGCGAGATACGCCAATTTTTCACGTGATATTTTTAACTTATCAAACACAGGACGGTACAATGCTCCCACGGTAAGTACGGAAATGCTTGATTCCACAAAAATCAATAAGCCGGTCAGCCATGCCAAAAACTGAACGATTACCCTATTGCTGCCGGATTGTCTCTTTTCGTATTTTTCGAGGAACCTGTTGAGTCGTAAAATAAAGCCTTCAACACCACCGGACCTTTGAATAAACAGAATTAATGCTCCTACCAAGGCCGCAAACATGATGGTTCTGGTATTTCCGGCGTCTCTGAACACATCAACAAGCGCGTGGATGGTATTCATGGAGCCTTCCCAAAGATTTGACGGACGAACGACCTCGCCATAAAGCTTCAAAAAACCCATTCCTTCAAGGTTGAGAGAACCGGAATCCGCTTCCAAAGGTAGTCCTGTCAATACCAGCCAACCCAGCCAAATTCCAAAAAGTAAGGAAACGAAAACCTGTCGGGTATAAATGGCTTGAGAATAATGGCAATAACCGGAGGAACAAGAGAGAGTATACCGTAGTCCATGGGATGTCTTTTTTGAATGATTCAATGATTCAAGGTAGCAATGACTCAATGGTGGTGGCAATGATGAAATGATTCGATGATTCAATGGTTGTCCTGATTTAATGGCTCAGGGTAAAAAAGGTTCTCAAAACCTACTTCTTATTCTCCTTTATGTCCTTTTGCCCTTATGTCCCTTTACTCTTTGAATCATTGTATCATCGAATCATTGTATCATTTTTCCACAACCGGAATAAAGTGTCAAGATATGATTAAAAATAAAAAACAGCGGGATTTCAGTATCAAAAAAATCAAACCATCACCTTTTAAGTCCATAAAAACAACCCAGGGGTGGCAAAATCGTCTGTAAAATTTTCAAAACGATGATCTTGTCCGGCTTTTACAAATAGAACATCCTTTTCTTTTACTTCCGTACCGGTCCCTCCTTCCCTAATGAATTGCCCGGATCCACCGGCAATCACAGCATACAACTCGTCCTTATCATGTGGCAATTGTTTATCGATTTTATCCGGTTTGTAATATTCGACTTCCAGTTCACCAAAACTGAGCAGGGTAATAAAAAGGCTGCGGCGCTTGACTGCTTCTAATGATGCCATGGCCTCTTCAGTGGTAATATGATACTTGGGATGGATCGTTTCTGCTGACAATATTTGTGCCAGATGATGTTCCATATGGTCGATATAATCCTCGATCAACCATTGAAGCTCGTTTTGTCTTTTTCGTTGATAAAAACGTCTTGTTCCAATTTTTTTATCGGAATTTCTTTAACGATGTTACTTAATCTGTTGATTCAATGATTGCCAGAGGGCTACCAGGTGATTCGTATCCGCCTCCTGGTATCGATTGATTTTTACCAGATAATTTTGATCGTGTAACTTGACTTCATAATTTTTATACGAATGTAAAATAGACAGAAATCGCTTCAGGTTATTCAATGCAGAATCGATCAAATGACTCAAAATTTCTTTTTTGGACCATTTTTCCGGAGTTGGTTTAAAAGTGAGTTGCTCCGGCGGAATTTCATGGATTTTATCCTTAAGACGGCGAATATTTTGGTTTATACGCAGGTGCATGGCAACAATGTTTTAGGAAAGTTAAGCATTTTTCGTTTTAAACCAAAATGGCCTTCCCGATAACAAACTTCTTCTGAACCCGAAAGATTAACACATCTTCTACGATAAATATCGTATTGTTATTCAAGTCATAAAAACCGAATTCATGAGGTTTCCTTGGGTAATATTTTAAAAACAAGCCGTCGTGGTTTTTAATGTTCTAACATCAGTTCCACAATCTGATTATAGACTTTCCGCGCATGCGGTATTAGCTCCAGCATGGGTGTTACCTGTACTCCCGGCCACCAGTTCATACTGCTTCCCCAGGCATTGTGGACTTTTGGGGCCGATAGTTATCGTTCCGGTACCGTCCTGTTTTTCGGTAATTTCAACATTCATCAATGTTTTGATATGGATGGATTGTATAGACTTATTTCTGATTCATGATTTAATGATTATTCTGTCTTCCGTTATGCCGTAAATGGTGCCAGCTCTTTGGGCCGAATCAATAAAAAATCTACCGAAAACCATAAAAAGGCCTATGATTACAAATGGAACACCCAAATAAAGCAAAAACACCGCCAGCGGAGGAGGCTCAATTATCCAAAAAATGGCGAATCCACACCAGAAGATACTGAATGGAATCTGAAAGCATCCGTGGGCCTCAAAACTATTCCTTTCTTCCAGCTGGCCCGTCCACAGCAATGATTCGTTATGATTTAAATGCTGCCTTATATCTGTTTTGTGTTGTTGTGATCATTTTTGGTTATTTTTAAAAAGATTTTCCCAACAATCGAAATTGCACTTTTTTTTGGATCAAGTCAAAGCGCCATCTAATCTTTTATCGTTTTTAACTGTGGTTTATTACCCTCGATTTCAGGAAATATTTCAAAAACCGTTTTTAGAATAGAAATCCAGGGAGGTTTATATGTCATGCCGTTAGCTATTTGGTACTCTAATGAATTGACGACCCAACCGTTTAGTTCTTCTTTATTACCTGGTTTTCCCTCAGTGAGTAATAGACCCTCCGTATCCTTTGCCCTGGTATTCGGCCGAAATGATCATGGCAAACCAACGTTCTCCGTCTTCTGTTGAAATCAAAAAACCAACCTTTGACCACACCAGTTTGATCGATCATTAAAATGTGCCGGTGATCCGTCAGGCGGGATAAGTAATCGTCGAAATCTTCTACTCCCCTCGGATAGCTGTGATAAATTCAGCATTCCAGAGGTTTATGATTTGTTGTTTTTGTAGGGTGGTGAGGGAGCTTGTAGTTAGGTAATTCATTTAATGGCATATTAATTTTCGAAAAAAAGGAGTGGTTTTCTTTTTTGACTCAGGTTTGTTTCGGAGAAACATAGGGCAGGAGCCCTTTACTTTGGTCGTGTACAACTGGAGGTTGTAACGAGCGATAGTGGTTCGTGTATGCAACTGGAGGTTGTAACGAGCAATGAGTGGTTCGTGCACAACCTGGAGGTTGTAACGAGCGATGAGTGATTCGTATGACCTGGAGGTTGTAACAGGCGATGATTAGTTCGTGTACAACCTGGAGGTTGTAACGAGCGATAGTGGTTCGTATACAACCTGGAGGTTGTAACGAGCGATGAGCAGTCCGTGTAGAACCTGGAGGTTGTAACGAGCGATGAGCAGTCCCGTTTAGAACCTGGAGGTTGTAACGAGCAGTGACGGTCCGTGTACAACCTGGAGGTTGTAACGAGTGATGAGCGATGAGTGATTTATTTTTTTGTCAATTCCATTTTTTCGGAGGTCAGTTGAGTTTCCGTCAAAGCCTTTATGAAATAATGGCTATCCAGTATGTAGTGCATCGCTGTTCCGGATGTTCTGATGGTATCGGTGAAAGCTGCTGTTGTTCAATATAACTGGCAGACTCTTCAACCAAATCATCAAAGGTTTTTTCTTTTTCTCCAGAAATTTTTTCGTTGCTTTTTTGTGATGGTTTCATACTGGGGGTTGTAAACAATCCGGGCAGTGTATAATCCTTCTTCACAAAATTCAATATCGGCCAAATTGATATACACCTTAATGGTTTCTGAACGTTCCTGGGAGGTACGGTTATAAAATCGTATTTCATCAAATGAGCGGATATCGGATAATCCTGAACCGGAGCCATCATTTCTAATTCGGTATCACATGGCTTTTCGATGGTTACCTGTAAACTATACGGTTTTTGGAGCTCGCCAATGAAATGCAATCCCTGGAACCTGGGATGTTCCTTAAAATGCTCTGATCGGGGTTTCACCATTACCAACGTCTCTTTACTATTATTTTGAATACTAATCTCCAATGTCAACGTTGACTCTTCCGTTTTGTAGGTTCCTTTTTCCAAATCCAGCCGGTATTGTTCCTGGCTAAAGGCACCAATCGAAAAAAGAGCAATAGCAGGGTTGGGAGAATGCGATAATTTATGTAGCAGTCATGTATTATTTTTTACCACAGCTATTGTTTCTGAGCTGACTTTTGTCCGGGTAAGTGATTGTATGATATTGTCATTATCCCAAATGGTATGCATCAGGGAAATCGAAGGCTTACGCTGAGTTGTTTCTATCTCTTGCTCATCAATGAAATCTGTTACCTCCTTCATTAGTTCATCGTAGGCTTTTTTCCGCTTTTCAATGGCCACTTTTTGAGCTTTTGTAATGGTAGTATATTGAGGACCGTACGATATTTCAACGCTATATTCAGCTTTTCGGGGCAAAACCTTTGTTCGGCGGCTTAGCAAACTGGCTACAAACTTTTGAGATCGCTGACCAGAGGAACAGTGACGATGTGGAAGCCGTAAGGTGAAAACAATTTAGGTAGTTTACTCGACGAATAGACAGTTTCACCACTAGGGCACGAACTCTTCTTGTGTCAATGTCAAATGATACGGTTTTTGCACTTCTCCAACAAAAACCAAACCTCCGTTCTTCAAGATATCGCCATCAAAATGATTGGATTGAGGCTGAATAGCGTATAAGGTATCTATTCCTTTGTTTTCCCAATAAACGTCCATCTGAAAACTTCTTTGCTCTTTCTATAGGTTGCATTTTCAATTCTCATTTGCAGACCTGACTCTGCTTGTCCAATCGATAATCGAGGTAAGTAAAAACAGCATTATTATTATAAAAACCTTGTCCTTGATCATCACTAAATTTTTGTCAGTATTTCTTTTGTGAATGTATTAACTGTATCTCCTGTATTCAATGTTCCCATGGTTCAAATAACATAACCGAAACTTCTTGCTCCGCCACAGGGCGATGCTCAACACCTTTAGGAACAATAAAAATTCATTTTCTTTTAAGTGCACAACTTTGTCTCTGAATTCAATTTCAGCTTCCCCTTTTAACACATAAAACAGCTCATCTTCTTCATCGTGTTTATGCCAAACAAAGTCCCCTTTGAGGTTTGGCCAGCTTGACGTATTGCCCGTTTAGTTCACCAACGATTCGTGGATTCCAGTGGTCTGCAAACTTATAGAAAGCTTATCAAGTAACATTTACTTTTTCCATTTTTTCCATTTTTCACTTCAGTAGTATTTATCAATACCCCCAAAGCCTTGAATGATCAGTTTATGCCTCTGTCTTTTCAATAAAACTGAACAGGCGTTTTTTGAATTCTTCCGGCCGCTTGCGGGCAGCCTCAATATAGGCAATGCGTATTCGTTTGTAGGGTTCGAAAATCGAATACAGTGAAATCCCATAGATTTGGGCTTGTCTTCCTGATTTCTCTCTCTCTCTCTCTCTCTCTCTCTCTCTCTCTCTCTCTCTCTCTCTCTCTCTCTCTCTCTCTCTCTCTCTCTCTCTCTCTCTCTCTCTCTCTCTCTCTCTCCCCCCCCCCCCCCCCCCCCCCCCCCCCCCCCCCCCCCAATGTCCGTTGGAAAAATAAATGCTTCTTCAATGATTTTTTGAACTGCCCCCATAACGAAGGGTGAATCCTGAGCAAGCCATTTCAGTCTTTCTTTATTGGCTTGCGTATAGGGTGCTTTTGGGCTTCCGAGGAGTAAATCGTTGAATGGCATGATTTTCATCCAGGGTTTTAATCACTGTCAATCCAAACAGCTTCTTTCAGGCATCGTTGTAGAAAATTCCTTTTTTACCCGTTGCTTTATTTGGGATAAACCAGCCTTGTTCGTGGCTCTATCAAAGTTGCCTTCTAGCCACTGGCGCCATGGTTTCCGGTAGGTGATTAATAGTGGTGAATTTTATGTTCATTAAAAGAGTTGAAGATTTACAAAAGTAAATAACAGAGCAATTTATTTTTTTCAGCCTGGCCGTTATCAGCAAATCCACAGTAGTTCCACCGGTCCCATCCGGATAACGCTTTTCGACTCGAGATCAATAATTTCAAAACCCGTTTTCCCCTCCAGCCCTCTTGTCAAATAATCCGCTTGATGGTAATACATAAACAACTCTTATCGCCTCCGGAACTGGGGCCTTTCCATCCGGATTTGTCATAGTCATCTTCCATGGTGCTCAAATAAAAAACACCATTGGGCTTTAACAAAACTAAAACATCGTGATTAATTTCAAGGATTCCTCTTTGGATAAATAGGGCAAACAAATCCGCACATGATCGCATCATGAACCACTTTTGGTCAAGGGTATCGATTGCTCTGCAATCCATTATTTGAAACAGAAGCGGTAGGATTATTTGCTTTGGCAAGTTCAATCATTTTTGCAGATAAATCGGTGCCCAGGATTTCAAAATCAGGCCGTTTTTGCAATAAATAACTGGTAATATTGCCGGGGCCACAAGCAATTTCTAAAATAGTAGCATTTTCTTTTTTAATGAGAATCGCAAAACAAATTTAAGGAACCATGGTACAAACTGACATCCATGTATTTGTCCTGATATTCATTGGCATAATGGTCAAAAATATCTACAACCATTTTTGTTTTATCCATACCAGCGCCTATCGGCTATTTTACCAATATCTTTTTCATGCTTTTTGACCATTTTGCCAAAGGCTTTGTCCTTTTTCCGACGCTCAGCAACGGTAGATTCAAAATGGGTCTTTTCCCTTTCGATTTTCAGATAGTTGTCGTAGGAATCCATGTCAATATCTCCGTGATCAAGGGCTTCAAGCACAGCGCAGCCGATTTTCACTGGTATGGGTACAATCTCTTTGAATTTACAATCCTGTGCAAGGCTGATGATTTTGTCAAAAGTCACTTTCAGCCCGCCCGGTGCATCTGCAATGCCCACTTCCCGCATCCCGGGATTATCAGTCAGGATACCGCCATTTTTTTCAAAGGATAATAGGTTCCCGGTGAGAACTCGTAACATGTCTTCCTTTCTAATTACTCTAAGTCCAGGGCATCTGTTTCCTCGTAACTGACCTGCCAGAAAGGTTATTGAGTAAGGTTGATTTTCCGACGCCTGAAGACCCCAGCAAACAGTAAGTTTTTCTCCTTTCTCCAAGAAACTGCCTGATGGTTTCCATATCCACTTTGGGTCTCATTCTGATGGCTAAAACGGGAATATCTTTTATCCGGCCCCGGATCTGTTCCAGAAATTTCCTTTTTTCGATCTTGCCTCAATCAGGTCAATTTTGTTAAGCACAATTATAGGACTCCTCCTGCAGAATGGCATAGTGTCAGGTATCTTTCCAGGCGATTGATATTAAAATCCCTGTCAGCCGCTTGTACTCAAAAGGCAAAATCAATGTTAACTGCAAATGATCTGGATTTCCCCGGCATGGCCAACTGCCTGTCTTTTCAGGGTGGAAAACCTGGGAAAAATTTTGTGGATTATAGCGAAATTATCGTCAAAAACATGGAGGGGCCACCCAGTCCCCTACCGCAGGAAAGTCCTCACGGCTCTGAGCCGAAAAACGCATATTACCGGTGATTTCTGCGTCGAATTCTCCTTCTTTTGTTTTGACAGTGTACCGTTCTTTATGCTCCGCTGAAATTCTTCCCATCTCAAAATCTTCGAGGTTTTGATCAATTCCTGAAGGCCTCCAACTGGTCATTATAGCCAAGATCTTCTAATGTATTATCAATCATTTTTTCCGAGTGCGTGATTTCCGCGTTTTCTTTATTTTTTTACATAAATCAATTTATGCCTGCTTTTGGAGCTCTCTCGTTGTTCAATTTCAAATTTTCCGATTGATTTAATCAACGGTGTTAGTTTTGAAAACCATAATTCCTGGGATCAAAATTCGGTTGCTTCTTTTTGTGTAACAGCTTCCCACATCCCCTAAAAACGCCCATCCATCTTCATCGGATAAATCGTTAATAGTAGTCGGAATTAAGCTAATTTCTTTCCCGGTGATTTTATCAACTGAATCTCTTGCTCTTTCTCAGTTTGTCATCTTGCATTTTCCGATTTCAGCCTCTTTAGATTGGTTTTTCAAAATTTCAATATAAATGAACTTATCACAGGCAACAATAAAATGGTTTCGGCGTCTTTTTTTCACCTATTCCAATCACCATTCATTCCCGCTTCTCTCAAGCGGGTTGCCAATCGTGTAAAATCACTATCGCTCGATACCAGACAAAATCCATTTACTTTTTCAGAATACAAGATATCCATCGCGTCGATGATCATGGCTGAATCAGTTGCATTTTTACCAGTGGTATATCCATATTGTTGAATGGGCGTTATGGCGTTTTCGAGTAGCAGGTTTTTCCATTTGGATAAATTGGGTTTTGTCCAGTCCCCATAAATTCTTTTTATAGTTGGATTGCCATATTTAGCTATTTCCTCCATCATTTCTTTTACTGAGGCTGATGGTATATTATCTCCGTCAATAAGTACGGCTAAGTTTATGTTCATTAAGTTGTTATTTTAGTGCGTTTTTTTCTTTAAGAAACTTAAGATAATTTAAATAGGAATGCTCTGCAACAATCCTCCCGTAAATTAATTCTTTTCCTCAAACCCACAAATTTAACCGGGGAGCCCATTGATAAAGAAAAATTCACTCACCATATTAATAGCAGTACGGCTTATATTTGTTCCATGAAAAGAACAAATTATACTACGGGAGCAAAATGGGAGGACATTGTCGGTTATTCCCGTGCTGTCAGGGTTGGCAACGTAATCGAAGTGGCGGGGACCCCTTTTCATTTCACAAATGGCGAAGTGGTGGCAAAGGCAGTGCCTTCGGACAAGCTAGATATATCCAAATACCATTGATGAAGTGCTGATGAACCTAGGCAGTGGCATCGAGGATGTCGTGCGTACTCGTATTTATGTGACCAATATCCAGGATTGGCAAGATATTGGCAAGAGCCCATCACATTTTTTTTTCAAGACAAAACCGGCCTCAACGATGGTGGAGGTGTCTGCAGCAATCGATCCGGAGATGCTGGTGGAAATTGAGGTGACGGCGATGGTTGGGTGGAAATGTAGAGTATGTTGAGATAATTTAGAGATAAGTTGAGATAGGTTGGGTTAGGCTCTTTATCAACTTATCTCAAACAAAATCAAACAACATCAAACGCTAATAAACGTCACTATCATCCTACCCACATGATATTTCGAACCGCATTCAGTGTAGGAAAGTGCGAAAAAACTGGTCTTTACAGTCCCGGTACTGGCTTTGTTTGGGGTTGCGGAACAGTGCGCTTACTTCGTGTTTACTTACCGCCAAGATCCACCAGTTTAAACATCTCGAGAATATCCTCATCCTTCAGGTTTAAAGCTATTTTCAATTTTCTAAAAACGAAGGTTATTGTTCAATTTTTTTTTCATTTTTAGGAGGAGTGACCTTCTCTTTGCCTCTTTTGAGTACCAATAAACCACATTGAGGAAAACAGAAAAATTCTTTTATCATAAATACCCACATAGGCCTGATCGTCGTCTTTTTTCAACCAATCGCTTATTTGTGCCCGTGTTACTTCTCCGCCAGCCAAAGCAAAAATTTCGATCATTTTCGAATCGCTGAGATCGAAAGTATACCGGAGGCGGCGGAGGATGTACGTTATTGTTCATAAATAATTATTCTTCAAAGTTTAAACAAGTCCATGATCAGACAATGGCAAGCTGTATTACCTTTTACGTGTGGCTTTAAAAATAGCGTTGATAATTGCCGGAGCTATAACCGGGTACACCAGGTTCTCCAACACCTGTGGGCCGTTCGTTGTTTTCAACAATTTCAACATGAACCTTCGGTGCTTCCGGCGTGAGCAACATCTGGTAGTCGTGATAATTACGCTTTGCTCGATGGCGCCATTTTTGGCGGTAATTTTTCCAAAAAGTTAAGGACATGCCAAATACAGCGGAACCTTCCATCTGAGACACTATCGTGTTCTTATTCACGGCTGTACCACAATCAATAACGGTATAAACATTATGTACTTTTACTTTACCATCAATTACGGAAACTTCTACAACAGAGGCGACATAGGATAAGAAACTGTATTGGACAGCTATTCCATAAGCATGTCCTTCAGGCAGGGTTTTGCCCCATTCCGCATTTTCGGCGGCCCTTTTTAATACGTGTTTTAAACGTGCTGTATCATATTTGTAATCGCTTTGCGTTTCTTCAATTCTATCTTTCCCTATGAGTTGGAGTCGGAATTCCAGGGGATCTATTCCGGCAGCGTGAGCCAGTTCATCGGCAAAAACATTAACAGAGAACCCGTGAGGGATGTTGATAACCGATCGATACCATCCAATTCTAACGTGAGCTGGAGCTTTTCCAGTTTCCACCTGCATATTTGGAAGGTCAAAAGGAATATTGCAGGCACTATTGGCTTCCCCAACCTTGAGGCTCGTCCACCCCGGGCCGGAAAGTGATTGAATAGACGGGAATGCGAACCGATGCAACCAATTCTGTAACTTTCCCGTTTTCATCCAGAGAGGCTTTCATATACTGTG
>CALODM010000029.1:0-165078 GCA_942492125.1 uncultured Bacteroidota bacterium
ATGGGATCCGGAGTTCAAGTCGCCGTTGTTGTTGCTGTTGGTCTCCTGATGCTTCTTCCACAACGTCATCCCATACCTGAAACAAATCCAATGCCGTGTCAGGTGGGCATATCCGATCCATCCCTTGAACTGCAACAATGTTGGTAATCTTCGATTGAGGGTCCACAATGAGATCGTTCCATTCGGTCTATCCAACAGACCAAGACCGTTCATGCAGTGATCACGGTAGTACAGTAGTGACATGTCAATAAGACCTGACGTGATATGTTCGTGTCGACGTAGGTAGATGATGATTTGGATTCGTCGTACACCAATTTTGATGATGATGACGACGAAGATGATGATTTCGCAGACGCAGTAGTGATACCTTGACGCAACCCATAACGGTATCTGTGATATAAGTGGTCATTACTGTACCACCGCTACTGCTACTACTACTACTACCGTCTAGTTGCGGAGACAGTAGTTGATGACCGTGAGAGTCTTGTAATGCCCATCCTGCTTGAGGTGAGTTGTCTCTTGTTGATTGGCTGCTGCTAGTGCCGTCACGGCTACTACCAGTCGCGGTGGAGACAGCGGAGGAGGACACTACTAGTACTCCAACGGACGGATCACTCGCATTGAATTCTGATTCGGTATTTTGATCCCATTGATGGATGATTTGTCTCATTTGAGTCATATTGTTGTTGTTGCTACTGTTGTTGTTGTTGTTGTTGTTGGTAGGGGGTGTTTGTTGGTGGTCGTGTTGTAGTTGGAGTTTGTGCGATACACTCATGTACATTTTCCCATTGAAACCATGACTGGACAGCCTGTTGGATTTTTTGGTCGGCATTCACAATACAATCGACACTTCGAATTCGGCTTCGACGTGGATGTCGAGCTGCTGCTGCTACTACCACTATCACCATTTTTCTTCTTCTGTTATTTTTGTTGTTGTTCCTGTCGTAAACAGATGATAGTACCCACGGAGAGGCACGTCTTGGATCATCATCGTCATCGTTCTTCTTCTTCATTGCTGTCGCATCACCACTTCCTGTTTCGAATTGTTCCCACATCTCCATCATTTTGTCGATCATTGGAATTTCGTTTTGTTGGTTCCTGTTGTTGTTGTTGTTGTTGCGTCGTCCCGTTGTAGTTGTAGTTGTTGTTGTAGTTGTGGTGATGGTGACGTGAACAACCAATCGATTTCACATTGACGCATCGTACACACCCCCTCAAGATCAACGACTTCATCGATGACGGGTATTCCTGCGCGTACGCCAACGCCAACGTCGTGCCCCACGACCCGCCCAGTACCGTCGTCCATTCCACGTCGGAACCAAGAACCCGGTGTCGGAGACGTTCACAGTCTTCCACTAAATCCAGTAACGTGTTGTTGACGAGTGGATTGTTATTACCGGTGGTGTTGCACCACTGACAGTAGTAGTACAGTAACTGTTGCCACAACCACACGTTGATCTAACAACACGACGACATCCCACTTGTCGGGGGTCGAAAAACCGGGCATGGTTATCGGTACACCCCGCACCGGAACCCGCAATGAAACGTTACTGCAGTGGTGGTGGTGGTGGGTCGTCTTCGTGTCGGCTTCTTCTTATCGTCATTGCCGTCGTCGTCGTCTTTGTCGTTGGTATGATAATGAGTTCCGTGAAACACCTTGTAGGAAATCACATGTCCCTCTTCAGGAATGTCGATCGTACCGTTGGTGACATGTGTCTGTGTTGCTTTGTTGTCGTCTTCGTCGTCTGCGTTTGTGTTTGTTGTGATCCATGGTGGAAACAATGTCCGAAGTGATTCTGCCGGCTGCGGAGGAGGTGGAGGTGTGAAGAAGATATAGATGATGATGAGCCATCAACAGCAACAAGATTCTCACTGCTACTGTCACCGCTACTACTGTCATCGGTACTAGGAGCAGTAGTATCGTCTGCTGCAATAGGATCCACTCCTGCCACCACTAGTTGTACTTCCCGTCGTCGTCATCCTCAACAACGATCCGACCGGATCAGACGACGATGATGATGATGATGATGATGATGATGCTCTTCTCCCTCCCTTTCGCAGTTGTAGTAGCATCATGACGATGATGATGAAGACCCCAACCACCACACGATCGTCGTAAAACTGCTGCTGCTGCTGCTAACGACGGTGATGGTGTTGGAGCCGTCGTCGTAAACGCAACAGCCGTCCCCGGTATCATCATCATCATCATCATCATCATGACGACGGATAGAGGCATCACCAGTAGTAATATCATAGTAGAAACGGGAAACACGGACGAGGGTGGGTGTTGTTGTCGTTGTCGTTCGTTGTTGCTATTCATTATTACTCTATTATACTACTGTACTGCTGCTGTCAATAGCACATCTTTTATCTTTATTGTTGTTATGTGATAAGTAGGTTTGTCGAAAATTGTTAAAAGTACGCTGTCGAGTAATCCTTAAATGTGGTGAGTCCCACCCAGCTTCCCTTCGCAAGATATCTACAGGGGAGCTGAAAACGAAAAAGGGAGAAAATGTGCTTCGAAGTACTTGAATTTTTAGTAGTTTTAGGATTCATTCACGTTCGCAGTCCCATATCTACTCCCTTTGCATTCACGTTCGCAGTCCATATCTTACTCCCTTTGCAAAAAAAAAAGAGGGAAGTAAAAAACGAAAAAAAGGGAGTAGAAAAACAACAAAAGGGAATCTCGAGGGGAGGGGAGGATTTGGGGATCGAGAAATTTTATTGGGTGCGTTCGCTCTCTGACGTCATGCACCAAAATGTACAACAAATTTGGGGTGGATAGGCCTACGGACCAGCAAATGACGGGAGACCTCAGGATGCAAAACCAAACAACGAGAGAGGGGTTGCCTTTCCACACCTTCGAAAGGGGTCAATGGAAACTCCCATCGGTCCGTCCATCGCTACCGACTTCACACAGTTCTACTTCGAAGACAAATCGTGACCAACTCGGATCCCGTACGTATTATCGATACGTACGTGAAACGAAAACAGAACACACACAACAGACAGTACAGTACAAGCAAAAACGAACGATGATGTCTGTGCGCAGTATCAGTAGCAGCAGTAGGAGTATGATGATGATGACGACTACGACGACTACGACGACGTTATGCCGTCGTATGATACATCGTGCTCGTTGTGGTGGTGTTGGTGATCCACGTGTTCGTTGTGTTCGCGGTGGTGTCGGTGGTGTTGGTGTCGGTCCCTCCTCATCCTCATCTTCCTACTCCTACTCCTCCACTTTCCAAGGAGGTCGGAGGAGGAGGAGGAGGAGCATCATCCTAACTTGCAGCAGAAACAGTACAGTAAATGCCTCACTGCTGTCAGGAGATGATGATGATCGTGTGGTGGACGTTCGGACATTTTTGTTAGTAGAGACGACGACGAGGCATCGTCATCATCTCCATGGTCGCTGTTGTTGTTTTCGACTACTGCCACAGCAACAACAAGAACAACAACTGCTAACTACATCCATCCGAAAGACAGGGACAATGATGACCGTCAGCGACCACGAACAGGAAGATGATGACTACAGGGACTGGACAGGACGTTTCTTGACATCGACATCGGCATCGACGAAAAATGATGACCACCAAGGCCGTGTTCTGGACCCGCTGTATCGGAACGTATGGACGACGATGGCGGCGTCATCTCCGTTACTTGACAGCGATGACAGTGACAACAACAGCAGCAGTGATGACGACCCTGACCTTCGCGTGTTGGACAACAAAACACGGTACGTATGTCATACTACAACAGTGTCATCAGGTAGGATTAGCACAAGGCCAGCATGACCGGATCACTACAGGACGGTGTCATGCCGTCCTAGAACAGCTTTCTGCCGCTGCAGCTGTAGCGTCAGACGGTGGTCATAATGGTGAAGAAACAGCAGAACAGAAGAAGATGATGATGACGATAATGATTACGATGACGACATTCGTTACTATGTTGCCAATTACAACCCCGATTCGGCTACTACCAACAACAACAACACTAACAACACTGTTGCTGTGACGACACCGACCCTAATTACTGGCGAAGACGTGCCGATCGTGCATACATGATATTGGAATTCATGCAACCGTTTTGGGACTTTGAACGTGATTGGTTCTGGAGCAGCGAAACAACAACAGCAACAACAAACAAGACAATAATATGAGCAGCAGCAGCCAACAACAAAAACTGCCATTTCCGTTGCCGATCCCAACAGCTGAAACGTACCTGCTGGTTTTGACGCTGTACGTCCGTGTCATGAAAACGGACGCGGCGACAACAACAACAACCATGACAGAGAACGACAGCAGTCATGGTATGCCGTACATCGCTCAAGATCTTGTGGAACGTCTTGAACGGTACCTCCATGAACGACGTCAAATTCGACTAGAGAAAGATCTGACTACGAACAACAAGTCCGACGATGTTTCCGTCAAACTCCTCGAGGTGTTGGACGGCAAAAAGAACGACGGCGGCGGCGGCATCGGTGGTGGTTATGATGAACATGACAATATCGTCGTAGTAGCATCCTCCCTCCAAAAGGACCATACGATACTGCTCGATGCGTACGCGACTGTTGTAGAATTGCTTGCGCACCAATGCCGGTTGCTGAATAATCGTCATCGTCGTCGTCGTCGTCGTCGTCATGACATCAATCCTGACGTCGGTTCATTCGGCTTCGGCGTCGTCATCGTCATCGTCATCGTCATCGTCATCGTCATCGTCATCGTCAACATTACTTGCAACGACTGCCAAACTGTTGTATGATTTAGATTCACGTGGACTCACGAAAGGTACCAGTTTCAGTCATACGTTACGCGCGTGTTGTTGTGTCGACCACCATCTTGAAGTAGCAGCAGCACCCTCACTCCTCCTCCTCCTCCTCCTCCCAACCATCTGCTGAGACCGAGTCGGCACAAGTTGGGATTGCAGTCACACAACGGATCTGGACGGGGTTGTTACAACGGATCGAAACACAAAAGCAACAACCGCCGAAGCAACCTCAACAGTCAAAGCCGTCATCGTTGGAACAACAACGTCATCGTGCCGAAATCGAATTACAGACATACCATTTCTTTCACATGCTACGTGTCGGCCGGAATTTCCAACAGATGTACCTCCGGCGGGATGAAGGCGACGGAGAAAACGGCATGAAAAGCCCCGTAGCCGCCGCCGCCACTGATCAGCAGCAACAGGAACAACAAAAATTCCGACAAAGGCAATCGGCGTGGCTCACAACGTATTTCGCTCAATGCCGGAACCGTGGCTTAGTCAACATCCATATCGTCCAAGAAGTTCCTAAAGCAAGCCAGGAGTTTTCCGCCTCTGATCGAGCAGCAGCAGGAACAGCAGCAGGATATCCAATCGATCGTACTGAACGACCTTATGAAGCTACCACCGGATGTTGCTGCCACTGCTGCCACAAAACATTGACGGCGAAACAGATGCATATACTGCCGCATCATTGAAGAAGGTTGCGATGGAACAACAACAGCATCAGAAATCTCAGGCTCGACAGAAGCAGCAGAGAGCACGAGTGCCTAGGAAAGACTCTCTCATCGTCTTGAATTGTCGACTTTTGTCTCCTAGAATGAAGAACTGATTCTTTTTGGATAAAGGAAGATCCGTGCAAGAATGGTTCAGAAGATCCAGAAGCATTTCCAGTTGTTGTTGTTCTCGGTGTCCTTTCTTGTCATAAGAGTCAACACCTTGTACGCGTAACAAGATCGAATCGGAACTGCACGTGCGCGCACACACAGACACACATTCACTCGACGTGTGTGTATTCTTTTGCATCATGTGCGCAATTCAAAATGGCAAACGACTCAATCAATCAATACATTGCCATATGGACATTGGAACGTGAGAATAGAGAAAACATAGAAAGAGAATGCCAAAAAACAAACAAAAAAACAAGTCGAACACTTTTGTGAAGTCAAAGAAGAAAGAAACGGACATAAAGCTTTATAGCAACAGTTTAGACAGTACTGTTATGACCGTACGTATAATATCTCTGGACTCCACTCCAAAGCAAGTCTGACGGACTATAGCCAAAGTCTAGGTGGGCAGGGAAGTATTTTCCGAACAGTCCGTCCATTTCTATTTCGGTCACCGTTCTGAGCCAACAACAAGTTGGAAGGGTCGTTCGTTCGAGGGTTTTGGTATTTCGGCGTTCCTCTTTCTTCTCCTCCTTTATACCTAGATCGTCTCACACTGTCATCAACTTTTGCTCTTTCACTCAACTCCTACATCTATCCATACATTATGATACATATCCATCTTTCTTTCTTTCTTTCTTTCTTCGTTCGTTCAGTTCTCTCTCTTACGTCCGTTCCATCTTTTGTGACTCCTCTACTTGATTCAATATAAGATTAGCAACAACATCACCATGTCCTTCCTCGACGACGAGATGGATCTTTCCACCACCACCGCCACCGCCACCACCCCTCTGCTGCTGGAATCGTGATTCGACTTCTACTATATCCTTGCCGCGGGCACGACAACAACAACAGCTTCGTTGTAGACACGGTGCGGGGACACCAAACACATCCACATCGTCGACTTTACTCAAATCGATGTTGTTACTCTTTTCGTGTACACCAAAACAACACAACCTCACCGGTCCACATCGGACAGGTCGTACCTTTTTTGACTTTGAGGTGGTTCGTGGTGAGTTTATATATGTGGACGGGTCGACGGGACGAATCCCCAACATGTATTGATGGATTGATCAAAGTCACTATAAAACAATCGTTCTGTACCTTCCCAAAGAGATTGGATACGTGTATTGTAGCGTGCTTGTCTGTTAAGGTCTTGAAGACAATGTTTGATCTGGAGTCGATCACCGACAATCGATATGTCCATGTCCTTCAGATCTTGATCCGTGAGGAGTGGTGCCAATGCACCTGTGATTTTATGACAACTGGATAGTGGCAGAGTATTGTCCTAATCCGTGTTGTGCAAAGTATTGTCCCAACCGTTCTGAGTTCCACGTGTGATAATCGTCGACTGCATGATGTGACACCACCACCACCACCACCACCAACTGCTGCTGCTCTCGTTGTACTCCTCCAATTCTATCCACTGCAAACTATCCAGCCCGGGGTAACTGAAAATAGCAATGCCGGATGCACCATTACCCCGCGCGATAGTCATGGCCCGGGTCAAATCCAGCGTATCGTTTTTATGATGAGGAGCGAATAGCCCGCTGTAAACCTTTGTGCCTTTAGGCTCAACACTTGTTACCGATTCCCGGGTGCACTCCGCCAGCCATTGCTCACCGCCATCAGCATAAAACCCGGTGTACATCATTGGAAAGACGATATCCAGATCCCACTTATCCCAATCCTGACGAACGAGTTTTCTCGCAATCGACGGACTCGGAAAAGGAGAAGCGCTGATAATTTTGCCATGTCTATGGGTCATGTCTGCTAATAGATTTGCTACCTCCGTCACTTGGTCATATCTGAATTGTAACCAGGCAGTATCGGTGGAAGGGTCAGCCTGCTCTCTTGGATCGTATCCATGTTGGTCCATGAATTTTTCGATCATGGCGGGATGGTACCCGTAGTCCCATTGTGGATATTCTTTATCCTGGACGATATCGTATTTGGGTTGAATATTTTCTGGCAGGATGACATCAACAAACCGGCAGTAATCAAGACTTAACCCTTTTACACCATCTATCTGAACAATCTTTTCAAGGTCATTTACCAGGTATTCCCTGACTTCTGGCAGGGCAGGGCAAAGGAATTTATAATAGCCGACATATGCCGTATCTTCGGCGAGCGACATTCCTTCCCTGTTGACACTTAACCATTCCGGGTGTTTTGCGGGGATGTCTCCGTAGGGCCTGTTCAGGATCCATTGCCATGCATGTATGTCGATGCCATATTGCTCAGCGACAGGAATTACTTTGGGATAATCCTCAACTCTGGCGTGGAGCAGAACACCCCTAATACCGGTCTGTTGTAATTTTTGGAACGTTTGATCCCAATCCGCAGTAGACCGGTAATTCATCCAGACCCAATACTCCGGTAAACCTTCTTCTTCTTTCGGTGATTCACAACCTGAAAAAATTAT
Source organism: uncultured Bacteroidota bacterium (assembly GCA_942492125.1). Taxonomy (GTDB): domain Bacteria; phylum Bacteroidota; class Bacteroidia; order Chitinophagales; family Saprospiraceae; genus BCD1. The sequence continues at coordinate 8,080 of CALODM010000029.1, forward strand.
AGTGGAGGTAAATAGCAAAACTACGAGTGACAAGTTGAAAAGTTTGTTGAAGAACATAGGTTTGAAAAATTACGGATGATGAATTTACCTCCTGAACTCATCAGGCAGGTTAAGAGTATCTAATCTGGATAGTACATGGATGTTTAATCCAGATAATCCTGAAAGGTCAGGTGACTCCTTTCATTTATTGTCCAAATGGCTTTAAGTCCGTTTGCCTTGGCGATGAAAGTGTTCCCCTTGACCTCAATTTCTATGAGATCACTGAATTTTTTAACATGGTAAAAATCCAGTTTCAAGTCTGCAATGTTTTCTGTAAAGCGCTGGTGTTTTCCGAAGAATTCCTTTTGTTTTTTGTACACTTCGACCAAGGCTATTTTTAAATCGAAATCTATATCTTTCCGAAATTCGACCTCGTTGCTTCCGGCGATGGAATCACTGAATTGAACGTACCCCCAAAATTCCGGTTGATGCATATTCACGGCCCATTGGGGGGACCAAACCCAGTTCAGTTCTCTTTGCGGTTTACCATTTGAGTCTTTTTTCTTGACGTATTTCCCATCGATAATATCCGTTTCCCAATGTACCCTTGAAAAATTGATGCGCCATTGTTCCTGATCCCTGGGTATTCTTTTTCCAGGCATATATTCCAACATATCCTTCCATGGGATAGCAATTTCAATCCCCCAGTTTTGATCTTTGTCGGAAGGGTCGTTAAGGGTGCCATTGATACTGACAGCAGTAAGCACATTGGGCATGTCAAATTCAATTTCAGCCCTTGTGGTGTCGCGATAGGGGCGCTTAAGGAAAAGATCAAAAACAGTATTTAGGGCATTGATTTCCAATTCCATGTAATTGTGGTTGTCCCCGTCAGGATCGATAAAGATTTCAAAATCGTTATCGAAATAAATGATGGCATCCCGCTCTGTCAGCGTTCCCCAGACATGAGGTTCTTCCAATAGCGTACCGAAATAAAAATAGTTGCTGTCCCAAAGCATTTTTACCCTTGTGGTAAAGTAAGGGGGTGCATCTTCAGGCCCCAGGATGTTAATAAAGGCATCTGTCCAGGCAGCGCCTGCCCATTCATGCTCCAGTAAGGCTCCATCAATGATAAGTGGATTTGGAGTAGTATAACAAACATAATTTTTGGGCGGACTTACCGGAAAATCCAAATCCTGACCAGCCAGGCTGCCCAATGAAAAAATGGTCAAAATTCCAGTGCAAAAAGATAATTTGAAAAGGCTTAATCGCATTGGTTCTTTATTGTGATTTTTAAATTTTAATTGCGTAGCCGACTTAAGGGTTCTTCGATCCTTTTGATCATTCACAACGAAAAAAATCTTACCGTCCACCGTCCACCGTCCCTCGTCCACCGTCCACCGTCCCTCGTCCACCGTCCACCGTCCCTCGTCCACCGTCCACCGTCCCTCGTCCACCGTCCGTCGTCCACCGTCCACCGTCCACCGTCCCTCGTCCACCGTCCCTCGTCCACCGTCCACCGTCCACCGTCCACCGTCCACCGTCCACCGTCTAATTCCACATATCTTCAAAAAGTCGCCAGATCTGGTCATCCGGAGGATCGGCGGTAATGGTCACGGGTTCCTTTTTTACGGGGTGAATGAAAGACATAGACCGGCAATGCAGGTGAATGCTGGCATCCTGATTTGGTGTTTTAAATCCGTATTTGATATCTCCCCTGATGGGGTATCCCATCTTTGACATCTGAGCTCTGATCTGGTGAGGACGTCCTGTTTTTAAATCAATTTCCAGTAGGTAATTGTCGCCAATACCTCCAATCATATTGTAAGTCAATGTGGCTTTTTTAGCACCTTCTGCCCGGCGGCTCAAATTGTCAAATGCTTTGGCTTTATTTTTGGCTTTATCTTTTACCAGGAAGTGGGTTAATTCGGCGGATAAAGGATCTGGGCGGACATTGATTATAGCCCAGTACTTTTTGACGATTTTCCTTTCCCGAATCAATTCATTCATCCGGCTCAATGCTTTACTCGTCCGCGCAAAAATGACAGTACCACTTACAGGGCGGTCAATCCTGTGGACCGTTCCCAGGAATACATCCCCTGGTTTTTTATACCGTTGTTTAATATAGGATTTCGTCCAGTCGGCCAGGGTCAGGTCTCCGGTAATATCCGCCTGAACCAACCAGCCAGCTGGTTTGTTCACTGCAATGAGGTGATTATCTTCGTATATGATTTGTGGTTCCATGATATGTGCTGAGAAATGATAAAAATCAGACTTCCGGCAAAAAACAAACCACCAGAATAATGTCCCTCCAATTGGTTAGATTTGCATTCGTCCATTTCATTACGAAGGACATATTTGCCGTCGTCATGAAACAACAAAGGTAATTAATGCCTGCAGATAAAAGTTCAGCGAATAGTTTTATTTTTTGGCAGCAGTAAAATTTTATAAAATGAAGTTAACACTTGGGTTTTCTCCCTGTCCGAATGATACATTCATATTTGATGCCATGATCCATGGAAAGATCGATACCGAAGGCCTGGATTTTGAGGTGATCATGGCTGATGTGGAAGAACTTAACCGGCTTGCCTTCCAGGGAGATATAGATGTTACCAAGTTGAGTTATCACGCTTTTGCTCATTTGCTTGGACAGTACAGCCTGTTGGATGCAGGAAGCGCTTTAGGGAAAAATTGCGGACCCTTGTTGATTGCCAGATCTTCCATGACAACTGCTGAAATAAACAAGGCAAAAATCGCCATTCCCGGGCAATATACTACCGCCAACTTTTTACTTGGACTGGCTTTTCCCGAAGCGACCAACAAATATGAATTGTTGTTTTCGGACATTGAGACAGCTGTACTTACTGGAGCAGCGGATGCAGGTTTAATTATTCATGAAAATCGATTCACTTATGCAGATAAGGGATTGGTTAAAATCGAGGATCTCGGAGAATACTGGGAAGGTACAACCGGGTTTCCAATCCCGTTAGGAGGTATTGTGGTGAATAATAAACTGTCCTTGGAAACCAAGGCAAAAATCAACCAGGTATTGGCCCGTAGTGTGGCTTATGCCTTTGATCACCCCAGGGAAGCTCTGCCGTTTATCCGGGAACATGCACAGGAAATGGAGGAAGAAGTGATGTATGCGCATATAGGTTTATACGTAAACGATTTTACGAAAGATTTAGGGACAGAAGGGAAAAATGCCGTCCGGCATCTCTTCAAAATGGCCTTGGAAAAGGGGCTCATAGCAGACACGGGAAAGCCTGTATTTTGGGATGAATAAATACCCGGATAAGTACCTGGTAAATCATTGGAAATTGCCCTAATATTAACTACATTTGCCAATAAGTTAATCTAAATAAAACCTGTCAGATATGATTATTGGAGTTCCTAAAGAGATTAAAAACAACGAAAACAGAGTCGCCTTGACACCTGGTGGCGCGCTTGAACTGATCAAAAGAGGCCATACCGTTTATATCCAGAAAACAGCTGGATTAGGCAGTGGTTTTTCCGACCAGATGTACCAGGATGCAGGTGCCAAAATCCTGCCGACTATTGAAGAGGTTTATGGCGTTGCCGAAATGATCATGAAAGTGAAAGAACCTATTGAATCCGAGTATAAACTCATCAAAAAAGATCAATTGGTATTCACTTATTTCCACTTTGCCAGTTATGAACCACTGACACATGCGATGATCGAAAGTGATTCCGTATGTCTTGCCTATGAAACCGTGGAAGCCCCGGACGGAAGCCTCCCATTGCTTGTACCTATGAGTGAGGTAGCCGGAAGGATGGCCATCCAGGAGGGGGCCAAATACCTTGAAAAGCCTATCAAGGGGAAAGGGGTTTTGCTCGGTGGAGTACCTGGTGTTAAACCCGGACAGGTTTTAATCCTTGGAGGTGGAATTGTAGGAACTCAGGCAGCTAAAATGGCTGCAGGGCTGGGAGCAATGGTGACCATCCTCGACGTGAACCTTTCAAGACTCCGGTATCTGGCGGATGTGATGCCTGCAAATGTGATCACCAGGTTTTCCAATGAGCTGAATATCAGGGAGTTGATTCCTCAAATGGATCTTATCGTGGGTGCAGTATTGATTCCTGGCGCCAAAGCACCAAACCTCATTACCAGAGATATGCTTAAGGATATGCAACCCGGAACAGTGCTCGTAGATGTAGCTGTGGACCAGGGGGGATGTATTGAAACCTGCAAACCAACGACGCACGCGGATCCGACATTCATCATTGATGATGTAGTTCACTATTGCGTGGCCAATATGCCCGGCGCAGTACCTTATACTTCTACCATTGCTTTGACCAATGCTACATTGCCTTACGCAATAAAACTGGCAAACATGGGATGGCAGGAAGCCTGTAAGCAGGATAACAGTCTGAAGATGGGACTTAATGTTGTGAATGGAAAAGTTGTTTATAAAGGCGTTGCCGATGCATTTGGTCTAAAATATGAAGACGTTGAAAGTGTATTGTAATGATTTATATTTTAATTGAAGTTATTGGCGGATAACTTCCTCGAAAATAAAAATCCCGGATTTCCCTTTTGGAGAAACCCGGGATTTTTTTTTATGATTATAGAGGACTCTGGGCTGATAAGTTTGCTGCAAACAAAATAATTAGTAAATTACCAAAGCATTTTCTTTTGACCCGGACTTGATCTGCCGCTGTTGATTAAAACTGATTTACACCACCAAACCGTTTTGTAATGTATAAACTATTGTCAAGGCAAACCAGGCAGATTTTTGTTTACTTTTTGACCGCCCTGATGTTATTTCAAACTACGGCCTGCAGGTATTTTAAGGTTCGATATGCTGCAGACCCTTCCGAAATTTCTACCATTTTTGAAATAGGGGAAATGTATAAATATTTCGTGGTACATTCCGATAATAATCAAGTGGCTATTGAAAATATTACCCTTGATTCCCTTAACCTTAGTGGCACCATCAAACCTATTGAATTTCCGGTCTATTATGATGAATACAGGTCGGAGAGGTATAGAAAACACGAAAAGCCTATAGTCCACGAGGTACATATTTATTTAAGGGATTATTCTATTATTCTGGAAGGTGAACAGCAAATTCCGGTTGAGGATATTCGGGAAATTCGGATCATTGAGCGTAATACCGGAAAAACGGTAGCCTCCTACGTATTTTCAACCCTCGGTATTTTGGCCGGTGCTTATGTCGTGTTGGTGATCATCATATTGCTGACCAAAAGTTCCTGCCCCTATATCTATGTGGATGACGGGGACGGGTTCGTATTTGAGGGAGAAACTTTCGGCGGGGCCATTATGCAGAATCAACAACGAGATGACTATATGCCTCTGCCTTCTATAAAACCTGTAGATGGAACTTACCGCCTGCTGATCTCCAATGAATTAAAAGAAAGACAATATACTGATCTGGCTAATTTGATGGTGGTGAACCACAGCGAATCTGAAGCAGTATTACTGGATAAATCCGGGCAGCCGCAAATCATCAAAAATCCGCAAAAACCACTAAGCGCTTTCTCTTCAGGGGGAGATGATCTTTCAGGTGTTTTGAGGGACAAGGACAGGCAGGTATTTATGTTTAATGAAACTGATTTTAATGAAAATGCCGTTATCCTGCAGTTCGATAAACCTGAAGATGCCTCCGTGGGTAAATTGGTGTTTAACGCCAAGAATACCTTATGGCTCGATTACCTGTTTGGGAAGTTCAATGAAAAATTTGGGAATCGCTATAATTCATGGATGGAAAAACGCCAAAAAGATTCCCGAGAAGAGCGACTTCAGAAGGAAATGGAAAATGGATTTCCGTTGTCTGTTCACGTTAAAACGGCTAAAGGCTGGCAATTGGTAGATTATTTGCATACCGTTGGGCCATTAGCTGACCGTGATTTTGTCGTTCCGGTAAATGTCGCAGGAGTCGAGGAGGAAACCGTGACGGTAAAACTTTCAACAGGTTTTATGTTTTGGGAGCTCGATCAGATCGCTATGGACTTTTCTTCCAATAAAAACCTGAAGGTTAAACGCCTTCACCCCCTTAGAGCTGTGGATAATTTGGGCAATGATGTTACCGAACAATTACGTGAATCCGATAATAATTACCTGGAACAAGCAACAGTTGGCCAGACGGCAGAGGTGCGGTTTCCGGAGGTACCCCAAAGGGCAGGGAAGGCCCAGACGGTTTTCCTGCATGCCAATGGTTATTATGAACTCATCAGAGCGTATGAAGGTATGCCCAAAATCTCTGAGTTAACTAAATTTAAAACACCGGGTTATTTTATGCAGTTTTCTAAAGAGGAGTACCTGAAAATGCTCGAGCCGAAAGCAACGGTTGTAGCTTCTGAAGACCAACCCAACTCAAATTAAGTACCATATGGTCGAAATAAACTTAAATCAGAATACCGCCGATACTGAAACCGACCCTGTGCATCTTGCAGAGCTTTCTTCTCCAATCGTGACAAATGGGTTAGAGCACACATGGGTAAGGCTAGGTGTGATTCGACAGCTATTCGGACTGTTTCAGGACAGACTGGGTAACCCCTTGAGGGCAATCAGGGAAATCAGACATTTAAAGGAGAAGTTCAAAAATGCACAAGGCGACAAAATGCTGGCCAAAGTTGCCAAAGTTGATGGACGTTATTTTTGGAAAATAGGAGCCCCTGGTTTTCCATCCGAGACCTCACGAGCCATGCAGGTAGGGAAGCAGATACTTTATTAACCGGTCAGCCCTTTGCCGGATTGCGTACCTTGTTTCTGGCAATAACCAAAAAATGTTCCTTGCAGTGTGAACATTGTTTCGAATGGGATAACCTCAATCAGCAGGAAAGGCTCACTGACGATCAGCTGATTGACCTTGTTCAGAGGTATCAAAAATATGGTACGACTCAGGTAATGCTAAGCGGAGGAGAACCTATGTTGAGGTTGGACAGTATTTTTAAGATTCTTGAAAACGCTTTTACGGGAACTGACTTCTGGATTTTCACTTCAGGTCTAGGATTAACGGAAAAAAATGCCAGACAATTGAAGAAAAAGGGGCTTACAGGCGTACTCATCAGTCTTGAACATTTCAAACCTGAATTACACAACAAATTCAGAGGACATAAAAAGGCTTTTCAATGGGTTGTAGAGGCGGCTCAAAATGCTAAAAAAGCAGGATTGGTTACTACTCTTTCGTTATGTGCCACAAGATCGTTTGTCAGCCTGGAAAATTTGCAGCATTATATGGAATTGGCCAAAAGATTGGGAGTAGCCTTTGTACAATTCATAGATGTTCGGGCTAGTGGAAGGTATGCCGATCAGGCAGTTGAGTTGTCAAAGGAGCAAATTCAATTGCTTGAAGCTTTTTATTTAAATTATAATAATAATTCCAAATATCTCAACTACCCCATAATCAGTTACTTAGGCTATCACCAACGACGAATGGGGTGTTTTGGTGGTGGCAATCGGTTTTTTTACATCGACACGGACGGAGATGCGCATCTATGTCCATTTTGTACGGGCAAGACTTGCAGTGCCCTTGAATTTTCTGTGGAAGATACCGTTGATTTACTTCGGCAAGGGAGTTGCCATGCTTTTGAAGATAGCGTGTTTTAACCCCGTCGTACCCACCGAATTCATTCGGTGCTTAAACAAATTTACCTGTTCATTAATTGCACACCGAATAAATTCGAAAAAAAGGAACTCAGGATTCCATAAAAACCGGGTTGAGGGAATCTGGTCAATTTTCTAAAAAGCTCGTGTCCCTGGAGTCTCATCCGGACAAAAAAATAAAAAAAATGTCACGTTTCCCCATCTCGTGGCTTTTATATATACAGGTAATACAGTACCCACCGAATTTATTCGGTTGCTTAAATCGACGAGAACGAAAATCGAAAAAAGAACTCAGGACCATAAAAACCGGGAAAACGCAACAAAACGGCCCGGGTATCCGCAAAAAAACAAAAAAAATGTCAGCCACCGGGTATATATGATAAGAATATGACTCACCGAAATTCATTCGGTGCTTAAACAATTTACCTGTTCATTAATTGCACACCGAAAAAATTTGAAAAAAAGGAACACAGGATACCATAAAAACCGGGTTGAGGGAATCTGGTCAATTTTATAAAAAGCTCGTGTCCCTGGATTCTCATCCGGACAAAAAAATAAAAAAAATGTCACGTTTCCCCATCTCGTGGCTTTTATATATACAGGTAATACCGTACCCACCGAATTTATTCGGTGCTTAAACAATTTACCTGTTCATTAATTGCACACCGAATAAATTCGAAAAAAAGGAACTCAGGATTCCATAAAAACCGGGTTGAGAGAATCTTGTCAATTTTCTAAAAAGCTCGTGTCCCTGGAGTTTCATCCGGGCAAAAAAACAAAAAAAAATGTCACGTTTCCCCATCTCGTGGCTTTTATATATACAGGTAATACCGTACCCACCGAATTCATTCGGTGCTTAAACAAATTTACCTGTTCATTAATTGCACACCGAATAAATTCGGTGGCTACTTTTTTACATTTAACTCCAATCAAGTGAAAGCTAATGATATTAAAACCTTTTACAGGGGCATTCTCCCACATTTACAACCTATTGGGGCTACTTTTTTTGTAACCTTCAGACTCAAGGGTAGTATTCCAAGGTCTAAGATATTGGAATTGAAAGTAGTTTTTGAAGAAAAGAAAAAATTCTTGTTCAGTCAAAAACCTCGCCATTTCACAGAAAAATTATTTGAGGAACAACATCAGTTCTTTCTCGCTTATGACAAGTTATTGCATAATGCTGATGCTGGTCCTCATTATTTAAAAGATGTTGGAATAGCCTCAATTGTTACCGACCAGATTCACAGGTTTGATGGGGAATTTTATGACCTCATTGCTTATTGTATCATGTCTAATCATGTACACATTTTGATAGATACCAGTTTGCAGCTACCAGAGGATCCTGCTATGATAAATTTTGAACAAATTCAATTTGAACCGCTGGAAAGAATCATGAAGCGTATAAAAGGAGCCTCTGCCCGCTATGCAAATTTGGCGCTGAATCGAAGCGGCTCAACTTTCTGGCAAAAAGAAAGTTATGATAGACTTGTCAGGGATGAACGGGAGTTTCATAATACAATAGCCTACATACTTGATAATCCCGTAAAAGCAGGTTTGGTAGACCATTGGGAGCAGTTTTCATTTACTTTTTTTAAATACTCAGCCTAATCGTACCCACCGAATTCATTCGGTGGGAGTAAACAGCTGACAAACAAGACCAAATAAATTCTGTGGGTACGGTTAAGCAAACAGGGCGCTACCTAATATTGTGGAAACGCCCTGAATTTAGTCAATTATTTAGGACCTTATTGCTCAATTTCCTGGATTATTTTTCCCCAAGAAACGGGTAGCGATAATCAACAGGAGAAACGAAAGTCTCTTTGATCGTCCTGGGAGAAACCCAGCGATACAGGTTCAATACAGAACCGGCTTTATCGTTGGTTCCGGAACCTCTGGCACCTCCAAATGGCTGTTGCCCTACAACGGCGCCGGTTGGCTTGTCATTGATGTAGAAGTTCCCGGCAGCATTCCTAAGTATATTGGTGGCCTGCATAACCGCATCCCGGTCTCTGGAAAATACAGCACCCGTCAAAGCGTAAGGAGAAGTATCATCCATTAAGCGCAGCGTTTCTTCCCATTTAGCATCTTCATAAACGTAAATAGTCAATACAGGTCCAAATATTTCTTCACACATTGTGGTGTACTTTGGATCTTTAGCCAGCAAAACAGTAGGTTCGATGAAGTAACCTTTTGATTTGTCGTAGTTGCCACCGGCAATCACTTCAACGTCTTTGGCATTTTTCGCATCAGCGATATATTTGGTGATGCTGTCAAAAGCTTTTTCGTCAATTACCGCGTTGATGAAATTGGTGAAATCTTCAGGCGTACCCATTTTGAAATCAGCAAGATCCGCAAGCAGGTGTTTTTTGACATCCGGCCATAAACTTTGCGGTATATAGGCACGGGATGCGGCAGAACACTTCTGTCCCTGGAATTCAAAAGCTCCACGGGAAAGGGCGACCGCCACTTGTTTGGCATTGGAAGAAGGATGCGCTATAACAAAGTCCTTACCACCGGTTTCTCCAACAATACGCGGATAAGATTTGTATTTGGAGATATTGTCTCCAATGGTTTTCCATAAAGTTTGGAACACGCCGGTACTTCCCGTAAAGTGAAGTCCCGCAAAATCGCGGTGGTTGAAGATGACCTCTCCGGCAACAGAACCTCTGACAAAAACAAGGTTGATTACCCCTGGTGGTAAACCTGCTTCTTCCAGGATTTCCATGATTACGGCTGCGGAATAGACCTCAGAATCCGCTGGTTTCCAAACCACAGTATTTCCCATCAATGCTGGAGCACCTGGCAGATTACCCGCAATTGAAGTAAAGTTAAATGGTGTCAGGGCAAAAATAAATCCCTCCAGCGGGCGGTATTCCAGCCGGTTCCAGATTCCTGGAGCACTTTCAGGCTGTACGCTGTAAATTTCCGTCATATACTGAACATTGAAACGGAAGAAATCACACAATTCAGCAACACAATCAATTTCTGCCTGGAAAGCATTTTTTGACTGACATAACATGGTAGCTGCATTCATTTTAGCACGATAGGGGCCTGCCAAAAGGTCTGCTGCTTTTAAAAAGATAGCGGCACGTTCCTGCCACGGCATATTAGCCCACGCATCCTTTGCTTTCAGAGCGGCATCGATGGCCATTTGAACATGCTCCGTGCCACCACGGTGAAAATGACCCAGAGTATGGCTTAATTCATGTGGAGGATGAATGGAAACCATGTTTCCTGATTTGATACGCTTGCCGTCGATGAACATGGGAATTTCCATCTCCTGAGATTTAGCCTCAGCGATGGCTGCTTTCAACTCTGCCTTTTCCGGGGATCCCGGAGCATAAGACAATACTACTTCGTTCTCAGCAATGGGAACTTCAAAAAATGCGTTTGCCATTATTTTATTGTTTTATTTTCACCAGCACCTCGAAAAGGAACAGGTGGTTAGGTATTTAAATTTCATCAGAAAATCCAGATTTTTTAATAGCCATTTATCCCTGATTTATTTCTCGCTGCAAAGGTACATTTTAGGGCATATAGTTTCAAATTAACCAGCGAAAAAGAACCTTTGTGATTATTTGAACTTGGAAGAATAATACTAAAAGTTTTTTTTTGTTCAAAAATACCTTAGATTTGCCTCAGGAAATTTAATTATTTGAATTTTCCCCTTTCAACAACAACTTTTGCCTAGCGGCTTTCCCTTTCAAAAAATATTCAAGCTACTGAATTCTGAGGTTTTTATCTCGAACAAGAGTTTGTGTGTTAGCAACTTCTACATTATTCCCCCATCGGATGTCTCTTAAAGACTGGTTCTTTACATGACAATTTACATTTAGCATTTCAAAATGGTTGAAATGAACACAATTCTTTTGTGCTTACGTGTCTGAATTATTTTGGTTATATCCCCCCTGTAGCCCTAAACTGTTGTATTTATTTTCCACGAATATAATTTGTCGGTTTTTTAACGGCATTTAATTTATTTTATTAACAAACATTTTACAAAAAATCGAAACCTTAATTATGAAACGAACAAATTTTACACCTTTTTTGACTAAACTGAAGCGCAAACTGGGGTTAATAGCCCTCATTGGGCTTTTCTTTTCACTTTAGCTTTTATGCGAAACACAAGCAACGCACTTCATAGGTGCTGAGATTACTTACGAGTGTATTGCTACCAACCAGTACCGAGTTACTTTGAACTATTTCCGGGACTGTAGTGGTATTAACTTTGGATCTACCGAGACTATACGGATACAAGGCTGCAGTGGTGTTCCCTCATCGATGTCGGTCACCAGGATTTCCATCATTGATATAACGCCCCTTTGTCCTTCTCAAACCAGTAACTGCGAGGGTGGTTCTATACCTGGGGTGGAAAAACATGTCTTTCAGGGGATACTGACGCTGCCTGCCAATTGTACGGGCGTAACGCTGTCTGCAGAAAGTTGCTGTAGGAATTCACCCATTACTTCAATTGTTAATCCAGGCTCCACCGGCTGGTATGTTGAAACTTTTCTGTCTAATGACAATGCCTCCTGTAACAATTCGCCTGTATTTTTGAATCCTGGTTTCGGGTCAGGATGTGCAGGGCAGGTGGTCAATTACAATCACGGGGTTTCCGATCCTGATGGAGACGACCTTGTTTTTTCCTTGGGAGATTGTTACGGTTCGGTTCTAATACTCCAGTAAACTATATAGCGGGACTGAGTGGAACTAATCCATTATTCACGTCGGGAGGTGTGAGTATAAACTCTTCAACCGGAGCTATTTCCTTTACCCCAAATTTTGTACAAGTAGGAGTCATTTGTGTGGTGGTCGAGGAGTACAGGAATGGTGTAAAAATCGGAGAATTAATCAGAGATATTCAGTTTAATATCTCTAACTGTGGGAGCAATACTGCCCCAACAGCCTCCGGACCTTACCTATACAATACCGCTCCCAATCAACAAATTTGTTTCAATATCACAGGAAGTGATCCCAATCCAGGTGATTTGATAAAAATGTCAACCAACAACGGTATTTCCGGAGGTACATTTTCTCCCTCACTACCGACGGGATTTATAAGTAACCCTTCGACACAATTCTGTTGGACACCAACTTTAGCTGACCAAAATCAAACACATTTCTTTACAATAACTGTTCAGGATGATGCATGCCCAAACGCGGGAATTAATACTTATACCTATCAGGTAGTAGTAGGTAGCGGTTGCAACGCTCCCGATGCCAATTGTAAAAATATTTCTGTCAACCTTAACGCCAATGGAACAGCGACCATTTCTCCTGCTAGTGTTAATAATAACAGTACCTATGATTGTGGATTTGATTACTGGACTATCAGTAAAAGTAGTTTTGGGTGTGGAGACCTTGGAGGAAATACAGTGACACTGACCATTTACGATGACGAGGGTAATTCCGATAATTGTACTTCTACGGTCACTGTAGTCGATAATTCGAAACCGGTGCCTAATATGGCTAATTTACCAACAATTACCGGACAGTGTGGTGCATCGGTAAGTTCGCCACCTACCGCAACGGATAATTGTGCCGGACAAGTCACCGCTACTACGACCGATCCAACATCTTTTAATGCTCAGGGAACCTACTACATCACCTGGACCTATAATGATGGCAATGGGAATACAGAAACGCAGACACAAACGGTCATCGTTGATGATACGATGAAACCTGTTCCTGATGTAGCCAATTTACCGACTATAACCGGACAATGTAGTGCTTCTGTAAGTGCGCCACCTACTGCAACCGATAATTGTGCCGGGCAAGTCACCGGTACTACCAATGATCCAACATCCTTCAATACACAGGGCACATATTACATCACCTGGACTTACGATGACGGTAATGGAAATTCTGAAACGCAGACACAAACGGTCATCGTTGATGATACGATGAACCCAATTCCAAAAATGGCTTACTTACCAACAATTTATGGGCAGTGTAGTGCCTCAGCAACCCCGCCCATCGCAATGGATAACTGTGCTGGAATGATAACCGGAACCCCTAATGGGCCTACCTCCTTCAATGCTCAGGGGACCTATGCTATTATATGGACCTATGATGACTTAAATGGGAATACAATAACTCAAACCCAATCAGTCATTGTTGAGGATACCACTGTTCCTGAAATTTCCTGTCCGGGCAATATTACAAAGCCAAGTGCTCCTGGAGTCTGTGGAGCCAATGTTTCTTTTACAGTTTCTGCCTCAGATAATTGTGGGGAAGTAGATTATGTATGTACCATTGGCGGAACTGGTGGAGTTTCCTTAACAGAGGTTGAGTCCGGGGATTTCTTCCCTGTTGGAACAACTACGGTAACCTGTACTGCAACGGATGCTAAAGGTTTGACAGCAAGCTGTTCCTTTGATATCACGGTTAATGATACAGAAGCACCGATGCTGTTAACGCAATGTCCTGGGAATATTACCCTTTGTGGTGCTCAAATAGTCAGTTGGACACCACCCACACCCAAGGATAATTGTGGGGTGGTTCAGGTCATCAACGACTATAATCCGGGGCATTTTTTCAATGTGGGAACTTATACGAATAATTATACTTTCTTAGACGCAGCAGGTCTTTCTGTTTCCTGTAGTTTTACGATTACTATCAACCCGAAACCTGAGGTGACTATTGAAAAAAGTGACCTGCCGGAATGGTGTCAGGGCGTTCAAATACTCACTGCTGTAGTGACCAACCAGGGAGCTTTGGCTCCTCCATTGTCTTTCTCATGGTCTACAGGAGCCAATGGAACCGATCAGATCACGGCCTATTCGAATGGTTATTATGATGTAGAGGTCACCGATGCCAATGGTTGTACCTCAACAGCTTCCATCTTGCTTGATGAGGACTTGACGGAACTATTAAGTGCCCATACCATCCTCATTGATGACGAAATGGAAATGATCAACTCTACTGTGATCAGCGGTGGGGTAGGCGTTCTGGATGCGGATGAAATTGACATTGAAGACAACTCTGATATCCAGACCTTCCTGGTATCCGATGATGCCAATATCGACGGATCAAGTACAGTAGCCGATTGGATTGAAGATGATTCTCCTCTGGATTTGCCGGACTTCATGGAAAATAACTTCAATAATTACAATAATGAGACTGTTCCTGATGGCGGAACGATGACCTTGAGCGGCACCAACTACGGACATATCATCGTAGGTGAAGGAGCTACTTTGAATATCGATAACGGCAATATGTTTGTACGGCAGTTGACGATGGAAGAAGGTGCTACCATAAATTTCAACCAGCCATCTTACATGATGGTGCGCAGAGATATGAGAGTTCATGAGTTTTGCAGTATAAACGTAGGCGGGCCTACGACTGTAATTTTTGTAGAAGGGGAAATTTCCATCCAGGAGGGAAGCACAGTAGCTGCAAACCTCTACACAGAAGAAGGCCTGGAGGTTAATGACTCTGGTGATGATGAAACGACATATATGATTGGTCTGTTCATCGCCGAAGAACTTGAGTCAGGTGATAATGTTATCTGGGGCTGGAACACAACTTGTGGACAACCGGATCCGTGCCAGGAAGGCCAGAATCTGGTAACCATAACCATCAATACGGATAATTTTGCTTCTGAGACATCCTGGGAATTATTGGTTAATGGTTCTGTAGCAGCCTCCGGAGGTGAAAATTATGCTTCTACAACTACTTATGTGGAGGAAATCTGTGTCGATCCGGGCTGTTATGAATTTACCATTTTTGATTCCTTTGGTGATGGTATATGCTGTGGATTTGGAGAGGGAGGATATTCTGTAGCATTAAATGGACAAGTTGTGGGTTCCGGTGCGGAATTTGGAGGACTTGAAACTACTGTTTTTGGTGATTGTGATGCAGATCCTAGTCTGGTTGAGTCAATTGATCCAACTATTGCCGAAAGCAGCATTACAGTTAAAGAAGGATTGACCATCTTCCCAAATCCTACTTCTGGATTGTTCCAGGTGGATGTAACCAATTATGAAGGTAAAGCGATTGATGTGGCTATCTACGATCAATTGGGCCGTGAAGTCTGGAATTATTCATCCCCTGAGGTCCGTGAGACTGTTATCCAGGTGGATATGACCTCCGGAGCTTTTGTTAACAGCCTTTATTTACTGCAACTTAGAAGTGAAGGACAGGCAGAGATTGAAATGTTTGTGCTAGATAAAGAATAGCCTTGAAAACATATGTTAATATGTACGGTTCCCTGGTTTCCGGGGAACCGTTTTTTTATAAATGTTGGGTGAGGTGATGTATATTGTCAATGATATAAGTAGGATGAATCCCGTGCTCAAGGGGTTTGTTATCCGGATTATACCAGCAACTATCCAGTCCGTAATCCAGTCCGCCCCTGATATCTGCATTGATGTTGTCTCCGATCATCAGCACCTTTGACTTGTCGGGGTAGTTTATTTCGTTAAAAACGTAATCGAAAAAAGCTGGGTCGGGCTTGGCATGGCCGATTTCGTCTGAAACTACCACCGTTTCAAAATAATGTTTAATGGTGGACCGGTTCAGCCGCGGGCGTTGTACCTCTTTCAATCCGTTAGTCACCAGCACAAGTTTATGTTTTTTGCTGACCTGTTCCAGCAGGCTTTCTGCTCCTCCGATCAAAAAAACAGTATAACTTAAATGTTCGAGGTACTCCCGGGCAACTCTGTCCACATCGGCCCTGATACCGAGTTCTCGAAAAAACAGATCAAAACGCCTGCTTCTCAAATATTTTTTCTCGAGTTTGCCATTTTCAAAATCCCGCCAAACCGTATGGTTGATTACCCGGTAATTGTCGATATGTCCCTGGTTACAAACTACCCCCAAATCAGCCAATACTTTTTTTAAAGCATAGGTTTCCGAGGCATGAAAATCAAACAAGGTATTATCGGCGTCAAACAGCAAGTAGTCGTATTTTTGCATATTGAATTTTTAGGATAGTGAAGGAGTTGGATGGACAAAATTGAAAAAAAACAGCCAGATAAATCACCTTAATGGATCAATAACATTTAAAATATAAAAAATATTTGCCCTTTTTAAAAGAAAGACCTAACTTTCACTCGCAAAGGCATACACGGGAGAACTCTGGTTAAAAGAGCCACCGGTATGCCTTTATTTTTTGAACGTAAACTATTCCCCCCTGAAACATTTTGCTGATTCCCGGCGAAATGTAACTTTTCAATTAACAAATGATAAGACCCAATATTGGGGAAATGATCGTTTTGGAGGTTGAAATTTGTTTATTGTGGTTTGTCCTGGGTATAACCCCAGGGTTTTCGCGTTCACTAAAAAGTCGGTTCCCTATGCCTGAAATTCATCTGAAAAGGATCACCTTTTTCCTTTTCACCCTATGTGGTATTTTCTATGTCAATCAAACGGCTGCCCAGACGGCTAATTTTACTGTTACCAATGGTGCAGAAATCCGTTGTTATACGGATAGTATCGTCCATATTACCATTGCTCCCAATCCGGCATTTGTCTATGATTCCATCCAGCTTTATTGGGGAGATGGTGGCAGTGAAGTGCTCTACCCGGGAGACCTCCTGGATCGTTCCCATACTTTCAGTACTTACCAGTTCCTGGAGGAATGCAGTTACGTTTGTAATGCTATTCCCCCTTCCAATGGATTCTGTTTTCAAGTCGGTATCATCGTGCATTACGCGGATGTACAGGATGAGAATAATGCCAAGGTGATCACCTTTAAAATACCGCCCAGGGTCGAATTCGCTCCCGATGCTTCCATCCTTTGTGCCGGTGAGGAATTATGTCTTGCCAATCAAACCTGTCCGGACAATGATGAGGATATGGAATATACCTGGAGTTTTGGTAACGGAGCAGTATCCTCGGCTCAGGATACCTGTATCGTATTTGATGATCCCGGCAATTATGCCATAACCCTCACGGCCACAAATTTGTGCGGATCTGATACAGAAGTGCGTTTTATAACCGTTTTAGGAGAACCAACCGGGGTGGTTGATTTTACAGATGCCAATGGTAACAGTATGGATACTATTGCCTGTGCGCCTTACACGGTTTCCTTTACGAACAACTCCCAAAATGGCTCTTCTTACCATTGGGAGATCAGCTGGGAGGGCAATATCGTACTCGACAGTATTACGGGCTTACCCACGCCTTTGGATTTTTCTTTTACAGAACCGGGTGAATATACCGTTACCATGACTACCGCCAATATGTGTGGAGAAGCTGTATGGGAACAGGTCTTTATCATCAATGATGTTCCTGCCGCTTTTTTGGCTGAAATCAATCCTGCCTGTGATTCCCTGTTTTATACCCCGGATGTGACTTATGAAGGGGGGATGATCGACTCCTATTCCTGGAGTTTTGAAAATGCCGTTCCATCAAACTCTGATGAAGCATTTCCGGCTGATATCATTTTCGACTCTGCCGGAATTCACCTGGTGACCCTGTCCGTGGAAAATATGTGTGGCATGGACATAGATACCATCATCGTGGAAGTGCAACAAATAGAAATGGTAGTCATTGGAGATCTAGGTTCGCCTTTTTGTAATAACGGGGATACCGTTTCCCTGGAAGGTTTTCCCGCCGGGGGATTCTGGACCGGTTCAGGGGTGGTTTCCGATAGCCTTTTCATCGCTGCTGAAGCAGGAGAGGGGATGCATGAGCTCACCTACAGTTATGGGGAAGGGGTTTGTTTCGATTCAGCATCTATAGAAGTTCAGGTCTTGCCGCTAACACCGGTAGAAGCCGGAGACGATATAATCCTTTGTGAGGATGGTAATCCCTTCTTATTGACAAATTTTTCTCCTTTGAATGGTTTATGGTCAGGTGAAGGAGTTACAGACTCATTGCTGGGAGTCTTTGATCCACAATTAGCAG
The DNA here is from genome assembly GCA_942492125.1 of uncultured Bacteroidota bacterium. Taxonomy (GTDB): domain Bacteria; phylum Bacteroidota; class Bacteroidia; order Chitinophagales; family Saprospiraceae; genus BCD1. The sequence continues at coordinate 26,501 of CALODM010000029.1, forward strand.
GACCCGGACAATACCCTTTGACTTATACGTTCGTGGATGTCAATGATTGTACATTTACAGATAATTTGCTGGTCACGGTTGAAGGATTGCCAGATGTGCAAATTCCGGATACGGTTATCGTTTGTGATATTGCCGAAGACATCAGCCTGCCCGAACAGTTAAATCTGATGCCTTCGCCAAACGTAGGTACAGGCCATTGGCAAGGTCCGGGGATTATTGATTCGGATACCGGTCTTTTCAATAGTGGCGTTTCCGGAAATGGTTTGCATGAGATAATTTTTACATACACCAGCCCTACCGTTGCGGCATGTACAACCGTGGATACCTTCCAATTGGAAGTGATTGATCCCATACCGGCAGTCACGGGCCCGGATACTGCTTTTTGCATTACAGATACTTTAGCCCTGTTGTCCGCCAATCCACCCGGAGGCCTGTGGACGGGTGCGGGAATCGTTGATGCTCTCTCTGGAACTATTGATCTGGTTTCGATAACAGCAGGTTTCCACACATTTACCTACACCATATTTCCCGGGACCACCTGCGAGATGTCTGATGAGATTATTGTAGAGGTCATTGATTTTGCCGGAGTGGACGCGGGAAGTGATTTGGTTGTTTGTGAGAGCGAACCATTCATCAACCTTTCCGGAAGTGATGGAAATACCGGAAGCTGGAGCGGGAATCCGGCAGTGCAAGCGGATGGACTGGTATTGATTAACCAGTTGGATACAGGAAGTTATTTACTGACTTATACGCTGTCGGACGAAAATGTTGGATGTGCTACCTCTGATGAATTGGAGCTGCTTATTGTACCATTGCCCGAAATGGCCTTTTCTGTGGATAGTGCCTGTGTGGGTGTGCCAGCCCAGTTTATCAACGAAACGGCAGGAGCAGTAGTCTATTCCTGGGATTTTGGCGATGGACCTGTTTTAGGGGAACACCAGGAATATACCTTTGATATGGCCGGTGATTTTCCGGTTTCCCTAACGGCTTTTTCTTCAGACAGCATTTGTGAGAATACGATCACCCAGAGCGTTCATATCATCGCACCGCCGGAATTTGTAGGGTTCAGCACAGCACCCCAAAGCGGCTGTGCGGATCTGGAGGTCGTTTTGGAAAACCAAAGCCTCGGGGAAGACCTTCAGTTTTCCTGGTACCTGGATACTATGCTTGTCAGCCAACAAAACGGTCCGGTGATGCTGACTTTACCTTCTGGTCGGGCAGATACAACCTACTACCTCAGCCTGGAGGTGGCTAATGGTTGTGGGGATGATATGACCCGGGATAGCGTCGTTGTTTTACCATTGCCGGTGGCTGAATTCGGCACCAATCAAAATAACTATTGTTCCGGAGAAGAGGTTCAGATCATTAACATAAGTTATGGTAATCCCGATACCTACCAATGGGATTTCGGCGATCCGGCCATACCCAATTCCAATGATTCTATTCCACCTGAACTTTTGTATCTGACTGATTCAATGGTAACAAGGACCATTACGCTGATCACCACCAATGAATGTGGTACGGATACCCTGAGCAGGGATATTGTAATTCACCCCACGGAGGTTGAGGCCTTTTTTAATGTTGATCAAACTACCGTTTGTGTTGGAGACACTGTTTGTTTTACCAGTTTTTCCACTTTTGGCGCTGACCTGGTTTATGATTTTGGAGATGGCAATGTAGCTACCCAGGCCAATCCGTGTCATGTTTTTGATCAAGCCGGCACCTTCACAGTGGAATTGACAGCAACGGCCTGTGGTTTTGACAGCACACTGGCGGAAGTAACCGTTATGCCTGCTCCTGAACTTCATTTTGAATTGCCACCAATTGCCTGTCCCGGGGAAGCGCTGGAAATTGAGGATAGTTCGTTGATGGTAGCCAATTATTTTTGGGAATTTGGAGACGGGGTAACCTCTGTTTTATCCTCCCCCGTTCATGTGTTTGACAGTGCCGGCGATTTTACGGTCTCCCTCACTGGCACATCGGCCAATGGGTGTATGAGTTACCTTGAAAAAGATATTTTTATCGAAGCTTTACCGGAAGCCTTGTTTTCGGTTCAGGATTCCATATGCGCCGGGAGCTCCGTTGTCTTTGACAATAATTCAACAAATGTGGGTTCCTGTTTTTGGGATTTTGGAGATGGTAATTTTTCTAATAATTGTGATGTAAGCCATACCTATGGCATTGGGGATTCCACCTATTTCGCGACCCTGGTGGTTACCAACAATGCAGGATGTAAGGATACCCTTACCCGCCTCGTTTACGTGAGGGGTATTCCTGTGCCTGATTTTGAGATCCTGGGAGGGGTATGTGCTCCGGCCGTATTGGAGTTCAACAACCTTTCAGTAGGAGCGGATAGTTATCAATGGACGGTAAGCAATGGGTTTAGCAGTACCAATACACATCCGTCTTTTGAATTTGTCAGTGCTGCTCCTTTTTCAGTTACGCTGGAAGCTACCAATGACGGTATTTGCACAACATCTGTTCAGCAGGATTTCGAAGTCCACGAAGTTCCTGTTGCTGCTTTTACCCCATCGGAAGGACAAGGTTGTGAAGGCGATCTGTTTTCGTTTACCAATGAATCTACAGGAGCTGTTGTGGCGAATATCTGGACCTTCGGAGGGGCAGGGGAGAGTGTGATTTTTGAAGTATCGCCCAATTTTACTTTTGATGATCAGGGAATCTTTGATGTTGAACTTATTGTGAATACCAACTATTGTTCAGATACCACAGTTCAGCAGGTTGAGATCTTCGAAAATATAGCAGCTGCTTATTCTACCACAGATCTTTTTTGTTATAATGAACCTACAGGTTTTATAGAAGTAAATATCTCCGGTGGAACGGCGCCATTCCAGTTTAACTGGTCCAATGGCCAAACATCGCCTGGATTAAGCCAGTTGGCAGCCGGTAATTACAGCCTTGAAATAACAGATGCCAATGGATGTCTCCTTTCAGAGGATTTTGTGATTGCCCAACCACCACTAGTTGTGGCAGAATTGGTGGATTTATCACCGGTCAGTTGTTTTGGTGGAAATGATGGTATGATAAGTATTGCTGCCTCCGGAGGAATCCCGGATTATACTTTTTTGTGGGAAACGGGAGATACCCAAACGGTACTCCAAAATCTCACGGCAGGAGCCTATGAGGGGTCGGTAACCGATGCAAACGGATGTGAAGTTCCCTTTGTATTTGCGGTATCTCAAAACGATCCGATTGAGATCGTGGACAGTGTGCGTAATGTTACCTGCCATGGTTATGGCGATGGAGAAATCGTTATCGAAGCTATCAATGGTGGAACTCCGATTTTCAACCTTACTTTGGAGGGTCCTGTCAATTACCAGTCGGTCAATCGCAGGTTCGGAGAATTATTACCGGGAGCTTATGTCCTGACCATTGAAGATGCCGAAGGTTGTACGGCTACTTACACCTACCAGATCGATGAACCCGATTCCATATTTGTAGATATTTTACAGGGAGACACCTCAATACTGTTGGGCGAGTTCGTTGATCTGACGGCTAATTTTAACGCTTTAAATCCCGAATTCCTTTGGATACCGGAAGCCGGATTGGATTGCAATGATTGTTATTTCCCGGAAGCCAGACCTTTTGATGATATCACCTACCGCCTTTATATGACCGACCAGAATGGTTGTATGGTGTCAGATGAGGTGTTTATAGAAGTCAATCAGGATAAGGATGTATTTGTTCCTGATGCCTTTACGCCAAATGACGATGGTCACAATGATGTATTTAGGATAAGAAGTGTATTAAAATCTATCGTTCGGGTTGCTGAATTTGCAGTAGTGGACCGTTGGGGAGAGATTCTTTTCCAGGCCAAGGATTTTCAGATTGGAGATGCTCAGGGAAGCTGGGATGGCGTTTTGAAAAACGGACAAAAAGCAGCATCCGGAGTATATGTGTGGTATGCCGTTATCGACTTTGTGGATGGTGAGCGGATAACCTATAAGGGGGACATTACTTTGATACGGTAGTTAAGCTGGCTGCATTAGCTATCATAAAACAATGAGGAACAACATTGGAACAAAGTGAAACAATTTTGAACCTCAAAAATACTTATCCAAGGTTTTGCCTTTGGGTGTGGCAGAGCAGGAAATGCGAAACCTTGCCGGAGCGGGATTGCTCAATTAACTGTGTCTTCAAATCAATAAACCCTTGATAATCAATAACAACTTGAACCTGCCTCCTGATGCTGTCAGGCAGGCCTGGAACCTGGAACTTTCAGTTCCGTCGGAGCGACAAAGTTCCAATTGGAACGATTATGAAACTCAAAAACAACCTTTACCCATGCTGAAAATAAAAACACTTTTTCTTGCAATATTTTTGGTTTCCGCATTCATGTCCGAAGCTCAGGATTATCATTTTGCTCAGTTTGAGATGGCGCCTTTGCATCTCAACCCGGCACTGGCGGGTTTGATGGAGGGCAACCACCGGCTTTCGGTAAAATACAGGGACCAGTGGAGTAGCGTGTTGAGGGAGAGAGCCTATAAAACGGGGTTTGTGTCCTATGATTTCCAGGTATGTGCCAATAATGGCGATTTTTTTGCCTTTGGTGCCAGCGGTTTATACGATCAGGCGGGAACCCATGTTTACCGTACCTTTCAGGGGAATGTGAATTTGGCGTACCATCATGAACTGGAGCAGGGTACCTACCTGGCGATGGGAGTACAGGCCGGAACTTTGTGGTATGGCCTGGGAGGAAGAGACTTTCGGTTTGACGAACAATTTGGCCCCGCGGGTTATGATCCCAACCTGGATGATTTTGAAGATTTTGAACGGTATACTACCAACAAAATGCTGGATATTAATACCGGGATTCTCTATCATAATACCCGTCGGAATATTCAGTTGGGACTGGCAGCTTTTCATATCAACCAACCTGGTTTTTCCTTTTTGGGCCTGGATAATAAAAACGATTCCAGGGTATTTATGCGGCTGGTATTTCACGGGTCTGTTCGCTGGGAAGTAGCCAGGTATGACCATTTGGTTTTCAGGCCACTGGCCATGGTTCAAAAGCCGGCTCCCGGTCTTATGTATTGGCAGTTCATTCCTGCCGCCCAATGGCATCACCATATGAATTTTGTAAAAACAGGGCTGATCTTTGGAATTGGTGCCCGCATCACCAAAAATGATGTTACCGCAAGGCCCTTACTCGAATCCGGTATCCTTTCAGCAACGATAGATTTAGATCCGTTAAGCATAGGTTTTTCCTATGAGATTAACCTCTCTCCATTGGTTCAGGCTTCCAATTTCCGGACAGGCCCGGAAGTGTCCGTGACCTATATGTTTGGGGAGAAATCGGGGTGTGTGGTTTGCCGGCCTGGGTTTAAGTGATTACCAATATATGACTTTTTAATTTTGGCTGTAGGGTGAAATTATTTACCTTTAGACCGAATGAATCTCACTTAAAAAAATCCAATTATGAGAAAACTTACCATTTTCGTTTTACTGTTTTTTTGCGTTAGCTTAACAGCCTTTGCCCAGGGAGAAAAACCATTAATTGAAGTATTGAAAGCTTCAGGTGACCTGTTGCAGGAAGTAACTACCAAATCATATTCTTTCGATCAGCAATTGAGCTGGAATGAGGAGCTTCCATATCAACTTACCTATACACAACAAAAGCAAGGCAAGAAAGGAACCGAGACGACGACTTATGAATTTAACCTGAAAGATATTGACCTGAATACCATAAGGGTACAGAACCAACGGGACCTGATGGTCGTTCATTTTTTTATTGATAATCGTCAAAAATTGATTCGTGTTTTTGAAGACGGGGAACAACAGAAATATATTTATGAACTGGAGATGATGGCAGCAGATGCAGATAACGGAAGAGCCATTGAAACTTTTCTCAAAGAAGCTGTCGGGCTAGCTGCCAAAATTGAATCTGTTTGTGCACCGGCAAACCAGGAAGACAGGTTGGCCTGGTTGAAAGAAAATATCAAAACATTCAGCATCAATGAAACTACCTATGATCAGGCTTTCACCATTGATAAATCCAATGCAACGATGGCTGCTTACACCCTTGCTGAACGTGGTAAAAAAACAGTTGAGGAACACTGGAAACTTAATCTGGCAGATCTGGATGCCAAAAAAGTTAATCTTAAGATCAGCAATACGGAAGTTTTTATCGAAGTGCCAACAAAGAATAATCTAAAATACATCTATTATGAAAAGGATGGCACCCAGGGAAATTATGCCAGTAGTATAAAATTTATGGTTGATGACTTTGAACAAGCCAGGTGCATGCTGACCATTTTATCGGAGGTGATCAGGGAAAGTGAAGCGGAGGACAAAAAGAGCTACCCTGAAATCACTTCACTGGAACAGGGACTTGATCTGTTGGTGGAAAATGTAGGAGAAGTCACTTCCGGTGACGATAAGATTAGCCAGGAAATAAAAGCGGCTTGTATCAATGAGTTTAAAATGACAAAATCGGACTCCAAAGGGGAGTCGGTGGAGGAAGTGTCAAAATTCAATTTGTCTGATGTAGCGGATAAAACCATTGAAATCAACGTGCGTGGGAAAGCCATATCCGTTGATTTTAATACCGGAAAAGACAAACTTGTCCAGCCCATTAAAGCTGGTGAAGTCATGAATTACGCCAATGACGTTTCGATCGCAGCAAAGAGTCCGGAGAATGCCAAAATGCTGGCATACATCCTTCCTGTGGTTGTGAAATCGTGTCAGGAACAACCGGCTTTTGAAGCTAAAGGTGATGCTAAAGGAAATCTGGAATGGATTCAATCACAATTGGCCGAAGTAGGCATTGAAGACCTGGATCAAACCATTAAAATGATTGACAGCGATGCTTGTAAATGGCAATTCAAAACTATTGAGCAAGGCAAAAAAGAAGATAAGGAGGAAACGTTTGAATTTAACCTCATTGACCTGGATGAAAAAGGCATCAATTTCAAGATCACGGGTAAAAATCTTTCGGTGGAAGTCACTACTCAGAAAGGGGAGAAAAATATCAAATATTATGAAAACGGCGAGCCTGATGATTATCAGGATTCCTTTCGGATCAGCATGAACAATGTGGAAGATGCCCGCAAAATGATCAGCGTTTTGCAACAGAGCATAAAACTTTGTAAAGAAGCAGGCAAGTAGTGGATAATTTATTCGCCACGCACCTGCCTGCAGAGTAAAGTAGGCAGGTGCGTGGCTATCTTTTTAAAGAGGCCCTCCAAATAATTGCTCGAGTTCCCCCCGTCTTTGAGGCATGATTTTTAGTAATTCCCGGGCTGTCCCTTTTGCCGCACGGTTTTCACCCATCTTCATTTGCCCAAGCAACTTTACATATAATAAATCCGGATCATTGGCAAAGATGACCAGACCCTTGTCACAGATAATTATGGACTGCCCGTAATCTTTCTGCTGCTGTAACAATAAAGCATAATTGTAAAATGCCCGCTGATTATGGGGCGTTTTAGTACAGGCTTTATGTAAATATTCCAGTGCTTTGGGCGCGTCTCCTTGTTCGTTGTATAACAATCCCAACATATAAAAGGCAAAACTAAAATCAGGTTCTTTTTCGGTAACCTCCAGGTATAGCTTTTCTGCTTCCTCCACCTGGCCGTTTCGATAAAGGGTCAGGGCCAGATTCATCCGGGCAGGATTGAAAAAGTCATCATAGGCAATGGCTTTTCGGTAAGCTTCCGTGGCCTTTTGGGTTTCCCCTTGTGCCTCATGTAAGAGGGCCAGATTTTGTTGACCTCCCGGAAAATCTGAATTGAAGGTCAAATTTTCCAAATAATCATTTTTTGCCTCTTCAAAACCTTCAACATCTGTACCGCCCATGTTGCCCAGGAGGAATAACCTCGCAGCTGCAATTCTGACAACCCTGGACTCATCTTTGAGCAAGGGGCTTATCAGTTCAGCAAAAGCAGGACCTGTTCCATTCAGTGAATTAAGCGCTTCTTTCCTGACCAAAGCGGAAGAATCTTTTAAAAATAGGACAATGTCCTGGATGTCGTCCTGGACCAGGCCTTGAGCGAAGTAGTTCAGCGCCGAAGCCCTGGCAATATCGGGGTATGTTTTATCCATTATCAACTGGCGAAGAGCACCTCGGTCTCCGGCATGTCCTTTTAATAATAAGTCCGAAAAGTGTTTTGGCCTTTCCTGTCCGTATTTTTCAGTAATAAAGTCCCTGGCCCATTCGGCACTTTTATCGGTATGGCACCCGTTACAGGCGTTGGGCGTGCCAAAATCAACCGATTGATCTGGTCTTGGGTTACGGAAACTGTGGTCCCGGCGAAAATCATTGCCCATGTAGTACCTGCCGGTCATGTGACAATTAATGCATTGGCTGGCTTCCGTATCCTGTTTATGATGGTGGTGTTCAGGACTGTCGTAATTCTTTGTAATATGGCAATCCAGGCAAAGGGCATTGCCCGTTTTTTTCAATTGTAGCGAGTGTACATCATGACAATCCCGGCAGGAAATATTGTTGTGATACATTTTGCTTTGTACAAAGGAAGCATAAACGTAATCTTCATCCAGGATTTGTCCGTCTGGTTCATACAAAGGAACGGTGATTAACTGAGGGTCGTAGTGATCCAGAAAAGTGCCGGTATAATCATAAACAGGAGTGATTTGTGACCTCCTCGAGTGACAACGGGCACAGGCATTCACCAATTCCTGAGAGGACAGGTCGGCATTCATTCGGAGTTTTGGAATATTGCCTGCCAGTGTATCTCCGGTCTTTTCATAATACTCAACATGAAAACTTGCGGGACCATGACAGGCTTCACAGGCTACATTGATTTCGCTAAAGGTTGTAGAAAAAGTTTCGGAAAGATCGTCATAATTTTTGCGCAAATCAGTGGAGTGGCAATCAGCGCAGGCCGTATTCCAGCGCATACCACCTCCGGTCCAGTGTATCCATTCGTTGGTTTGAAGCTCCAGGTTCGGTTGAAGGTGAAACCACTGGCCCTTATCGCTGTCCCAGGCAATATCCAGGCATTGGTAGGCTCCATTGGGAAAAGCTATAATGTATTGTTGTAAACGAAATACCCCAAAGGTATAAACGATTTTAAAATCCTCATATTTATCACGCTTTCCCTTGGTATTGACATAAAAGTCTTCCCCCTGTTTGAAAAACCGGGACTGTACACCCTGATGGGAAAATACAGCGTCATTAAAATCTCCCAGGACAGAAGTGGCATTTGCTTCCTTCATCGCCTGATCGTGATGAGAATTTTTCCAGGAATTGAAAGCTGTTTCGTGGCAGGCAATACAACTGTTCAGACCCATAAAGGTGGCATCGGCATAAATTTGCTGATGATCTATACTTTTTCCTTGCTCCGCGGAATTGCAGGAGGATAAAAACAATAGGCCTGATACCAGTAAATACTGAAACTTTCTCAGTAGTTGTAAATAAAGCATCATATTGACAAATACTTTGATTTTATTAAAGCTGGAAGGTACGACATTATAGGTTTATACCATTATTGGTTAAATTTAAATCTCCAAAAAAACGCTATCTCCAAAACTAAATTATCATGATAAAAAACCTGCTTTTTTTCGGTGTTATTTCTTTGCTTTTTGCCTGTCAACCCGTTGAAAATGACATACCTGATTCCCGGCCTAACATCATCTTTATCATGACGGATGATCATTCTATTCAGACCATGAGTGCCTATGATGACCGGTTTATTCAAACCCCCAACCTGGACAGGATTGCCGAAGAAGGGGTTTTGTTTGCGAACAGTTTTGTGAGCAATTCCATCTGTGCCCCAAGCCGCGCGGTAATGCTTACCGGCAAACACAGTCACCTCAACGGTCAGAGGGATAATTTTACCCGTTTTGACAGCAGCCAGATGACTTTTCCTAAATATTTGCAAGCCGTGGGCTATCAGACCGCTTTGATCGGTAAATGGCATCTCAAAAGTCAACCTGCCGGCTTTGATCATTGGGAAGTGCTTAGAGGACAAGGGCATTATTACAACACAGATTTTCGCTCAGAAAAAGGATGGGAAAAATCCCGGGGATATGTAACAGATGTGATTACCGATAAAAGCATCGATTGGCTGGAAAACCGTGATCAGGAAAAGCCCTTTTGTTTGTTGACTCACCACAAAGCTACCCACAGGATCTGGATGCCCGACACGACTCTTTTTCAGGAATTTGCCGGCGTGCAGTTTGAAGTACCCGATAATTTTTTCGATGACTATGAAGGCCGTGAAGCGGCTAAAGATCATGTCATGGGCATTGCCAAAGATATGGATCTGGTTTATGACCTTAAGATGCTGGATGATGGTGGAGAAATACAAACGAAGTATCGAAAATTGTATGAAAGCTTTATCACCATTCTTTCTCCCGAAGAAAGACTGGCCTGGGACGCCTATTACGACCCGATCATCAAAGCTTTTTTAAAGGCTGACCTGGAAGGAGAGGAGCTGGCCCTTTGGAAGTATCAGCGTTATATGCAGGATTATCTCCAATGTGTGCGCTCGGTGGATAATAACGTTGGGCGATTACTCGATTATCTGGATGAAAGCGGATTGGCCGAGAACACCATTGTTGTTTACACCTCAGACCAGGGATTTTACATGGGGGAACATGGCTGGTTTGATAAAAGATATATGTATGAAGAATCCTTCAGGACGCCGCTGGTAATGCGGCTGCCAAAAGGGATACAGGTGGAAAAAAGAATCGATAACCTTGTTCAAAATATTGATTATGCACCAACCTTACTGGATTTTGCAGGCGTTGAGATCCCGGAAGCTATGCAGGGAAAATCTTTAAAACCCTTACTCACCGGAAACGCTCAAGACTGGCGGGATGCGCTCTATTACCATTATTATGAATTTCCCAATGAACACGGAGTGCATCAACATTTCGGTATCCGGACGGATCGTTTCAAACTGATACATTTTTACGGAGATATCGATACCTGGGAGTTATATGATCTGCAAAATGATCCTCATGAAATGAACAACTTGTATGGGAAATCCGGGTATGAGACTTTGACATCTGAATTGAAGGATCGACTGGAAGAATTGCAGAATAATTATGGTGTTGTTGATTATTAGCCTCTGGAATAAGTTATGTTCCCGGCTCTTTTACCCGGAACATGCGTTGTCCCGAATTTTGGTGATTGATTAAATTGGAAACAAGGTTGCACGGGTATTTTATATTCAATATATTATGCTGTTATTTTTATTTACGGACCTTATTAAACAACAATCATGCTCAAAAGCGTCAGTACTTTTTTCTGTCTTTTCTTTTTATTTAACCTTTCGATAGCTCAGCAGGGCCTGATCATTAATACGGATGGGCGCCATACCACTTCTCTCAACGGAAGCTGGCACTACATCATGGATCCTTATGAGACCGGCTATTACGATTATCGTTATCAACCCTACGATGCTGATGAATCGAGGATGAAAAACACTCAGGCTTATTTTAACAATTCCAAAGCAAAGAACCAGCAGGACAGGGTGGAATACAATTTTGATGAATCACCTACACTGAAAGTCCCGGGAGACTGGAATTCCCAGGACGAAAAACTATTGTACTACGAAGGTACTATATGGTATAAAAAGTCATTCGATTACAAGAAGCAACAAGAAAAAAACAGGGTTTTCCTCCATTTTGGAGCGGTAAATTATATTGCGGAGGTTTACCTCAACAGTACAAAACTGGGAGTTCATGAAGGTGGATTTACCCCATTCAGTTTTGAGGTTACAGATGTGATAAGACCTTCAGAAAATTACCTGGTGGTAAAAGTTGATAACTCCCGTATAAAAGATGGGGTTCCCACCCTCAATACAGACTGGTGGAACTATGGGGGCATTACCAGGGATGTTAAGCTGGTAGAAGTTCCCGATGTTTACATATCAGATTATTTTGTACAGTTAAAAAAAGGAGCATTTGACCAGGTGGCCGGGTACATCCAGCTCTCACAGAGTGGTGTGAACCAGGATGTTGAACTTTCTATCCCCGAACTCGGGTTTGCCAAAAAAATCCTTACAGATAAATCGGGAAAAGCTTCTTTCGATTTTAACCTTTCCAATCTGGAACGCTGGTCTCCGGAAAACCCTAAACTTTACGATGTACTTATAATGACTTCCGGGGAACGCTTAAGAGACCGTATCGGTTTCAGAACGATCGAAACTCGTGGAAACAAAATATACCTGAACGGAGAACCCATATTCCTGAGGGGCATATGCATGCATGAGGAAAACACCATGCGCGGGGGAAGAGCTTATTCCAGAGCAGATGCCCTGGTCGCTTTTTCGTGGGCAAAGGAGTTGAACTGTAACTTTATGCGATTGGCCCATTATCCCCATAATGAACATGCAGTAAGACTGGCGGATGAGATGGGGATCTTATTATGGGAAGAGATCCCGGTATACTGGACCGTAGACTTTACCAGCGAACAGGTTTATCAAAAGGCCAGGAATCAATTGGAGGAAATGGTGAACAGGGATAAGAACAGGGCCAGCACCATCATCTGGTCCATGGCCAATGAAACACCTGAAAGTGACCATCGCAACGATTTTTTAACCAGGCTCATCAATCGCACGCGGGAAATGGATAATACCAGGCTGGTAAGCGCCGCCCTGCAACACAGGAGTACAAAGGAAGGGATCAATATAATTGATGACCCCATAGCCTCCAGAGTTGATGTTCTTGGGTTTAACCAGTATATTGGCTGGTATGGGGGACACCCCAGGAACCTGCCAGAGGTAAACTGGTCTTTTGACCATTCCAAACCGGTTATTATTTCTGAATTCGGGGCGGGGGCTCTGGCGGGGCATCATGGGGATAAAGAAATCCGTTGGACTGAAGAATACCAGGAATACCTCTACCAGCAGACGATAAAAATGATGGAAAAAATGCCTGATCTCGGCGGAGTGACCCCCTGGATACTGGCGGATTTCCGCTCACCGAAGAGAAACCTGCCAAAGATACAGGATGGATGGAATCGCAAAGGGCTCATTTCCAATGCCGGTCAGCCCAAAAAAGCTTTTTTCGTGATGCAAAGGTGGTATGAAACACTTAAAAATAAAGACTCCAGATAACGCAAATGTTTAAGAATTTTTTCATAATGATACTCTTCATATTAGTCATTTCCGGATTCAGCCAGGGAAAACAGCTTTTGGCGTATTTTGGCGTCTGAATTTTGCTGACCTGGCTGAACCGGGAAGACCTTTTATAACCAGGAAAATTAATCGGTATGAGAAACCCTATAGCTGTTTTGCTTTTGGCATTGTTCACGGTAATATTTTTTACACAATGTAATTTTAAAACAAAAAACAAAATTCTACCGCCAGATGGATATCAACTGGTTTGGTCAGATGAATTTGATGCCGGAACGATGCCTGATACGACCAGGTGGAATTACAGAGTAGGGGATGGTTGCCCGCAACTTTGTGGTTTCGGCAACAAAGAATTGCAATGGTATGCCGATGCCCGTTCCCGGAATTCCAGGATTGAGGATGGAAAACTAATCCTCGAAGCACATAAGGAAGATATTGGAACCCGAAATTATTCTTCGGCAAGGCTTAACACGAAGTTCAAGGGAGATTGGTTATACGGGCGTGTTGAGGTCAGGGCAAAGCTGCCGGGTGGTATAGGCGTCTGGCCCGCCATCTGGATGATGCCTACCGATTGGGAATACGGCGGGTGGCCCAAAAGTGGTGAGATCGATATCATGGAGCATGTCGGCTACCGTCCTGATTCCATTAAGGGTACCGTCCACACCAGAGCTTTTAACCATATGAAACGTACACAAAAAGGACAGTACTATAAGCTCCCGGATTGTGAAAGTAACTTTCATGTGTATGGGATTAACTGGACGCAAGAAAAGATAGAGTTCTTTGTAGATGATGAGGTTTATTTTACTTTTGAAAATTCCGGTAAGGGATGGGAGGAATATCCGTACGATAAACGTTTTCACCTGATTCTCAATGTGGCAGTAGGCGGCAACCTCGGTGGAAAAAAGGGGGTGGATGATGGTATCTTTCCACAGCGAATGGAGGTGGATTATGTTCGGGTTTTCCAAAAAAAAATAATATCACAATGAATGACGATCTCAACGGTAAAACAGCGGTAATCACTGGTGGTGCCGGCGTTTTATGTGGTGCAATAGCTTCGCATCTGGCAAGTGTTGGCGTAAAAGTGGCCATCCTGGGACGCACTAAGGCAACGGTTTTTCAAAAAGTTACTGCAATAAATGCAGCAGGCGGAGTGGCGCTGGCCCTTTTGGCAGATGTATTGGACCAAACACAACTGGAGGCTGCCAGAGATAAGGTGTTGGAGCACTGGGGGCGTATTGATATTTTGATCAATGGTGCAGGGGGCAATATTCGGGAAGCAGTCGTGATGCCGGAGGACTCTTTTTTTGAAATGCCAATGGAAGCTTTTGACCGGGTCTTTCGATTGAATCTTCATGGAGTGGTCCTGTGTTCCCAGGTATTCGGTAAAGACATGGCCGAAAGAAAAGAGGGCGTTATTTTGAATATATCATCCATGGCTGCACAGTTGCCTTTGACCCGTGTGGTGGGATATTCTGCTGCCAAAGCGGCCCTTGATAATTTTACCCGTTGGATGGCCGTCGAGATGGCACACAAATTCGGGGAAGGAGTGCGGGTAAATGCCATTGCTCCTGGGTTTTTCATCAGTGAACAAAATAAACGCCTGCTGCTCAATGAAGATGGCAGCCTGACCTCAAGGGGAAAAACCATTATTACACAAACTCCCATGGGCCGGTTCGGCTACCCTGAAGAGTTGAATGGTGCTGCAGAATGGTTGTGCAGTGGTTCATCCAGATTTGTTACCGGTGTTGTAGTGCCTGTTGATGGTGGGTATAGTGCTTTTAGCGGGGTATGAAAATGCTTAAGTGAATGAAAAAATTTGAAAAAACATGGCGTTGGTTTGGCCCGGGGGATCCTATAGGCCTTGACCAGATCCGTCAGACCGGAGCTACCGGAATAGTGACAGCTCTGCATCACCTGCCTAATGGGGAAGCCTGGGATACCAGTGAAATATTGCATCGTAAAGGAGTCCTTGAATCACATGGTCTTCGGTGGTCAGTAGTCGAGAGTATTCCGGTGCATGAGGACATCAAAAAGCGAACCGGTAATTGGCGGAAATATGTTGAGCATTACAAAACCAGTATCAAAAACCTGGGAAAGTGCGGGGTTCAAGTGGTTACTTATAATTTCATGCCGGTACTTGACTGGACCCGAACGGATCTTGCATACCGGCTGCCTGAAGGAGTGGAGGCCCTGCGGTTTGATAAGCGATCCATGGCTGCCTTTGAACTTTTTATTTTACAGGATCCCACGGCTGAGGACAGGTATAGCCGAGAAGAAGTTGCTACCGCAGCAGACTACCACAGGAATATGTCAAACCAGGATATCAGTCGGGTCACTGCCAATATTATTGCGGGTTTGCCGGGTGCAGAAGAAGGCTATACCCTCGAAAATTTCCGTCAGGCCCTCGGGGCTTACCGGGATATTGGCTCTGATGAATTGCGGTCTAACCTGATAGCATTTTTGGAAGAGATCTCCCCGGTTGCGGAAGCCGAAGGTGTCCTACTGGCCATCCATCCTGACGATCCGCCATTTTCTATTCTCGGGTTGCCGCGGGTAGTGAGTTCTTTCGGTGATTTGGAGGCTCTTTATTCCAAGGTGTCCAGTCCTGCAAACGGATTGTGTTTTTGCAGTGGTTCATTTGGGGCAAGAAAGGATAATGATCTGTCCCGGATAATCGATGCTTTTTCAGACCGCATTCACTTTATTCACCTGAGGAATGTCACGCTGGAATCGGATGGCAGCTTTTTTGAAGCCCCTCATCTCACCGGTAGTACGAATATGTATGCCGTGATGAAAGCATTGCTCAAAGAACAACAGCAACGTGAAAATCCTATCCCGATGCGGCCGGATCATGGTCACCGCATGCTCGATGATCTTTACCGGGATACCAATCCCGGATATTCTCTCATCGGCAGGATGAAGGGCCTGGCCGAACTCACCGGCATGGAAACCGCCATTCTTGAAGCTATGGCTTAGTCTGCCTGGAAGACCCTGATGTAATCGACTTCCATCTTCTGCGGAAATTCGGTACTTGCATCAGGATCTCCATCGTAATTGCCCCCTACTGCCACGTTCAACAGAAAGTAAAACGCTTTATGGAATGGGTTACCATAGGGACCGAATGTCATATTGGTAAAATATTCCTGGTTGAATTGTTGATCGTCGAGGTACCAGACGATGCGGTCTTCATTCCAGGCAATCGAAAATACGTGGAATTGTTCGTCATAGGTTTCTCCGCCAGGAAGAATGAAGCACTCTGCACCCGAGTTGGCATTATTGCCATTCGCATTTTGATAATGAAGCGTACCACATATCTTCCAGGGAGTAGACCCTCTTAATTCCATAATATCTATTTCACCGCATTCCGGCCATCCGATCTCATTGCGGTTGGCCCCAAGCATCCAGAGTGCCGGCCATATACCTTTTCCTTTGGGAAGTCTTGCCCTGATGTCAACCCTGCCATACCTGAATTCAAACTTATCCTGGGATAATATACGGGAGGCAGTATAGTCTTTACCTGAATAGGGTTCTTCTTTAGCCGTGATAGTGAGGAGCCCGTTTTCAACGACGGTATTTTCGGGCCGGTAGTATTGGAGCTGATTGTTACCCCATCCGCAGAGATTGGGACAACCGTCCCCGATAGCATGTGTCCAGTTGCTGGAATAAAAGTCCAGGTCGAATTCATCATGCCAGACCAGGGTCATTCCTTCGTATTCCAGCGGGGTGATGTAACCCGGAAATGTATCATGGGGTTCATCGTCATTGAGCAGGGTGATGTTGATCAGGTGTTCAGTGATTTCTGCATTTTTAATGTTGTAAAGATAGACCTCAAACGATTCATCTTCTTCCGTAATCTTATTGCCGTATATTTTAATATCCAATATTTGCGTACTGCTTGTATCCGCTGGCGGGAAACTAAGGGACCCCCAAATCGGAACATAGTCCTCTTCAGCCATCGCAGTGACATCCCGGGTAATATATTCCATGGATACCGTATCGAACCGGTTCCCTTCAACGGTAATTCCTGCCTGGATAAAGTATTGTTCATTCCCTTCCGGTATTGCTATGTCTTCAGAAATGATTTCCACGGAAGGAACCACAGGTTCTTCTGTAATATTTTTTTTACAATCAGAGAGAAATCCTGTCAGCAGGATGGAAAATAATAAGTATTTGATTATCTGATACATATCTTTGGGTTTTGAAATGTAAAATACTAAAATACAACGGCATAAGAAGAGCTTATGTCCTTTTTTTATTAAGGGTTATATCTTTTCTTTTTTTGGAAAGGAAATCCTTACTTTTAAACCAAAAGAGTTTTAATGCAAAATATATTTTTTACCTGTTTAATCCTGCTGATTGGGACTTCTGTCCTCGTGGCCCAGGGGGAAGGAGAATGGAAGGCAGCTGTCCTTGCCGAGAATGAATGGCGTTATCGTCCGGGGAATAGCCCTCCCCCCCAGGATTGGAATGCTCAAAGCTTTGACGACAGCTGGTGGGGGGAGGGTTCAGGAGGCATAGGTTTCGGTGACGGGGATGATAATACGTTAATAACACAGACTGTTTCGGTCTGTATGAGAAGGTCTTTTGAAATAACTGACACTTCTGATATCACCGGGATAAGGCTCTATGCTGATTACGATGACGGGTTTGTTGCTTACATCAACGGTGTAGAGATCGCGCGCGCTAACCTGGGAGTGCCGGGAGAGGTGGCTGCTTATGATCAGCTGGCTGATTCCAGCCATGAGGCACAAATGTATCAGGGAGGAATGCCGGAAAGTTTCCCCCTTTCCCTGCAAAACCTTTCAGGGATTTTGAAAAATGGAAATAATACGCTGGCGGTACAGGTAAACAATGTTAGTAATACTTCATCCGATTTGTCAGCCATATTTTTCCTGCTTTTAAAGGTAGACGGGGAGGCCGGGGCCTATCAGGAGGTGCCCGAATGGTTTACCATGCCTTTTGAGTCATCAAACCTTCCCCTTGTATTTATCAATACCAATGGGCAGGTAATTCCCGATGAACCCAAGATCAATGCCCAAATGGGGATCGTGGACAATGCTGCTGGACAACGAAATTACCTTTCAGATCCTTACAATGGCTATGACGGGAAAATAGGTATTGAGATTCGGGGGTCTTCTTCCCAGATGTTCCCCAAAAAGAATTACAGCCTGGAAACCAGGCTTGAAAACGGAGAGAACAACAATGTCTCCCTACTCGGATTGCCAGCGGAAAATGATTGGGTACTTCATGGTCCCTATAGTGATAAAAGCCTGATGCGTAATGTTTTAGCCTACCATATTTCGAGCATTACGGGCCAGTATGCACCGAGAACCCGTTGGTGTGAAGTGTTTATCAATGATAATTACCAGGGTGTTTTTGTACTAACCGAAAAGATTAAAATAGATGATGACCGAGTCAATATAGCTACCTTGAATCCGGAAGATATTAGTGGAGATCAGTTGACCGGCGGGTATATTTTCAGTGTTGAGCGGGACAATGAAGGGCCCGGAAGGGGTTGGAGTTCCCCATATACCTTTAATTGTTTTTTTAGATTTCAGGATCCTGACCATGATGAACTTGTGCCTGAGCAAAAAGATTACATTGAGAATTATTTCAATGAATTTGAAAGTTTAATGATTAGTCCAGCCGCTACTGAAGCCTATGAAGCTTACATTGATGTTGATTCCTGGGTTGATTATTGGATATCGACCGAAGTGTATAAACATATCGATAATTACAAGTTCAGTTTTTACATGTATAAACGTAAGGACAGTAATGGCGGGAAGATACACTTCGGACCACAATGGGATATTAATCTTGGTTTTGGTAACTACGATTTTGGCCAGGATCCCGGACCGGAAGGTTGGTCCTACATTTGGGCGAATTCCGGATTCTTGCGTCCTTTTTGGGTAGTAAACCTTTCGGAAATACCGGAAATACAAAACAGGATTAAATGCCGGTGGCTCGAATTGCGTCAGGACCCCCTGAATACCGGTAACCTGATGGATTTTATCGATGAAAATAATTTAATGATCCTTGAGGCCCGCGAAAGAAATTTTCAGCGCTGGCCCATATTGGGGCAGTATGTCTGGCCCAACAGTTTTGTTGGGGAGGATTATGACAGTGAACTCAATTTCCTCAAGCAATGGTTACAGGAAAGACTCCAATGGATGGACGAAAATATGCCGGGATTTTGCTCCTCTCTTTCAATACAGCCTATGCAGGAAAAGGCAACCGAACTGCTGGTTTATCCCAATCCTTTTTCAGGTTTGGTGAATTTCAAAATGCAAAGTATTGGCCTACAACAAGCCGAAATTCAGATTTTTGATGTTTTGGGAAGGGAGAGAGGCCGATTTATACTGGGAAACAACCAGGCAGTTTCCTTCAATCCGGACAAGAGTGCAGGCAATATCTTCTTCTATAAACTCCATATAGAAGGAAAAACCCTAAAGGCAGGGAAATTCATCAGGCAAATCCATTAAAAAACATTGTTTCGATGAATTATTTTTTTGGTTAAAACAATTTCAACCAATTTTTTAACCTTTCCATCCATCGATCCAGGGTAGTTGTATTGTTTAGACCAAAACCATGGCCCCCCTTTGGATAAAGGTGCATTTCTACAGAAACATTGTGGTCAATACAGGCCTGGTAATAGGCAAGGCTGTTTCCAACCGGAACTGCCCTGTCGTCCGAGGCATGGACCAAAAAAGCGGGAGGAGAGTCCTGAGAAACCTGTTTTTCGATGGACCAAAATAAAACACTCGCTTTTGAAGGATTTTTACCAATGAGATATTCCCGGGAACCGCCATGAGTGAGGGTATCTGCAAAGCTGATTACAGGATAGATCAGTATGACAAAATCCGGCCTGATACTGGTGGTATCCGTTTCATTAATATCTGCATTTTGCCGGAAATGATTGGCTGCCGAGGAAGCTAAATGGCCTCCGGCGGAAAAGCCCATTATCCCAATTTTATTCGGGGCAATTTGGTAGGATTTGGCATTTTTGCGAACATACCTGATGGCCTGCTGAGCATCCTGCAAGGGAGCTATGGATTTGTCAAAACTGGTTCTGTCCTGTGGGAGCCTGTATTTTAATACAAAAGCTGTGATACTGTCTTGAACCAATGACTCCGCAACCAAAACACCTTCTTTATCGATGGCCATTTTAGCATATCCACCACCGGGGCAGATGATAACAGCTTTTCCATTGGGATTTTCCGGAAGAAAAGCGGTCAGGGTTGGCATGGAAGTATTGTAAACGGCTCTATCCCTGACTTTTCGCTCGACAATTTTTTCAAGGTCGGGGACATTCCTCGCATTCGGAATTTTGTCCGGATAAAGGGGGAATTCGGATTGAGCAACCATAGGGGTAATCCAAATAATGGCTATAATGATGATCAGGCTTCTTTTTATCATTGTGTTTTAAGTATTTCTGCTACTGCCTT
Source organism: uncultured Bacteroidota bacterium (assembly GCA_942492125.1). GTDB lineage: Bacteria > Bacteroidota > Bacteroidia > Chitinophagales > Saprospiraceae > BCD1. The sequence continues at coordinate 47,010 of CALODM010000029.1, forward strand.
TTGAATGCCCTTTTGTTCAATATCTGCCAGGAACCCTGTCAGCATTTCTTTTAATCCGGGTGTGGTTGAAAGATCTTTTTTCCACGCATATTCCCAGCCCAATACCTTGTCTGCTAAATTAGCCAGGGCTGCATAAGACCCATCACAGTTTTGCCATAAGTCCGATAAAAAGTTCATCGCCTCAGGGTCATCCTTTATGGGGATTTTTTTTCCATCGTATTCTCCTTTATAGAATCGCAGCAGAGCTGCCATAGAAAATACGAGATTTACCGGCAGGGTGCCTTTTCTATGATAATATTCCAAAAGTGAGGGAAGCACTCTGGTCTCAAATTTTGAAATGGAATTGAGAGCAATACTGATCAACTGGTGTTTAATAAATGGATTTTTAAAACGGTCTAAAACATCATTGGCATAATGCTGTAATTCCTTATCCGGTAGATCAAGGGTAGGGATGATCTCTTTAAAAATGGTATTATGGACAAATTTTCCCATCATCTCGTGTTCCACCGTTTTTCTGACGGTTTCTGTTCCATAGAGATAACCAACGGGAACCATGCTGGTATGTGCACCATTCAGGATGCGAACTTTTCGGGTACGGTACGGGGTCAGGTCTTCGGTAAATATCACGTTAAGGCCTGCTTTATCCAGGGGCAATTCCTCCTGCACTGTTTTTGGACCTTCGATTACCCAAAAATGAAAAGACTCCCCCTGAGTAACCATGGTGTCCTGATAGCCCAGTTTTTCCCATTCTTCAGGTAAAGCATCTCTGCCTATTCCCGGAACAATGCGATCCACCAGGGTATTACAAAAAATGTTATCGTTGATGATCCAGTTTTTGAAACCCACGTCCAGGTTCCAGTTGTCGGCATTTTGTAAGATGCACTTTTGCAACATTTCCCCGTTTTTTAAAATTAACTCAACCGGAATCATGATGCATCCTGCTTCGCTACTGCCATGGAAATGTTGGTATCTGTGATACAGCCAAAGCGTTAATTTAGCAGGAAATTCATTAGGAGGAGTATCGGTAAATTGGTCATGCTCCGAATATCGAATACCGGCTTCTGTTGTGTTTGAGACAACAAATCGCATATCCGGATTTTCAGCGGACTTCAGGTACTCCTCCCATTTTGGGTAAAGATGTAAAACCCGGCTAATGCTTTTCACCAAATACTTTTCGTCAATGATCTGGCCATTTTGTAATCCTCTGGTCAGGACATGGTATAATCCGTCCTGGTTTTGCCAGTTTTTGTAGCTATCCCTTTCAATAGGAGTTACCAGCAGTACGCCAAGGTCCGAATTAGTCTTGTCATTGTAAACATCGAGCATCCAATCCACAAAAGCCCTAAGGAAGTTTCCGCCTCCAAACTGTAAGACCTTTTCGGGAAAGGCTTTCTGAACATTAGCTGTAGTCCTGTTTAATTGTTGCATTGATTTTTTTTCTGATTTATAAGGAAACGCCTCTTTTCCAGGGAATAAAATCGTCCTGGCCCAAGCTTTCTGCTTTGGTCAATTGGTCGCCGTTGGCAATTTTTATCAATAATTCCAAAAGCTCTTCACCTTTACTTTCAATAGTATCTTCCCCAGAAATAATGGTGCCGGCATTGATGTCAATAAGGTCATTCATTTTTTCAGTAAGGACATTATTAGAGGACATTTTTACGGTTGGGGAGATCGGATTACCCGTTGGAGTTCCCAGGCCTGTGGTGAAAACGATCAAATTAGCTCCTGAGCCCGCAAGTCCTGTGGTACTTTCTACGTCGTTGCCGGGTGTACAAAGCAGGTTTAACCCTGGCTGGGTTGCCTGTTCGGTATAATCCAGGACGTCGACAACAGGAGAGGTCCCGCCTTTTTTTGCTGCACCTGCAGATTTCATGGCATCTGTTATCAAACCGTCTTTGATGTTACCGGGGGAAGGATTCATGTCAAATCCGGAACCAACTTCCTCCGCACGCTTTGAATATTTTTGCATGATCTCGGCGAACTTTTCAGCGTTTTCTTTTTTGGTACACCTGTTGATCAGTTCCTGTTCGACACCATTCAATTCCGGAAATTCCGACAGGATGGTTTTGCCCCCGAGGGCAACCAAAAGATCCGAAGTATACCCCAGGGCAGGGTTGGCTGAAATACCTGAAAAACCATCAGATCCTCCACACTCCAGCCCCGGGGTCAATTGGCTTAATGGGGCCGGCTGACGTTCATTTTTATTGGCTTCCATTAAACCCGTAAAGGTTTTTTTTACCGCTTCGGCTATGAATGCTCTTTCAGACTTGCTTTGTTGTTGTTCTAAAATAAATAAAGGTTTGTTGAAGTCTGGGGCAAATTCCAAAATAGCCTCTTCCAATAGCGGTATCTGAGCATTTTTGACAGCCCAGGCTCAATACGGTTGCTCCTGCAACATTGGGATGGGTAATATAACCGGCCAATAATCGGCACAGCGTTTCAGAATCTGGCGAATGCCATGACAATATGCTAGTGGTCGAGAAATGTAATACCGTCAATGTGTGGAAACGTCCTGGACACAAATGCTACCTCCGGGCTTTGCGAATGTCCGAGTGAAGGATGTCCTCGGCTGAAGCTCGGTTTGTATTGGTGGATCAAGGATGATTACGTCGATGGAAAATTCCTTGTCGGTAATATATCCCAGTTGTTCAGACATCGCATCTCGAATGACTTTGATGTTTCGGTTTTCACAAAAAACCAGAGGGACCACCAGCCAAAAATTACGTGTTCCAACCTTTCCGTCGGCCCGGTGAAAACCGTTGAAGGTGAGAGCTTTGTATTTTGAAACATCGGGCTTTAACCAATCCGTTTTTCTTTGTCCAATTTCAAATTGTTCCGAATCGTGTACCACATTATCCGTACTAATACGTTCCCCTTTGGCAATAGGCTGCTTTGCTTTCCCAACCTTGACACCATACATGATGATTTCGGCTCCTTTTTCAAAGTTGAGGGCAGCAAATTTATGTTTGACAGGTATGTCCTCCAACAGTTGATAGGTTTTTCCATTAAATACTACCTCATCCTTTTTTTTGAAATCTTTCAGAGCAACAATGATGTTATCCCCCGGGTGTACTTTTAATACAGTACGCTTCATATTTTTTATATTTTATAAACCGAATAATCCTGGCAACCATAAACTCAGTGCAGGTACATAGGTGACAATGATCAAGGCAATAATCATAACGATGAACATTGGTAAAAGTGGACGAATTACCTTTTGAATCGTGGTACCTGCCACGCCTACGCCAATAAACAAAACAGATCCGACAGGAGGAGTGCAAAGACCAATACAAAGGTTCAGGACCATGATGATACCAAAGTGTGTAGGATCCATCCCCATCTTGGTTACAACGGGTAAGAAAATTGGCGTGAAGATCAAAACTGCCGGAGTCATATCCATGAATATGCCAACAAAGAGGAGGATGAAATTAATGATCAATAAGATGACAACCTTGCTGTCACTTACGGAAAGCAGGATCTCTGTAATATTTTGAGGAATATTTTCGTAGGCCATTATCCAGGACATACTCATGGAAGTCCCGATGAGCAGCATGACGATAGCTGTCGTTTTTACGGAATTTAGAAATATCGCCGGTATTTCCGATAAGGTAAGTTCTTTATAAATAAAAGTAAGTATCAGGCAGTATAATACGGCTACCGCCGAAGCTTCTGTTGCAGTGAATATACCCGCAACAATCCCCCCGATGACAACCACCAGTAAAAACAGACTGGGCAATGCAGAGAGGAATGTTTTTAAAATTTCGCTCAGCTTACTTCGTTTACCCACTGTAAGGCCTTTCTTTTTTGCCCACACTGCAGCGACAATCATCAAAAATAAACCGGTTAGAATACCAGGTAAATAGCCTGCCAGAAAGAGGGCAGCAATCGAAACCCCTCCACTGGCCAGGGAATAAACGATGAGGATGTTACTCGGGGGAATGATCAAGCCGGTTGTAGCGGAAGTTACATTGATGGCTGCCGAAAATTCTTTTGAATACCCTTCGTCCTCCATAGGTTTCCCTAACATGCTGCCGAGGGCGGAAGCTGCTGCCACAGCGGAGCCGGAAATGGCCCCGAATAACATCGCTGCAATGATGTTTACATAAGCTAATCCTCCGGGAAGTGCCCCGACCAAAGTTTTGGCAAAATCAATCAGCCTTCGGGCAATACCACCCCGGTTCATTATTTGGCCGGCCAAAACAAAAAACGGGATGGCCAATAAGGCAAAACTGTCTAATCCGGTGGCCATACGTTGGGCAACAGTTGTCACAGCTGGCAGAGCGGGGATACTTACCAACATGGTAAAAATACTGCTCAGACCAATACTCCAGGCGATAGGAACACCTATGGCTAACAAAACAATAAAGGTTAAAACGAGTATGAGAATTTCCATAATTATTTTTTCATTTTCAAAAAGAAACCGGGTTATTTCACTGAATCCAAATGGCGTAAATCATAAATTTTATAATAGATTACCAGCAGCCCGCTAATTGGAACAATGATGTACACGAGGGTCATGGGCAGTCGCAGGGCAGCGGAAAGCTGTCCAAGCGAGTAGGTTATGTATATCAATCTCAGTCCCCCAATCACCATTACTGAAAGGGCGAATAAAATGATGAGGCTGCTGATGAAAAATCTCAGTCGTTTTTGTCCTCTTTCACTCAATTTTGGTTGTAACAGATCAATGGCCAAATGCATTCTTTGTCCTGCAGCAAAAGCTGCTCCGAGGATGCCTATCCAGATTAGCAGAAAGCGGGCTAGTTCTTCTGTCCAGTCTGCCTGGCTTCCCATGGCATAACGCGTGAAAACGCCCCACAGCACATCGACGGTCATTACGATCATCAGAAATACGAGGAAGCTGCCGAGGTATTTGTCAATTGTTTTTTTCATAATTTTATGCATTATTTCACTGCATGAATTTGTTGAATCAGTTCATATTTCCCAGGCTGGTCCTTGTAGGATTCCAAAATAGATTGGGTTTTTTCAGCAAATAAACTTTTATCTGGAATAATTATTTCCACGCCTGCAGCCTTGACTGCTTCAAGAGCCTCCAACTCGGCTTTCTGCCATAGGTCTCTTTGATACACTTTGGCCTCATCGGCCGCTTCCTGGAGCCATTGTTGTTCCTGTTCGGATAAATAATTCCAGGCAACAGTACCGATCACCAGAATATCGGGAACGGCAGTGTGTTCATTAAGTGTGTAATATTTACAGACTTCATAATGCCGGGAGAGGTAAAAACTTGGCGGGTTGTTTTCGGCTCCGTCGACAACGCCTTGTTGCAGAGCGGTATAGAGCTCTCCCCAGGAAATGGGGGTAGGAGCACCACCTAGAGACCGTACAAGGTTCATGGCCGAAAGACTTTCCTGGACCCTTATTTTCTTATCCTTAAGGTCTTCGGGAGTCCTGATGGGTTCTTTGGAATAAAACGAACGTTGCCCTGCGTCAAAATAGGTCAGTCCCCGAAGCCAATAGTCTTCTCCTTGCTGGAGCAGTTTTTTACCAATGGGTCCGTCCAGAACCTGGTAGATATGCTCCCGGTCGCGGAAAATGTAGGGTAAGCTGAAAACCTGGATGTCGGGTGCAAAGTTTTCCAGTACGGCAGCAGATACCTTGGTCATGGCAAGGCTGCCGATTTGTAACAGTTCCAGGCACTGCCTTTCTGTTCCAAGCTGCTGGCTGGGATAGATTTCGATCTGCATTTTGCCGTTTGATTTCTCGGCTAAACGCTGCGCCATGAATTCCATGCCTTTGTGAACCGGGTGTTGAGTATCCAGTCCATGGCCTAATTTCAGATAAGTTTTGTCGGATATTTCCGCACATCCCGCCAAGAGAATAGCTGCGATCACAAAAAGAATATGCCTGGTCATTATGGGTTAAGGTTTTAGTTTTTGAATCAAGGTCAGTGTCTCCCGGACGGTTTGCTCCAATTGATGGAAAGCGCTGTTGTTGATTACGTCCCTGGAGATAAGCTTTGAGCCCATGCCTACACAAGTCACGCCGGCATCAAACCAAGCCTTAAGGTTTTCCGCTGTTGGAGAGACCCCTCCGGTTGGCATGACGGAAGTCCAGGGTTGAGGGCCTTTAATGGCTTTGACAAAACCAGGGCCATAAGTTCCTCCTGGAAACAGTTTAACGATTTCACATCCGAGTTCTTCGGCTCTGGCTATCTCTGTGAGGCTGCCACAGCCGGGGGACCAAAGTACCTTTTTTCGATTACAAACAACAGCGATATCTTCCCTTAGTACAGGAGTGACGACAAAATTGGCACCCAACTGCAGGTAAAGCGATGCAGCGCCGGCATCTGTGACAGATCCAACCCCCATGATCATTTCGGGAAGTTCTTTTTCACAGAACCTGTTTAGGGCGCTGAAAACTTCATGGGCATAATCTCCCCGGTTGGTAAATTCCAGTAAACGGGCACCGCCGGCATAACAAGCCCGGAGGATTTCCTTCCCCAATTCGACGTCGGGGTGGTAGAATAGCGGAACCATACCCTGGTCTGCCATCTTTTGTGCTACTTGTATTCTTGAAAATCTGGCCATTGTTTAGATTAAAATAGTTTAAAATTTATCTGGAAACTCTGCCGCTGGCATCCCCTCCCATGAGGGTTTCCACCTCTTTTACAGTCACCAGGTTAGCATCACCATAGATGGTGTGTTTCAAACAAGAGGCTGCCACTGCAAAGTTCAATGCTTTTTGATCATTATCCGGGTAGGTGAGTAAGCCGTAAATGAGTCCGGCCATGAAGCTGTCTCCGCCTCCAACCCGATCAACAATGTGTGTGATTTGGTAGGTAGGAGCCTCAAAAAGTGTTTTTCCATCATAGAGTACTCCCGACCAGGTATTATGAGAAGCACTGATACTCCCTCTCAAGGTTGTAATAACCTTTTTGGCCCTTGGGAATTTTTCCATCAATTGTTTCAAAACAGACAAATAAGCTTCTCCTTCCACAGAGCCTCCTTTGGTCACATCCACATTTTCGGGGTGTAACCCAAAGTGTTTTTCGGCATCTTCTTCATTACCAAGAATAATATCGCATCCTTCCACCAGATCCGGCATGATCTCACCTGGGGTTTTACCGTATTTCCAGAGATTTTTGCGGTAGTTGAGGTCAGTCGAAACCGTAATGCCCAAACGATTGGCTGTCTGGATGGCTTCCAGGCAAGCATCTGCCGCGCCCTGAGAAATGGCAGGGGTGATGCCTGTCCAGTGAAACCAGGTAGCATCCTGGAAAACAGCTTCCCAGTCAATCATTCCGGCTTCTATACTTGCCATGCCAGAGTGTGCCCGGTCATAAATAACTTTACTGCCTCTGCTTACAGCTCCCATTTCCAGAAAATATATCCCCAGTCTTTCTCCTCCGCGAACAATATGATGGGTGCCAACATTTCTGCCACGCAATGCCATGAGGGCACAATCCCCTATATCATTTTGAGGAAGGCGGGTCACGAAGTCAACTTGCAGGCCATAATTTGCCAAAGAAACAGCTACATTACTTTCTCCGCCACCATATATCACTTCAAACTCATTCGCCTGGCTGAACCTTTTAAATCCAGGAGGGGTCAGGCGAAGCATTATCTCTCCAAAGGTTACTATTTTATTCATCTGTTTAAAAATTTATTAATTCCCGGAACCTGCCTGCTGATTGTCGGAGACAGGTTCATAGGAGATTTTTTAATCATTCATGAATGGTGTACCTGGCTGGCGTCAGACAGGATTAAATAATCCAATGCTCATTTCATTTGCAGTTTTATGCTTAGAATTCAAAATAGGATTTCGCATTATAGTAACAGATATCCTGAATAATTTTTCCGAGTAATTCCATGTCATTGGGTAATTCTCCTTTGTGGACATCTGTTCCCAGGAGATTACATAATAAGCGACGGAAATATTCGTGTCTGGGGTAGGACAGGAAGCTCCTGCTGTCCGTTAACATACCTATGAAACAACTGAGCATACCCATGTTGGAAAGGGCATTAAGTTGTTTAGTCATGCCGTCCTTTTGATCGAGGAACCACCAGGCAGAACCATATTGCATTTTTCCTTTGACTGAACCATCGTTGAAGTTACCGATCATGGTGGCCATCACTTCATTATCCCCTGGGTTAAGGTTGTATAAAATGGTCTTTGGCAGTTTATCCTGTTCGTCCAAACGATTGAGGAAGGTAGATAAGGCCTTGGCCTGGGAGAAATCGCCAATGCTGTCAAATCCTGTGTCAGGGCCCAGCGTGCGCATCATGCGACGGCTGTTATTGCGCAGTGCACCGAGGTGCAATTGCATCACCCAGCCTTTTTGTGCATACATCACGCCCAGATGAAATAACATTGCCGAATGAAATTCAGCGGTTTCAGCAAAATTCACGGATTTGCCTTCAAGCCTTTTTTGGAGGATTTTATTCACATTGGTCAATGAAAAATCAACTGCGCTAACCTGTTCCAATCCATGGTCTGATAATCTGCATCCATTTTCATGGAAAAAGTCAATCCTTGATTCCAGGGCTTCCAACAGATCTTCAAAGGATTTTATGGAGGTGGAAGCTGCTGCCTCCAGTTGTTTAATGTACTCCATCCAGTTGTCGGTTTCAATGAAAATAGCTTTATCTGGCCGGAAAGCCGGTAAAACTTTAACACCGTTGTTCTGCTGGCTAAGATTTTTGTGCCACTCCAGGTTGTCAACCGGATCATCTGTGGTGCAGACTACCTCGACATTCATTTTTTTGAGGATGTTCTGAGTGGAATATTCAGGGGTTTTCAGCAAGACCGTACATTGATCATAGATAGCATCTGCTGTGCTTTCCTTTAAAAGTTCCGTTATGCCGAAATAGTTTTTTAATTCCAGGTGTGTCCAGTGGTAAAGTGGATTTCTTATGGTAAAAGGAACTGTCCTTGCCCATTGTTTGAATTTTTCGCGGTCGTCTTTTTTACCGGTGATATAGTCTTCATGGACACCAAAAGTCCTCATGGCACGCCATTTATAATGATCCCCGTCTAGCCATATTTTGGTCAGGTTCTGACAATTATGGTCTTGAGCAATTTCTTTAGGAGGGAGGTGACAATGGTAATCAATGATGGGCATTGATTTGGCGAAGTCGTGGTATAAACGCTCGGCAACCGGATTTTCCAAAAGGAAATTCTCGTCTAAAAATGATTTGATTTGCATTTTTGTTATCTTAAATCAGACTTTGAAGTGTTGATTATATTTTTCTAAAGGTACTATTTTGACCTTTTAAAGAGCAATAAAAATAAAGAGTTTTGCAAAAAAAAACTGCAAAGGAAAAGAGGTAAATCAAATTATCGGTTTGGTACTTATGGCAGCAGGAATGTAATGATTTTTACGGCATTATCAATGGATCAGATCGATGACAGGGTGGCTGTTAAAACCAGCCTGTCCAATGTTTTAATTCAACTTTTCCATCCAAAATTTGGGAATCGGTACCAAAAGGTTTTTTTGTTGAAATTGCCTGGTGGCCGTTCGATATAGAAAACCTGATTGAAGTCAAGTTTTTTTAATCACAGGTTATGAATTTTCGTTTTGTAATTATGGAAGTTCCATAAAAGAATAGGTTGGGATTTTGGTAAATAAAAAAAGCCTTCCCGTAAAGAGAAGGCTTTTACATTCAAGTCTTTGTACCCGGAGCGGGACTTGAACCCGCACGGCCCGAAGGCCACAGGATTTTAAGTCCGGCGTGTCTACCAATTCCACCACCCGGGCATCGTCCACCATAATTAAATAAGGTGAGCATTGAAAAGGTAAATTCCAAACTTTCATTCAGTGTGACACTTCACACTGCAAAATCCTTCGCATTTCGCGAAGGATTTTTGAGCGAATGACGAGACTCGAACCCGCGACCCCGACCTTGGCAAGGTCGTGCTCTACCAACTGAGCTACATTCGCATTTTTATGCTTAAAAAAGGATTCTTTAACCCTTCCTTTTTAATTAAGCGCTGCAAATATACAACTACTTTTATATTAATTCCAAGCCTTTGGTTTAGTTTTTTTAAAAAAAACTGGTTGCTGTTTACAAGTTACTGGTTTCTGTTTATTCTGCCGGGCTCAGGAGATATTATTAACTTTCAGTTTGTCCGGATGAGGCAGAAAATTTGAGGGATGGAAAACTGCCAACTGTTTCTTCAAAATCGATACAGGTCAATCCAGGCTAATCAAGCTCACACCCCTTTCCCAATATAATTCCTTGGATTAATAGCTTTCAATTCCTCTTTAACGGCATCGGAGACAGATAAGTTCTCAATAAATACCGAAATATCTGCTTTGGTCACGGAAGCCTTGCCTCTGGTAAGATCTTTTAAGGCTTCGTATGGTTTGTCAAACCCTTCTCTTCTGAGAATATTCTGAATAGCTTCGGCAACTACAGCCCAGTTCGATTCCAGGTCAGCTTCAACTTTGTGATAATTAAGGGTCAGTTTATGTAAACCTTTGAGAATGGATTTTAAAGCAATCAGGGTATGTCCGACAGGCACACCAATATTTCTTAATACCGTGCTATCGGTCAAATCCCTTTGCAGGCGGGATATGGGTAGTTTTTCCGCCAGGTGTCCGAATAGTGCATTGGCGATTCCCAGGTTACCTTCTGCATTTTCGAAATCAATTGGATTGACTTTGTGCGGCATGGCAGATGATCCAACTTCTCCGGCAACAGTCTCCTGCTTGAAATAATCCATGGAAATATAAGTCCAGATATCCCGGCAGAGGTCAATCAGGATGGTATTGATACGACTCATGGCATGAAAAACAGCCGCAAGGTTGTCATAATGTTCTATCTGGGTGGTAGGGTGGGAGCGTTCCAGTCCTAATTTGTCCTTTACAAAATCGTCCGCAAAATGGATCCAGTTGATATCCGGATAGGTGACATAATGGGCATTGAAATTTCCGGTAGCACCTCCAAACTTGCCTTTTTGGGAAATGTTCTCCAACTGAGCAAACTGCACATTGAGTCGTTCAACAAAAACCTGGAGTTCCTTGCCAATAGTGGTAGGAGAGGCTGGTTGCCCGTGAGTACGTGCCAGCATGGGTACCTGAAGCCATTTGGTGGCCATGGCATACAATTGTTCATGCACATCATCAAATGCCTGGAAAAGCACCTCTTCCAAAGCCCCTTTCAACATCAAGGGAAATGCTGTATTGTTGATGTCCTGGGAAGTCAATCCGAAATGAACAAATTCGCGGTAAGCTTCCAGTCCTAATTTGTCAAACTGCTCTTTGACCAGGTATTCCACCGCCTTTACATCATGGTTGGTGGTTTTTTCGATTTCCTTGACCCGTTCTGCATGTTCGAATTCAAAGTTGTCGGCAAAAGCACGCAATTTTTCCAGTTTTTCCAGGGGTACGTCTGCCAGCTGTGGGAGCGGGATTTCGCACAAGGCAATGAAATATTCAACCTCCACCAATACGCGGAAACGAATCAGGGCAAATTCAGAAAAATAATTACTAAGCGCTTCTACTTTGGAATAATACCTCCCGTCGATCGGAGAAATGGCTGATAACATATTGAATTATTTTGTGCAGATCGTTAATCAAAGCCGCAAAAATACGCCTTTTAAAGCTCAAACCGTGTATAATTGGAAGTGAATTTTGGGTGTTTTCAATTCTGTATTCTGCGCTCCGGACTCTTCCTTTTGTGCTCGGTATCTCTATTGCTCGTACCTATGGTACTTGTCTTTTATTTCTGTCTGGTCAAGGCAGTTTGTATCGTGTTGCCGATATGTCGTAGCTACGCGACTTTTTTAGAAACCTCTTACCCTAAAATCCGCAGCAATTCCGCCAATCCAATACCAAGGAAATTACCCACAGCATATCCAAGTAATCCCAGCGTTATTCCCGTGAAAACGAGCTTGCGATTCCCCAGGACACTGGCAATCTGGCCGATGAAGACGGGGCCGTAAATGCCGGCAGTTGACGTGATGATGAAGGTATCCCGGTCGATTTTGAATAATTTGGCCAGGAGGAAATGCAGCAGGATACTGGAAACCATGGCTACCCCTGCGTAGAGAATCAAATCGGCACCCTTTTCAAAAATAGTGGAAAAATCTGCCAGCAATCCAAGGGCTACACAAAACATCAATAAGAGATAGTCACCGGTTTCAAAGGTGCTTTCCAGTTGTTGAACCTTAGGAATAAAAGCCGCTGCAATGCTGATGGCTGTTAATCCTAAAATGATGAGGGCTATATTTTCTATGGTTCCGGAGATCAGGAATGGTATAGCGACTGCCAGGCCGGCAATGACAATACTGAGCCCAATTCCTTTAAGACTGTCCCGGATGTTGAATTTCCGGGCATTAAATTCAAGTTCCGGCTTGGGCGCTTCATTGGCTTCAAAATCAGGTAAAATGCCCTTTAATAAGCGGTGGGCTACCGTACTGAGCAGAATTAAATACGCACCTCCCATAAGCATATCGGCTGCGTTGACCAAAATAATGGTTTCTTGCGGAGCTTGCAGGGCCATACCTATGGCTTGCATATTGGGGGTTCCTCCGGTGTAAATTCCTACCAGCATGCCTGACAATCGCCAGGGTGTTTCCACCGAATGACCTAAAAAATACCAGGCCAAAGCCGATCCGACCATAGCGCTCAATACACAGAATCCAAAAGAAAGCAAGCCTTTACCCGTATACTTTAACCACTTGAGGATCTTGGTAGAAAAAAGCAGTAAAGGGATCGCAAGAACGATGGTTCCCTGGGTTACATAATTGGATAACTCATTGTTTAAAGGGAACAGGTGGAGGTTGCTGATGATTATGCCGATGCCATAACAAAAAACGACAGGGCTCATCCAGTGTTTAAACAATGGTTTTTTATGCAAAACCATGCCAACAAAGGGCATAAAAATGATAATAAGCAATTGAAGTGCGTTCCAGATCAAGGGCAATGATTTTCGTTTCAGGCTGGAAAAGTAGGGAAAAAATATAAAATGTGACTCAAAGAGGGCAAAATGAAAAACACAATTTTGACATCTCTCAACAATTTTCATTAAAACAATCGGCTGATTTAATTGTATCTTTGTGATAATGAATACTCAAATGGACACGAACAGGTGGTTGCCCATCACACGCAAGGAGGTACTTGCACGCGGATGGGACGAATTGGATGTCATCATCGTCAGTGGTGATGCATATGTAGACCATGCTTCTTATGGTGCGGCAGTTATCGGTCGGATCATCGAAGCAGAAGGGTTTAAAGTAGCTATCGTGCCGCAGCCTAACTGGCGGGATGACTTGCGTGATTTCAAAAAAATGGGAAAACCCCGTTTGTTTTTTGGCGTCACTTCCGGCAATATGGATTCCATGATCAATCACTATACTGCCGGTAAACGCCGACGGTCAACAGATGGATATACACCCGGTGGCGAGGCGGGGTACCGCCCTGATTATGCGGCCACGGTTTATGCGAAAATATTAAAGGAATTATATCCGGACACTCCGGTAGTGCTTGGGGGAATCGAAGCTTCTCTGCGTCGGGTGACCCATTACGACTACTGGTCCGATGAGTTAAAACCTACCATTTTAAAAGACAGTGGTGCCGATCTTTTGTTGTATGGTATGGCTGAACAGGCACTTCGGGAATTGTTGCGATTACTCGATAAAGGTGTACCCTTTCAATCGATCCACTCGATTCAACAAACAGCTTTTTTGGTCCCTAAATCCGAAGGCGTACCCAAAGACAAACGTTGGAAAACCAAAAACCTGGCTTCCCACGAGATTTGTTTGAAAGATAAACGGGCTTTTGCCGCCAACTTCAAACACGTGGAACAGGAGTCCAATAAATCTTATGCCGATCGAATTGTCCAGGAGGTTGGGGAAGATATCCTGGTGATCAATCCGCCTTTTCCCGTAATGGATGAGAAAACCATGGATGCCTCTTTTGACCTGCCTTACGCCAGGGCACCACACCCGAAATACGCCAAGCGGGGAGCCATTCCATCCTGGGAAATGATCCAGTTTTCGATCAATATGCACCGCGGTTGTTTTGGCGGATGCAGCTTTTGTACCATTTCTGCCCACCAGGGGAAATTCATTGCCAGCCGTTCTGAAGAATCGATCCTTAAGGAGGTAGATGAAGTGACTAAAATGCCTGGATTTAAAGGATATATCAGCGACCTTGGAGGGCCTTCAGCCAATATGTATAAAATGAAGGGCAAAGATCTCGACATTTGTGATCGCTGTGTCGCTCCTTCCTGTATCCATCCGGTGATCTGTGATAACCTGGATACCGATCATTCCCAGATGACGGAGTTGTATAAAAAAGTTGGAGAACATCCTGAGATCAAAAAAGCATTTATCGGCAGTGGGATACGGTATGATCTTTTGACCAAATCGTACAACAAAAAAGCAGACGATTCTATTGATGAATACCTGGAACATGTCGTCTGTAATAATATTTCCGGAAGACTGAAAGTTGCTCCTGAACATACCTCGGATGAGACCCTGAAGGTAATGCGTAAACCTTCCTTCAAACACTTCCACGAGTTTTAAGGAGAAGTACGATAAATACAATAAAAAACATAACCTGAATCAACCTCTGATTCCTTATTTTATTTCCAGTCACCCTGGCAGTACAGAGGAAGAAATGGCCAATCTGGCTGCAGAGACCAAAGACATGGGCTTCCGGCTCGAACAGGTGCAGGATTTTACGCCAACGCCCATGACTGTGGCAACAATCATTTATTATACGGGCTTGCATCCTTATACTTTGCGACCGGTTTATACGGCCAAAACCTCTAAAGAAAAAAAGAATCAGCATTTGTTCTTCTTCTGGTATAAAAAAGAGAACCGTGGCCAAATCCTCGCAAAATTGAAGGAAATGCGCCGCCCGGATCTTATTAAAAAACTATTGGAGGACCCCGGAAAGGAGCGTCAGAAACCAGGTACTCAAAAAGCACAGCCTGATAAGGTCAAAGGCAGGAAAACGAAATTTAGGGGTAAAAGAAATGACAAGAGCCGGTTTTCGAAGAAGCGTAAATAGTATTTACGCGAATCAGGGGTTAATATCGACAAAATTAAAAATGTGGTCAAAGATAAGGATCATTGAGCCGAGTGTGAAGGAGAATCGGTGAGCCGTTCTTTGCTTTTAGCTCACCGACCCTCACTTTATTCGGCTCAATGATCTAACTTTTGTATTATTCGGTTACAAAATAAGAGTGTTCAAGCCTTGTCGCATTATTCTTAAAAACAGTACCAAACTTCACCATTCACTCCCTGGTGTTTAATACATCCATCAACTAAACGAAATCATCACCCAAACAATAATGGACAATATTACCAGTGAAGCGACAATGTCAATCCAGTTGTAGCTGGATTTATTTTCCGCTTTTTGATCTGCAGAAGTTGTGGCAAAGGTCAATCCTTTTAACTGTTCTTCTGAGGGCTTATTGGTCAACATGCTGACAACGATGGCAATGAAGATACAGGTGAAGAAGAACAGAGCTCCGAATGCCAGCCAATTGAAATCTGCAAATCGATAGATCAGGGAATCCGGAGGGAAGGAATCTTTAAACGTTTCCAGCATGAGCTTTCCCATTCCCAATACGAGGCCCGTTCCCAGGGCGGCAATAGATCCGTTGGCATTGATCCTTTTCCAGAAAATACCTAACAAGAAGACGGCAGCGATGGGTGGTGCCAGGTATGACTGTACTTTTTGAAGGTATTCATATAAACCACTGGATAACATGGTGATAACGGGAATCCAGATGATGCCCAGAACTACCACAATGGAAGTAGCGATTTTTCCGATATTCACCAACTCCTTTTCAGGCTTCTCAGGATGTAATCTTTTGTAAATATCCAGGGTGAATAATGTGGAACAAGAGTTGAAAACAGAAGCTAACGAACTCATCAATGCAGCCATCAATCCTGCGGCAACCAATCCTCTGAGTCCCGAAGGTAAAAGGTGGGTCATGAGTACCGGAAAGGCCTGATCAGGGGAGTCAAAAGAGATGACACCTTTAAGCGATAATCCCAGGGCCACAATACCGGGCACGAGGAATAAAAATACGGGGTGATCTTTAAAAAAGCACCAAATATGGTTCCCCGCCGGGCCTCTTTGAGGTTTTTGGCTGTCAGGACCCTTTGGACAATAACCTGGTCGGTGCACCAATACCATATACCAACGATGGTACTGGTAATTACCAATGGCAACCATGGAAAATCAGGGTCTGAATTTGGTCGCCACATACTCATATAATCCGGTGCATTGGCCGTTACTGTTTCAACCATAGCTGACCAGCCACCAATTTCCTGTAAACCCAGGCCGGTTAAAGTTGCAGCTCCCAAAAGCAATACAATCGCCTGAACAGCCTCTGTATAAACCACGGCTCTCATCCCGCCCAAAATAGTATACAATCCCGTTAGAACAACTGTTGAAAGTGCACCTATCCAAAACGGAATACCCAACAAAGAAGACACAACGATACCACCGGCATAAATGGTGACCGAAACTTTGGTGAGGACATAGGCAATGATGGAAACGACCGAAAGCAACCAGCGGGACCTTGAATCAAATCGTCTTTCTAAAAATTCAGGCATTGTAAATACCTTGCTTCTCGCATAAAAGGGGAGGAATAACCATCCGAGCATCAAAACGATCCACGAGTGCAATTCATAAATCAGCAACGGCAGTTTGTCTCCGGCACCATTGCCTGCCAAACCCACGACGTGCTCAGAGCCGATATTGGAAGCAAAAATGGAGGCCCCGACAACAAACCATCCTATATTCCGGCCCGCTAAGAAGTAATCGGTGGTATTTTTGTTTTTTTGTAGAATTACCCACCAGGCGATACCCAGCAATAGGAAAAAGTATAGACTGATCACGATCCAGTCAAGCGTGTCAAGACTCTTCATCAGTTAATCGTTTTTAGCGTTTAGACCACCAATATAGGAATCTTTTATTGATTGACAACACAGCCTGTCAGCTCCTCCAAATTGAAGCCCCTTAAAATGGTTTCGTCATTTTTGGTTCGAAAGAATAAGATAAAATAAAGTTCTTCATTCTTATCCGTTTTCAGTACCCATCTACAGCAACCAGCAACATCCTCTCAACCTTTTCTCCTGATAACTTTTGATAAATCTCCCAATACCGTACCTTCGCAAAAAAATAAAAACTTAAAAAATGGATAAAGGAATATACGCTAAATTCACTACCAGTAAAGGAGAAATTCTCATTCGTTTGGAACATGAAAAAGCTCCCGGAACGGTTGGAAATTTTGTTGGCCTGGCAGAAGGAACCCAGGATAATCTTCGCGTTCCCCCGGGAGAACCATATTATGACGGTTTGACTTTTCACAGGGTCATCCCGGATTTTATGATCCAGGGCGGTTGTCCACAGGGATCCGGTATGGGGGGTCCGGGGTATAACTTTAAAGATGAATTTCATCCCGACCTCAAACATTCCGGCCCGGGAATGTTGTCTATGGCCAATGCCGGCCCGAATACCAATGGCAGCCAGTTCTTCATCACTCATGTTGCAACGGATTGGCTGGACGGTAACCATGCCGTATTTGGTCATGTAGTGGAAGGCCAGGACGTAGTAGATGCTATTCGACAGGGAGATATCATGGAGAAGGTGGAAATTTTGAGAGTAGGGGAGGAAGCAGAAGCTTTTGATGCAGCGGAGGCCTTTGCTAAATTGGCCATGTAAAGAATAAACTCGTTGGTCGGAGCTTGTAGCTTCGACCCTATACGCATGTTTAATTTTGCCATCCGGCAATTTAAAGCACAAGCTATGAGCGTAAAGATTTCAAGCTAAAAGCTTAAAATTAAAATAAAAAAAGTCCCGAATTTTGGAACATGCCAAAATTCGGGACAAGCACTTTAAACAAAATTGGATTATTAAAAAATTTTCACTTTGCTTGTGGTTTGTAATCTTCTCCTAAATCATTAAAGCCAACAAAACAATCTGAAACCACTTGGAACAGCGAGTGCAACGATCCCTGAAACAATGTGAAACTCATTTCTTTCACACCTATCTATTTCAACCAGCACAGTCCGCCTTTGTTCCTCTTACTTCCCAACCACCAATCGCTTCGTCGTCGTCTGTCCATCTGCATCAAAAGTGTAGAAGTATAAACCATCAGTCAGGTTGCTTACATCCAGATCGAAGGTAGTTGTGCCTTTATCTACGTTTTTGAACAAAAGGTTTTTAACTGTTTTGCCAGAGGCATCCCTCACGACTATTTTTACTATTTTAACCTCAGTAGGAAGCTGGGCAGTTATTTTGGTAATGCCATTGGCCGGATTTGGATAATTCTGGAGAGCGAAAATATCATTTCGGTTATCCAGGGATCTATCTTCCATGGCTGGCCTTCCTTCACGTACTTCAGGTAGGGTACCATCCCAGAGTACAAATTCAACTGCCAGTCTGGCTTTGGGGTCATGATGCTGCACGCCTTCCTTGTTTTTTGCATGTTTTTTACCGTGATCTCCTCTTTTTGCCCCTTCTTTAGGATTCATTCTCTCTGAGCCATCCATTTTTTCATGGCCTTTGGATCCATGGCGGAAATGCTTCGGAGGGGCGATGCCAAACAAACCTATTCTTGATCCTCTTTTGCCTTTCATTTCCTCATCAGGTTTTTCTTGTCCTGCTTTATCGGCAGGACGGTATTTTTGGACGATAGCTTTCTGATCCTTTATCCATTGCTCATAGGAAGGTTTGAGGGATTCCATACTGGATTTTACCGCATTCTGATTACGTTCCATAAACGCTTTTATTGCTGCTCTTTCCGCCTGGTGAGCTTCTTTAGATGCTTCCCAATCGATTTCAAGGGCTTCTTGGATTTCCTCTTTGGATTTTCCTTCTTTGCGCAGTTCCATAGCCTTTTGGCGATTGTCCTTCATATCAGCTTTGCGCGCTTTGGCCTGTTCGCGTTTTTCTTTGATAAAACGGAGGTCTTCTTCGCTTAACTGTTGGTCAAAACCTTGTTGTGCTTTTAATAAAACCGGTTGAACATTGGTCTCGATATAAGCACTCATCTCTTTTTGAAATTGCGGATTGGCCTTTTGGTGTTTGAAACCTTCTTTTTGGGCAAAGGTTACCTGGGTTGCCAGCAGCAGTGCCAGCAGCATAAAAAATGATCTTTTCATGTCAAATAAGTTTTTAAATATATGTTATTGGAATATTGTCATCACCTTTTTTGCCGGCGATGATCGGGAGATTCGTTTTTGTGCATACTTCGCATACCCCGGTCAAAGACCCGGTGAAGGTTCTCTTGTTGTTCGGGGGTACACATTGCTTTAAGGTTTCTAAAATGTTCAACAAATAGTCTTTCATTAATAGTCTCCAATCGGGAGATTTCGAATAATATAGAATCTATAGTCAGCGAATCTTCAGTTTCGGCAGACAATGCCTTGACTAATTTTCGCTTTTCTTCTCTCAACAGTTTCCCATTTTCTTTTCTTTTTTCCAGGTGTTCTCCAGTGAGCTTTCTCAATTCGACCATTTGATCCTCGTCAAGGTTTAATTCCTTTTTGAAAAAACCGTCAATCCGCTCTTTATGATCCATTTTTACCTCAGGTCCTTCAGGCGGCGATGGGCCTTTGGAAAACCACAATGCTCCCAGCGAAAACAGGTTGAGAACAACCAGTAATATTATGAGCCATGTATTTTTATTCACTTTTGCCATGCGCGCTATTTTTCTAGAATGAAATTGTAGCTTAGTTCATAGGAATCTTCCAAAACCAATCCGTATTCACTGGCAATATCAATGGTATTTTCAGTTTGAACAGAAGCTGATCCAAGATCACTTATCTGGAAAATTACCAGGGCATTTATTGCGATCAGTAAAACACTGAATGCTATTTTGTAAAGAGGGGAAAGCGTACTGAAAAAACTATGATCGGGCTTGCTTTCGTTTTCCACTTGCTGCAAAACACGGGTCGCAAGAAACGGATTGCCTTCCACCTGTTGGATTTGGTCAGCCATGCCCATGGTTTTCCTGACTTCCTTTTCGATATGTTTATACTTTTTTTCCATAGTTTAATCTTTAGATGTTGCCCGGGGTAAAAACTTGCGCCTTGATCAATAAATAATTCCAAATTCACACATTCTCCAATCATATCTTTTCATTCCGATAATAATCCTCCAGGTACTTTTGTAAATTCTTTTTTGCTCTGAACATCAGGGATTCCACAGAAGAAACGCTTGTTTTCATTACATCTGCTGCTTCCTTATAGCTCAGGTCATCAATTTTACAAAGGGTGAAAACAATCCGTTGATTTTCGGGAAGCTGCTCTAGTTTAGAAAATAACAATGCAGTTCTTTCTTTGTTTTCCAGCAAAACTCCCGGATGATCAAAGTCTCTTGCCGTCCTGGAACTGTTATCATCCATACCTACCAGCGATTTAAAAAAGGCGCTTCTTTTTTTGCGCTTTTTATACCTGATCGCTTCCAGGCACTTATTGACGACAATTCGGTATATCCAACTGGATAATTGGGAATCTCCTTTGAAATTTCCAACGGAACGGTACACCTCCACAAAAACCTCCTGAACGATATCCTCCGCATCCTGTCGGCTGGGAATGAACCCCAGAGCTGTACTCAGGGCTTTGTCCTGGTAAAGGTCTATCAGGGTTCTGAATGCCTGTTCAGAACCGGATTGAAGTTCCTGTACCAGTTTTTGTTCACTGTCCAATGGCAGGTTTGTTTTGGTTACCTTCGTCAAAATACGAATTATTGTTTATATGGGGTTAGATGGCAGGTTGTGGAAATACTTGCGGAAGAGAGCGTTTTTTTTAGGGCGACACCTTTGATGCGGCTATCGTGGTTAAGCCTAAGGTGTTGCCTTGTCGAAAGAATTCTTTTATGTCAGGTTACCCCCTAAATTTTACTTCAAAAAAAATGTTGAAATAGAAAAATTCCCTTCATCAAAACGGCCCTGCCAATATCCCGTCAATAACCCGGCCGATCATCCCAGGCTTGGTAATAGCCATCGATACAATGACAAAAACTAACCCATAAACCGCACCCCAAAAGTGCTGGTTGTGGCCAATATTATCTGAACTTCGGCGATCCATGTAGGAAGAGTATACCAGATACAATACCCCAAAAACAATAGCAGGTACCGGGGGGAATAGGAACATTTGCCATGGAGCGTATAAAATGTAGGCAAAAACCAGGGCGGAGGTAGCTCCGGAAGCGCCCAAAGCAGCATAGGTATAATTGTCTTTATGCCTTAGGTAAGAAGGAATCGAAGAAACAACGATGGCACTCAGGTAAAACAACAGATAGGCAATTTTTCCACCGGTGTGACCAAATAAAAACAAAAACAAACTCTCTGAAAATTTTCCAAAAAGATACAACATATACATATTCACTCCAAGGTGTATCCAGTCGGCATGGATGAATCCGCTGCTCAGAAAACGGTAATATTGCTTTTGATCATTGATCAGGGTTGGCCGGAACAGGAATCGCTCCAGCGTCTCCCGGTTCTGAAAAGCCTGAAAGGAGAGCAATACGGTGATCAAAATGATGATGTTGGTCAATGTGAGATATTCTGCCATGAGTTATGATTAATTACGAATTTGAAATTACGAATTTGGAGTGCAACGACATCCCGATACAATGTGTCGGGGAGGAATTTGTTTGCAATAGCCAGTCTACAGTATACAGTCTTCGTTGGGGGATAAATATTATTTTTCCCAAAAATAGTATTTATTAAACTTTAACCAGCAACCAGCAACCAGTCAAACCACTTCAAATTCAAACAATTCTGCCAGGTGTCCTTTTACCAGTCTTTTTACCTCTTCAATATCAACGGCCTCCCCCAGTTCC
Organism: uncultured Bacteroidota bacterium; assembly: GCA_942492125.1. Lineage (GTDB taxonomy): Bacteria > Bacteroidota > Bacteroidia > Chitinophagales > Saprospiraceae > BCD1. The sequence continues at coordinate 68,788 of CALODM010000029.1, forward strand.
TTTTCCAGGGAGGTCACCGCTTTATCGGCGTCATTGATGCCACAGGGGATGATATTATTAAAATGGTTGAGCTGTGGTTTTACATTAAAAGCAAAGCCGTGTAGCGTTACCCAACGGCTGAGGTGAACGCCAATCGCACAAATTTTTCTTTTGGGAATAAACCCTTTCTCCGGGAGCCAGACACCGGTATATTCTTTAATTCTGTAAGCCTCTATGTCGTAGTATTTCAATGTTCTGATGATGGCTTCTTCCAGAAACCTTACGTATTTATGAACATCTGTGAAAAAGAAATCCAGGTCAAAAATCGGATAACCCACAATTTGTCCGGGACCGTGGTAGGTGATATCACCTCCCCGGTTGATCTTGAAATACTCAAAACCCTGCTGCTCCAATTGTTCCGCAGTTAGCAGTATATGGTCTTCAGAACCACTTTTTCCGAGGGTATAAACCGGCGGATGCTCACAGAAAATTAAATGATGCGTAGGAGCATCGGGCGTTTCCTGGTTGCGTCTGGCTTGCACTTTTCGGTCTTTAAGTATTTGATGCAGATTACTTTGGTAATCCCAGGCTTTTTTATAACTGATAAGACCGAGGTCTTCGAACTTTACTTTTTGCATGGTGTAAATTTTTGTAATTTTGAACAATTAACCAAGGAATGCCCTTCAATGATGAAAAAATTTATACTAATAACCCTGCTAACCGGCTTGGGGTTCACTTTGACCAGCCAGCCGCTTGCCCCTGATTTTACCGTAACCGACTCCGATGGCGTACAGCATCAGCTTTACCAGGACTATCTCAACCAGGGGAAAACCGTGGTAATTGATCTGTTCTTTACCTATTGCCCGCCCTGTATTGAGCTGGCCCCCTTTCTTGAACCCTTGTATGAATCCTGGGGAGGAGGCACCGGAGATGTGGAATTCATCGGGCTTTCTGTTCAAAATGATGATTTCAATACCCTGGTTGCCCAGTTCAAGATCAATTACGCCATTTCCTATCCCGGGGTTGGTGTTGATGGTGGGGCCATTCAAGCTGTTCAACCCTATTACAGCGGGGATTGGGGACCCTTCGAAGGCGTGCCGACTTTCGTGGTGATCTCTCCGGATGGAACCGTTGATTTTGATCCAAGTAATGGTGTTTATGAGGGTAACGGAGTGGTTGCCATTTTGGAAGAGGCCATTCGCCAAACAGGAGCCAGGAAACCATATACCCTAACCGGTACGGTAACCATGCCCGGAGGCAGTGCTATCGGGTCGTTTGATTTACAAATAGACGGAGAGCTTTATGCTCCGGAAAACTCGGGAGCCGGTGGTTTGTTTACAACAGAAATTTTGCTGCGACCTGATTCTGCCTACGCTATATCAGCCGTAAAAAGTGGTAGTAATAATAATGGCCTGACCACTTTTGACATGATAAAAATCAGAAAACACCTTTTGGGAATTGAAACATTCAATGAACCTTGGAAATACCTCGCCTCTGATGCCAATCATTCCACTGCCATTTCCACCGCAGATCTTATTCAATTGACCAAGCTGGTGCTCGCTGTCAGCAATGATTTACCCGATAATACTCCCTGGGGATTTATAAAAACAGATTATATTTTTTCCTCCCCGTCAAATCCTTACATGGAAGCCTATAGCGGCAATGCCCGTAGCTATCAGTATGTAGCCGGAAGTGGCATTCCACTCGATTTTACCGGCTATAAAATTGGTGACATCAATGAATCCGCAGATCCGGATTGATTTTATTTAGAAATACTATTTCCGGAATTTGTGACAATTCTATGACTTCTATTTGCTGAAAAAGAAGCCAGGAATTCTATTTTTGCAGAAAATTTAAAATAACACCAGAATGAAGAATTATTTATTATTACTGATACTTGCATTAGTGACTTTTCAGGCTTGTCAGGACAATAGTCAAAAGCAGCCTGAAAATGAAGAAATAACCGAGGCTGTTGACAGCCTGAGATTGGAAGGTGAAGTACACCTGAAAAACGTTCGCCAGCTTACTTTTGGTGGCGACAACGCCGAAGCTTATTTCAGCTTTGATGGTACAATGTTGTCTTTCCAGGCCAGAAATGAAGCCTGGGGTACGGAATGTGATCAGATTTATTATATGCCAATTACCGGATACGAGGGTGATACCGCTCCCTTGGTTAGTACCGGAAAGGGAAGAACTACCTGCGCTTATTTTATGCCGGGCGACAGTACCATTATTTATGCGTCTACCCATGAGGCTGATGATAATTGTCCACCTGAGCCAGGACGCCGGGATGATGGCAAGTATGTTTGGCCAATCTATGAAAGCTTTGATATCTATATTTCCGATCTGGAGGGTAATGTGATCAAAAAAATGACCGATACTCCAGGATATGATGCAGAACCCACTTTGTCTCCTCAGGGAGATAAAATTGTCTTTACTTCCTTGCGTACCGGAGACCTCGAGCTGTTTACCATGGATATTGATGGTTCTAATGTTCAGCAGGTTACCGATGAACTTGGTTATGACGGTGGCGCCTTTTTTACACCAGATGGTAAAAAACTGATATTCAGGTCTTCCCGTCCTCAAACAGACGAAGAGATCAAAGTATACAAAGAGCTGCTCGCCGAAGGATTGGTACAGCCAACGGAGATGGAACTCTATATGTGTAATGTCGATGGCTCGGAATTGACAAAAATTACTGATTTAGGTCAGGCCAACTGGGCACCATTTATGCACCCCTCAGGTGAAAAAATTCTATTCTGTTCCAATCATAAGAGTGAAAGAGGATTCCCTTTCAATATTTTCATGATCAATTTAGATGGTACGGGACTTGAGCAAGTTACTTTTGATACTGCATTTGATTCTTTCCTCGTTTTTTCTCCTGACGGCAAGAAGGTTGCTTTTGCTTCCAACAGAAATAACGGAGGTACAAGATCCACCAATGTTTTTGTGGCAGATTGGGTGGAATAAATTAGTTGGTAGTTCGCATTACCAGTGCCAGTACAATTAAGTGTTGTGTTAATGGAGGTTATTGGTTAACAGTTGGCTCGGCACTTTTGCTGGAATAAAAATAAGGGTTGTGGTTCATCGAATCATGACCCTTGTTTTTTGTGCTTTTTATATTGCAGGAACCCTGTTCGGGAAAAAATTGAAAGTTTAGCGATTGTAAATAAAAGCCAAATAATAGAGCGCATCATTTCTTGTTTTCCGAAATATCAATATTTTTATCCCAAGTTTTTAAGATTCCTTTTTCCCAACCACGATACTTTCCAAATTATACCTGAAGTGTAACAGCTTCTTTTTGCATACCAGGTATAACCAAATAAGATCCACTTTTTTCAACACAAAACCTGTTGGCATTGCCGGACGGGATTACATGACATTTTTTAATAAAACACAATTTTGAACATGGGAAAAAGAATGAACTTCATCGTCTTAAGCATACTGGTTTTAGTTGCTTTACTACTGGGGACGGAATATAAATTTTTGGAAGGTGCTGAGGGAATAGACACCGGAGACACTGCCTGGATGTTGGTATCCAGTGCATTTGTTTTGCTGATGACACCAGGGCTGGCCTTTTTTTACGGAGGGATGGTCAACCGCAAAAATATCATCTCTACGATGATGCAAAGTTTTGTGGCATTGGGAGTCATTAGTGTGCTTTGGGTTATTGTCGGATTCAGTCTGGCCTTCGGAGACAGTATTGGCGGAGTTATTGGAAACCCAATGACCTTTTTCAATTTCCGAAATGTGACTTTAAGTCCCAATGCTGAATTTTCCTCCACCATTCCATTTTTGTTGTTTGCTTTGTTTCAGTTAAAGTTTGCCATCATAACGCCCGCGCTGATCACCGGTAGTTTTGCGGAAAGGGTCCGTTTCAGAAGTTATATCCTCTTTATGGTCTTGTTCTCTTTGGTCATTTATGCACCCCTGGCTCATATGACCTGGCATCCGGATGGTTTGTTGAGAAATTGGGGAGTTCTGGATTTTGCCGGAGGAACGGTAGTCCACATGTCGGCTGGTTTTGCAGCCCTGGCCGGGGCCATTTATCTGGGCAAACGGAAGAATGAATCCCATGATCCGGCCAATGTACCTTTTATCATTTTGGGAACGGGGTTGCTCTGGTTTGGGTGGTTTGGATTCAATTCCGGATCTGCTCTGGGAGCCAATGAAGATGCCGTCATCGCTTTTGCCAACACCAACCTGGCTTCCGCATCGGCGATGATCACCTGGATTTTTTATGAGCGGTTTCACGACAGGAAAATGTCTGCGCTGGGAGCTTGTGTGGGGGCCATTGTGGGCTTGGTGGCGATTACGCCTGCAGCCGGATTTGTTACCATAGGGCAAAGTATTTTTATTGGGTTCGTTGCAGCCATTACCAGTAATTTTGCCATTCACCTGAAGAATAAATCCGATCTGGATGATACCCTGGATGTATTCCCCAGCCATGGGGTAGGAGGTATTGTCGGGATGATCTTAACAGCTGTATTTGCCAAAGAGGTCGGTTTGATCTACGGAGAGACCACCACGTTTTTGCACCATATTCTTGCCTTGGTCATTGTTGCAATTTTTACCTTTGGAGGAAGTTGGCTCCTTTATAAAATCGTCGATATATTAGTACCCTTGCGGGTAACGGAGCGTCAGGAAGAAAGAGGACTGGATGCCTCCCAGCACGGGGAGTCATTCGTTTAGCAATGAAAAGGAGCCCGTTTCATTCACCAAAGGTTGACACGGGTATGAAAAAAAGTGATGCTACCAGGCTGGTAATTTATGGACTCGTTCTGGTTAATGTGATGATACACCTTGCCGTTTACGGCAATTTTGAGCATCACCGGGATGAATTATTGTATTTTTCTCTCGGTATGCACCCTGCTTTGGGATATGCCCGGGAGTATGGAACAACGGTTTATCTGTGTGAAAATCCCAGGAGTAGTTTTAACGAGTTCTGGAAAGCCGTTACAGAAAGGGTTGGCGTAAATTGGTAATTTTAAAATGCTGAAACCGGGGTAACTCTATTGGCTGAAATCTTATATTTGAGCATGAAAATTAATAAAAGGAACCATTGGCTATCGTTATTTTTGTGTTTTGTGTGTGTTTTTCAGGTTAACGCACAAAATGGCACGCCTCCCATTGGTGGTGCCAGAAGTGCGGCTCTTGGAGGTGCCGGTGTTGCGTTTGAAGATGTAAACAGCGTTTTTTCCAACCAGGCAGGAATGGCTGAGGTGGAAAATTTGAGTTTCAGTTTGCTGGCGGAGCAACGTTTTTTACTCAATGCCATTCGAACCGTAGCTGCAGGCGGCGTTTTGCCACTGAAGTCGGGCAGCCTGGGGCTGAGTCTGAATTATTACGGCACGGATGCTTATAACGAACAAAGGGTCGGTCTTGCCTATGCCAGGAAGCTCATGGAAAATTTTTCCATCGGGGCCGGACTGGATTTCCTGAATACCAATATTACGGAGTACGGCAGCAAAGGGGTAGTGACTTTTGAACTGGGATTGATGGCCCGTTTCACCAAACAACTCAACATGGGGGTACATGTCTTTAATCCGTTGAATGTGGAATTGGTCGAAGGGGAAAAATTACCTTCTATCCTAAAACTCGGCTTAAAATACAGTCCTTCTGAGAAGGTGGATATTTTTGGAGAAGTTAGCAAAGATGTTGACTTTGCCATCCGCACCCATTGGGGCGTGGAATACGAGGTGATCGAAGATCTCAATTTACGTGCAGGAGTAGCGACACAGCCGGTGGAAGTTACCTTTGGGGCGGGCTATAAATTAAACAATGGTTTGATGATAGACGTTGGTTCAAGGTATCACGAGGTATTGGGAATTTCTCCTTCCGTGGGGATTGTATTTGTAGGCAGGAAAAAAGAATAGAACCTGCCTTTGCCGTTCAGGCACAGATGCTAACGGATCTCTTAAAAGGATTGCTTAGGTGTAATAAATGAATATGCTAAAAAGGGAAGAATTTAAAAGTAAGGTTGGACCGATAATAGACTGGATTGACCGCTATTTTCAAAACCTCGAATCACTGCCCGTCAAATCGCAGGTAAGTCCCAAAGAAATTTACGATCAAATTCCGGGAGAAGCACCAAATGCTGCGGAGGATTTGGACCGAATTATAGAGGATCTGGACACCATAATCCTTCCCGGTATAACCCATTGGCAACATCCTGGTTTCCATGCCTATTTTAATGCCAATTCATCGGTAGAATCTCTTTACGGGGAGATGGTCACGTCCGCAATTGCAGCTCAATGTATGATTTGGGAAACCTCCCCGGCTGCTGCGGAACTGGAAGAACGCATGATGGAATGGTTGATGAAGGCCATGAATTTTCCTCCCGGATTTGAGGGGGTTATTCAGGATACGGCATCCACGGCATCTCTTGCAGCTATTTTGACAGCGAGGGAAGTGGCTACTGATTTCAAATCCAATGAGGAAGGGGTACCCAATAATTTAAGGGTTTATTGTTCGACTCAAACACATTCTTCTATTGAAAAAGCAGTGGGCATTGCCGGAATTGGCAGGAAAAATTGTGTCAAAATTCCGGTTGATGACCAAATGCGGCTTATCCCGGAATTACTGGAAAAGCAGATCATGGAAGATGAAAAGCAGGGGTTGGTGCCCTGTTGTGTCGTGGCAGCCATCGGAACCACGGGAACTGTTGCCGTTGATCCTTTAAAACCCATCGCTGAAATTTGCCAAAAGCATAAGGTTTGGTTACATGTTGATGCTGCTTTTGCAGGAACAGCATTACTCTTGCCAGAATATCAATGGATGGCAGCAGGTATGGAAATGGCCGATAGTTTTGTATTCAATCCCCACAAATGGATGTTTACCAATTTTGACCTTTCCGTTTACCTGGTAAAGGATGTGGACGCATTGATCCGGACCTTTGAGGTATTGCCGGAATATTTAAAAACAAGTACCCGCGGCCAGGTGAATGATTATCGCGATTGGGGAATTCCCCTGGGGCGCAGGTTTCGCGCATTAAAATTGTGGTTTGTCCTAAGAAGTTATGGCCTGGATGGAATACGCCATCGCCTGCGGGAACATATCGCCCTCAATGAATATTTTGCAGGACAAATTGCAGAACACCCTGATCTGGAACTCGTATTAGAGCCTTTTCTCAATTTTACCTGTTTCCGATACCGCCCGGAAGGAGTTTCTCCGGAAAAGTTAAACCAGTTGAACGAACAATTGAAGGAAAGCCTGAATAAAACAGGTAAGCTGTTTTTATCTCATACGAAAGTACATGGTAAATATGTGTTGAGATTTGTGATTGGTCAGACTTATGTGGAGAAAAGGCATATTGACAACGCGCTCAATGTATTAAAAGAACAGTTACCAGCTTCAATTTAAAGCTATGCAAAAAATCCTCATCGTTTCCGCTACGACCTTTGAAATAACACCCCTGGAAGAATTCCTGCGCAATAATTTTCGCCAGACAGGCAGTTATCGTTATGTGCTCGATCAGTTGGAGGTCAGTTTGCTGATTACCGGGGTAGGATTGCCTCTGACGGCTTATGCCGTTGGCAGGACGTTAGGCAATGAAAATTTTGACCTGGTCATCAATGCGGGTATCGCGGGGGCTTTTAACCGCAAACTCCAAATCGGGGATGTGGTGCAGGTAGTGGAAGAACAATTTGCAGATATCGGGGTGGAGGAAGCAGATGGCTCCTTTGTAAGTGTGCATGAAATGGGACTTGTAGAACCCAATCAGCCACCGTTTATGCATGGTAAACTCGTCAATAATGCTGCAATGGATTTTGATTTTTTACCCAAAGCCAAAGCCATCAGCGTCAATAAGGTACACGGGCAAGAGGAATCCATTAAAAAAATACGCAGCACCTATGCGGTTGATTTGGAAAGTATGGAAGGCGCGGCCTTTTTTTATGTTTGCCTTATGGAGAATGTTCCTTTTCTGCAAATAAGATCCGTTTCAAATTATGTGGAGCCCCGCAATAAAGACAATTGGGATATTCCCCTGGCGATCAATAAGCTCAATGATGTTTTGAAGGAATTGATCCAGGTGATGATGCTTGCTGAGATGAATCGACAGCAGTCGCAGAGGCCTTTTAAAAAAAGGTAGTTTTGGCGGTGGGTTCACAATCCCATCTCAAAAAAACAAAATCCTTGTCAGCAATCAACCAACAAGGATTTTCTTTTCGGAATTTTCGTCCATCGTCCACCGTCCACCGTCCATCATTCCCCGTTCACCGTCCACCGTCCACCGTCCACCATCCCCCGTCCACCGTCCACCGTCCACCGTCCACCGTCCACCGTCCACCGTCCACCGTCCACCGTCCACCGTCCACCGTCCACCGTCCACCGTCCACCGTCCACCGTCCACCGTCCACCGTCCACCGTCCACCGTTTTCCTACTTCGTACATTGATTGTACTCCGCTACATATTCGGCAAAAAGTTTCCAATCCGGTTTTTTGCCGCCTTTCTTTAAAACCTCCGGACAACCTTCAAAAACCATTTTGAAGCTTTCTTTGAAATCTTTTTTCTCCAGTCTGAAGGCACCGTTATCACCTTTCTTGATATAGTATGATTTTTCGTCACCACCGGTTACCTGGATACCTCCCACACCCAGACCAGCTGTTTCTCTGGCAAAAGGATCGGTGTACACACGGATTTTTCCAACAAATGAAGGATTGATCAATTGCATCAATAATACGCGGGATTTCTTTTTGATCATTACATCCGTCTTTTCGAAATAAGCATATCCTTTACTGATAACTTCCCCATCAATGTCATCTCCCCATTGGGTTGCGTCGTTAATGAAGTCCATTGTTTTTACAAACTTGTCAAAGCCGCTAGGAGGTAAATACATATGCTTGATTTCCTCGGCAGTGTATTCTACTTTTTCGTCATCACCAGTTCTAAGCTTGATGGATTCTATCTGCCCTTTTTTACGATCAAGGTCCTTTATGGTACCTTCCACCTGGGTGCCGTCTTCGAGGGTAACGTAGGCTACTTTTTTACCAGAAAAGGTATCAAAAGCAGGAATGAATTTTTGGGCGAATGTCGTAGCTGTGATCATTAACGCCATCATCAGTAGTGTAGTTCTTAAAAACATTTTAAAAGTTTTGGTTAATTAATGGGTCGAAAATAGGAAAATTGTCCTGTGAATTGGCTGATAAGCAGTAGTTTCAGTTTTCTTTAACATTTTGGTAGACGAGGCACGAAGGACGGTGAACGGTAGACGAGGCAACGGTGAATGGGACTGAGTGGTTGTGCGTTTAAGAAAGTTGTTTCCATTAAACTCATTTGGGACTGATGTGAAACTAGCGGTCAGAAAAGGTCAAATATGAATCATGTTGGCCGGGCAGAAGAGGACATCCCTGGCCAATCCATCTAAAGCCCTTTGGCCTTGATCATACGATCCTTACCACTCATGTCCCGAATTAGCTCTATGGAGGAAAATTCCATCTCTTTGAGCATATTTGTGACCTTGCCGGCATTGAATTCATTCGTTTCAAAAAATAAATGCCCTTCGGGCTTAAGGTGTGTCAAGGCAAATTCGGCAATGGAGCGATAGAAAATGAGTGGATCATTATCCTCTACAAAGAGTGCCAGGGTAGGTTCAAAGTTTTTTACGAAAACAGGCACAAGATCTCTTTCCCTTTCCGGAATATAGGGTGGGTTGCTGACGATGAAATCGAATTTGGGAAGGATAGCCCTGGCTTTTTTATCGAGAATGTCGATCTGCTGGAAAGTAATTGCTGCTCCAAGGTCCTGTGCATTTTTGTTAGCTACAATTAGTGCTTCCGGACTTACATCGAGTGCGTCAATTTCCCAGTGCGGCCTTTTCTTTTTTAAAACAATGGGAATGCAACCACTCCCGGCACCGATATCCAGGCCTTTGGTCTCAGGTTCTTTGGGCAGGGTTTCCAGGATCAGGTGAACAAGTTCTTCGGTATCCAATCGTGGAATCAACACATGTTCATTTACATGGAAAACATAGCCGTAAAAATCGGCTTTGCCCAAAACATATTGCAATGGCTTGCCGCTGAGTAATTGTTTTTGAATTTCCAGGAAGTAGGCTTCATCCGCTTCGGAAAGTTCCCGGTTGTGTTGTAAACTGGATGTGCCAAAGACATCTTCTGCCACGATGCGCACAAGGCTCCGTGTTTCTCCTGAACCGTAAATGGGGGTCAGGGTCTCGGTTAATCTGGCTATGGCATTGGCAACGGTCATGTTTTTTGGATTGATTTAGATTTAGAGCGTCAGCGAAATCGGGGTGCACGCTGTGCCGGGAGCGAATGATTGATCGTTTTTAAGTGCTTATCTGGGGTGTTGACTTTTATAGGTCGTCTCTGTAAGACCTGGTTTTTGACTAAGAGCTTATTTGGGTGCTAACATAGCATTTCTAAGGTATTTTTACCCTATTACCAATACCATCAATCTTCCTCGATCATTTCTTACCGCCGATAATGTTCCCCGAATACAAATCCGACAGAAACGAGAAACCGGGAGGGAGATTGGTCAAAGGAGTATTCATTGCCAAAAAAGACGATATGATCGCCGAATTTGGAGAAATTGCCTTCGTATCGGAAATCTACCGTGAACTTCCATAGGTCAAGCCCAAGGCCAGCCTGCCAACCGAGGGTCAGGTCTTCGAAATTTTGCTCATAGCCGTCAATGTTGTCCAAAAGTTCTGAGGTGCTGTTGAGATAAAAATGTCCGACAGGGCCAGCGTGCAAACGGATAGGCCCGGATTTATAACCCAACAAAAAAGGGATGTCGATGTATTGATATTTTTCACTCAGAATACTGTCCGTTACAACGGAATTATTGATGTCGACTATGGAATAATCCACTTTGTTGGAATTGAGCAGGATCTCCGGCATAACCATAATATGATTGCCAAATTTGAAACGGAAAACAACGCCACCGTGAATACCGTATTGGGCATTCTTAAGGGCCAGTTTGAGGTTCTGGACACCATTCACATCAATGATGTTCAATTCCGGAGGATTGATATTGGTCGTGCTGGCTCCGGCCTTGATGCCGATCTTGAGGAATTGGGCGTTTGTGGTTGTGCCCAACAGCATAATTACCAATGCTAGAATGACTTTATTCATTGGTCGGTTTAATTAGTATGTTTAATATTCCTTTTGACTTCCTGCAAAAATACAATTATTACGTATTCAATTAGGTTTTTTCAAATTTGTTCTATGAAAAGGTGCTTTTTATAGGCGATTTTCTCTTTTTTCGGCCTAACCGATTGTGCAGTAAAAATTATTGACCCAATCCGATCTGATTTTTTTTGACTAATTTTGTGCCGGATTAAGTAAAAACGGCTAAAGCGAATTTTTCTTTTTTGAGATTCGATATTTTTTTGGACTAATTTCCAGTAATATGGTTTAAATTCAACCAGGTATAGAAAGCAGATTAATTGATGAATATAAATGCAGTAGATTTTATCGGTAGTTTTCCAAAAGTATCTTCCTGCCCCAATGACGGGAAGCCGGAGTATGCTTTTATTGGAAGGTCCAATGTTGGGAAATCATCTCTGATCAATATGTTATGTGGCCGGAAGGATATTGCCAGGGTATCCCATACACCGGGAAAAACACAGCACCTGAATTTTTACCTGATTGATGAACATTGGTATATGGTGGATCTGCCAGGGTACGGTTATGCCAGGATCTCCAAAAAAATGCGACAGACCTGGAAACGCATGATCAAGGATTATTTTACGAAAAGAGAGGCGATGCTTTGTGCTTTTGTGTTGATTGATTCCAATATTGCCCCTCAGAAAAACGATATCGATTTCATGAATTGGCTGGGGGAGAGCATGATCCCATTTGTCATCGTTTACACTAAAACTGATCGGTTGAAGAAAAAAGAACTGGAAGCCAATATTGCGAAAATCAGGGAGGAAATTTTAAAAACCTGGGAATCACTGCCCGCTGAATATTTCACCTCCTCCCGTAAAAACCTGGGGCGCGATGAAATTCTCAATTTGATAGCAGAGGTCAATGAAGGGCAGCAGGCATATTGATATTGGGTTATTTCAAGCTCATTAATTGAAGAAAAACACCATGGAGGAAAAAAATAAACAACATCCGCAAATCTGGCCTGATATAGAAGACTGGCCGATTTACAAATTACACCAGAATCGAAAAGCCTTTGTCAGGGAAATTGAAGCATTTACTCTGGAAAGGCTGCTTCTTAAGAAACCTTCCGAGGTGACGGATATTATTGCCAAAACTGTTTACAAGGAACAAATTCGTATAAAAGAGGAACCCTGGAAGGTTGATCCTCCCAATGAGCGTCAGTTTTGGAAGAAGATCAAAAATAAACTGGTAAAAGAATCGCTCGATCAACCAGATGAAAAGGCCTTAAAGGCCAATAAGGAGATTCTGGAGACCATCATTCACCGGTATGCAGAGGAGATTGTGGGTACTTTCAAGATCAGCACTTTTAAATTTGCACGAAAATTCCTGTATTTCTTTTTTACCAGACTGCTCAATACCGCAGCCAGTCGGAACTATAAGCGTATCTACAGCAGCCAGTTCAAACTCAAGGACAAACTCAAAGTCAGAGGAGAGGTGGAAACTGTCCGCCAACTGATGCAAAAAGGCACCCTGGTGGTGGCGCCCACTCATTTCAGCAACCTTGATTCGATTTTGATCGGTTATGCACTGGATGAAGTGGTTGGACTCCCTTCTTTTGCTTACGGCGCCGGATTGAACTTGTACAATTCAGGTGCAGCCGCTTATTATATGAACAGGTTAGGTGCTTACAGGGTGGATCGCCGGAAGAAAAACAGCGTATATCTGGAAACCCTGAAAGCTATGTCAAACCTGGCTATCCAACGGGGAACCAACAGCCTGTTTTTCCCGGGAGGAACCCGCGGACGCTCGGGAGCCCTGGAGAAAAACCTCAAACTGGGATTACTGGGGACTATTGTTGAAGCTCAAAGAGGTATTTATCAAAAAGGGCAGGAAGATAAGGTGTTTGTAGTGCCCCTTATTCTGGGGTATCACTTTGTTCTCGAAGCCAAACACCTGATTGAACAACATCTGATAAGAGTAGGGCGGGAACAATATTTTGTGTCCAGAGATGGATCGCAGAGTATCCGTTTGATCATCAAGTTTATCTGGCAACTATTTTCCCAAAGTAATGAAATTGTTATCTCCCTGGGAAAACCTATGGACGTCCTGGGTAACCCGGTTGATGCCGAGGGCAATAGCTACGATAACTATGGCAATAAAATTGAGGTAAAGGATTACTTCATGTCCGGAGGGGAAATTACAGAAGATATTCAGCGGGAATCCCAATACACTAAATCTCTGGCCGAAAAGATCGTCGAGCGATACAAAAAGGACAATATTGTTTTATCAAGCCATCTTGTGGCTTTTGCATCCTTTGAAATTCTGAAAAAAGAAAATTCCAGGTTGGATCTTTACGGAATATTGAGACTCCCACCGGAAGATTACGTTTTTTCAAGAGATCAACTTCGAAATGTGATCAGCCAATTGAAGAATGTCCTATTGGATATGAGGGACCGTGGAGAAGTGAAATTGTCTGGTGAAGTGACAGGAGATATTGAACATCTGATTGATATGGGAATTTCCAGATTGGGTAATTTTCACACGCTTGATCCATTGATGATTAATAAAAAGGGTCAAATCGTCAGTAAAAATTTCAAACTGCTCTATTTCTACCACAACAGGCTTGAAGGTTACGATCTTGAAAATCAAATCAGTTGGGTCGAAGCGAAGTCCGAAGCAATGGAAGTAGCAGGCTAAAAAAGCACAAAACCATTCTTTTCCCCTTTGCAGAAGTTGACAATTTGTTACCTTAGCTCCTTTGCTGATTTTATACAGGTGACGAATGTCGATGAAACCTACATCCACACAGCCTCAACTTGAGGTTGTTTATAATTTGTTTGAATTTGACCAGGGCCTATTCCTGCCCAATGCTTTTGTTGTTACGTTGGATAAACAAGGCATCTTTGCGCATATCCGTCAAAAGGCATTACTCCATACCGTTGAGGGCTTTGGGTTAACCATTGATCCTGTCAGGGAAAAGTTGTTTAAGATCATTGAATTGTTACAGCCTGATTCCCTGGAAGGTAAATTCAATGCCAATAAAAGGAAGCAAATTCCGCTCAACCTTTTGCTAAAGGAGACGGAGATTAAAAAGGCCGTTTTCAAATATGTCAATCGACATTTGGATGAATTTTTGAGCGTCGTGTCCACCCTGAACCTGCCCCTGAGCTTTGATGCCGAACGGAAAATCCTCGTACATCAATTCGTTGTAGATACCAAAGAGGCCTCCCTGGAACCCCATCTTTATTTTAAGAAAACACAAGACAAGGTGTTTTACCGCTTGTTGTTGTCTGAAAATCAAAAAAAATGGGAAATCAGCACCAAAGATGTAATCCCTGTTTGTAATCACCCTGCCTGGATAATTGCTGATTATAAATTGTATAGAATCGACCATATTAATGGCAATATGGTCAAACCTTTTCAGACCAAAAACGAGGTGGTCATTCCACAGGCATCCGTCAAAACCTATTTTAGAACATTTATTCTGAAAGTTGCGGAAAAGGTAGATATTGAAGCAGAAGGGTTTGAGGTAGTTACCAATGATAATTTACTGGGCAGCAGGGTAGAAGTGGTTCGTAATTTTTTCAATGATCAGTGGGGGCTCACCCTGCAGATGTTGTATACGGGAGTCCAGTTCAACTGGAACGAAAAAAAGGAAAAAAGAACTTCCATCGAATTTTTCGGGGACGAGGTGCGTATCGTCAGAGTGACGAGAGATTTAACGGAGGAGGCCAGGTTTGTGGAAAAATTTAAAGCCTTTGGATTGACCAATGGTGCAGGCAGTTATTTTCAGGCGGATGAAACCATGCAGATGAATGGGGAAGCTACCACGGAAATGATTGAATGGTTGGCTGCTCATCGCTTGGAACTGGAAAATGCCGGGTTCGAGGTGGAACCCCCTGAATTTGATGGCGAGGCTATTCAGTTGTACGCTCCCGAATTGTCAATGGAAGTAAAAAAGACCAACGACTGGTTTGATATTCATGCCATAGTTAAGGTTGGAGACATATCCTTTCCGTTTGCTAAATTGGGCAAAAACATACGGGAAGGAAATCCCTATTACCGGATGAATAATGGCAAAATATTTGTCATTCCACGGGAATGGATGACCAAATACAGCGAGTTTTTTAAATTTGTACAACATTCCGGGGATCATTTGAGATTGGTGAAAAGCCAGTTTACCATTCTTGATAATATGGGCTTGCAACCTGCCGGAAAACAAAACAGGAAGCGAGAGGTCAGGGATTTTAAGGTTTCCGGATTGTTAAAAGCCCAATTAAGACCATATCAACTGGAAGGTGTCAAATGGCTTGTAGATCTCTATGAAAATGAATTAGGAGCTTGTTTGGCTGATGATATGGGGCTTGGAAAAACACTGCAGACCATTGCCATGCTTTTACATGCCAAAGAAAACAAAAGCTATGAGCCCAAAAAGGAAAAGGTCCCGGGGCAACTGGACTTATTTTCCACCGCTGCCGATGATCAGTTTCTCAATCCGCTCAACGCTTTGATCGTATTGCCCGCCTCCCTGGTTTTCAACTGGCAGGAGGAATTGATGCGCTTTGCGCCTACTTTAACCATTTACAGGCATGTAGGACCGAAACGCCATAAAGATATCAGGCTCCTGAAACGTTTTGATGTTATTCTGACCACCTACCAGACAGCTTCCAGGGACGTGGATTTGTTGATGCAGCAGGATTATGAATACATCGTACTGGATGAAAGCCAGCAAATCAAAAACAGGGAAAGCAAAGTATTCAAGGCACTTAATGAGTTAACTGCCAGGCATAAAATTTCGTTGAGCGGTACACCTATCGAAAATTCACTGTCTGACCTGTGGTCGCAAATGCAATTCATCAATCCGGACCTTTTAGGGTCATTTTCTTTCTTCAGAAGGGAGTTTTTACAACCTATAGAAAGGATGCAAAACGAAGAGAAAAAAGCACGGCTCAGATCCCTGGTAGAACCCTATCTTTTGAGACGTACCAAAGAAGAGGTGGTGAAAGAATTACCGCCCCTTTCTACGAGAATCCTATTCACTGAAATGACCTCGGAGCAGAAAAAACTTTACGAGAGAGAAAAATCAGCTGCCCGGAACTACCTTTTGGAAAATTTTGATTCCAGCGATGGAAAGTACAGGTTGTTGGTTTTACAAACGTTGACCAAATTGCGCCAGCTTGTCAATCATCCAACTTTGGTGAAACCTGATTATAAAAAAGACAGCGGGAAGTTCCACGAAGTCATGGAACAATGGGAAATTATCCAGAAATCAGGTCACAAAGTACTTATATTCAGTTCGTTTGTCAAATATCTGGAAATGTTCAAAGCGGAACTGGATAAACGTGGCGCATCCTACTCCTGGTTAACCGGAAGTGTAACGGCCAAACAAAGGGATGCCGAAGTCAAGAAGTTCGAGCGAGAGGAAAATGTCAGATCATTTCTCATTTCCATCAAAGCCGGTGGTGTAGGGCTGAACCTTACCGCTGCCGATTACGTATTCATCCTTGACCCCTGGTGGAACCCGACTACAGAACAGCAAGCGATAGCCCGTGCCCACCGGATCGGCCAGAAAAAAAATGTCTTTGCCGTGAAATTCATCACGCGGGAAAGCATTGAGGAAAAAATACTGAAATTGCAGGAAAAGAAAAGTCAGCTCGCTGAGGACATAATCGGGCAAAGTGAAAAAATGGCCTTCTCCAAAGGAGATATTGAATATTTGCTGCAGTAGTTTTCCGTTGGCATTTAACCTGGAAATACTATTTTTCAGAAAAATAGTATTTCTATTAAAACCGAACCAGCGATCAGAAACCAATAACCAATTCCTTCCCGAATTCGATCAAAATTCCGTAGCTTTAGGTTTTGGCAAAATCTCGGGTTTGGTTTCCTGCACCCAAAATCCTGTGTTTATGGGTAAGATAATTTTCACATCTTTTTTTAGGGTTATTTTCGCTCTGCTGGTGTTTTCTGGTTGTGACAAACCGGAGGATGATATGCCTGTTGTCAAGGATCCCAGAACAGAACCCTATGTCTATTATTTCGAACGGGAGGGAAACCCCAACGTAGCCAACACAGGGCAGGTGGTCCGAAACCTCATTATTCAGGATTTTGAAATTCTGGTGAAAGGGCTGGCAGAACCCGGTGCCTCACCGGTCAGCTATGATGACCTTTATCAATATTATGAAAATGATGCTCAAACCATTGACGGCCCTACCTTGACACCCTGTGACCTGCCCCTGGTCTATGAAACGCTTCGTGAAATTTCTTCCGTAAGAGATCTCAAACAGCGGGTTAATGGTCCAAATGCTGCCCAGGTTCATGCGGATATGGCCCATTGGTGTCAAACCATTGCAGATAATTCAGCAGATCCTGAAAAATTGGGAACTTACAACGTTTATATTGAAGAATCGACAGGTTACGACCTGGTGCAAATGTTTAAACTTACCGGCCTTGGTGCAGCTATGTTTGAGCACGGCATTTACGTTTACTTCCGTTATGTGGAGAATGATTATAATGATTCCATCGTCTGGTTTCCGGGAGCCACCGGGCTTTATTATACCTGGATGGAACACCATTGGGATGAGGCTTACGGATATTACGGATCAGCCAGTAATTTTCACGATTTTACCGACGAAGAACTGGTGGCTTTTGAAACCGGAGGAAATTATAAAGATAACCTGATCCTCGACGGGAAAATTGATTTTAAAACAGAATACAATTATCATTTCGCCCGCATGGCAGCCCGGCGGGATATTGATTCTCAGACGGGTACAGATTTTTCCAGGGCTGTTTATGATGCCTTTTATGAAGGCCGGGTTGCCATTGTCGAGAAAGATTACGATTTAATGCTTTCCAAAAAACCTGTCATATTAGATAATTGGGAAAAGATCATTGCCGCTACGGCCATTCATCACTTGAACGGCACCTTGGAAGAAATGGATCTCATGGCCAATAATGCACAGCACAGTCCTGAACAGTTTTACCATCATTGGGCTGGTATGTATAAGTTTACAGAAATGCTGCGGTACAATTATGAAAACAGATTTTTGCAATACCAGCAAGTGCTGGATACTAAATACAGGACTGCAGGAGTACCCTTTCCGAAGGCGATAGTGGATGATCCTTCCAAAGCCCAGGCATATACCCTGGAGCTGCTGGATGTCAGACAAATGTTGCAGGATGTGTACGATTTTGCTGAAGAAGATGTGTTAGCCTGGTGAGAACCGGTGATTATTAACCTAAACAAAATATACTTTAATGGAAAAGCCGAATTATATTATCAGACCCGGAGTTGGGGTTGGGGATGTTCAATTTGGCATGACCCGCCAACAGGTGGTTGAAATTTTGGGAGAGCCCAATGAAATAGAAGGTTTCGCTTATCCGGAAAACGAAAATGAAGATATGGAGGAGATCTGGCATTATGACGAACTGGAACTTTCTGCCAGTTTTGAAGCCGAGGAAGATTGGTGCCTCGTCAGTTTGTCGGTTACCGGAGAGGATTATCGCTTGCACGAAACTCCCTTTATTGGACTAACAAAGGATGCACTCTATGCCGTACTTTACGATCTGGATTTTGGAATGTTGGAGTACGAGGATCATTCTTCTCTTGAGAATCCTTCCCATGAATTGATAGCTTCCTCCCTGTTCGGCATGAATTTTTGGTTGGAAAATGGCAAGGTCTCTGAACTGCAATGGAATTTGATGGAAGTAGCCGAAGGGGATTTGGACTGGTCGGAATAAGGTTCCGGTTATAGGATGATTTTGCCTGGTTAGGATCGGCTCTCCCTTTGAAATATACACCACCCTAAGTCGTCAATCGTCCACCGTCCAAACACCTCCCTAAAAAAAACGGGTTTTGGCAAAGCGCCAAAACCCGTTTTCAGAAAATACCGGAAGGCCATTACTTCACCTTCTTCAATTCTCCATTGACGTCCTCTACAACAAAAGCTGATTTAAAGCCTGCTGCTATGGCTTTTTTTAATGCAGCATTTGCTTCGCCAAGGCTGTCGAAGCCAGAGAGATATTTAACCGTGTATTTTCCTTTTTGACGTTCCTCAATGACCCCCAGGTCTTTGATTTCGGAGTCATCAAACCATTTGGTGTTGGTATATGCGGCCAGCTGAACTTTGTAGCGACCCAGCGCATCACCATAATCGGGCGTATCCGGGTTCGTCGGGGAACCGGTAGATCCTTTGATGCCTGAAACGCCATCTTCCGTCACCACAAAAGGTCCTTTATACCCACGCTTTTTAATGGCATCCCTGGCGCGATCCGCCTCAGCTTTTGTGGCAAAAGTACCGACACGAACTTTGTAAAGGCCATTGATTTCTTTCACATAAACGGTGCCGAGGTCACTCAATCCCTGGTAGAGTTCGATCTCCGGAGTTTTGATAGCTGCTACCTGCACCGCAAACCCACTTTCGATGGTCTCTTCAGGCTGAACCGGTCCGTCCGGGGCATCGACGTAGGGATCGTCTCCAAAACCGGTAGAAGCAGAAGTCGGCAGAAATGAAATAACTCCGAGAATACTTCTGTCAAAACCATCTTTCGTACGGATCGTCACATTGAGATCCTGGTATTGCTGCTTTGAGAAACGCAACACATAAGTTGTAAAAGGACTCAGGGATAAATAGTAATTCCCGCTTGCATCACTCTGAACCTGAGCAGAGCTTCCCGTAGCCTGGTTGGTAGCTGTAATAACGACGTTAGGAACAGGTTGATTGGTCGTATAATCGATCACCTTGCCGGCATAGGCTTCCCCAACCCGGCTCATAGCTACATCATAAGTTCTGCTGGCATTGGTGCCCAGGGTGGAAATCTGTAATGTAGTACTTTGGTAACCTTCTTTTTTAATGATGAGATTACAGCTAAGCCCCTGAACAGCCTGGAAGCTGTAAACACCTCTTTCGTCCGCACGGTAGGCCTGTTCACCGCAATTGCTGAAGTCAACCAGTGCATTGGGCACAGGAGATCCGTCTACAGCATTGGTGATGCGGATGACGATGTAATCTGCTGAACGGTTAACACGATAGATATCTTCATTTCCACGACCGTTAAGCCGATTGGAAGTTACATATCCCACATTGCGGAAAGTATCGTATATGAAGCCGTAATCATCATAAGAAGAGTTGATGGCGTTGCCCAGGTGGAAGATTTTTGTCCATCTACCGGAGGTTTCTTCCGCGCGGAACACATCCATTCCACCAATACCATGGTGCCAGTCAGAAGAAAAATACAACATGCTACCATCAAAATAAGGCGAGATTTCATCTCCCGGGGAATTCACAACAGGCCCCAGGTTTTGAGGAGCACTCCAGGAGTTCCCGGATTTATAGGACACATAAATGTCAAATCCACCAAATCCATCCGGACGGTCTGAAGCAAAATAAACGGCATTGCCATCCGGTGAGAATGCAGGATAACCGGTAGAATACCCCGATCCGTTATAAGGAAAGCTGGCGATGTTGGTCCATTCTCCGTTGGTGGCAATATCGGCTGTATAAATGCTCAACTCCAGCCCGGAAGCAGGAATCTGCCGTGTTCCGTCGACAAAATTATTTTTGGTATAGGCCACTTTCTTTCCATCAGGAGAAAAGGAAAGCGGTCCTTCGTTAAAGGCATTTGTCTCGTTATTTTTCAGAAATATCGGAGATTCCAGGTAACCATTGGCCCCGATATTGGCGATGAAGAGCTGGTTGTTAGCCTTACCTGTCCAACCAGAGGAGGACCTGTAAATATCTGTTCTTGAAGAAGAATAGATTACCTGTTGTTTACCGTAGAACGTGGCTCCGAAATCCGAGGCCGAAGTATTGATGAATTCATTGGTTACGGTATAGGAAGAAGTCACACCCAGCTGTGTCTTGGCAAAATCACAACTTTGAGCGAAATGGTTGCCGATGACGGCGTCTTCATCCCTGGCGTACAGCAAATACCACTGCTTGGCAACATCGTATTTGCCCAGGGCCTTGAGCACGTGGCCATACATGAGTATATAAATCTTATCCACCTCCTTATCTCTGCAAACTTCGGCAAAAATGGAAGCAGCCTGTTCCATTTGATTCAATCGGCGATAACAATCCGCCATCTTTGCTTTGGCTTCAATATTATCCGGTTTTTTCTCGAGTGCTGCCTGGTAAGAGCCAATGGCCAGGTTGTAGGCGTGTAATTCGTATTGAGTATCGGCTTTACGTAAAAGACTTTTGAAGGTTTGCCCGGATGCGGGAACAGTAAAAGCAAAAGCTAATACTGCAAAAAGGGCCATTTTTAATATTTTCATAGTTGAAATTTGAAATTTAACTTAAAGTTAAAGTTAACAACAATTTAATGTGTTTACAACTTTGCTTAAAAGTAAATAAAATTTCTAACAAGAAGTGAACGGGAGGCAGTATTTCTCGAATGGGGCAGAAGAACAGCATTCTGAATGAAAAATGCAAAACCTGCTGACCGCAGGAAGGCAGGTGTAGAAGTTTTGTAAAACCCCCATGCCGGAAAACGATTATTCTCCCAAGGCGACACCTTGCGCGTGGACTTTGAAGGGAGGCAAAAGGTTTTGCCTTGTCGGAGGAATAAAACAATCCTGAAACTACTTGAAACCACGTGAAACCACATGAAACCACCTGCCGACGCGAAGGTAAAACCTTTTCCCTCCCTCAGGACAACGCGCAAAGGTTTCACCTTTTGCCGAGAACCCGAAATTCCGTCCGCCGATTCAGCTGATGCTCTTCTTCGGAGCAATCGACGCCGTCCATACAGCCGTTGACCGGCTGGGTCTCTCCATAACCGATGGCTACCAGCCGATCAGAGGGAATGCCTTTGCCGATCAGGTATTTGACAATTGCATGGGCCCGGCGCTGGGAGAGTTTTTCATTCATCGTATTATTTCCTTTGGCGTCCGTGTGGGAACTGATCTCTACGATGATATCCGGATTTTCCTGAAGTAAGGCGAGGAGTTTTTCGAGTTCGGCAACCCCTTCTTTGCGGACGCTGGCCCTGCCGGAATCGTAATAGATGTTCAAAAGGTATGCTACGGAATTATCTTCCTCATATACCTTTTGGCTGATCTTGAATTCGGTGTCTCCCGTTTTTGATGCCAGTAGTTCGGGAGTGGCCTCGGTAGTCCTATTAAAGGGCTGCAGGTATATATCCATCAGAAAATTCCGTACTTCCTGGGTCTCCACGCAATAAGGCTGGTCAATTTTTTTGGTAAAAAAATCATCTTTACTCACTTTCAGGCTGTAGCAATTATCCCCGGGGAGTTCAATGACAAACTGACCGGAATCATTGGATATGTACTCCCCTACAGAGCCGGTATTGGTATTGGTGAGTACCAGGGATGTGTTGGCAACAGGCCTGCCGGAGAACTGATCAATCACCATACCTTCGATGCGGGAAACCAGCTGAGGCTGCTTTTGCATCAGGAAATACAGTGTGTCACCGGCAGTAATATCCTTACTGCACATGCTGATATCTTCCGGGATGTAATCTTTTTTTCCTGCCAGAAAATTATAACAATCCTTTTTGGGAAGGGTTACTTCGAAAAAGCGATCGGAGGATCTTTTTATAGCGATGTTTTCGGAGGTTGTCGTCAGTTCAAGGTCTGACAAAACCAGCTCACTTTCCTCGTCCACGGCAGCCATCCAGAAGGTTTTTTCTGTATCCCGTTTTAAATAAAAAATACGATCAGGACCTTCCCTGTTTGAAGTGAAAAAGCCGGTGGACTCTTCATTATTGATGATGATGCCAAAATCGTCAAAGGATGAATTCACCGGAGCACCCAGGTTTTCGACGTTTTCCCAAAGGCCATTTTCATTTTCTGTAACGACAAAAATATCTTGTCCTCCCAATCCCAGGTGGCCGTCAGAGGCGAAATAAAGTTTATTTCCGGAGTGACAATGTGGATACATTTCATCGCCATCCGTATTGACGGCTGGGCCTAAGTTTACAGGTTCCTGCCACTGTCCGTTCTCCCAGGAAGTGACGTAGATATCCTTGCCGCCAAATCCTCCCGGCATGTCGGAGGAGAAGAAAAGCCTGTTCCCGTCATCGCACAGGGAAGGGTGGGCTACAGAATATTCAGGGTTGTTGAATGGCAGGGGAAGTAATTTACTCCATTGGCCGGTTTCGTAGTTGATGGAAAATACAATTTCCAGGCGGATGATGCCGCTCATGGTTGCGTCGGCCTGGTTTTGCGTGAAATAAATCTCTTTTTCATCGGCAGTGAAAGTGGCGATGGCCCGGTTGGTGGTATTGCCAAGGTCCAGGGAGAACTTTTCCGGCTCTCCGAAAAGCAGATGTTCTTCTTTTTCTTCATAATCCACAAAATAAAGATCAAAAAGACCACGCCTTCCCAGGCTGTCCAGTGGTTTTATTGCGCCAAAAACAATGCCGTTTTTATAAAAAGCAGGTGCTAAAGCTTCGATGAAATAGTTGTTGACGCTGATGTCTTTTACCGTGAAATCAGAGGAGGCTGTCTGGAGTTTTTCCGTGTAGGAACAGACATTTTTCAGGGTTGGTTTTCTCAGGTCGTAAGGTTTGAGTTTTAAAAATTCATTGAAGACCTTTTGGGCTGTGCTGCATTTGCCATTATATAAAAGCACTTTGCCGTATTGGAAAAAAGTAGAAGCGTCGTTCCCCGGCAGATCAATCACCTGGCTGAACCAATGTTCTGCATCTTCATATTCTTTGTTTTTCACATAAGCATTGGCCAGGGCAATTTTCACTTCAGACTGATTGTCCTTTTCCAGAATTTTAAGGTAGATGTCAATGGCTTCGCTGTAGTTGAGCGATTCCATGTGCTTTTGAGCTTTTTTCAATTTGCTTTTTTGTGCAGGGAGGCTGATGACAAAAAATAGCAAAAGGAGAATGGCGAGGATAGTCTTTTTTCCCATGATCCGTTGATGTCCCGTGTATGAAAGTTCTCTATTTTCTCAAGGATAGTTGCCCCTCGAATTGTATGTTATTTACAAAAATACATTTTTTTAAGTTGTGTTGTTATTAACCAAGTTGGATTTTTAAAAACTCCCCTCAAATAAAATCAGATCACAGCGATTTTACAGGCAGAATTCACCGTCCATCGTCCACCGTCCACCGTCCACCGTCCATCGTCCACCGTCCATCGTCCACCGTCCACCGTCCACCGTCCATCGTCCACCGTCCACCGTCCACCGTCCACCGTCCATCGTCCGCCGACCATCGTCCGCCGACCACCGTCCACCGTCCACCGACCACCGTCCACCGTCACCGTCCACCGACCACCGTCCATCATCCACCGTCCATCATCTACCGTCCATCATCCACCGTCCACCGTCCATCGTCCACCGTCCACCGTCCACCGTCCACCGTCCGCCGTCCACCGTCCATCATCCACCGTCCATCGTCCACCGTCCGCCGTCCGCCGTCTAAACAAATATATCCAATATCATCAATCCGCCAAAAACGAGGCTGGCAATGCCGTTGGTGGTGAAAAAAGCCAGATTTACATTTGAAAGGTCATGGGGTTTTACCAGGGAGTGTTGATAGATCAGCATAGCCACAAAAAAGAGGGTAGCCACCCAGGTGATCCAGCTGAATTCAGGGTATTGCTGTTGCAACAGGTAGGCAGCAGCAATAATGAGTAGTCCGCTGATGACGTGTAGTATTTCAGAAATCCTGAGCGCTTTGATTTTGCCAAAAGCAGCCGGTACAGAACTCAATTCATTTTGCTTGTCAAAATCTTCATCCTGCAGGGCGTAAATGATATCAAATCCTGAAACCCAGAACAAAACGGCCAACGAAAGCACAATCGGGATTAATTCAAAACCTCCACCAGCAGCGAGGTAAGCGCCAATCGGTGCCAATCCGAGTCCTGCACCCAATACAAAATGACACAAAAAAGTAAACCGCTTGGTATAACTGTATCCCAAAACCACTATCAGGGCAATCGGGGATAAATAGAAAACCAGGGAATTGATGAACCAGGTGGTGGTCATGAATAACAAACTGCTGATAATCACAAAGATAAGTGCAGCTCTGGAGGAAATTATCCCTGCCGGAATTTCCCGGCTTTGGGTCCGTGGATTAAGCTTGTCGATGTCTCTGTCCAGAAACCTGTTGAATGCCATGGCGGCACTCCGCGCAAAAACCATACAAAGCAATACCAAAACGAAAGTTTGTGCGCTAAAAAAGTATCCCAGCTTCAGGTAGGCCAGAAAAAAACCAAGCAGGGCAAAAGGCAAGGCAAAAATGGTATGGCTGAACTTGACCAGGGAAAAATATTGCTTCATAAGTATTCTGATTCTTTATTGTGCTCCACCCGTATGCCAGGAATAAGTGCTATTACCTTTGAACGGTAATTCGTGCACTTGTCTGCCAAAGCAAGAGGCAGGTTTGCAGCTCTACCCCGCAATACTATCAATAATTCTGAAATAAAAAAAGCTCGTGAGCATGAATACTCACGAGCTTTAATATTTTATTTCAAAATACAAAGAATTACTGAGAAATTTGTGGCTGTCCGGTTTGACCACCATCTGCAGGATTCACATTACCCGTCAGGTAAATGAAAGTCTGTGGAGGATTGGTGTTACCTGTAAGCGTAACTTTCTGGTTCCGCTTACCTTTTTTGTTCTTTGAGTTGAACTCAACAGAAACTTCACCAGTGCCACCTACCGCAATAGGCTCTCTTGGCCATGTAGGAACTGTACATCCACAGCTACCTTTAGCGTTGCTGAAAATCAGGGGCTCACTTCCTGTATTTTTGAATTTGAAAGTGTGTGCAACTTTCTCTCCTTCATTGATAGTTCCGAAATCAAAAGTAGTTTCTTCGAACTCGATAGAAGTAGTAGGACCTGCAGGAACAGCTGGTTGCTGAGCAGCAGGGTTAGCAGGAGTTGCTGGCTGTGGCTGAACCGCATTGGTTGTAATATCCTGACGAGCAGCCTCACGAACATCCTGGTTTCCTTGTTGACAGCTTGCTAAAAAGGCTACCATTAAGACGGCTAGTAAAGGGAATTTTAATTGCTTGAACATTGTAGTATTGATTTTTGATTTAATAAATGGATTGCAAAGGTAAACAATCATTAACACATGCAAATTTAATAATTGATTTTTTCTATCCTGTTAACAGGCATTCAATAATTGTTAATAAGCTGTTAAGCTATCGAGAATAGCTGATTCAGAGCTCGTTTTACTCGCTGTTTATGTAAAGACCTCCTCCAGAAATCACCTGAAATTGACCGAAAGGAGATCCCGTGCGTGCATTGCCGGGATCAGGAAAACCCTCCCTGTCCCGTACTCATAATATTTTGTAACTTGCTTCGACAAAATTTAAAACAAAAATATCGTGGCATTTATCATTTACGGAGCCAGTGGATATACTGGACAATTAATAACACAAAAGGCACATCAGTTGGGGCTGAACCCGGTATTGGCGGGGAGAAGCGTAGACAAAATCAAACCGCTGGCCGAGCAATTCGGGTTTGCTTATAAAATCTTCAATCTTGACGATGAACCTACCCTGGACGGGGTTTTGAAGGATTTTCAGGTGGTATTACATTGTGCAGGCCCTTTTAAATTTACGGCAAAACCCATGATGCAGGCTTGTTTACGAACAGGGACACATTACCTGGATATTACCGGGGAGATTGATATTTTCGAATACGGGAGCTATTTGGGCCCCAAAGCGGCAAATGCCGGCATTATGCTTATGTCGGGAGTGGGATTTGATGTGGTGCCGACAGATTGTCTTGGGCTTTACCTGAAAAAACAACTGCCCGATGCTACCGACTTATCCCTGGGGTTTGCCGGCCTTGGTCCGGCAGGCTGGTCCGCCGGAACGGCATCTACTGCCGTTGTCAACCTGGGAAAAGGATCAGCCCACCGCAAAGGCGGAAAAATTGAAGTAGTGTCCGTTGGGCACAAAACGAGGTGGATCAACTATAAGGAGAAAAAGTTATTTTTTGTATCCATACCATGGGGGGACGTTTCCACTGCCTTTCATACTACCGGAATTCCAAACATTGTCACTTATACCGGGATGAAGCCCGCCCAATATAAATGGATAAAAAGGCAAAAATATTTTAATTGGTTACTCGCTATGCCCTGGGTGCGAAAAATGGCTTTATCAAGAATCAGAAAAGGACCAGCGGGACCAACAACGGAAGAACGCCGAGCTACGGATACCTTTGTGTGGGGAGAAGTTATTAATGAAAAGGGGCAGGTTAAGCGGGCTTCACTGATTACGCCCAACGGTTATACCCTGACGGCCGAAGCCAGCCTGATCATTGTTCAAAAGGTGATGAGCGGAAATTTCAAAACCGGGTTTCAAACACCTGCCTCAGCTTATGGTGAAGACCTGGTACTCGAAGTTGGCGGGGTGAGCAGAAAAGATGAATCCGGCTTTTAAGTAATTCCCGGAATTAAGCAACATCATAAAATGGCGCTCTTATTGGAAACCCAATTCCGGGAACTACGCAGGCTGCTCGCTTTTAATAAACTTTAGTTATTTTTACCTCCGACAAATGCAAAGCCCGGAACGACATAACGCTTTTTCAAAAAAGGACTTTGAACTGCTGTTTAAAGCCCATTTTTCGCATTTGTGCAATTTTGCCCATCAGTATGTTCCTGATCTTGACAGTGCCAGAGATATCACCCAGAAGGTTTTTATCAATTTGTGGGAAAAAAAGGATCAGATCGATCCGGATAAATCCATAAGGTCTTATTTGTTCACTTCCGTCAGGAACAGGTGTCTTAATCATATCCGCGATCAGAAAAAATACAGGAGTAATGTGCTGGATGTAGAGATCAATGATTACGAGTTTGGATTTGAGGAGGATCACATGGCTGTGGAAGAGCTCAGGACCAGAATCGATAATGCTTTGTCTACACTTTCCCCCAAATGCCGGGAAGTGTTTGAGATGAGTCGTTATAAAAGTATGAAATACAAGGATATAGCGGAAGAACTGGATGTTTCGGTAAAAACGGTGGAGGCACATATGTCAAAAGCTTTAAAAACCTTAAAAGAGGGGTTGGAAGATTATATTTTCCTGTTGATTTTAATTTATTTTTTAGTAAAAAACTTAGGGTAACCGGCCATACGGGTGTAGTATTATTGAAACAGATGGCAGACGAACAAAAACATATTGATTATTTTGATCTGACTGTAAAGTATCTCAGCGGAGAAACCAGTGCTTCCGAGGTGAAGCAACTGGAAGCCTGGGTATTGTCCTCGCCAGAGCATAAAGCATCTTTTAATAAGGTTCGTCAGGCCTGGGAGCTCAGCGCCATTCAGGAAAACAACCTTGGAATTGATGTCGATCAGGAATGGGCATCGATAGAGTCATTGCTTTTTGCCAAAGGCAAGGTAGTGGAGATGAAACCACGAAGACGCCTGAGCAGATACATGGGGATAGCGGCGGCAGTTGCAGTACTCATTGCCGTAGCGATCTGGGTAATTATGCCCAAGGGCGGGGGAGAAGTAATCTCAACCCAAGATCAAGTAGTGGTGAATACCTTGCCTGACGGAAGCCAGGTATCCCTTAATCAATTTGCTTCGATAGCCATAGAATCTGAGTTTGACGGAAGGGAACGCAGACTGAAATTGGAGGGAGATGCTTTCTTTGAAGTGGAACGCAATCCTGAAAAACCATTTATCGTGGATGCCAATGAGGTGGAAGTGAAAGTGCTGGGAACTGCTTTTTATGTTGATTCAAGATCCGAATTGCCTACTATCGAAGTGATTGTGCAATCGGGAACAGTCGAAGTATCTGCCGCTGATCAAAGCATTATACTGACTGCCGGTGAGACAGGCGTTTATGAGAAGTCTACAAAGCTATTGAGCAAAGCATCCAGTGAAGATGAGAATTTCCTGGCGTGGAAGACGGATATACTCGTTTTTGACAATGAGCGGCTGGATATCGTCATTCGTGATTTGAACCGAAAGTTTCATGCCAATATCGAAATGGATATAAAGGATGCTTCCAATTGTTATATCAATGCCACTTATGAGGGTAAGTCTCTGGAATCCATTATCAAGATCATCGAAAAAACCCTTGGTTTGTCAACAAAGAGAACAGGAGACCAGATTGTTTTTACCGGAGACAGATGCCTGTAACAGTGGTGTTGTTCCTTTTTGTTCATTCAACAACCTACTCAATTTATCAAAATGCGGATAGCCTTTTTCACAGTTATTATTCTGATAGGGAGTGTGCGTTGGGCCGGTGCTCAAAAAGGGATGCCGAATAAAAGGATAACCATCCGGGAAGCCAGTATTTCCGTAGGCAAAGTATTGGAAGAGATCACCTCTCAAACCGGGGTTAATTTTTCCTACAGCAGTCATTCCATCGACATCAATCAAAAGATTTCCTTTAATGTGAAGAGGGTTTCTGTCCAGGAATGCATGGAAACACTTGCTACAAAGATACCCATAGATTTTACCTGGATTGAAGAACAAATGGTATTGAACCGCAGATTCGATCCGGACATTGAGGAGGAAGAACCCCTGGAAGAACTCAGCTATACCCTTAGTGGGTTTTTGAAAGATAAAACCTCCGGGGAAACTTTGATCGGAGCCTCCGTTTATGTGCCCGGAACCAATAAGGGGACAGTCACCAATGGCTTTGGGTTTTATTCCCTTCAGTTACCCAAAGGAAAATACGACCTTGAATATTCCTATGTAGGATTTGCATCGCAAAAGGTTGCCATAGACCTGAAATCTGATAAGCGCCATAATATGACGCTGGGTTACACCGAATTAGAGTTGCCGAGTGTCATGGTCAAACAAAGCAGGTTAACTGAATTCCTGAATGGTAACCAGATGAGCACCATTGGCCTCAAACCGCTCAACCTGGAAAATTTACCGGAATTTGCAGGGGAAGTCGGTTTGATCAAAGGTATTCAAACTTTACCGGGCATAAAATCCCACAGTGACGGTTCCGCTTTCTTTTTTGTCAGAGGCGGGGAACGCGATCAAAACCTGATCATTCTCGATGATGCGACCATCTACAATCCTTCTCACTTGTTTGGTTTTTATTCCGTGATTGTTCCGGATTTTACGCGGGATATGAAAATATTCAAAAGTGATATTCCTGTGAACCTGGGGGATCGCATATCTTCCATTGTGGATATCCGAACCAAAGACGGGAATTTGAATAAACTGGAATTCAGTGGACTGTTTAATCCTTTTTTGGGGAGGTATTCTCTGGAAGGGCCCATTGTCAAGGGAAAGAGTTCTTTTTTTACTTCTTTGAGACATTCGCGATTCCGATGGTTGTATAAAAACGTCAATCCTAACCTCGGGTTAGGCTTTTTGGATTTCAATTTTAAATGGAACGGTCGGATCAACGAAAAAAACCGCTTGTTCTTTACCTTGTTTTTTGGCAATGACCTGGTTTCCAATACTTCGGGGATTATTAACCTGGGGGGCATTGGCTGGACCAACTTTACTTCCACCTTGCGTTGGAATAAGGTTTACAACGACAAGCTGTTTTCCAATACCGTATTGTACACAGGAGCCTACAACTACCGGTTATTTGCAGGGACCAACAGTTGGTCTTCGGTAGTAGGCAATGTTAGCCTCAAAAGCGATTACACTTATTACAGCTCACCAAGATCCACCTATAATTTCGGCGTGGAGCTCCACAGTTATTTTTTCAATCCGGGGTCTTTAAATTCGAAAGATCTTACCCAGTTCTTTCCGGCCATTCAGGAGACCAGTTCCCGAAAGTCCGTTTTGTATGCCAGTGCCAATTACCGTTTGTCAGACCGATGGATGTTCAAGGCAGGCGTGCGAATGCCGACATGGAGAAATTTCGGCCCCATTGAATTTTACGCCTTTGACGACAATTTTGAAGTGATGGATACCGTGGTTATCAATGAAGCCCGGTCTTACAACACATACCGAAATTTTGATCCAAGGCTAAGTCTCAAGTTTAATATTGACAGTACCTCTTCTTTGAAATTGAGTTATGGGATTTACCATCAGTATATGCAGCTCATTTCCAATACGACCAACCCTTTTACTTCGCTGGAGGTTTGGTTGCCGAGTAGTCCCAATATAAAACCGCAACGATCTGAACAGATGGCCCTGGGATATCAGAAATATTTTCAAAATAAGAAGGTTGAATTTACTGCGGAAGCCTATTATAAAAACATGAGTAATCAGATCGATTATGTTCCACACGCCAAAACGCTTTTGAATCCTTTGATCGAGGGGGGAATTGCGTTTCGGAACGATCGAGGCTTACGGTCTGGAGTTTTTGTTTAAAAAGGATTTGGGGCGGCTCAACGGATGGCTGGGGTATACCTGGTCGAGGTCTATCCGGCAAACTCCGGGGGTGAATGCAGGAAGGCCTTATCCTGCCTTTCAGGATCGGCCCCATGATTTTTCGGTATTTCTAAATTACCGGATAAAGCCCAGGGTATTTTTTTCTGCCAATTGGATTTATTCAACCGGTTCGGCCATTTCAACACCAACTGGCTTCTATACCTTTAATGACCAGGTGGTACCCGTATATGATGAAAAAAACAACGACCGGCTTCCCGATTATAAAAGACTGGACATCGCCTTTAAGTTTATTCTAAACAAACCTGAAAAACGCTATAAACACAGCCTTACCTTTTCCCTTTATAATGCACTGGCTCAACAAAATCCGATTGCCATCAATTTTAACAAGATTGAAGATGACCAGGGTAATCCCATAGTCAGAGCCAATGTCTGGGGGGAGGATACTTATATTGCCACCCAATCGGAACTGGTCAGGATCATGCCTTCGCTGACTTATAAATTTGGTTTTTAAACCATTAGATTGGTGAATTCAAAAGAAATTATTGTGGTAATTTTATTTGTCAGGCAGGAATTTCCATCTTTAACAGGTAAAAATGATGCTTTGGAGGGGATAAGTTTAAATGCATAAATAATACCGGACTCAATGACTGGCGCTCTATGAAGAGTGCCTTTCCCAAACCCTGAATCAGGGCGCAAGGGCAAAAACATGATCTATACTTCCGATAACAGAGGCCATTCTCCAGACTCCGGAAAGATTTGCCTTTTATATCAGGGAGAGTCATAAATACGTTAAAACCTTAAAACTTTAATAAAAGGAGATAAATCTATGTTGAAAAAACGTTCACTTGTATTAGCGCTTACCATTTGCCTTGGACAATTACTATTTGCTCAAAGCAAGGAAGGTTTAAACAATATCGAGGAGATTAAAGCCCAATGCCGGGAAATTGTTGATCATATCAGTAACGACAGGATCTCCGTGGCTTTTGACAGCCTCAGGAACATTTGGTTTCTCCCGGAGGACGAACTTGATTATATTGAACAGCAAACGATTGAGCAGTTAAACCTGGTAGAACCCCGTTTTGGTAAATGTATTGGCACCAAACTGGTTAAAGAGGACTTGATTGAGGGAGTACTGTACAGGGTGTTTTTTGTGGTAAAATATGAGATGCACGGTTTGCGGATACAATTTATTTTTTATAACGGAAAGGGAGGGAAGTGGTACCTGAATAATTTTAAATGGGATGATTCCTTATCGAAATTGTTTGAGGATTAACGTCCTGAAATATCCGAAAACGAATTGGTTATACCTGCCTTTCTGCAGTCAGCAGGCAGGTTTGTTTGAATTTTTTTTAATCACTTCATTCCTCCCTGGGGGCAGACAGGTTCGAAATATTAATAATTTTTTAAACAGATGAAGAGTTTTAAAAAATATACCTCTTTAAAAGCCGTAGTGATGCTGGGAATCATGTTCTGGTTTTGTACCTGTGAGAATCCGGTTGACTGGGAATTGAAACCGGGAGAAAACGGCCAACTGGTCATCGAAGCTATCATTACCAATGAGGAAAAGGTACAGGAAGTGAAATTATCTCTCAGTTACGACGATTTTAATGAAAAACCCCAGCCTGTTTCCAATGCCCTCGTAAAAATGTATGATGGTCAAAACGTTGTGCATTTTTTCGAAGACCCCGGGAATCCGGGCACCTTTCTAAGCGAAATACCTTTTGCAGCAGCCTTATTGACGGGGTATGGCCTCGAAGTAACCCGTGAAGGCCAGCAGCATATAGCCTTTTCCTATATGGTGCCTGTTTTGCCTTTGGAAAGGCTCACCTTCCAGCAAATAGGCGAGACCGATAGCCTTAGAATCAATTATGTGGCAAGTACTTTGGGATTTGTTGAGGAAGCCATGTATGAAATTGATATTGACTGGAATCATATCATTCCTTCCGACACCAGCCGGGCAAGGGTTTATTATTATACTTTTAAAACGGTTAACGCCAGTCAATTATTCAGCCCACCCAAGCAGGACGTGATCTTTCCCCGCGGCAGTATTGTCATTGAAAAGAAGTATTCCCTCAACGAAGCATTTGCGGAATTTCTCAGAAATCTTGTTCTGGAAACTCAGTGGCAGGGTGGGGTCTATGAGGAAGATTCCGGGAGTTTGCCTTCCAATTTCAGCAACGGAGCCTTAGGGTATTTTGGTTTGTGTGCCGTGAAAAGCGATACCTTGATTGCTCAATGAGCATTTGTCTCCTTTTGGTTCCTGTTCAGTTGTTTGTAATATTTTAATAGCTAAAAACTTCCTGATTCCAGCTATTACGCCTGAGTGAATTGTTAAAATACGCTTGGAGCAACATTGCGGTAGAATTCAAAAATATTGCCACAGCGTAAAACAACAAAGAAGTTTTTTGGGAAACATAACTATTTGAAATTCAAATATTTGTGTTCGTTTTTATAAAATTTTTAAATTTTTAATAAAAAAGACTTAGGGTGTTTTTTCAATCCCGTGTATTAAGAGTGAATTGAATAAAATAATACTTCTTATACTTTAAACCATAAATTGAAAATCATGAAAAATCTAAGTTTAGTTTTAGTGCTTGTTCTCGGTATGGCTTTTATCCAGTCATGTGAAAAAGAACCATTAGTTGATCCCGGAGCACCTGACCTGCCTTTAAAAGAATCATTCATCATGCCTTTTGATGGATTTGAGGATGCCGATACAACCAAATCATTCGGCAACTGGTTTTACGCCGCTTCCAATGTAGTTGTTTGGAATACCATTCTGACCATCAATCTTGCTGTTCCTGTAGCTTCATTTTACGAAGCATTTAACCATGATGCTCAGTTTCAGGGAGACGCCACATGGTTGTGGACTTATAATTTTTATGCTGAAGGTGCTCAACATACGGCAAAACTGTATGGCCACCTGTTGAACAATAATGAAGTGAGCTGGGAGATGTACATCACCAGGCAGAATGCTTTTGATGACGTACTTTGGTATAGTGGTGTTACTACCATTGATCGTTCTTATGCTACCTGGACCCTGAGAGCCAATGGTTACAACCCTGCCAATTTTATCGGCATTGAATATTTTGCTGACAATGGCAACGGGGCTGCATCTATCCGGTATACGAATATAATCCCCAATAACCCTGGCAATGGTGGATACATTGAGTACCAGGAAGCTCTGGATGTTAGTGAACAGTTTAACCGTTCTTACGATGTTTTTAAAATCGAAACCGGTAACCTGCTCGATATTGACTGGAGTAGCATTACTCACGAAGGACGGGTCAAGGATCCTCAGAAATTCCAGGATAATGACTGGCATTGCTGGGATTATGCCCTGATGGATATTGATTGTGAATAAAAAAAGAAATTGCAGACGGAAAAATCATCAAACGTTTAAAAACACATGCAGATGATCAGGCCCGGAGGTTCTTACTTCCGGGCTTTTTATTTTTGGCTTGGACCGTTTAATACCAAATCACTTTTGAGGGGATAGTCAAAAATTAAGGTTTTCTTTATTTTGGCCTTTATTATTGTAAATCAAGGAGTTGAAATGATTGTAATGCTATAATTGTCAATGTCTTATAATTTATAATCCGTAATTTAATTCCTGCTCTTTCCTGACATTTCAAAAAACCTTATCTTTGTTTGCAGAACAGACCGGAGTAAAATTCTGTCGAAAATAAAGAACAACATTATTCATCCCTGTGATCCTGCCTGAGCAGGCACTACATCCTGTTTGAACATATGAGCGGAAAGTATACCTTGCTTCCTGTAACCTACTATCACATTCAACAACTTTTCCCCACTTTACAAATTTTTACGGATACCTAAGTTTTTTGTCCTGACAAGACAGAAAATTCAGTTATTTATTCCCAGATTTCATATAACCGATTAATTACATCCCATGATCCGACAAATACTTGCCACTTTATGGCAAAGAAGGCAATTGCTGAATGCCCTTGCATTTGGTTTGTCTTTATTGCTTTTCTTTTCATTTTCCCCCCATGATCCGGTCAATTTGGAATCAGGGGAAAGCGGTGTGAACCCACCACAATTTGCCATGCCGGGGGATTTTTATCCGCCATTTGAATTTTTAAACGACATACCCGAAACGGGATTGGACTTGGACAACAACGGTATAATTGATATCATTACTCCTTGTTCCTGCCGCCCTGAAGCACCAGTCCCTAATGGCACAAATTCTAATGCGGGTATATTTGATGATCAGCTGATCGTAGCCACGGGTGTTTCCGGGCAAATCTGGCGAATTGGCATCAGTGTGAATGTGTTGAACCCCAATACATTATCTCCTTTTTTAGGAAATACCATCATTCCTGAGGTTGGAAATACCGGAATTTATGTTTTACCGTTTGCCCATTCAGAAAGTCAGGAGTACCAGGTTTTTGTAAAGGAAAATTCCGATCCGAATCAACTTGTCGGACCGATTATCAATCAATGTTTTTATCCCGATCCGGAAATCGTCAATCTCGGGGATTTTTATTGTGACGATGAGGGCAATATCAGTTTACTGGCGCTGACCACCTCGCCTTTCGATGGTAATAATAACCTGATATTTGGCGGGGATAATTTTTGGACCATTACCCGACAGGAGAACGGACAAACTTATTATACGTCAATTTTTTCTCCTTCGACCCTTGGAGAGGGCACTTATACGGTTCGATATACTTTTAACCTGGGGCCGGTAGGATTTTATGCCGGAAATAAAACAGGGTGCAGTCGCACCGTGGAAAAGCAGGTTCGTGTTCGGGAAGCCTATCAGATGGTTTGTTTTAACCAGATAAATGTATCGTTGAATCCAAACAATTGTGAGGTGGTCGTCCCGCCCAGTTTTTTGCTGGCATTATCTCCCGAAACAGATAGTGCCTTTTCCATAAATATAGTACCGCAGTCTGGCGAGGATTTGGGCAATGTTATTTCCGCAGAATACGTGGGGCAGACGTTGACCGCCAATATCACAGATGATTGCAGCGGTGTTTTTTGTTCAACGCTGATCACCCTTACAGATGTTGTGCCCCCTACGCTGAATGTACCACCGGATACCACCATTTTGTGTACAGAAACCTGGGAACCGGAACTTATGGGTTTTGCAGAGGGATTGGATTGTACCGATGTTGCTGTAGAATATACCGATCAATTTATCGAGGATGATTGCGGTGACCCCATCGCTTATGTACAACGTACCTGGACGGCTACGGACCTGTCCGGCAATGCGACTACAAAGGTTCAGACCATTGCCATTGCCAGGGGAACCCAACAGCAGATGTTATTTCCTGAAGATGTTTCTTTCGAATGCAGCGATTACCTGGCCGATCCCGCCATAACGGATCCTGACAATGCGGGAAGACCATCTCTCGTCAACGAACCACTCTGTGGATTGATATTTACCTATACCGATGAAATTATCGAATTGTGTGGTAATGGTGATAACAGCTTCCTCATTTTAAGAAATTGGCTGGTTTTGGATGCTTGCGGGAATTTTCTTTTTGATACCGATGGGGCTGGTAATGATAATTTGCAGATCATTCGGGTGGAAGACAATACGGCACCCGATATTGAATCGCCTTTGATTTCCTTAAGTGCCAATGTTCCTCCACAGGAAAATGGCCTTACTTATTGTACAACCCTTGGCTATATTCCCCCACCTGTTGTTTTTGATGAATGTAATGATTATACTGTTCGCATCTATACACCACTGGGAGAAACCAATTATGTCAATGGC
The DNA here is from genome assembly GCA_942492125.1 of uncultured Bacteroidota bacterium. GTDB lineage: Bacteria > Bacteroidota > Bacteroidia > Chitinophagales > Saprospiraceae > BCD1. The sequence continues at coordinate 105,840 of CALODM010000029.1, forward strand.
ATTAATGGAAATGAGGGCGGAACTGTTCCCGGACCCGGATTGCCACTGGGGAATTTCACGGTTACTTTTGAAGTGACCGATGCCTGCGGAAATACCAACTACTCTGATGTTCCGGTCGTTGTGGAGGACATCCTTCCTCCTATAATGATTTGTGATGATAATATAACCGTCAGTTTGCAGCCTTCCGGTTTTGGCCAGGTCAATGTAGGGCAGTTGGATGAGGGCACAAGGGATGATTGTTGCCTGGAGGAGATTCTGATAAAACTGGAAGATGAACCCGACAGTCTTTTCAGGACTGATATTGATTTTTTCTGTACCAATGATACGGTCCAGGTATTGATGCGTGGCTGGGATTGTTCCGGTAATTTTAATAGTTGCAGTGTGACTGTTTACGTAAGGGACAACATTCCTCCCCAGGTCATTCAAAATGTTTCTGACATAGAACTGACCTGTCTGGATGATTATGCTGACTATTTGCAGGAAAGTTTTCAAGCCCCTGTTTTTGCCGATAATTGTGATTTTACCGTTTCCTATGAAGTAGTGGAGGATATTGATGATTGCGGTATTGGAACACTAACCAGGACCTGGACAGCCGTCGATGTGCCGGAAAATACGCCTGCTGTGGTTACCCAGACCATATTTATGAATGCCTATCATGAATACCAGCTAAATATCCCGGGGGATGAAACACCGGATTGCCTGGCGACTGACTTTACCGAGGTTTCCTTTAGTCAAAATGGTTGTGATATGATCACTGTTAATATGGTTCAGGATACCTTGCCCGATGATGGCAGCGGGGCGTGCAGGATCATCCAGCGTACTTATAATATTATCAACTGGTGTGAATATGACGGACTGTCTGATCCCCTGGAATTGCCGCGGTTGACAGGTAACGAATTCAATCCTTTACCTGCCCAGAGTTATGTGTTGCTGTCCGTCAATGATTCTCTTTTCAGAGAGACTTTTTTGAATCCGGTATACCTTGGGCCATCTCCGGGTAATTATTCTTACAGGCAATTGATCTATCTCAATGATGATATGACTCCTGAATTTACGGGTATGACAACACAAACAACCTTTTGCATGAATGAATACCCCCTTGAACAGGAGGAGTGTACTGCTTATGTTGAATATGTTTTTTCCATAATGGATAATTGCTCCCTTACTTCTGATTTCAGCTACCAATACAGCCTTGAAGGAGAAGCTTTTGGCCAGGATGATTTTGGCCTGCTTTCAGACCTGGGGAATAATAGCTACCTAATCAGGGGGAATTATCCGGAGGGCCAAAATTCTTTTCGATTTACTTTTACGGACGCATGTGGTAACAGTGATCTATTTCAATACGATTTCGAGGTGGTCGATTGTACTCCTCCTCAATTAGCTTGTTTAGATACCCTCATCGTACAGGTGGAAGGGGATATAACTACAGTCCTCACCGTTCAAGATTTGCTGGAAGGGGTCGCTGACAACTGTGGTGAAGCGCAGTTGTCCTTTACTCCGGACATGCTGGTAGATTCCCTGTTTTTCGATTGCGAATCCATGGGAGATACCTTGCTTACAGTCTGGGGACTGGACGCGAGTGGTAATCAAAGCAGTTGCATTGTTTCTGTTGACGTAGACAATGCTTCGCTGAGTTGTTTTGATTTTTATTCCGTAGATGGTTTTATCAGGACGGAAGAAGGAGAGCCAATCAGTGGAGTGACCGTAACTTTGACTGGGGCAATGGCTGCACAGGAATTAACGGATTCCACTGGTTATTATCGTTTTGAGGACATTCCTGGAGGTTTCAATTATACTGTTGAACCCTTTAGGGACGGAGATGATGTCAATGGCGTTACGACCTTTGACCTGATTTTAATACAGAAACATATTCTGGATGTTCAGCCCTTTCAATCGCCATATAAAATCATAGCTTCAGACGTCAATAAATCCAATATTGTTTCCACATTTGACTTGTTGAAGTTGAGAAAACTCATTCTTGGGGTTGATCCGGAGTTGGAAGCCAATACCTCCTGGAGGTTTGTACAAACCAATTATACTTTTCAGGACAGTGAATATCCATTACAGGAAAATTTTCCGGAGACCCGGTTTATCGATCAGCTTACAGGAGATCTGCAAATTGATTTTCTGGGGATGAAGATTGGAGATGTAAATGCCTCTGCCAACCTTGAGGCAGATTAAATAGTAATACTGAAAATGTCATGGAGGTCACACTTTTGCAGAACCTTATCATTTATTATGTTTTATTAATTAAAAATATTTATATTTGAACCTTAATCGGTTTTTGGGATAGTCTCTCCCCGAAGTATTTTGGGGGGAGTTTTTTTTGTCCTTGCGTCTTTTATTTTTTAATTAAACCGCCCTTGTGCCTTTGATGGCAACCTCTGGTAGCGATGAAGGTAAGTCTGACAGCTTCATTTCAACAATCCCTGTCAACAATAAATAATATATGAGTCTTTTGGAGTAAGGATGAAATGTAAAGCTGGCTTAAGGATTTTAACCCTGCATTCCAATTTTCCTTTTTCCCGGACAATGCATAACTTCCCGGAGAATTTATATTCCTTAAAAAAATTGTGATTTTCGAAGGATCAAAATTTGTCCAAACTCTTATTATATTCGCACCAATTCATAAGAAAAGTTTATGTTGTATTACATCATCAGGCCGATTGTCAGGTTTGCTCTGAAGATCTTTTTCAGGAAGATCAGTCTCTCCAATCTGGATAATATCCCTGCGGGAAAGCCTGTAATCCTTGCTGCCAATCATCCTACAGCTTTTCTGGAGCCATGCATACTGGCTTGTTTTCAGCGTCGCGGTCTTTTTTACCTGGTGCGTGGGGATATTTTTGCCAAACCTTTTTACGCTCGGATTCTCGGTTCTTTGCACATGCTTCCGGTGTACAGAAAGCGGGATAGAGGATTTAAGTTTATTAAAGAGAACTATTCGACCTTCAGTACCTGCCACCAGACATTGGCCAACAATCGGACAGTGATGATCCTGGCAGAAGGGACAACAGAACATGAAAAACGTTTGAGACCTTTGATGAAGGGAACGGCAAGGATCGCCTTTGGAACGCTAACCGAATTTCCGGAAACAGAAGATGTTTTTATTGTACCGGTGGGTGTCAATTATACTTATGCTGACCGGTTTCGTTCAGAGGTTTACATAGATTTTGGAGAACCCATTTCAACCAGGAGTTTTGAGTCGACCTTTAATGAAAATCCCAACCAGGGGATCAATGACCTTACCGAAACATTGAGAGAAAGGCTTGAGCCCAGGGTCATCCATATTGCATCTGAAGCAGATGATGAATTGGTGGAAAAATTATTCCGCTTCGATCGATCCCGCCAAAAATTCAGGATTCTGCCTATAGTGACCGAAGATAATGCTCCTTTGAAAAGAGAAAAGGATTTAGCCGATTTCGTCAATGGCTTAAAGGAAACCAATAAGCAAAAACTCTCCCGGGCCGTCGAAAATTATTTTGAAATCCTTGGGGAATGTGGCCTGAAGGGGTGCACAAGGTTTGAAAAGCATGGAAACCCATTGCTTTTGGTACCCTTTTTTATCCTCGGTTTTCCCTTGTTTCTGATAGGTTGGTTTTACGGCTTTCCACCCATGATGTTTGCCCAATTCGTTACCCGGAAAAAGGTTAAGGACATTACCTTTTTTGGGTCTGTTCTAATGGCAACAGGTATTGTTGGTTGGCTGGTTTACCTTTTATTGTTAATAATACTTGTATTGGTTACCAAACTCTATTACTTACTGTTGCTGCCATTGCTTGCGTATTTTGCTTTGTTTTACAGGGATATGTATGCCAGTTGGCTATGCAGGTGGCGGTACCGGAAGTTGTCAGCCCAAAGCAAAGAAAGGCTTTCCATAGCCAGAAATGAACTTGATAAGATGCTTCAGTAAACTTTACCACCTGTCGGCAGGTTTACAAAAGTGACTTTGTTGTACCTGATTGGTCAAAACAAAAAAAGGAATATCCATTTTAAATGATCGAAACGCTATCGAAAAATGAGGCCAGGCTAAAAATGAACGAATACGGAAAAAAAGGTATTCCGTATTTGTTTGTCATTGATTTTGACATGTCACTGCCGATCGTCTTGCGTTTAGACCAGATCGATTCTGAAAACATCCAATTTGCTTTTCACAGCAAAGCCCAACCCCCTCCGTATGCATCAAATTTAAAAAAGGCCTTTAGGATAGACCCCGTAAGTTTTTCCGAATACCAAAAAGCCTATGAACAGGTGAAAAAAAATATCCAGGCCGGCAATACTTACCTGACCAACCTTACCTTTCCAACACCATTGACCATTCCCTGGACACTCAGGGAAATTTACCATATGGCTGTTGCCAGGTATAAATTGTGGATCCGGGACAAGTTCGTTGTTTTCTCCCCGGAACCATTTGTCAAAATTGCCAATGGTCAGATTTCGACTTTTCCGATGAAAGGTACCATTGACGCTTCTGTTCCGGGTGCCCGGGAAATTCTGGAGGCAGATTTAAAGGAAAAGGCAGAACATGCGACTATTGTTGATCTGCTCAGAAATGACCTTAATCTGGTAGCGGAAAGGGTAGGCGTGGAGCGCTATCGGTATTTTGAGCAGGTACAAACAGGAAAGGGACAGCTTTATCAGACCAGCTCCCATATTCGGGGTTTTCTCCCCCCCAATTACCAGGAGTGCCTGGGAGATATTCTGTTCCAGTTGTTACCGGCAGGTTCCGTTACCGGAGCGCCCAAGAAAAAAACAGTAGAGATCATCAAAACGGCAGAACCTTTTGACAGGGGCTACTATACAGGCGTTTTTGGTGTTTTTGACGGCATAAAACTCGAAAGTGCCGTATCTATTCGTTTTATTGAACAGCAGGAGAACGGGCTGGTTTATAAAAGTGGTGGTGGTATTACCACATTCAGTAAAATTGAAGCAGAGTATCAGGAGTTGTTAGACAAGGTTTATCTTCCAGTTAACAATAGCATAGGTCATGAACAAAGAGTTGTTGCTTTTGGAAACCATTAAACTGAAGGACGGGCAAATGAAAAACCTGTCCTGGCATCAACGGAGGATGCAGGCGTCCAGCTGCCTAAACTCTGGGGCTGTTCGGTAATGTGGGATTTAAAAGATGGCCTGTTCATACCTGAAACCAAAACGCAAGGGGTGTTTAAAGTGAGAGTCGTTTACGGACCCGATACTTTCAGGCAACAAATTGTCCCTTATACGCCCAGGGCAGTTACTTCCCTGAAACTGGTTTACGCAGACCATATGGATTATTCGCACAAATACGCAGACCGAACAGAAATAGATAACCTGTATGCTATGCGGCAGTCTTGCGATGATGTATTAATGGTGAAAAACGGCCTGATCACAGATACCTCTTATGCCAATGTGGTGCTTTTTGATGGGGAGCACTGGTTTACGCCTAAATATCCCATATTGGCAGGTACACAAAGGGAACAATTACTTTTTAAGGGAATTATCCGGGAGGCGGACATTCGCCCCGGAGATCTCGAAGATTTCTCTGAGATCAGGATAATAAATGCAATGCTTGAGTTTGACGATGCTCCTTCATTTCCTGTTGCCCGTATATTTTAAATATTGAAGTACCGTTTATGGTGTGTTATTGTACTTTTCGGGGTAAAAATATACCCTAAAATAAATAACGTGATATTTGCGGTGAAGAATGTTTGTCAGGCGGGAACGGAAGAGTACCTTTGTAAGGTTGTTTTAGGGCAAAAAAAAAAGCCGTACCTCCTCCGCACGGCTTTTTATATAATCCCATGAACATATCCAAACTAAATCATAATCTTATAAAAAATATTTCCTAATTTTTAATTAGTGAAATATTTGAATTAAATTCGCATTTAAACTTTTTAACAAATTGTAATTTAAACTTTGACGACCATAATCCCATGGCGCGACCTAATTTAAGAGGCGGAATTTATTCCGCCTTTCTTTTTTTAGCGAATTTATATTTTGATGTTGGGATCAAAAGAGTGAGTAATTCGTTCCGAGTTGCCCCGGAACGACTTACCACCAAACAAGTTATAATCCCATGAACATATTTCAAATTTAGGAACTGATGCTTTTATCAGTTTATCAATTTTCTCTCTTCCTCTTTTCTTATCCGCTTTTGATGATACAAATATGTAGCGATATTCACAGGCTGACAAAGACAAAAATTTGCCGTTGTGAAATAATTTTATTCTATTTTCAATTTGTTTTTTTTATTTAAAGTATTGATTTTCAATTTTTTGTGTTTTACTTTATTGTCTAAAATGTGAAAAATAAATATCATTTTAAGGTGTTTTTTTGTGAAAAAAAAGTTGAAAAAAAATAAAAAAAGAGGTTGCATCTTCAAAAAAGGTAGTTTTACGACCTGAAAAAAAGGATGAAATGTTTACCTTTTCAGGGAAAAATAAAGGAAATGAGTGAAAATGCGCCCAGAGATAATAACGGGATAAAGGAAAAATTGCACGAAATAATCTTTGAAGCGGATACACCGGCTGGTAAAGCCTTTGATGTTTCCCTCCTGATTTTCATTTCTATGAGTGTGGTTGTGGTGATGCTGGAGAGCGTGCTGCCCTTGCAGGAAAAGTATGGATTCGTATTTGATGTATTGGAATGGGTATTTACCATTGTTTTTACTATAGAATATATTTTGAGGTTGTATGCTGTTTACAAGCCACTCAAATATGCGATCAGTTTTTTCGGAATAGTGGATCTCTTCTCAATATTGCCTACCTACATCAGCTTGATTTTGGTTGGATCAGAATATTTCCTGATCATTCGGGTTTTACGATTGCTAAGGGTATTCAGGATTTTCAAGCTGGGGCATTTCATTAAAGAAGGAGCCCTGTTGATCAAAGCACTCAAAGCCAGCGGAGCAAGAATTACAGTCTTTTTAACTTTCGTAATATTATTGACCATAATCATAGGCTCCATGATGTATCTGATAGAAGGAGGAGCGGATAGTGGCTTTACGAGTATCCCCAGGGCGATTTATTGGGCCATTGTTACGCTAACCACCGTAGGATATGGAGATATTACTCCGGTGACTGCCATCGGTCAGTTCTTTTCAGCAGCGGTCATGATTCTGGGTTATGCCATTATTGCTGTGCCAACAGGTATTGTTACGGCAGAGATTATCAAAGAGGGGAGAAGTGCTACCAATACCCAGGCCTGTCGGTTCTGTGGCTCGGAAGGGCATGATGATAATGCTGTTTTTTGTAAATCCTGTGGTGCAAGACTTAACCGGTAAGGTAGGAGTACCGGTCTTCAGGCTTAGGTTGAAATGCCATCAATACATGTTTACCTATGACATCAGGCTCCCGGAACCCTGGAGGTGGCAAAAAGCCTTTTTATACTGTATTTGCCGCTCCCATGCGCCAAAACGATCAATAAACCTCCAGTGAGGGCCAGGTTTTTCATGAACTGAATCGATTCTTCCCTTACGAGTTCTGCCGGATCATTCCAGAAAGAATGCACGATAAAAGTTGCGGGAACCCAATAGAGCATCAACAAAAGGGCTCCAAAAGAAGAGCGATAACCAATCAGCACCAAAGTGCCACCCAAAATCAATAAGAATATGGTTCCTGATAAAAGCAAATCCTGACGCCAAAGGACGCCGTAACTTGTCATTAGTTCTTTGGTCTCTTTAAAGTGGCCGATGGAATCGTAAGCTTCAAATAAAAACATGAAAGCCAAAAATACACGTCCTATTAAATCTGCTATGTCCTTCATTATCGTGGTTATTATTGATTAGGAAGCATGAAAAGTAAATCATTCTCAGGCAAAAGTCCTGTTTAACTTGCGAAAACAAAATTCAATATCAGCGGAGCCGGACCTCATCCCCCAGACTTATTTTTCCGCCCTTGATTACCCGTGTTGTAATGCCGCCATGCCCGCGCATGGCATTATATCCTCCTGCGCCAAGGTTTTCTTCCATCCTTGAACATGGATGACATTTGCCGGTCATTTCAAGAATAACTTCACCAATCTGGAATTGACGTTCTGAAAATGCCAGAAGGTTAATGCCCGAAACAACAATATTCCTGCGCAGTTCTCCTGGCTCCACTTTTTTCTTTCCCATAACCTTGGCAACCAGATCGATGTGTTCGGACTGAATGAGTGTTACTTGTCTTTTTTTACTTTCTCCATTATAGTGGTCACCTATAATTCCTGCTTCAAGGGAAACCTCAACGGTTTGTTGCTCTTCAAGTGGCTGCCGTTTTCCTGGTCTAACACCGATCCAGTCGACCCGGCCGGTCTGTGGCATGGTATCAAATAATTCCTGCATTGGTTGTTTTTTTAGTAATTGGTAACAAAAGGGAATGAATTTAATCCGGATTTAAATCAACAATTAAACCATCCTCAAACCGTTTAGTCAAAGGTACAAATTTGCATTTAGAATTAATCAAAACTTGATTTAACTATGTTTTTTCAATCATTTAAAGCCATGCTATTTTTCGAAAAAATAGAATTGCTGAAAATCATCTGCCAGCAACCGGAGTGAATGCGACACCCCGGCAATGCCCGCTGCCGGAAGACTCCAGAAAACGGTATGTCTGGATGTTATTATAAAAAAGAAACACTTTCGTTCCGTTCGTCGGGCGGAAGACGTCTGCAATTTTTAAGAAGCCGTCCTTCGGGATGGCTTCTTTATTTGGAGGAACTTTAGCCAAATTGTGAACATATCCAATAGAAAACCAGGTTTTCAGACCTCCTTCCTGCCATTTTTTACCATATTCCTTGCACTTTCCCGAATTTAGTGTTATTTTGATGCTGTCTAACGATGTAGTTTCTGCATCATCTTCACATTGAAACACTTATAAATTTGCTTTTTTAGCATATTACCCTCATTCCTGTTGATTATTCAAGAAATGCAATATTACCGTGCATGGTTCAATATGCCTGTGATTTCCAATAAAAATGTTACGGTATTTTTACAATAGAACTATTTACATACCTTTTTTCAAATTGTATAAAGGCGGCCTTATGGGTCGCCTTTTATTTTTTGTGGTGCTCCGGAATATTGAAATATTTTTTAATTTTAAGTGACGCTTTGACCGATAAGACAAATTATTTAAAAAATGTGGAAATGAAGAAACTCAGATATTTAGGTATTTTCACTTTGCCTTTGACAGTTGTTTTTGCTTTTAACAATACCGGGATCTGGGCTTTTGTGCCATTCATTGTATATTTTGGGTTGGTTCCCCTTGTTGAATTATTGATCAGACCTGATAAATATAACCTTGCCGGACCGGAATTGGAAGCAGCCAAATCCGATCCGTTTTATGATTGGTTGTTATATCTTTCAGTCCCTGTTCAGGTAGGTATATTGGTTTATTTTCTTTTCGTTATTATAGATACCCCGACAGGAACGCCGGAATATATTGCACGTATTCATTCCATGGGATTGATGTGTGGCGTTTTTGGGATCAATATCGGACATGAATTAGGGCATAGATCCAAACGGTACGAACAATTTATGGGGGAAGTTTTATTGTTGACTTCTCTGGAAACCCACTTTCTTCCGTATCATAATCGCGGGCATCATTATAATGTAGCTACTCCCGAAGATCCCGCCACAGCCAGGAAAGGGGAGTGGTTGTACTTTTTCTGGTTTCGGTCTCAAATAGGGAGTTATATACAGGCTTGGCAAATTGAGGCCAGGCGTCTGAAAAAAGAAAACCGGCACTGGCTTTCTTTTTCCAACCGCATGGTCAATTATACCATTGCTCAAATATTTCTGCTGGCCATGATCTTGCTGGCTTTTCAAACCAAAGGATTACTGGCCTTTGTTCATGCTTCCATTATAGGAATTCTGTTATTGGAAACAGTCAACTACATCGAACATTACGGTCTTCTCCGTAAGCGTAAGGAAAACGGCCGTTACGAACGCGTCCTGCCCAAACATTCCTGGAATTCCGACCATTTAATCGGGCGATCATTATTGTTTGAATTGTCCAGACATTCAGATCATCATTATAAAGCCAGCAAACACTATCAAATCCTTGAGACCCTTCCTGAGAGTCCTCAAATGCCTACCGGCTATCCGGGAATGATGGTATTGGCCATGATACCTCCTTTGTGGAGATGGGTGATGGATAAGCGAATATGATGTCGAATGGAGCTAATAATAAAATAAGTTATTGTAATAATTGTTGGTTGTAACCTATCATTCATCCTGGAAAGAAATACATGCATCTAAAAGAAAAATACGACTATATCATCATTGGCTCCGGTTTTGGAGGTTCTGTTTCCGCCTTGCGGCTGGCTGAAAAAGGGAATAGTGTTCTGGTTATCGAAAAAGGTAAAAAATACGAATCCAAAGATTTCGCCAAAACGAACTGGAATCTCAGGAAGTGGATTTGGTTGCCCGGGTTAAAATTATTTGGCATTCAAAAGCTGAGTTTTTTTTCGGCATATCTCTATCCTTAGCGGCGTTGGTGTTGGCGGGGGATCGCTGGTATATGCCAATACATTACCCAAACCGAAAAAAGCTTTTTACCATCACGGCTCCTGGGCCAAATTGGCTGATTGGGAAAAGGAGCTGGAACCCTTTTATGATCTGGCCTGGAAAATGCTTGGTGCTGATACCAACCCGAACCTGACAGCCAGCGACCTGGCCTTGAAAACCCTTGCGAAAGAAATTGGTAAAGAGCATGCTTTTCAACCTGCCAAAGTAGCCGTTTTTTTTGGGGAACCGGGCAAGGAGCTTCCCGATCCTTTTTTTGAAGGCAAAGGTCCCGACCGGAAAGGCTGTATCCATTGCGGGGCCTGCATGACCGGCTGCAGACACAATGCCAAAAACACCCTGGACAAGAATTACCTGTACCTGGCTCAACAACTCGGTGTAGATATACTTCCCGAAAATGAGGTTGTTGATGTCAGGCCTTTAAATGAAACAGGGAGTGCCGGATATGAAATCGTTTTTAAGCAATCCACGAAATGGTTCGCCCGAAGGAAAAGCCTGCAATGTAAAGGCGTCATTTTTGCTGCCGGGGTTTTGGGTACCCTGCCCTTATTGCTCCAATTGAAAGAAAAATCCCTGCCAAATTTAAGTCCCAGGGTAGGCGATATGATCCGGTCTAACAATGAATCCCTGATCATGAGTGTTTCCACCGATAAAGAGAAAATTATGTCCGAGGGCATTGCCATCGGTTCTATCATGGAGGTAGATGAGGATTCCCACCTGGAACCGGTCCGGTATGGCCAAGGTTCAGGGTTCTGGCGGTTGGTCATGATGCCCATGGTTAGTGAACCTGATTTTTTTAAACGTATTGGAAAGTTGATCTTAATGCCTTTTACCGCACCCTTACAATGGCTGAGGGTTTATTTTACGAGCAATTTCAGTGACAGAACCGCTGTTTTACTGTTCATGCAGCACATAGACAGTACCCTCAAGTTTCGCAAAGGATTATTCCGTATGAAAACTCAGGTTGAGGCAGGAAAGGCTCCTACGGCTTTTATTCCGGCAGCAGCCGATATGGCAAAAAGGTATGCCCGGATCATTAAAGCCAAACCTACGGTAATGTTTACGGAGGTTTTGAGCGGTATTCCTTCCACAGCCCATATTCTTGGTGGAGCAGTTATGGCGGAAGATGCCTCAAAAGGGGTGATTGACAAAAACAACCGTGTCTTTGGCTATGATAATATGTATGTTTTTGACGGATCTGTTATTTCTGCCAATCCTGGTGTCAATCCTTCCCTGACAATAACGGCTATCACCGAACGGGGTATGAGTTTGATAGCGTAATGGTTTTTCCGTTGTTAACTTTTAATTTTATTGCTTCCCTCGTGGTTGTTTCGTGTCCCTTGCCGTTAAATTATTTGGATATTTTAAATCTTTCTTGCACACATGAATTCGAAATTGATTCAGGAAGATTTTTTTACAGAGATAGTTTCAGACCGTCTGAATTGTCGTTGGATAAAACATTCGGAAACGGTAAAAAAACCTATCATTATCTTTTTACATGAAGGCCTTGGATCCATTCCGCAATGGAAGGATTTTCCTGAAATAGTAGCTCTGAAAACAGGCCTGGATGTGTTGCTGTACGAGCGAACAGGTTTCGGTAAATCGTCTCCGCTAAGGGAAAAACGGGGCCTTGATTACCTGCACACTGAAGCCCAACAGCTGGCTCGTCTGATCTTTCAGTTGAAAATCACGGATTACCTTTTGCTTGGGCATAGTGAAGGGGGAGTATTGCCTTGATTCATGCTGCTGAAAATCCGACAGGATTGAGACGTATTATTACCCTTTCAGCCAATGTTTTTCACGAACCAGGTATAACAAAAGGAATTTTGGTTGTCCAACAAAAATTTCGTGAAGATAATTCAAATATGCGTAATGCTTTGCAAAGGTTTCATGAAAACCCAGTTGACGAAATATTTTATGCCTGGAGTGGTGTATGGACGGCTAAAATGTTTGAAGAATTTAACATAAAAGACTCGCTTAATAGGGTGAAAATTCCTATATTAGCCATGCACGGCAAAGAGGATGAATTTACTTCTTTAGAGCAGGTTTTTGGTCTCGAAAAAGCAGTAGATGGTCCAGTTGAAATAGTAGTGTTAGATGATTGTGGACACCATCCTCACTTAAGTCAACAGATAAAAGTACTTGGATATATTGTACAATTTTTAAATGATGCGACACCTTCCCGTAAGTTAAAACCGGAATGAATTCGCATTGATTCCGATGCAGTCCTAACCAAGAATCGGGTGTCACATCTGAAAATAAAACCAAAATTTCGCGCTGATGCAAAAAAAACTAAGTTATGCAGCAGGTGCTACCACCGTGCCTCTTCTCGAACTAACAATTGGCGATCTTTTTGATCAAATTACGGAAAAATACGGAGATAACGAGGCACTTATTGTCGCTCACCAGAATGTGAAGTGGTCCTATAAGGATTTGAAAAAACGGGTAGATGCCTGTGCTAAAGCCCTTCTGGCCCAGGGCATAGAAAAGGGCGATCGGGTGGGAATCTGGGCTCAGAACCGTGCGGAATGGACCGTAGTGCAATACGCAACGGCTAAAATTGGTGCCATCCTTGTCAATATTAATCCCAGCTATCGGTTGCATGAATTAAAATATGCACTCAATCAATCCGGCTGTAAATTGGTTTTTGCAGCACATGAGTTCAAATATTCCCTGTACACGAAAATGTTGTACGAACTGCTTCCTGAATTGAATCATTGTTTGCCGGGAGAGCTGAAAGCCCAGGAAGTTCCGCAGTTAAAAACCATTATCTCCCTCGATAATTCTGCCAAACCGGGGATGTTCACCTGGTTTGAATTCCGGGAAAAGGGGAAAAATATTGATGATGCCATGCTTGCCCAAAGGCAGGCCTCTTTGCACTTTAAAGACCCCATCAACATTCAATACACCAGCGGAACCACCGGTTTCCCGAAAGGTGCCACCCTGAGTCATTATAATATCATCAATAACGGATTCTTTGTTACGGAATCCCTTCAATTGACCCACCAGGACAAATTGATCGTTCCTGTGCCTTTATACCATTGTTTTGGCATGGTATTGGGGAACCTGGGGGCCATGACTCACGGAGCCACCGTTATTTACGCAAGTGAGGGCTTTGACCCCAAAGCGATACTGGAAATGGCTGACCGGGAAAAAGCGACCATTCTTTACGGTGTACCTACCATGTTCTTTGCCGAGCTTGATTTGCCTGAAGTGGAACAATTTGATCTGACCAGTTTACGCGGAGGTATCATGGCCGGAGCCCTTTGTCCGCCGGAATTGATGAAAAAAGTACAGTCGGTCATGACCATGACGGATATGCAAATTGCCTACGGCATGACGGAAACAAGCCCGGTGAGCACGCAGACCCAGACCCATACACCATTTGATAAACGGGTAAGCACCGTCGGGCAGGTACATCCACATGTGGAAATTAAAATCGTTGATCCTGATAAAGGAGAAATTGTTGCAATAGGAGAAAAAGGAGAATTGTGCACCCGTGGGTATAGTGTCATGATTGGATATTGGAATGATGAGCAAAAAACACGAGAATCTATTGACGCGGATGGTTGGATGCACTCCGGAGATCTCGCCACAATGGATGAAGAAGGTTATGTCAATATCGTCGGCCGCATCAAAGATATGATCATCCGGGGTGGGGAAAATATTTATCCTAAGGAAATTGAAGAATTCCTCTATCAGCATCCCAAGGTTAGTGAAGTTCAGGTTATCGGGGTGCCGAGTGAAAAGTTTGGAGAAGAAGTGATGGCCTGGATTAAACCTAAAAACGGAAATCAACTGACTGAGCAGGAGATCAGGGATTATTGCAAGGGAAAAATTGCTCATTATAAAATCCCTCAGTTTTATAAATTTACTTCAGAGTTTCCGATGACAGTGACCGGAAAGATCCGCAAAGTGGATATGCGAAAGATCAGTATAAAAGAACTGGGTATTGAAATGGAGGATGTACTGGGGTGAAATTATCCCGGGGTCTAGCTTTTCAGGGCGGCTGCCTTGTCGAAGGAAAGTTTTTTTGACACGCAGATGTCGCAGGAGGGGATAAAAAAATACTTTAAACTGCGCCATCTGCGTGCTAATCAATTTATTCCACCACAATCTCGTCAACAAACAACCAGGCTTCATGGCCTCCACCCTGGAGTCCTTCAGCGATGGTGCCGTGATTATGGATGTGTATTTTCAGGTATTGGCTTTTGACGCCTTCAAAAGTCATTGCTGGTGTACTCAATTTGCCATTGGCCGAAATATCACTTATAGTACTTGCTTTGGTAAAAGTCTCTCCGTCATCAGAGATGAAAACTTCGATCATTTTGGGTGGATATATCCATTGTCCTGTGCCGTTGTAAAAACGGAAGCTGATTGTATTAATATCTGTTGATTCACCAAGGTCTATAGTGGCAATACAATCCTGGCCACTAAAACCCAGCCAGTCTTTGTCGCCGTAACGAGAGTCGTTGCCCTTTACTCCATTGATGATCGCTCCAGGACCTCCACTGCTGTACTTTTCAGCAGGCTCATGCTCCAGGGTGATCTTTTTGCCGGCAGCTTTATGCAGGATGAAAGCCAATTCAATGCCTCGGCCTACCTGTTGATTGTCTTTAAAAGCAGCAGCTTTTAAAGTACCGCTTTTGGCGATTTCGATAGGGGCAGAATATTCAGCGCTTTTATCATCTACCTCTTTACCATCAAGTGTATATCTGATAGTTGGTGTAGGAGAATCGGTAATTAGCCGGACTTTTACACCTGCTCCCGTACCTGAAGTAACCGTTGATTTTACATCAAAAAGGTGATTGGCCGTATTGATGCCGGCAGCTTGCAATTGCAGGACATGGGGCTCGAGCCTTTTGGTGAAGTCTTCATAGTTCCGTTTTTCTTTTGGGGACCATACGACTTCAGCCAATGCCAGCATGCGTGGCAAGATCATGTATTCCACACTTTGGGGTGTTTTCAGGTATTCCGTCCATAAGTTGGCCTGGGCTCCGAGGATATGATGTTCCTTATCCGGAGCAATATCTGCAGGAGTCGGCTCAAAAGAATAAACCATTTCCAGCGGAAGATATCCACCAATAGCCAATGGTTCATTCGGGTCGTCCGATTGGTAATAATCAAAATAACAGTGGGACGTTGGCGTCATAATGACATCGTGCCCCATATTGGCTGCATCAATGCCGCCTTCCATGCCCCGCCACGACATGACGGTTGCATTGGGGGCCAATCCGCCTTCCAGGATTTCATCCCAGCCAATAATACTACGACCATTGGCATTGATGAATTTTTCCATACGCTGGATGAAATAACTTTGCAATCCGTGTTCGTCCTTTAAGCCTTCGCTTTTTGATGAGTTGCTGGCAGAAATCACTGTTTTTCCAGGCCGTTTTGGGACATTCATCTCCGCCAATATGAATGTACTTTGAAGGGAACAGATCCATGACTTCCAAAAGTACATTTTCTAAAAACTCAAAAGTTTCCTCAGTGGGGCAATAAACTTCTTCAAAGACGCCCCATTTGGTAGCTACTTCAATGTTGCCTCCGTTGCAGGAAAGCTCCGGATAAGCAGCAAGGGCAGCCTGAGCATGGCCTGGCATTTCAATTTCCGGAATGACGGTAATGTGTCTTTCCGCGGCATATGCCACGATCTCTTTGACTTCTTCCTGGGTGTAAAAACCTCCGTAGCGCTGACCGTCAAACTTTTGGGGATTGTCACTGTAATGGCCAATAAGGGTTTCCTTTCGGTAGGCGGCAATTTCCTGTAATTTGGGATATTTTTTGATCTCAATCCTCCAGCCCTGGTCTTCGGTAAGGTGCCAGTGGAAATAATTGTATTTGTATTTGGCGAGGTAGTCGATGTAATCTTTGATAAACTCCACGGGAAACATATGGCGTCCAACGTCGAGGTGCATGCCGCGATAGGAATACCTGGGATGATCTTTGATCTTTGCATTGGAAATGAGGGGTTTGCCTTCCGGCATCAATTGCAGTAGGGTTTGAATTCCCCGAAAAATTCCGGCTGCTTCGTTGGCTGTCAGTATGATTTCCGCTGTATTTACATCCAGCACATAACCTTCAGCACCAAGATCTGTATCTGTTAAGGATAGTGTGATGCTTTTACCGATAGGGTCATTTACCGTTTCAATATCAATATTATGCGTCGATTTAATCATATCTGCGAGGTAATCGGCAACGTCAATTACCGCCTGCTGCTCTGCATCAACGACAATTTTTGTGTCATTGGTAATTTGGAAAAAACCATTGATTTTTTCTGTCTCGGCAGGCAATGGGACGATGGAATAGGAGGGGGTGACATCGCTGAAGTTGTTTTGTCCGCAGCTAAACAGGCTAATGGTAAGTATGCCTGCAATTAGGAATTGAAAATTTTTTATTTTAATCATGAATTTGAAATTTTGAATTTGCTGAATTAGTTTTTTGCTGCTAATTTGTCAGCATTGTCCTCTGGGGCACTTGTTTGGAAAAGGTTCAAACAAAAAACGGGGTGACTGTACGTCACCCCGCGGATTTTATTCTAATAACTTATAGTGGTTTGTAAGTCGATTTTTTTGCATCTTATTTAGCCCACCATAATTTGGTATCCTGTCTGTCAGGACCCTGGCTAGCGTTGGCTGCTTCAACATTGGCACCATTGGTATCATAAGCACTTCCGCCATACTGCATACGCTGTGGGTAAGCACCATCGATATCACCGAATCCAAAAATATCAGCATTTTCAACACCGGCAGCTAATTGAGATGGGTATCCAGAATCTCTCACGGTAGCCCAGCCTTCGAAACCTTCAGTATAGTTGGCAATCCATTTCTGGACGGCAATTTTTTCGAGCATTTCTTGTTCTGAACCTGTCAACTGAGCGAGATCAGCCATAGCGAGGTATGTATCAATAGCTGCATCGTCAACCCCCCAGTATCTCATGGAAGCACGGATACCTTCCTGGAACATTTGGGCCGCATCTTCACTGCCATATCCTCTAACCGCGGCTTCTGCACGGAGGAAGTAAACTTCTGCAGTAGTCATAACGATCTCAGGAGCTACGTCATCGTTATCAGGATCCGGAGAAATGATGTAATCTGTTGGATCAGAGAACAATTCATACCTTACAAGGCTCTTGATAAAGCCGTTGAGACGTGTTGGCTGGCCAACATAGTAAGTGTTTTCAGCCATTGTGAGGCTAAATTCAGGATCGTTATCTTCCAATGTGTAGTCCACACCTGCTTCATCCAGAACGGAAATGATGTAACCAATTCTTGCCGGGAATTTGGCATAGCCGTCAGGATCTTCTGATTCGGAAGGTCTTGTTACGGTAACTGTTCCTCCCGGAGCAGGTTTGGCGTAGATGCTCAAACGCGGGTCATCATTATCCCTGAGGTAATTGATAAGGGTCTGGCTCACTTTCCACTTGGAACCCAGTCCACCGAATCTCCACCAGACATCTCCGTAGGAAGCACTGTTCCACTGGGTAATCCCGTTATCCTTTTTCAGGATGGCTCCGTCACCTGTTTCCATAAGATCTTCAGCCAATGCCTTATTGATCTCACCATCGGCAAAATCATCTCCGGGAGCACCTAGGGCTCTCAGTGCGACACGCAATCTGAGACTATTGGCTAAAGCTTTCCATTGTTGCAGGTCACCACCAAAGAAAATATCATTGGCAGCGATATTCTCAACACCGTCACCGGTTACTGTGGCGTCGCCAATGGTTTCAATGGCCGTACCCAAATCACGAATGATACCTTGATAGATATCTTTCTGTGAATCGAATTTAGGCAACAGCACCTCAGGATCTCCCGCTTCAGAGTAAGGAATCATACCGAATACATCGCTATACTGCTGATAGTAGAGGGATTTGAGTACCAGGCCAACGGCATGGCTCAATTCATTCTCAAAGTCACCTCCGGGTTCCGTCAGTTTCAGATAAGTATTGATAAAACCGAAGTAACTGCCGTAGAGGTTGGCCCACGTAGCGTCAGTATATCCGCCATTGAAGGTGTATCCCAATTCATCACTCCACCATGAACCATGGTTGCCGAAGCAGAAATATCCGGCATAACGATCCGCATGAATCAACTGGGCCCGCCAGTAAGGAAATCTGTCAGGAGCGAACAGTTTATATTGTGCCTTGGGCAGAAAGTAAGCTGCACTGGCCTCATCGCTGGTGATGGCATTCGGGTCAGTATTGATTTCCACAAAGTCTTCCGTACAAGCTGTAAACCCAAAGACCAGGAAAAGCATGAAAATAAAATTGTATTTACGCATTTGATTAAATTTTTAGATTAAAACTTAACATTCAGGTTAACACCAAAACTTCTCAGCGTAGGCAGGTTGTAGTACAACATACCCTGAGCGAAGTTACTGGTACTGTAACTTGATTCGGGATCAAAGTTACCAAGATCATTCTTAAAGAACAAGAGATTTCTTGCTACGACCCCGACATTTACGGATTCGATGAAGATATTGTCAAACATACTGGATGGCAAAGTATAATTTAAACCAACTTCTCTCAAACGAATATTCGTCTGGTCGAAAATATAGTTAGAAGGTACACCTGCATAATTTCCCCAGTATTGCTGGCCGGTAATGCTGGTCGTATTTGGCGTCCAAATAGGGGCATCAGCGGTGCCCGTGTTGACCACACCATCAAAGACAATACCAGATTCTCTGTATTCGAGGGAATTTGTAGAAACTCCGGAAGCGTCCAGTCCGGCATCTGTTCCGGCATATAACTGCCCTCCGATACGAGCATCGATCAGGAACCTGAAAGTCAATCCTTTGTAAGTCAATGAACTGCTCAAACCACCGGTCCAGTCTGGCTGGTAGTTACCGAGGTAAACCTTTTCGCTGGTTCTCTGTGGCAAACCGTTATCATCGACGATGATATCACCATTCTCGTTGGTCAGGTATGTAGTACCATAAATGTCACCGAATCCGGCATTGTCCACTTCTTCCTCGTTGATGATAGCACCTTCCACGGTGGCTTGTACCGTTACACTACCTGCATTGTTGGTACTGAATACAAAGTTGTCCAAACCTTCGAAAAGTTCCACCAGTCTGTTCTGGTTTCTGGCGAAGTTCAAGGAAACATCCCATGTGAAATCAGTGGTTTTTACAGGAAGGAATCCGAGCAGTACCTCAACACCCTGGTTGGTAATGTTACCAACGTTGGTGAACTTGGAAGAGAATCCGGTAGCAGGAGCTACAGGCACTGTAGTAATCAGGTCGGTGGTTTCTGTCTGGTAAAAGGAGAGATCACCGTAAACTCTGTTATTCATCATTCTGAATTCCAAACCGAATTCCAGGGAGGAAGTCTGTTCTGGTCTCAGGTCAGGATTACGCTGTACGCTGCTTGCAGACAAGATGACCAGGTCGAGATAGCTGTCTGCATCCAGGAAATAACTGTTCAATAAGAGGAACGGATCTGTATCGCTACCTACATTAGCCCAACTGAATCTTACTTTACCATAGTCGAGGAAGTCAGACTCCATCAATTCGCTGAATACCAGGGATAAGCTGGCAGAAGGATAGAAGTAAGACCAGTTGTCCTGAGGCAATGCAGAGGACCAGTCGTTACGTGCAGTCAGATCCAGGTAAAGGAAATCCTTGAAACTCAGAGAAGCAGAACCATAAACGGAGTGAATTCTCTTCTTGGCTACTTCATTGTAAAATGGGTTGGCGATGCTGGCACTGGCAACGGTTGCTTTGGTTGGGATCTTAAAGTCCTGACCATTAACGCCCTGTGAAGAGCGGGTAGCCAGCATTCTGTTGGCCCCTACATTCAAGCTCAACCCAATGTCATCGGTCAATCTGCCATTATACATCAACAATACATCCGCATTGGTTTCTGAGTTGTTGAAATCTCTGAAACTGAAGGAACCTCTGTCAGCATACCAGTAACCATATCCATAAACACTTTCGATGTTCTGATTGACATAATCCGTACCGATCCGAGCGAAAACGGATAAGTTGTTGGTGATCTGGTAAGTTGCTTTGGCAAACCCCTGGATACGGTTTCTTGTATCGTCATTTCTGTTGCCATAGAGCAACCAATAAGGATTTGTTCCCAGTGAGTTGTAGGATATCGGAGAAAAATCTGCAGGGTTCTGGTAATTTTCCAGGTCCCCAATAGGAATATTTCTTGGGATATCATAAAGGAAAGCCATGATACCTTCCGTACCCTGATCAGGTCTGTTTTTCGCTTCCTGCTGGAAGTAAGTCACTTTGGCATCAACAGAGAGTTTGTCTGACAACCTGGAGCTTGCCCTTAAATTGAAGTTGTTACGCTTCAGGTAGGAGTTTTCCAGGATGGACTTGGTATCTGTATTGGAATAAGAGAAACGGAAGGAAGACCTGTCGTTTCCACCATCAAAAGCCAGTGTGTTTACCCAGTTGGTACCATTGCGGAAAAAGTCTTTAACGTTATCCGGCTGAGCATTGTAAGCCTGAGTCGCGCCTTCTCCGGTCCAGTAGGGTTGAGAGGCACCGTCGAGTTTAGGTCCCCAGGAACCCGTGGAGGTCTTGAGGTCTTCCAGGTTTGTGGGTACTGAACCATTGGTTCCCATACCATATTCATTCTGGAGTTCAGGAAGCAGCATCGGGCTGGATGTTGCGAAGTGACCAGTGTAGGTGACGCCCAGACCTTTTTTTGCAGAACCTTTTTTAGTGGTGATCAGGATAACCCCATTGGCGGCTCTTGATCCATAAAGGGCTGCAGCGTTGGGACCCTTCAATACAGAGATGGATTCGATATCGTCGGCATTCAAGTCAGAAATACCTGTACCATAATCTTGCCTGCGGTAGTTGGCGGTACCATCACCGTTGGCAGAACCATAACCGGAGTTATCCATCGGAATACCATCGATAACGTACAATGGCTGGTTGTTGCCACCCAGGGAATTGTTACCCCGAATGATCACGCGAGAACCAGATCCCGGCCCCGCAGTGGATTGTGTGATGACCACACCGGCAACCCTACCGGCCAATTGATTCATGACGTTGCTTTCCTTGGCTTCGGCAATTTCGCTACCATCTACTTCGGTGATTGCGTAACCCAATGCTTTCTTTTCTCTGGAAATACCCAGGGCAGTTACGACAACCTCATCGAGTTGCACACCTTCGACCATGACAACATCTATCATCGAACGACCACCTACGGCAACTTCTTGGTTTTCAAATCCGGTAAGGGAGAACCGAAGTGTTGCATCTTCCGCAACACGAACGGAGTATTTTCCGTCGAAATCGGTTACGGTACCATTGGATGTACCTTTTTCCAGGATGTTTACTCCAAAGAGGGCTTCCCCTTCAGATGAAGTAACGGTACCTGAAACTGTAATCTGTGACCACCCTGTAGCCAGAGCAAAAATGACTAGCATAAAGGTGAGAAATAGGTTTTTTTTCATAATACGATTGATTTGATTAGAATTTTTATTAAGTCAATTTTCGTTTCCTAAGTAAATTTCCATCGGGCAAATGCTTCGATGGCTTCATATTCGGCTAAGCCGAGGTCTCTGTAGATCTGTGCTGTTTTTCGGTTGCGTTCTTCAGCTCGCTGCCAAAATTCACGTTCATCTCTTCCGGGGAAGGGGGGATGGTCCTTTTGAGACTGGTGCATGAATATGGCTTTGCGCTTTTTGTATAGTTCCTGTGGACTAAGGGGGACTGCCATTTCTATCTCGTGGGTTGGCCATTCGTGCCAGGCACCACGGTATAACCATAACCAGCAGTCTTTCATCCACTGCTTATTTTTTAGTTGTTCAAAAGCTTCGAAAATGGCATCCAGGCAGACCCTGTGCGTGCCATGTGGATCGGCCAGATCTCCTGCCGCGTATACCTGGTGTGGTTGTATCCTTTCAATAATTTCCGCCACGATATTGATGTCTTCTTTACCCAAAGGTTTTTTTCGGGTTCCGCCGGTCTCATAAAATGGCATATCCAGAAAATGGATGTGGCTGTCCGGTAATCCACAGAAACGGGCACCGGCTCTTGCTTCACCACGGCGAATAAGGCCTTTGATGGTTCGCAACTGATGGGTATCGGGCTGGTTAAACTGCTTTTTCTTTAGAAAACCTTTAGATTTGGTAACTACTTTATCGATATCACTACAATCGATGGATTCATGGTCGACAAATTCCTTCAGGAATTCCACATAGCGTAAAGCATCGTGGTCATGTACGGCAATATTGCCGGATGTCTGATAAACTACATGCACCTCGTGACCTTGTTCAACCAGCCTCAGAAAAGTGCCACCCATGGAGATTACATCATCATCCGGATGCGGACTAAAAATAATGACCCGTTTTTTGTCAGGTTTGGCTCTTTCCGGCCGGTGCGTGTCATCAGCGTTGGGTTTGCCGCCCGGCCAGCCGGTAATGGTGTGTTGGATACGATTGAAAATCTGTATGTTGATACTGTAACTGGAAGCGTATTCAATGATGAGATCGCTCAGTCCGTTTTCACTGTAATCTTCGTCCGTAAGTTTGAGAATGGGTTTTTTCACCTTTTCGGAAAGCCAGACCACAGCTTTGCAAATCAGATCATCTGTCCAGTTGCAAATGCCCACCCTCCATGGCGTTTTGAGCCGGGTAAGTTCTTCTGCGGCTCCTTTATCCGCCAGCACCTTTACATTAGGATGTTTCTGCAGAAAAGTCGCCGGGATATTGGAAGAGATTTCTCCTTCCACCGCTGCTCTAAGAATAGGAGCTTTGTGCTGCCCCCAGGCCAATAAATAAATGGCCTTGGCCTTCATGATACTGGCAATGCCCATGGTAATTGCCCGGTAGGGAACATTTTCTTCTCCCATGAATTCTGCACCCGCATCCCTCCTGGTGATGGCATCAAGTTTTACCAGGCGGGTTTTGGAATCCTCCCACGAGCCGGGTTCGTTAAAGCCAATGTGTCCTGTACGGCCGATCCCCAGGATCTGGATGTCTAGCCCGCCCGCCAAATCGATCTTTTTTTCATAGGCCTTACAATAAGATGCCCAGTCATCCATAGGGATAGTCCCGTCCGGAATGTTAATGTTTTCGGGTTTGATGTCCACATGATTGAAGAGATATTCATTCATGAAGTACACATAACTTTGATGTGACTCGGGTGACATCGGGAAATACTCGTCTAAATTAAAGGTAACGACGTTGTGGAAACTCAGATCTTCTTCCTTGTGCATTCTGACCAGCTCGTCGTAAATTTTGATAGGGGAGGAGCCGGTTGCCAATCCAAGAACGAGCTGTTCACCGTCCTGCTGTTTTTGGCGTATAGCCAGGGCTATGGATTTTGCCACGTGTATGGAGGCATCTTTTGAATGCTCCCAAATAGTGACCGGTAATTTCTCCAGGGTTTTAAGCTGATATTTTAGGTCAGGAGAAATAAAAGGTTTTACGTTATTAGTCATCTTGGCTAATTAAAATTTCCGTAAGATTTTAATTGATGGTCGGTTGAGGCTGGTCTTGTTTGTTTGGTAAAATTATAAAAATATTTTCAAAACTGTGTACGCGCACAAATTTTTTTTAAATAATTGTGTGCGCACACAGTTTTTTGTTAAATTTGCCTGATACTGCAAAGCCAGCCATGTTATTTTATTTGGCTTTTTGAAAGCCTTATATTAGGAAGGATAATATGAAAAAACCAATTAGGATTAAGGATATCGCCGAAAAAGCGGGGGTTTCAACCGGTACCGTTGACCGCGTAATTCATAAAAGGGGCAATGTTTCCCGAAAAGTGGAACAAAAAATCCTTGGTATAATGGAGGAATTGGGATACAAAAGAAATATCCTTGCGAGTGCACTGGCTTATAATAAAACCTTCCGGATCGGGGCATTGCTGCCAAATCCTGATTTAGATCCCTACTGGATAGATCCGAAATCCGGTGTGGAAAATGCTGTTGAATCCGTGGCTCATTATGGTGTTGTTGTTTCTTTTTACCTCTTTGACTTGTTTAATCCTGAAAGTTTCCTGGCCAAGTCCGATGAGATGATCTGTGACGGCCCTGATGCTATTGTTTTTCCGCCCATGTTTACCAAACAATCAAATATATTGTTGGAAAAATGTCATCAGTTAGGCATTCCCAATGTCATGATCAATACCCGAATCAAAAATGACGATTCGCTTTGTTACATCGGACAGGATTCCTATCAAAGCGGTGTGCTGGCAGGACGGCTCCTGAACTTTGGTCTGGATGAAGGTTCGACAGTGATAATTCTGAACCTGGAAAAGGGGAGTACCAATGCCCAACACCTTGTTGATAAAGAACTCGGGTTCAGAAAATATTTTAGGAATACCACCAATCATCATATTGAAATTGAGAAATATGATTTTGAGGATTTCGATGATGAAAAACTACTCGAAGCTTTTGTGGAAGATTTATTAGATCATCACCCCAATCTACTGGGGATATTTGTGACCAATTCAAGAGCTTATAAACTCGCCGCTGCAATAAGCCCAGCCCATATAGATCATGTCAAGATCGTTGGTTTTGACCTGGTGCCTGCCAACCTGGAATTCCTGGAACAGGAAAAGATCAATTTTTTGATCAACCAAAATGCCGCTCAGCAGGGTTATTTTGCCGTTAAGAGTTTGTTTAATCACTTCATTTTGAAGCAGCCAGTGGAAAAAACCCAATACCTGCCTCTGGATATTGTCGTGAAAGAAAATTACAGTTATTACTTACAGGAACAGAAGGCCTTTCAAATGGCGGTTTAATTTTGGAAATTCCCCCCTTGTTTGACCGCCGTCTCAAATCTTTGCCATTGCAAAAAAAAACGGATTCTTTTTTTGTTTAAATTTTTCTCAACACATGTTATTCCTATTGCCTAATTTGTAATTTTACATTCCTAACTTTTTAAATAAAATCAAACCATATGGAGCAAATCAGTGTATTTGATATGCTTAAGATCGGGGTAGGTCCCTCCAGTTCTCATACCCTGGGCCCATGGCGGGCAGTGGAGACCTGGATGTCAGAATTGAAGCAACAAGGAGATTTCGATAAAATTGTCAAAATTAAAATACGCTTATTCGGTTCTATTTCCCTTACAGGTAAGGGGCACGCTACAGATATTGCCATCATGCTCGGATTGACTGGCGAGGATCCGGTTCGGATAGATGTTAGTCGTATTCCACAGATTATCGACCATATAAAAACCAATAAGGAAATCCTGTTTGGTGGAAAGTTTAAGATCCACTTTGATCCTGTGTCAGATTTTATTTATGAACAGGATTTTTTGCCGTTTAACCCCAATGGTATTCGTTTTGAAGGTATAACGAGTGATCACCGGATGGTGAAGGAAACCTATTATAGCATAGGAGGCGGTTTTGTGGTCAAGGAAGGAGAAACCACCCTGGGACTGGATTGTGTTCCCTCCGAATATCCTTTTCCCATCAACACGGCCAAAGAATTGACGGAACATTGTACCAGGGAACAAAAATCGATTTCTCAAATCGTTTTGGAAAACGAAAAATCCTGCAGGGATGAAGCGACCATCGCTGCTGATCTGATGAATATTTGGCAGGTGATGCTTGAATGTGTTTTTATCGGATGTCATACTTCCGGGAGGTTACCTGGTGAACTCATGGTTAAACGAAGAGCCCATGGTATTCACAGTAAATTAATAGGAGAGGCAAACTATGAAACTCCGGAGGACTGGATGGCTGTGATTCGCAGGCTTGACGTTAAGTTCAATGAGGTGTTTCGCTGGGTCAGCAGTTTTGCGCTTGCAGTAAATGAGGTTAATGCCTCTCTTGGGAGAGTGGTTACTGCTCCTACCAATGGTAGTGCCGGAGTGATCCCGGCAGTTTTGATGTACTACCTTTGTTTTGTAAACAAGTTCGCTGGAGACAAAGAGATTCAGCAGTTTTTGCTCACAGCAGGAGAGATAGGCAGCATTTTCAAAAAAGGAGCTACTATTTCGGCGGCCCTGGGGGGGTGCCAGGCAGAAATTGGGGTTTCTTCTGCCATGGCTGCGGGCGCTTTGACGGAACTACTGGGGGGAGATCCGGAACAGGTGTTGGTAGCTGCTGAGATTGCCATGGAACATCACCTGGGGTTGACCTGTGATCCGGTTGCAGGATTGGTACAGGTACCTTGTATCGAACGTAACGCCATGGGAGCCATCAAAGCGATCAATGCTTCTGAAATGGCCATAGAAACCAATCCAAAGGAAGTCCTCGTCCCTCTGGATAATGTTATCGCAACCATGTGGGAGACAGCCAAGGATATGAATCATAAATATAAAGAGACATCTACCGGTGGGCTGGCTGTTGCCGTGAATATCCCGGGCTGTTAGGTTTTAGGGTCAGTCGGCAGTCAGCCTGGAAGTACTATTTTTTTGACAAAATAACTCAAGTTGTGGGTTACAGGTTTCAAGTTACTGGTTTATACATCTATGTTCAAAATTCAATGATTGAAAGTAAAAACCAAGGAAATTTGAGGGGTTTTTAACAAAATTAAGTCAACTGGCAACCCGTAACTTGTAACCCGCAACTCAGGTAAAATAGTATTTCTCAGGTTGTAACCGGGAAAACAAAATTTCTGCTTTTGGGTTCCTGTAATTCCTGTTTTAAGGTCTATTCTGCCTGATTTTTCCGATTATTGGTAAAGAAATCATTATTTAGGCGATTACACCGATTAAAAGTCCTATCCTTGCACTTTATTTGAATTAAATAGTTATATGAGTGCTTTTAAAGAGATCGGCTTAAACCAGGAATTGCTGGATGCCGTGAAAGATTTGGGTTTTGAAAACCCTACCCCCATCCAGGCCAAGGCCATCCCCCACGTTTTAACTTCTTCACAAGACCTCCTTGCTTTTGCCCAGACAGGAACAGGAAAGACGGGGGCTTTTGGATTGCCAGTGATCCAACTGACCGATGTAACCAATAAATTACCTCAAACCCTTATGCTTTGCCCTACCAGGGAGCTATGCCTGCAAATCACCAATGATCTCAACGATTATTCGAAGTATGTAAAAGGATTGTCCGTAGTAGCTGTTTACGGTGGCGCCAGCATTGAACAACAGATCAGAGCTTTGAAAAACGGGGCTCAGATCGTCGTTGGTACCCCCGGCCGGGTAAAAGACCTCATCAAGCGTAAAAGACTAGACCTCAGTAATGTCAACAGAGTGGTACTTGACGAGGCAGATGAAATGCTTTCTATGGGATTCAAAGATGATTTGGATACCATTCTTTCCCAAACCATGGAAGATCGACAGACCCTGCTATTCTCGGCTACCATGTCGAAAATAATGGCTAAAATCACCCGGGAATACCTGAAAAATCCTTTGAAAATTGCCGCAGCACAAACCAATAAAGGTGCGGAAAACGTCAAACATTTTTACTACCAGGTTCAGGCTCGTGATAAATACGAGCTGCTCAAAAGAATCGCGGATATGAACCCGGATATTTATGGTATTGTCTTTTGCAGAACGCGTCGGGAAACCAGTGAAATTGCTAACAAATTGATGCACGATGGTTATAATGCTGATGCTATCCATGGGGACTTGTCCCAGGCTCAAAGGGATGAAGTGATGGGACGTTTCCGCACAAAACACCTGCAGATACTGGTAGCTACGGATGTCGCTGCCCGCGGGCTTGATGTCGACGACCTCACTCATGTGATCAATTATAACCTTCCAGACGATGATGAAGTGTATGTGCATAGAAGTGGCAGAACAGGAAGGGCCGGAAAGAGTGGTATTTCTATTGCCATCATCCATACCAGAGAAAGAAGAAAACTCACCGATATCGAACGTAAATCGGGTATCAAATTCAGGCAACAGGAGGCTCCGGGCGGAAAAGAAGTTTGCCAAAAGCAACTTTTCGCCCTGATCGATAAGATCAAGGATGTCGAAGTGGACGAACACCAGATCGAACCTTTCCTGGAAGATATTTATAAAAAGTTTGAAGGATTGAGCCGGGAAGAACTGATCCAGCATTTTGTCTCTGCAGAGTTCAATCGTTTTTTGGCTTATTACAAAAACGCCAGAGACCTGAATGTTACCAAAAGGGAACGGAAAAGCCCGGGAGAGAGAAGGCGTAATTCCTTTACGCGCTTGTTTGTAAAAGTTGGAGAAAAAAATGGCCTTACACCTCACCGTTTAATCGGGGTAGTCAACGAAGCTTTGGATTCCGGTGATGCCGAAATAGGCAAAATTGAGATCATGCGTAATTTTACCTTTTTTGAGGTTGATGATAATGTTTCCGATGCTCTGATCAGAGCCCTTGATGGAATGGAGTTCGAAGGGGTAAAACTCAAAGCTGAAATCTCTAAAGATGTCCGTGGCGGCGGAGACAGGAACAGAGATTCCTATAAAGGTAAGCCCAGGAGCAAGAAGAAATTTTCCGGGAAAAAAAGTCGCAAAAAGTTCCGGTAAACAAAAGTCGTCCTTTTGAAGTTCTTCATTTACAAAAAGTATTTCATGAAAGACTTCTTTCCCAAACGTATCGTCTGCATGACGGAAGAGACAACAGAGATGTTATACCTTCTGGGAGAACAACACAGGATCGTTGGTATTTCCGGATTTACCGTTCGACCACCTGTTGCACGTAGGGA
Source organism: uncultured Bacteroidota bacterium (assembly GCA_942492125.1). Lineage (GTDB taxonomy): Bacteria > Bacteroidota > Bacteroidia > Chitinophagales > Saprospiraceae > BCD1. The sequence goes on from CALODM010000029.1 coordinate 134,873, forward strand.
AAAACCAAAAGTATCCCAATTCACTTCTGCCAATATAGATCAAATTGTTGCCCTGAAACCCGATCTGGTACTGGGATTTTCGGATCTCCAGGCAGATATCGCTGCCTCCCTCATTCGCAAGGGCATTAATGTCCACATTTTTAATCAGCGTTCTATTGAGGAAATACTGGAAATGATCGTGCAGTTGGGGGCCATGGTGGGGCAGCAACAGGAAGCCCATCGGTGGGTAGAGGCTTTTCAGTACAAAAGGTCTGAACTGGCCCTGGAGGTGCGTAAAATGGCCGTTAAACCTAAAGTTTATTTTGAAGAGTGGTTTGACCCAGTGATGACTGGCATCCAATGGGTAGCTGAATTGGTAGAGCTGGCCGGTGGGGTTTACTGCTTTCCGGAAAACGCGCAAGAATCCCTGGCCAAAAACAGGATTCTTACAGACCCTGGAGTGGTCGTTGACAAACAACCGGATATAATTCTCGTATCCTGGTGCGGCAAGCAATTTAAACCCCGCAAAATGCTGACCCGTCCGGGATGGGATCAGATTCCTGCCGTGAAAAACGGACAGATTTTTGAATTGCCTTCCGAGGATATCTTGCAGCCGGGACCGGCAGCCCTTACTGATGGTCTGGAGGCGATAAGGGGCATCATTAAACACTGGAGCAGCATGAATGGATAATTTGCATTTATCCTTTAAATGGCAATACCAAATCCATAAGGTCTGTCGTTATACTTTTATCTGAACTCCATTGGACAGTAAGCAATTATCTACCCTTCCTTTTCCTGTCATGATTATTTCTATTGAACATCATTTAGTAGGACGTTAAACTACACTCCTGGAATTCCCTTCCTTTCGAGCACCCTGCTTTTTTTCGCTCTTGGAGTAACCATTTTTCCTCAAGAAGGATTAAGAGTTGATTTGATTGAATATCCAGTTTCACCAGAGTCAAATTCAATTTTTGTTAACCATAAAATCCGTCCTTATGAAAAATTTTTTGCTTACAGTCGTCTTATCATTCATTACCGTATTTGCTTTTACACAAGCAGATGTATGTAATGTCCGTTTTGAAACGGGAACGAGGGTTGCCGCATTCTCCAATGATCAGAATGTCAATATCAGTTTTGATTACAGTGTTGATGAGCCGGGAGGTGTCCGGATTTTCGCACGTCCTTTTTCCAATGGCAGTTTAACACCGGGATACGGAGCCAGTGGTTCTCCCTTATTTACCGGATCTGGTACCGCTGATGTTTTCTACAATATCTCTGGTGGTTCAGGGGTTGTGGATGAAATTAGATTTCAGATTCTCAATGCCGATCAATCAACCTTGCTCAAAGAGTTTTGGGTGCCTGTAGCCTTCCATTATGGAGAAATTGGTATCAACAATTTTACATTTTCCCACGACAAAGACCTGGCTTCTTTGTTAATAAATGAAAACTTCAATATCACCTTTGATTATAAGGTCGATATTCCCGGAGGCGTCCGAATTTTTATCAGGCCCATGACACATGGAAGTCTGACACCTGGATATGGAGCCAGTGGTTCTCCTATTTTTGAGGGTTCTGGTTCAAAGACAGTTTTCTTTACCATAACAACAGGTAAAAATGTCCATGTTGATGCTCTTAGAGTATCTGTTGTCAATCCTGATCAAACCCAGGAGCTAATGACGTTTTATGTTCCGGTGAATTTGTATTTCAGTACCGTAAAAATTGACAACATTGTGGCCTCCGGAGGAAATTTTCCACTCAATGGAGCAGATCGTACGATCAGCTACGATTACGAAACTACCGAAGCGGCCGGCGTAAGGATTTTCCCTCGTCCGTGGACCAATGGAGGATTGACGCCAAATTATGCGGCTTGTGGTTCAAATGTTTACACCGGTTCTGGCAGTAATTCCTGTGATTTTACAATTTCGGCTACCAATCAACGCGTAGATCATATTCGCTTCCAGGTAGTCAATCCGAACCAGTCTGAAGTATTGCTGGAATTCCTCAGTCCCGTGGAATACACCTTTGGAGATTTTCTTATTGAAGATATTGAATTGTGTCCGCCTGCTCCGGCAAGGCTGGCTCCGGGCGAAATGGTAAACCTCCATTACGGGTATTACAATGATGAAGGTATGGATGCCCGTATATTTGCCCGTCCATTTAGTCAGGGCAGCCTGGCTCCGGGATATGCAGCCAGTGGTTCTCCATCATACGCGAGCGGAACAGGTTTAGCCAACGACTTTTTTACCATCAATAATGAAAATGTGATTGTAGACCAGATAAGGTTCCAGGTAACGAATGCCGACCAGTCAGAAACCTTTGCGGAGTATTTTATTCCTGTTCATTATGAATTCAGATCCGATGTGGTGAATGCTATTGTGGAACCGGAAAAAATCAATGTAATTGAAAGTATGCTGGTCTACCCCAATCCGGCAACGACACAAGTAGAAGTCAACTTTAGATTGAAAGAAACCTCTGCTGTGAATTTGTTGTTCAAAGATGCTTCCGGAAGAGTGATCTTTACCCAAAAAAGGGAAAAGGCTCCGGCAGGAATGGATCAGTTGCTATTCGTCGATTTTGCCGATTATAACCTGGCTGCCGGGATGTATTTTGTGGAATTGAACGGTGAAAGTTTCAAAGAGACGAAAAAACTGGTAGTGGTGAAGTAAAAACAGGAATTTACAACGCCTGATGAGGTGGTTTTAAGTCAGGAAGTTTATCCCTGTTGACTTGAAATCAGGGGTAGACAATGCCAGGAAAGTAAAGCCCCCTCCATTGACGGTAATCTTTTTATAGCGGTGGCTTTTGCACGTCAAACCAGCCTTATTGCCAGGCGAAATTTTACCTTATCAGCGGTGTGAATTATTTTGTATTGGCGTAAATGTTTACCTGAAAATTCAACGAACAGATTTGTAAAGAAAAGTCCCGAATTTTGGTTGCAACTAAAATTCGGGACTCTTTTTTATGTTCTATATCGCTTACTCACAGGTAGTTATTCCACCACAAACCTTCTGGTTACAGCATTGAAGTCATCGCGGATTTGAACAACATAAAGACCTGCCGGAAGATTGGAAGTATCCAATGTTAAAACTCCCTCCTTAACGTTGACAGCTTTTTTATTCAACAATAGTTTTCCTGTGTTAGAGAAAAGATCAATAGAAAGATCTGATGTTTCCGGAATATTAAAATTAATGAACAGCACATCAGAAGCCGGGTTAGGGCTGAGGTCAAAGGTTGCATAAAATCCTGTTTCAACAACATCCTCAATCACATCATAGATCAATTCCCAATCAAAACCGGGAGCATTGAGCGATTCGTCATCCCATTCGATATAGTAAGTCGTACCTGCCGCAACTGGAATATCTACCAGTTGTGATTGAAATTCACATTCATCATCATTGCTGGCAATCAGTTCTATGGTTTCAATACCACATTCTCCCTGGTAGATCCACAGGCGTGTATCCTCGGTAGTTAAGCCACAGTTTTGAACGGTCATCAATCCATCATCAGTTGGCGTGAAGGAATACCATTCTGACTGTGCGTAATTGGTCGTACTGGCACCGGTATGGTTGATATTAGGTCCGGATACGTTTCCGGAACCATTGATGACGTCGATAGTGTGGGTTCCGGGTTCCACGGCTATGGCATATTCGCAAAAATCTCCTGCTTCAGGCGGGTCTGTAGTAAAATCCAGGGTGAAGTCAAAATTACCATCTTCCCAGATATCATCCCAGCAGATCAGGTAAGTCTCACCAGCCGTGACCAAAACTTCCCGGTAGGATGCCCATTCATCTTCTCCGGGAGTGGTAATTTCACACATATCATCATTGACACCTTCAACGTATAGGTTTTCACAACCTCCTGAGAAAATCCACACACGGGTATCTCCGCCTGCACCACAGGAAGAGACAGTGATGAGTCCATCCTCCGGAGCAGTGTAGGAATACCAGGCTCCGGCCTGTCCTTGTCCGGCACTTCTTATGGTAAATCCGGCACCAAAGCAATCGAGTTGCCCTACGGAATGTGTTCCCACATCAATAGGGGTAGCCAGGTGGCAGTATTTATTGTCGGCAGGTGCAGGTATTTCAGCGTAGTAGACATCGTCTACATAAAACCAATAGGTATCATCAATAGGGTAAAAATCAATAGATCCCAATTGTTTTGTTCCGGTTTGCTGATCTGCAACCCAACTGATGGGCCAGGAATAAACATAATCTCCTTCAACGTAAAAATACGCCAGGTCGGCATCCAGGTCAATAATGAACCTGACCCAGAACCATTCGTTATTTGGATAGGAGAATTCCCGGGCATTTGAGGAGCCCGCATAAAGCTCTCCTATTCCATCAGGTTTTAAATCGACTTCAATTGCATATTCTTGTCCGGGATCTTGTTCAAAATGCTGAATATTGAAGTAAGCACCCAGGGTTTCAATGATGTACATCTGAAATTCGATCAGATAAGTGCCGGTAGTTTTGTCTCCCAGTTTTAAGATTACATCCTGAGGACCGCCATCCGTATCTCCTTCGATTTTGAAGGATTGCATTCCGGAAGAGGCGAATTCGGCATTCACGATACCATCCTCATCTCCTCCTTCCTCACCGGACCAGGTAGTCCAGTGATCGGCCTGTGGGCCAAGAGCTCCGGATTCGTAAGATTCAAAATCATCATCGATAATGACTCCGACACTATCGCAGGTAATTTGAGCCTGGACACCAATTGCGAGTAAGAGATTCAGCAAAAGTATTTGCCAAATAGAAGTGTAATTTTTTTTCATAATTGATAGGTTTTAATATAAAGAAATAAGATTTCCTCTTTTTATGCCGGGGCGGTCGACAGGAACTGAAAATTAAGAAAAAATATAGAAAAGACAATAAAAGAACCTGAGAAAGCATATCAAATGAAATAAAATAGAGGCATTTTAATTTGACCCTACGCTTGAAGTTGCCAGTATTTTTTCTTTATTTTTCTCAGATACGGTGTCAGGGACTTTTCCATAATTCAACCCCCCATACATAAACAATACCGTCGCTATCGTCATTAAAATATGAGCAAAATCGTCATGGGTAAACCATTTATGCAGAACGATAGGGTAATTGTAAATAAAAGTGGCCATTATGAGTAAAACAATACCCCAAATCATGTATCCGCTACCAATGTCTTTCGTTTTTCGGTAAACATATACGTGGAAGGCAAAAACGGTGCCTAATACACCATAAGCACTATGGATTTCGACAAATAAAAAATTGAGTGTGTAGGCTGCTAAACTCATCATTATGGCTAACTCCCATAAATTGGCTCTGAGAAAAAAGCGCCTCATTTTTTTACTGATAAATTTACTGGAATGTTCTATGGCTGATCTTTCGATAAACATGATGCCTATCATGCTCACAAACCAGCCCGGAATTTTCCACGGCATCCCAAAGAAATAAAGGAAACCATGTCCAAGCAGGCCTCCGAGAGCTGTGGCTGTTCCCATGAGCAAAAAATAGAGTTTTAGATAACGCCTTGAATTATCATTGAATCCAGCCTTTTTAATGCGGTAGTAGCCGTAATAACTGGCTACCGTGATAAAAAGATCTGTAAGAGTGGTAACGGGTTCCTGGATGCGAAGGCCTAAAATGAAAACATCCGGTTGAATTGCTTCAATAGCCATAATATCTGATTTTTTGGAAATGAGTACTGACAAAGATGTTATGGAAAGGATAGCATACAAGTTAATGAAATTGAGGCAAAAATGGAAGTAATTGGCCTTTTTTTTTATCGGAATTTCTATTTCTCAATCTCCATTATTTTTTTATCTTTAAAATAGATGCTTCCCGTAAATTAAATTTTTTCCCTCTTTCTGGTAACTCATCATTAAAAATCAAAACTCCTTGCAAAGGTTATTGAAATGCTTATTAACTAACTAAAACGAACAATTATGAAAGAACTGAAAATCAACCATTTGGCTGTTTGGGTATCGGTTGTAATGTTATTTGTCCTGGGTTTTCTCTGGTATGGCCCTATTTTTGGGGAGCCCTGGATGGGCATGGTAGGACTGGATATGGCCAAAATAGAAGCCAATCCTCCTGGTGCAGGCATCTGGCTCACCAATATTGTTTCTTCGGTAGCATCCATGTATGCCCTGGCCTGTTAAAAATTAGCCATCCTTAAACGATCATCCCGGGATTGTCCACAATGGAGAAGGTAATGTCTTTGTCCAGACCTGATAATTCATCCTTTAATTGGTCCAATTGTTCCAGGGACTCGGCCTGGCAGATATAGGTGATGTCCATCCCGTCGGAGAGTAAATCCATGCGTTTTAGTTCAACATAGGCCAGGTGTTTCATAAAGATATCACTGATCTTTTGAATGCTTTTTTCTTTTATTCGAAGGTGGATTAATGAATTGTTTCCCCTGGTGGTGGCTTTTTTTCCTGTAAAACGATAATAAATCCACAACAATAACAATATCAACGGGATGGCGGCAAGCGCTATGATGAATTGGCCGGCGCCCGTAGCCAATCCCAGACCGATAACCAGAAACAGGTATACAAGCTCTTCCGGATCTTTGATGGCAGCCCGGAACCTGACTATGGACAAAGCCCCTACAAGGCCCAGAGACAGGGCCAGAGAAGACTTAACGATGGTTATGATCAGCATAACGATCAGTGCCAGTGCCAGGAAATTGTTGGCGAATCTCTGTCGATTGGAAATGGCGGTTCCGTACCTGATGTAAAAATTACGGATCAAAATTGCCAATATTGCTGTCAGGACAAACCCAAGGATGAAGTCCTGAAAGCTGATGGTATTGGAAAACTGATTGAGATATTCTTCAAATTTTGACATTAGACTCGTTTTGTTTTAAAGGCTCTTCCGTTTTAGCTGCGCAAATTTATTATTTATTGTCAGAATATGGATGTAATGGTCACACCATTCACATATTTTGAACTTTTTGTATGCCGGTACGGTAAATTTTGCAAGACAAACCCGGCTATCTGATCATCCGATTCTTCGTATTTTACTTCGAGGATCACTCCGGGTTCTTCCACACGGTAACCGAGAAACCCGGTTTGTCCGAGCAAAGAATAATAATACAGATTTCTGTCTATGGTTACCCGGAATTTGCCATCCGCTGAAGCATAATAAGAACGGGTATAAGCATTCATAAGCGTAGGGTAGAGCGGAGAAAAATTTTCAGAATATTTATTGGCCAGTTCCGTGATTTTATCCAAATCCCTGAATTTGAGATTTTCGCACCTGATTACCTTTTTTGTGCCCAGTTCATTGTGTTTGATCTTGATCTCAAATTGAGGTTTTTTGAGTTTGTCAACCTGCTCTCCGTACCAGCGCATCCGAAATTTTTTCCGCTCATTGATACCGGCCACATTTTGATGAAAGGTGGTCAAATCAATGGTGTCAAAATAAATGTTATTCACCTGGCGATCAGGATGTAACACCCGAAACCCGGCAGGATGAATCATGAGATTCGCTGCAATAGTTTCGGGTTCCAGTCCTGAAATTTTATATTTTCTTTCAAATCGAGCCATTGGTTAATGTTGTAATGCAACAATGCCGTACTGATGAGTTGGATCTGTTCACAATTTAAATGGATGATGACTTTCAGTTAATTGGGGTTTTTGTCATTTTCCTGTTCAAGGGCAAAACCTTCTGCCTACCCAATTTCAATAGGCAAGGTTTTACTTTCCGGATACCGTTCATCGTCTGTCGTTTACCGTCTTCCAGTTCAAAGGTAAAACCTTCTGCCTACCCAATTTCAATAGGCAAGGTTTTACTTTCCGGATACCGTTCATCGTCTGTCGTTTACCGTCTTCCAGTTCAAAGGTAAAACCTTCTGCCTACCCAATTTCAATAGGCAAGGTTGCGCCTTTTTATCCAAATCATCAATCCCTATATCTCTCCCGTATGTTTTTCACCCACCAAATCCAGGACAGAGCCTTTATCCAGTAAAAACAAATGTTTAACATTGGTAACCTGGTATTTTTTAACCACAATGTTGGCTTTTCCGTATTCCGGTTTTTTCTGATAGGCTGTAAATCCTTTGATACAATCTTCCATTGTCAGATCATCAATCGTTAAAAGAGAAAGATCCTTAGAAGCCACGCCGGTATTGGCACCGGAAATACTACCGCTGATCAAATGTACTTCTGCTTTCTCTCCCACACTCAATCCTTTATCTCCTGCATTAAAAACCTTTAACCCTGTTATCGTGATCAGGCTTCCTGACAGATCCATCCCGTCATTACCTGTGTCCCTAAAGGTTATATTATTAACGGTTCCTTTGCAAAAATCAGCATCAAATCCGTCGCTGAAAGTATTGGCAACCAGGGAATTGGATAAAGTGAAATGGCTGTGGACTATATTCAATCCATCCTCACACAAGTTGTTGGTAAAAGACGCATGGTTGATGTTGACATCGGATTCGAAGAAGTTTACAGCTCCGGTGAGCATCCATCCGTCTTTATTCAGGGTATTTAATTTATCGAAACGGGTATATTCCACCCTGGATGCTTCGGATGCCTGTAATACCGTAAATCCATTTCCGGTATCATCGCTTGAAAAAACCTGGACAGGGAATTCCTCGGTTCCCATCATATAAACCGGGGACCAGGAAATAAAGGCTGCATTTTTTTGCAGGTCCAGACTGGCTCCTGCTTCAAAAAATATTTGATAACCTGCCGGGATGGTGATGTCATTTTGAGTCACATGGAACCCTCTTTTGAACAAGATATTGTTCCCGGAAACTTCAAACACATCATTGCTCCTGAGGGAATCCCCGAACATCATTTGACGCGGGATCTTTCCGCCAGCAATTGGCCAATCGACCAAAGCGGTGGTATAAATGGAATCAACACCGGCTACTCTGTAAAACAGGTGATTGGTTTTGTCCGGAACCTCCATATCCGCATACTGTGGAATATCGTGCTGAGGGTTGGCGTAAACAAAAAGAGGGTCAGCCAATTCGTGGACCATTTCAGAAACTTTCCGGCCATAACCTATCACCTCAATGGGGAAAGGATGGGTATTGCTGATTTTTAATTGGAGGTTTCCGTTTTCTCTGTTTTGAATTCTGACAATCACACTTTCATTACCATGTGCATTGATCAGTAAATGAATATTTCGCGCCCGGTCAATAAATGGTTTGGCATGAAATTCATATCCCTGAAATTCAGCTGCCAGCATAGTCTGTCGGGCGAGGATATCCGCTTCGATATCTGCGAAAAAGCCCTGTATGAAACTGTTGTCAGAGTAGTCGTTAAGGTACTCCATATAAGCCCTGAAAAATACAGGATCTTTGAACAACAGTTTGGTCAGATCTTCCCCGGGGTCATTGGTGTTGACTTTATACCCCAATACGATCTGATCCTTAAGGCGGGTATCTTCTGTTCCAAATCCATCAAAACCTATGGGTTCCAGTTTCGAAGAAATGGGGTTGTAATAAAACCGAAGGTTGTGCCAAAAACTGCCATGATAAGCGCCCAGGACATCCATTATGGCAAAATATTTGGCTATCCGCTCCAGGTCAAAAATTTCATGAGCCGGCTGGAGGTCGTATTTGAATTGGTACAATAATTTTTGGGCCAGTTGAAATTGTTTGTTCAGGTTTTCCGCGGTTTGGGTTTTGTTCTCTTTGAAAGGTCGGATATCGGACCCCTCAAAAGCGTTTTCCGCATTTTTGTATAAACCCGCGCCTTCGGATTGCAGGGTGAATTGCCGTTTCATACCCAGCCAAAAGAGGTCTTCCGTCAGTTTGAGGATAGGTCCTTCCCGTCTGGATTGGCTTTCAGGAAGGTGTTTGTCAAAATGCTCCTCAAAGGCATAGACCCCAAGGTCCTTGTCGTTCAGAGTAACATGAATGAAGTCGTATTTAGGGCTCAGAATGTCTTCTTTTTGAAGGAATTTATGAAACATCCATTCCTTAAGGTAGCTCCTGGTGAGGGGATTTTGGATAGAAAAGGTGCGCATTCGGTTCCAGGAGCTTTCACCACTCGTTTTTATTCTAAAAGACCATTTATCTCCCTGCAGGTGATCCGTCCAGTCCCCTTTAAGTCTAAGGCTTATGGGAATTTCATTTCCTTCATTATGAGCATACATTTTTCCGGAAACCCGGTCTTCATCGCCGCTTATCAGTATGCCTTCTTTAACAGCTCTCCATTTTTGATCGTTGAATTCTTGCAAGGACTCTTTGGATATTTCCAGGTCGAGTCGGTCTGGTCTGAAAGTTGTTTCCAGGTTTTGAGCCTGAAGCATGCTGATAGAAAGATCGTCAAAATAAACCGTTCCGGAAACCTCATCTACTCCTGCGTAAATTCTTAAGGTATCCAGTTTTTCATTATCCGGCACATTAAATATGATCTGTAATTTATCAAATCCGTTTTTCGATTCAATGGCCACGCGTTCTACTTTTTTGAAGCCGGAAGCTTCATTACCTTCCACGACCAAAAAACCTTTGGAACTTTCGGTGTAACGCCAAACAGAGGCCTGGTATTTGGCGCCTTTTAAAAAATCAGTCGTTTCGTAAATTAGGCCAAAGCGGTGGCCGGGCTTGAGTTGGCAGGAAAATTTTCCTGAATGCGGATGCCTGGTATCCTGCCCTTTGGCACCACCAAAACGAATGCCATTATGTACGAAATATTCACCATCCACTGCTTCTGCACCACAAAATATACTGTCTTCTGAGGCTGGCTCATTTTTCTGCCATTTGAGCCCAGGAAGCAGCAGTCCGACCAGTAACAGTGCCAGGACAGCTAATAACCAGGTGCTACGGTCAGGGGTGCTTGTCTTTTTTTTGTTTCCCGAAAGGATCATTTTCCGATTTTATGCTTACTCTAACCCACAAAGAAAAGACAATTATTCAAGCTGTTCAATTTTTTTTGGAGCAAACCCGGTTAAATAAGCCGGGAAGCCATAATTCCCGCAAAATTAAAAATGTAAAACAAGGGATTTTTGCTGATCAGGGTTAAATTTTGAATAGTTGTTGAACTCTCCTTTGCGCTTTGAGGGTTAGGCATTCACTTTAAATAGCCAGGAAGGGCTATAACAATGATATTATGCTTTTGTGCATAACATCAGTTGATAAGAATCCAAAGTGTGTTCAACCCTTAATTTGATTGAATAATAAATATTTGAGAGATTTCATCGCCTCAAGAGATCTTTTAGGGTGGAAACACCTCTCTTCTTAAGTTTCGGGAAAAGCTTCATTAAAAGAATGGCTGTGATAAAGGCATCACCGGCAGCGGTATGCCGGTTGCTCATGCTGATGTTATAGCGCTTACAAAGGTTGTCCAGCGAATAATCGGAAGACTTGATCATGTCGGAAGGGGAGTGGTCGTCAACTCTGATAGCTGTTTTAGCGGTGTCCAAAGATTTGTTTTTCAAGGGGCCTGCATGGAGTCTTTTTAAAGCTGCATTGACGATGGCGATATCAAAAGCTACATTATGACCAACAAAAACGGCGTCTCCGGCATATTTGACAAATTCAATGACGGCCTCCTCTTCGCTTTTTTTCTTTTCTTTTCCGTTTTGTAGAATACCATGTATGAGGACAGCATCTTTTTTAGTGGATGGTTGGGTGACATAGGACTCAAGGGAGTCATTGATCTCAATTCTGTTGCCAATCAGACTTACGGCGCCAAAGGATAAAATCCTGTCTTTTTTGGGATTTAAACCGGTGGTTTCCGTATCGAAAGCAACAAACCTTATTGTTTCAATGGGTGTTTTGGGGTCTTTTTTGTGTTCAAAATGGCGCAAGTATTCCTTCCAGAATTCCGGATGTGATTTTTGCTTTTTTTTCAAAAAAAAATTTCGCAAACCGCTCATGACTTATATTTTGAATAATTGATCAAATAAAATTTGTCCTGAACCTGATTTCGATCAAATCCTGGAGGTCTTTAATGGGTTTGAAGCAATTTCGCAACATCATACGCTGCATTTTATTGAGTTCGTCAGGTCTGAAAAACCTTCCGGAATCCTTGTTTTGCAGTCCCTGAAGGGCTCTGAACCTCATGAGTATTTCGTAGGCATCGGCAGCCTGTTCGTAGAGTTCTGCATTTTGGGGCTCCAGTTTGGCCATATGGTCAAATCGCTGAAAGGTATTGTTGATGCCATATTGCCTGGCTTCGAGTATTAATAACCGGGCAGCGTCTGTCAGCGGCATCATCGCCCGGGCCTTGATGTCAAATTCATCTTTGTGTTCCCCGCTTCTTTCAACCATGAAATTTCGGAAGAAGGAAAGTGGTGCCGGATTTTGTAAAGCATTCTTGGCCAGAAAGCCTAAAAAAATATCCTGGTTGCTGATGGATTTATAAATGCTGTCCGTTAGCTGTTTGGATAGCTCTTCCTTGCCATATACAGCCCTGTAGTCAAAAAAGATGGTGGTAAACATGATCTCTTCTTTTCCCGGGCGATAGATCCAGTTGTCGAATTTTTTTTCCCATTCGGAAAGGGAGAGACACCCTCTTGGATTACTGGCCATCATTTCTGCCGGGCAGTATTCAAAACCACATTCGTTCAAAATATCGGTTACTGTTTTTGGATAACTTAAGGTAATAACTTTTGGTAGAATCGTAGTCGGCTTCCGGTACATTCTCAAATATCAGCGCATTGTCCTGATCGGTTCGCAACAGCTGTTCCTCACGACCTTCACTTCCCAGGGCCATCCAGCAAAAACCAGCATCAGGTCGGGCTAATCCTTTTTTATCCAGTTTTTTAAGGGAAAGCTCAATGGCTCTGATGATTAAACAATCATTGATCTCAGACATGATATTGGAAATATAGGCAATAGAGACTTCCTGGAACAGGTATTTTCGCAATAAGACTTCGGCTTTATCGCGGATGAACCTCATATCTTCGCCGTTTTTGGCGCGGGAGATTTCCCTGATGAGTACTGCCGGATTGTTGGCTTGTATTACCAGCAGATCATGTTCGGAGATAACGCCGATAACCGTTGTATTGACCGTACCATCTTCAGTGACACACAGGTGGTGTACTCCCTTTCGGATCATTTCAATCTGAACATCGGCCACTGCAGCAGCCGGTGGAATACAAATCACCGGGCTGGACATAATTTCAGAAACTTTGGTGGAGAGAGGCAAATCACCGGTAACAATTTTATTCCTCAGATCCCGATCGGTGATAATCCCGGCAGGAAGCCCGTTGTCATCAGTGATGACAATAGATCCCACCCGCTTTTTTCGCATATGAAAGGCAGCTTGCTGTACAGTTTTGTCCTGTTTGCAGGTCACGGGTTTTTTACTTCTTTCAATAGACTGGATTTCCAGCAGGTCTGTACCAGATTGCCAGATCTGGTCATTTTCTGCAAATAGTTTTCCTTTATTATTTTTGGCGTAAGGATTGCGTTCCCCGGCTGCAAAACTCGAGGTGAGAAAGTGGTTTACTTTGGCGTTTCGGTTGAGTAGCGGAAGAAAACTTTCTGTAGGAATGGCATAAATCAAAGCTTCTTCCCTCACGATGGCTGTTAAGGCATATGCCTGTGATGCGATCAACGGACGAAGACCAAAGACATCGCCTTCGTCACAAGTATCGATCAATATATTACTGTCTTCTTTTTCCCTAAATAATTCAACTGCCCCTTCGTGGATGACGTAGAAAAAATTTACCGTAGGGTCGCCTTGTCTAAAAATAACCTCGTTGTGCGTATAATACTGAACCTGGACTTTCTCTGCAATAGCCAAAAGGTCGGAATGCTCCAAAAAATGGAAGGGCGGGTGATTTTTCAAAAAATCAAATATCCTGACTGCAATTGTATTTTCCATTATTTTATATAAATATCTATATTGTTCTTTATGGGCTAATTTATTAATTTTGTATCACTTATGAAAAGTGAATTTGATATTGACTTCCTGGAAAATGCTACAGAGGTGCTAAGGGCCACCGCTCATCCTATCCGTATCCTCATCATCGAATTGTTATTCGAGAAAGAAAAATTGTCCGTCAAAGAACTGCACACCAATATCGGTATTGAACAGGCCGTTGCTTCCCATCACCTGCGCATCATGAAGAGCTGCGGTATCGTGGATGTTTCCAGGGAAGGTAAGAACAGTTTTTATTCTCTTTCCAAAAATGAATATTTTTATATCATTGAAAGCCTGAAGAAGGTCCTTTAACCTATCGTCCACCGTCCACCATCCACCGTCCACCGTCCACCGTCCACCGTCCACCGTCCACCGTCCACCGTCCACCGTCCATCGTCCACCGTCCACCGTCCATCGTCCACCGTCCATCGTCCACCGTCCACCATCCACCGTCCACCATCCACCGTCCACCATCCACCGTCCACCATCCACCGTCCACCATCCACCGTCCATCATCCACCGTCCACCGTCCATCGTCCACCGTCCACCGTCCACCGTCCATCATCCACCGTCCACCGTCCACCGTCCACCGTCCACCGTCCACCGTCCACCGTCCACCGTCCATCGTCCACCGTCCACACGAATGCTATTTCATGTAAAATCATTACTACGCTATAAGATTTTGCCTATTTGGTGATAAAAAAATTAAAATATTTGTACAAATATAGATATTTATATACTTTAGTGTGGTAATTGAGACAATCTCCGAAATATTTTTCACCAACTTTAATAAAAGAGCTTGTTTATGAGTATCAAAAAATTACTAAAATTCAGTGCATTAGTGTTCCTTATTGCCGTGATGAACATGCCATTAAATGCACAGGAAAAAGCGGAAGAAGATCATTCCTACAAACCGCTGACCTTAAAATTGAGCGAGGATGGGAAAAAATACATCCGTTTCATCATGTGGCATCAAATTTGGGTGACCTCCAACAATTTATCTGCTGAAAATTCCAAATTTGGCTTAAGTACCAGCATTCGCCGGTCCAGGTTTTTGGCTTATGCACAGATTTCTCCCAAGTTTTTGATTCTTTCACACTGGGGGTTGAACAGCCTTGATTCAGGTAACCTGACTTCGCTGGGTAATAATGGCAATGCCCCCCAGCTTTTCCTCCACGGGGCATGGGGTGAATTGAAATTGAACAACAACCTTTATGTGGGGGGAGGACTCCATTACTGGAAGGGTTTAACCCGTTTGTCGAACCAGAGTACCCTTAATTTTATGACCCTGGATCAATCGAGGCCCTTTGTTGCCTGGCATTCTTTGGGAATAACCGATCAGTTTGCGCGTCATCTGGGAGTTTATGCGAAAGGAGAAATTGGTAATTTTGATTATCGTTTTGCTGTAAATACACCCTTGAAGAATAACATTTCGGGGGATTACAGCCTCAAGGGATCGGATCTTACTTATACAGGAGTGATTAATCCTGACAGCGATGGAAATCTGACCGGGAACATGATATTGGAAGGTTATTTCCGATATAATTTCTGGGATAAAGAATCCACCAAACTACCCTATCAGGTAGGCACCTACCTTGGAAAAAAACGCGTTTTCGGAATCGGAGCTGGTTTTTTTGCACATCCCAATGGCATGTTTAATAGTGTGTCAGGGGAACATGTCAGCGTTACCCATTGGGCTGTTGATGCTTTTCTGGATATGCCTCTAGGGGAAAAGGGAGCCCTCAATGCTTACCTGGCTTATATGAATTTCAATTACGGGGAAAATTATGTTGCCCGCTGGGCAGGAACCGGTACTGCCATTTATGGTCAGCTTGGCTATTATCTTAATTCTGCCAAAATCATGCCCTATGTAGCTTACAATATGGGTAATTATGAAGGTATGAACGATCCTATCACTGCATTGGACGTTGGGTTGAATTACTTCATCAATGGTCATTTTGCCAAACTCACCCTGGAATACCATCAGATTTCCGGTGATGTCAGGGAAGGAGCTATCGCCACACAGGCTGATGCCTTGTCTCAAATGAGGCTCCAATTACACATATTCCTTTAACTCAGGCGAACAATTGGACGCATCAAATCTATTAACAATAAAACTAACTAGACATGTCTGAAAAAAATTTAAAAGAGTACTGGAAGAAAAACATCATTACGGTGCTTATTCTGCTGGCCATATGGTTTTTGGTTTCCTATGTATTCGGCATTTTCATGGTGGATACAATGAATAATGTCAGGATTGGTGGGGCCAAACTCGGATTTTGGTTTGCCCAGCAAGGCTCCATTTACGTATTTGTGATACTGATCTTTGTCTATATCTGGCGAATGAATAAGCTGGATAAAGAATACGATGTCGATGAATAAATCAATCAGACTTCCCTGGTTGAAAAACGGACAGTAAGTCACATTGATCGTCAAACCAATTTTAAAATTATTCAGGTTATGCCCCCAAAAGGGAGAAAGCGTCAAAACAGCTCCCGGGGTCGGACAAATAAACGCCTATTACTTTCAGGGTCTCTAACGCATAACCGCTCCGGTTGGAAAAATCGGAGAAACTTATAAAAAACGAAAATCATGAGTGTTCAAACCTGGACAATATTATTAGTCGTACTGACCTTTGCCTTGTACATTGGTATTGCTATTTGGGCAAGAGCGGGGTCAACCAAAGAATTTTATGTAGCCGGTGGAGGAATCCCTCCCATCATGAATGGTATGGCTACCGCAGCAGACTGGATGTCGGCAGCCTCTTTTATCTCTATGGCTGGATTGATCTCTTTTATGGGGTACGATGGGGCCGTTTTCCTTATGGGCTGGACCGGGGGTTACGTTCTCCTGGCCTTACTGCTGGCCCCTTATTTACGAAAATTCGGAAAATTTACGGTTCCGGATTTTATCGGAGACCGCTATTACTCCAACACAGCCAGGACAGTGGCTGTCATTTGTGCCATCATCGTTTCCTTTACCTATGTTGCCGGACAGATGCGTGGGGTAGGGGTGGTATTCTCTCGTTTTCTTGAAATGCCTGTTAACTGGGGGGTTGTCGTCGGTATGATCATCGTATTCTTTTATGCGGTTCTTGGAGGGATGAAAGGTATCACCTACACACAGGTCGCTCAGTACTGTGTTTTGATCTTTGCCTTCATGGTTCCTGCTATTTTTATTTCTATTGCGATGGCAGGAAATGCTATTCCGCAGTTAGGGTTTATCGGAACTGCCGAAGACGGCACTTTTCTTTTGGATAAACTGGATCAATTACACCGCGAGCTTGGGTTCCATGAATATACCTCGGGATCCAAGAAGATGATCGATGTATTTGCCATCACTTTTGCCCTGATGGTAGGAACAGCAGGATTGCCACACGTTATCGTACGTTTCTTTACGGTTCCCAGAGTCGTTGATGCCCGTAAATCTGCGGGTTGGGCCTTGATCTTTATCGCTATACTTTATACCACAGCACCTGCTATTGCTGTATTTGCAAGAACAAACCTGATTAATACGGTAAGCAATGAACAGTACTCGGCCATGCCGGAATGGTTTAAAAAGTGGGAAGGTACAGGTCTTATCAAATATGAAGACAAAAATAATGATGGCATTATTCAGTACGTAGCAGACAAAGATGTGAATGAGTTGACTATTGACCGTGATATCATGGTATTGGCTAATCCGGAGATTGCCAAATTGCCTAACTGGGTAATCGCCCTGGTAGCTGCCGGTGGTTTGGCTGCGGCATTATCCACGGCCGCAGGATTATTGCTCGTGATTTCCACTGCTATTTCTCATGATTTGATCAAAAAACAAATCAAACCTGATATTACAGAAAAAGGAGAATTGTTGTGGGCACGGATTGGTGCTTTGATAGCTGTATTGATAGCGGGATACTTCGGTATCAATCCGCCGGGCTTTGTTGCGGCAGTGGTCGCGCTGGCCTTTGGGTTGGCAGCAGCATCGTTCTTCCCGGCTATTGTGCTCGGGGTGTTTGATAAACGTATGAACAAAGAAGGAGCTGTTTCCGGTATGATCGTTGGGATTGCCTTGATGTTGTTCTATATGATAAAATATAAACTTGGTGGATTTGGAGGAGGAACTGCCGAAGACTGGTGGTTCGGTATTTCACCCGAAGGGTTCGGAACAGTAGCCATGTTTGTCAATCTTGTGATTTCGGTGGTGGTTTCCAGGTTGACGGCAGCACCTCCTCAGGATGTTCAGGATCTGGTAGAGGATATTCGTATTCCTCGTGGTGCAGGTGAGGCCCATGCCCACTAATGATCCCATTCAATTTTCGTACAAATCATCTGTACGATTTCAGGCGGGGACTGCGGAAAGATACACGGTCTTGAGGTTCATGGATTTGAGAATTTAAAAAACCTCTCGTACCGTGTACCCCTTTCCTAAAACACTCGAACAATCGACATATCATAATAATTCAAAACTTTGTATTTTTATGGGGAGAACAGACTTTGTTTGTTCTTCCCGTTTTTAAATATGATTGATATGAAATTACAATTAGGGCGAAAAGCTTCAGATGTTTTTGTCGTTATCTATATTGCAGCCACTTTGTTGTTGAGATTTTTTATTGAACCTCAGTTGCAGGGACGATACCTGATTTCCATTGCGATGGGTGCCTTTGCTTTACTGTTTTTATGGGCATTGGCCAAAACCAAATTTATCAATCCCAGCTGGTTTGGATTATTGCCATCCAGGAAAGAGGAATAACTTTCTTTTTTTAAATCATCAAACATCATTAATGCCAACAGATACTCAAGCAAAGCAAATTAGTTTATTCCTGGGGGCATTTGTGTTGCTCAATTTTCCCATTATCCATATCCTTGGAAAATATACGACCAAAGCCGGCATTCCGCTTTTGTATATTTACCTGCTGGTCATATGGATTGTCCTGATTATTTTTACATACCGGGTACTCCGTAGAAATAATACTGATTAAATTATTAATCTAAGGTACGGGTTACCAGTTGCTTGTTTCCAGTTGACTTAGTTATGTGGAAAATCCCTCAAATTACCTCGGGTTTTACATTGAATTTTCAACGGAGATATATGAACCAGTAACTTGAAACCTGTAACCCGCAACTTTGAATTTATTAACTAACCTAAACCTGAATGTCCTTAAGTGTTGTCATAATAGCTTCGCTAACCTACGTGTTGTTGCTTTTTTTGATTGCCTTTTTTGGTGCAAGGCATTCAGAAAAAGGAGGGAAGCTCGTCAACAATCCGTATACTTATTCCCTTTCCCTGGCAGTTTACTGTACGGCCTGGACTTTTTACGGAAGTGTCGGAAGAGCTGCCGAAACCGGGATTGGTTTTTTACCTATTTATTTGGGGCCGGTTATTTTTGCACCGATTTGGATGATCGTCCTGCGCAAAATAATCCAGATAAGTAAAGGACAAAGGATAACCTCCATTGCAGATTTTATTTCTTCCCGTTACGGAAAAAGTACCGCTTTGGGTGTAGTGGCTTCAATTATTGCCGTTTTGGGGGTCATACCTTATATTTCCATTCAATTGAAAGCAGTGGCTTTAAGTTTTGAAACCTTGTTATCCGAAGAGTCAAAACAGACGATTGCCTTTGGTCCGGAAACTCCTTTTTATATGGATCTGGCCTTTTATATTGCTATTGCCCTGGCCTTTTTTACCTTTTTTTTTGGCGCCAGAAAACTTGACCCCAACGAAAAACATGAGGGGCTTGTCGCAGCGATTGCCTTTGAATCACTGGTGAAGATTTTTGCCTTTTTGGTCGTTGGCATTTTTGTTACCTATGGCGTATTTAATGGATTTGGAGATATTTTTTCCAGGGCTTTGCAGCGGGAAGAACTGGTTCATTTGTTTTCATTTGAATCTGCTGGTTTGAATGGAGGGAGCTGGATGTTGTTGATCATTTTGTCCATGTTTGCCATAGTGTTATTGCCACGGCAATTTCACATAGCCATCGTGGAAAACACTAAGGTTAAATACCTTGAAAAGGCTTCCTGGCTTTTTCCGGCTTACCTCTTGCTGATCAATATTTTTGTATTGCCGATTGCCATAGGTGGTCTGCTTACTTTTTCCGGTGGAGGTATTGATGCGGATACCTTTGTGCTGAATATTCCTCTGGCTTACGGACATGAGATGATGGCCCTTTTCGTATATCTCGGAGGGCTATCTGCGGCAACGGGTATGGTGATCGTTTCGGTGACTGCTCTGAGTATCATGATCAGCAATAACCTGGTCATCCCGTTTTTATTGAAATACGCAATGTTGAGAGGCAGGATCGTTGAAGATGCAGGAGAACGGTTGCTGGGTATTCGAAGAGTCATTATTGTTGCCGTTTTGATTCTTTCCTATGGTTATTTCAGATCAATCGGATTGAGTTACAGTCTCGTTTCTGTCGGATTGATCTCTTTTACGGCGGTAGCCCAGTTTGCTCCTGTTTTGATCGGAGGGATCTATTGGAAAAGGGCGACCAAAGCCGGGGCAATGTCTGCGATGGTCGTTGGGTTTATTATCTGGACTTATACATTGATCGTGCCGCTTTTGGCCGAACAACAGATACTTCCCCAGTCCATCATCAGCAATGGCCCCTGGGGACTGGAGTTTTTTAAGCCTTATGAATTATTTGGTTTAAAGGGGTTTGATCATGTGTCCAATGCTGCTTTTTGGAGCTTGTTGTTTAATACGGCGGTTTTTATTGTCGTTTCTCTGAATACCCGACAGAGTGCATTGGAAATTACCCAGGCCGATTATTTTGTCGACCATTATAAATATGTCCGGGGGGGAGGAGATTATGAAGTTTTGAGAAGAAAGGCCAGAGTGCCGGACCTGATCTCCTTACTCGAGCGATTTCTCGGTACGAAGAGAGCCCGGAAATTAATCAGACGGTATGAAACGGATCATGGTATAAGCCTGAAAAAACTCAATGAAGCTGATAGTGAATTGATCAATTATACGGAACGCCATATAGCCGGTTCGATTGGAGCGGCCTCTGCAAAGATCATTGTTTCTTCCATCATAAGGGAAGAGCCGATTGGCCTGGAAGAAATGTTAAAAGTATTGGATCAGACCCAGGAGATCATACAATACAGCAAGGAGCTGGAACTAAAGAAAACTGAGTTGGAAAAAACCACCAATCAACTGCAGTCGGCTAATGAGCAATTGAAAGAACTTGACGAACTGAAGGCAGAATTTATATCTACCGTGACTCATGAGCTCAGAACACCGATAACTTCCATAAAAGCCATGGGCAAAATACTCTACGATAACCCTGATTTGCCAGAGGAAAAGCAAAAGGAATTTCTCGAAATTATCGTTGACGAAAGTGAACGGATTTCCAGGCTGGTAACTGAGGTGCTCGACCTGGAAAAAGTACAGGCCGGGTCTGATAACTGGCATTTTGAAAAGGTAGCCATTTGTGCTGTAGCTGAGAAAGCCTATCGAGGAGTGAAACAGCTGATGAAACAGAAAAACTATCATGCTGAATTTCAAAAATGTGATCCTGATGTGCTGGTTCTTGGGGATGAAGATAAGTTGACGCAACTGATTGTTAATCTATTGTCCAATGCCATAAAATTCTGCGATACTGAGGAGGGAAAAGTGTATTTGAACCTGAAAAAAGAAGGCCGTTATGCAGTGATCGAAGTTGCGGATAATGGCCACGGTATTTCTGTTGATGATCAGGAAAAAGTATTCGAAAAATTCATGCAGATCAAGACTCCGGGTATCAGTAAACCGCGGGGTACCGGTTTGGGATTATATATTTGTAAACAAATTGTTGATGCTCATAGGGGGCAGATAAAAGTATCCAGTGAATTAGGCAAGGGATCGGTTTTTACGGTTCGGATTCCCATGGCTTAAAATGGTGACTTTTTTACGGTAAAAAGGTGATTTTTGTTGTTTTTTATTGCTTTTTTTAATTGTACTTTTATCCCTGTTTTGGAAGCGCTGGAAAAGATCGAGACAATCATGACAAACCTAAAGCAATCCTTCAAAATTCTACTCGTCGATGACGAGCCGAATATACTGCTGGCCCTTGAATTTTTAATGGGGCAGCAAGGATATATGCTCGCCAAAGCATCCAGCGGAGAAGAGGCTCTGGAGATATTACCTGCCTTTCGTCCTGACCTGGTTATTTTAGATGTCATGATGCCCGGGATTGATGGATTTGAGGTGGCGATGAAGATCAGAAATTCTGATAGATATAACGATCTCAGTATTATTTTCCTGACCGCAAAAGGTACTGCTGAAGACAAACTGAAAGGATACGGCAGCGGGGGAGAGGTTTACATTACCAAACCTTTTGATAATGATCAACTGGTCAATACAGTGAATGAGATTTTTGAGTTGAAATAGGCCTGTATTTTGGGTCCTTAGGGAGGAAACTAATTTTTGAAATAGAAACCTATTAATTTGAAATAAAACGTAGAAATATGCCTTTACAAATTAAATCACTTGATGAGTATAAATCGGTTTACAAACGCAGCGTTGAAGACCCGGAGGGATTCTGGGCAGAGCAGGCCGAAACATTTCAATGGAGTAAAAAATGGGATAAGGTTCTGGACTGGAACTTTAGAGATCCCGATGTGAACTGGTTTGTTGGTGGAAAGACCAATATTACAGAAAATGCCCTTGATCGCCACCTGGAAACACGTGGAGATAAAGTGGCTATTCTTTGGGAAGCTAACGATCCGAATACGCCAAGTAAAACTTATACTTACAAGGAGTTGCATGCAGAAGTATGCAAAACAGCCAATGCACTAAAAAATAACGGTATAGGCAAGGGAGACCGTGTTTGCTTCTACATGCCTATGGTTCCTGAATTAGCGATTGGCGTTTTGGCTTGTGCCCGGATCGGAGCCATCCATTCCGTGGTATTTGCAGGATTCTCTGCTACTGCCCTTGCTGACAGAATTAAAGATGCTACCTGTAAAATGGTGATCTGCTCTGATTACAATCACCGTGGCGCCAAAAATATCCCGGTTAAAAAAGTGGTAGATGAAGCTATCGCTATGGACTGTGACAGTATTGAAACGGTACTCGTTCATCGCAATACGGGTGAGGAGATCAACTGGAATGACAAGCTGGATAAATGGTGGCATGAAGAGGTAGATGGACAAGCTGCTTCCTGCCCCGCAGAGCAAATGGACAGTGAAGATACCTTGTTCATTCTTTACACTTCCGGTTCCACCGGTAAACCTAAAGGTGTTGTTCATTCCATAGGCGGATATATGGTTTACACTGCCTTTTCTTTTAAAAACGTATTCCAATACCAGGAAGATGATATTTATTGGTGTACTGCCGATATCGGATGGATCACCGGACACTCCTACATCATTTACGGACCACTGCTGGCCGGTGCCACAACCATGATGTTTGAAGGTGTGCCTACTTATCCTGATGCAGGTCGCTTCTGGGAAGTTTGTGACAAACATAAAGTAAATCAATTCTATACAGCACCCACCGCTATTCGTGCCCTGATGGCCTTTGGTGATCAGTATGTTGAAAAATACGATCTGAGCACCCTTAAAGTACTGGGTTCTGTGGGTGAGCCTATCAACGAAGAAGCCTGGAACTGGTACAATGAAAAAGTAGGTAAGAAAAGATGTCCTATCGTCGATACCTGGTGGCAGACAGAAACAGGAGGTATCCTGATTTCCCCACTGCCTGGCATTACAGATACCAAACCTTGTTATGCTTCCTATCCGTTGCCAGGCGTTCAGCCTATTTTGGTTGACCCTAGTGGAGAAGAACTTACTGGTAATGGTGTGGAAGGGCTCCTTTGTATGAAGTTCCCATGGCCAAGTATCATCCGTACAACTTATGGAGACCACGAACGTTGTCGCCAGGTTTATTTCTCAACCTTCCCGGATATGTATTTCACAGGTGACGGTGCCCGCAGAGACAGCGAAGGCCGCCTGAGAATCATCGGTCGTGTTTATTATGTTATCAATGTATCCGGCCACAGGATGGGTACTGCCGAGGTGGAAAATGCCATCAACGAGCACCCACAGGTAGTGGAAAGTGCCGTGGTAGGATTCCCTCATGAAATTAAAGGGCAGGGAATCTATGCTTACATCATTCCTTCAGAAAATATCAAGGATGAAGAGCAATTCATTAAGGAGATCAAAGCGGTGGTGACCAAACAAATTGGGCCTATCGCCAAGCCTGATCAGATACAGATCGTTCCCGGGTTACCAAAGACTCGTTCAGGAAAGATTATGCGTAGAATTTTAAGGAAGGTAGCCTCTGGTGATGCTTCCGACCTTGGAGATATTTCAACATTGCTCAACCCTGAAGTGGTAGAGACCGTGAAAAAAGGTGCTAAAGTCTAATTTGTTTTAGCTTCCTGAAAGGATGGGTGGCCTGGATTTATTCCAATCTCCACCCGTCCTTTTTTTATTTTCTAACCCTTAGTTTCGTTCTTGTTCGATCTAACGTTTCCTATTAGATAAAAAGCGGCCAATAAGTCGTTTTGCTGTGTCTTGATTTTTCGAAAAAAGGAAAGTCCAAAGATTACTGCCCGTCCTTTTTTAGGGGAATCATACCAATTACCTGCAACTTGATTTAATAAGCTATACCAAGTATCACTAAAAATCTTAAAAAATGACCTACCAGGAATTTTATCAAAGTAGTATTCAAAACCCCGAACAATTTTGGAAAGAACAAGCCCGGGCCCTGGACTGGTTTGAATTCCCCGAAGAAATTTTATCCAGGGATGAAGAAGATCTTTATCGATGGTACAAAGGCGGAAAGATGAATACGGCTTACCTGGCCCTGGATTATCACGTGAAAAATGGCCGTGGGAACCAGACAGCCCTGATTTATGATTCTCCCGTTACAGCTACCGTGACCAAATACACGTATAGCGAATTACTTGGCGAGGTTGAAAAAGTAGCGGGTATGCTGGTATCCCTGGGTGTTAAAAAAGGGGACAGGGTGATTATTTATATGCCCATGATACCGGAGACGGCTTTTGCTATGCTAGCCTGTGCACGTATTGGAGCTGTCCATTCTGTCGTTTTTGGTGGATTTGCCGCCAATGAACTGGCCATTCGGATCGATGATTCTACTCCGGATGTTATGTTAACCGCCTCTGCCGGAATTGAAATCAATAAAATTATTCCCTATAAGCCAATTGTAGATGAGGCTATAGAAATGGCTTCCCATAAGGTTAAGCATGTTGTTTTGTTTCAAAGGGATGTCTTGAAGGCTGACATGACAGCAGACCGTGATATCGATTGGATGGAGCTCAGGGCAACCGCAGAACCGGCTTCTTATGTGGAAGTCGATGCCACGGACCCATTGTATATCCTTTATACATCCGGAACAACAGGTGTGCCAAAAGGGGTGGTAAGGGATAATGGCGGGCACGCGGTGGCCCTGAAATTTAGCATGGAATACATTTATGGCATCAAACCAGGGGAAGTTTACTGGGCTGCATCCGATGTAGGTTGGGTCGTTGGACACTCCTACATCATTTACGCGCCTCTGTTGCACGGTTGTACGACCATACTCTTTGAAGGCAAACCTATTAAAACTCCGGATGCCGGTACATTTTGGCGGGTTATCCAGGATTACGGTGTTAATGTTTTTTTTACGGCACCTACTGCTTTCCGGGCTATTATTAAAGAAGATCCGGAGGGTAAACTTCATGGAAAATACGATACTTCTTCCCTTAGGTTACAGTTTTTGGCAGGGGAGCGTTGTGATGTGACCACCTTACACTGGCTGGAAAATTTACTGCAAATACCGGTGATCGATCATTGGTGGCAGACGGAGTCCGGGTGGCCCATGCTGGCCAATATGGCAGGAGTTGAATTATTGCCGGTTAAACCGGGATCTGCCTGCAAGGCTGTTTGTGGATATGATATCCGGGTCCTCAATGAAAGCGGAGAAGAAGTAGCGGAAAACCAAGAAGGTATTGTGGCCATCAAATACCCTTTACCACCCGGATGTTTGCCCAACTTGTGGCAGGATACAGCCAGGTTCAAGGAGTCCTACCTTACTATTTTTCCTGGCTATTATTTCGCCGGTGATGGTGGTTATCGGGACGAAGATGGTTATATTTTTATTACAGGCCGTATAGACGATATCATCAATGTTGCCGGCCACCGGCTTTCCACTGCCGAAATGGAAGAAGTCGTCGCCTCACACGAAGCTGTGGCAGAATGTTCCGTAATTGGTATCGCTGATCAGATGAAAGGGCAGGTTCCTGTAGGCTTTGTAGTGCTGAAGGCCGGGGTTGATCCCGGGAACGGGAATCTTGAGAAAGAACTCATTGCTATGGTTCGGGCTAAAATTGGACCCGTCGCAGCTTTCAAAAGGGCTGTCATTGTAGAACGATTGCCCAAGACACGATCCGGAAAGATTTTGAGAAAAGTCATGAGAGCCATCGCCGATGGAGATAAATTTAATCCGCCTTCCACCATTGAAGATATGAGTGTTTTGGGGGAGTTGGAAGCAAAAATGAAGCGGGAAAAAGTTGGTCAGGCGTTTTAGGATACCGACTTTATTCAGGGCTTGTTTAAATTTAAATGAATTGAAAATCAAGCCGTTGGGGAATTAGCATGATTCCTGGGTTTTTAACAGGGACACTGGAAACTATGGAAGGATTGGAATCCTGGAGTTGATTTACGGCTATTTTTTCCAAAAATCCACTTTTCTATTCCGTTTAGCATTAAACTTTGCTAAACGGACAAAACATGGATTAAATTTTCAGACATTCTAAAATGAGGGGTGTCCAAAAAAGAATCCCGAATTTTGCCAAAAGGCAGCATTCGGGATTTCTGTTTTAAGAGCTTGTCTAAATTTAATCTTCTGAAAATCAATTAATTTTGAAGGTAAATGCACCCGGAAGATTAGGGTAGATGGAAAAATGGAATAGCAACCTAAAGTTCCGGTACTCCACCCTTCCATTTCATCCGGTTTAGCATTAAATACTGTTTTCAGTCAATTAATTGAATCAAAATTTCAGACAAACGCTAACAACAATAATTAAGTCCAGGGTCTGGTCTGGTAACTATTGTTTATTTGTTTGGTGCAGCGATGTGTAAAATGTCGACAGTGAATATTTTGCTGCATTTTTTTTGTAATCAACGCTTTACGATGACTTTTTTTGTGGACCGCCGACGTTGATAGCCTCTGAAAGTTTCATTGGTTTTTATGGGACTGCTTTTCATTGTACCAAACCACCGTCAACGCTCAGGACTGTTCCTGTGATGTAGGAAGCTTCGTCTGAAGCGAGGAAAGCATAGGCGTTGGCAATATCTTCGGGCTCTCCCAATCTTGCCATTGGGATGACTTTTTTGATGTTGTTGATGTTCTCTTCCGGTATGGTTTCCAACATTTCTGTATTGATGAAACCAGGAGCAATAGCGTTAACCGTGATACCTTTTCTGCCAAATTCCCTGGCCCAGGTTTTGGTCAGTCCAATGAGTCCCGCTTTCGTAGCTACATAATTGCTTTGGCCAAAGTTGCCATACAAACCAACGATTGAGGAAGCATTTAAAATGCGCCCGCCACCGCGCTCGATCATGTATGGGAAGACATTTTTCGTACAATTGAAAACGCCTGTCAGGTTCACGTCAATGACTGCCTGCCATTGTTCCGGGGTCATTTTTTTCATGGAAGCATCTCTTGTGATGCCTGCATTGTTTATTAGGATGTCAATGCCACCAAAATCTACTGCTACCTGTTTTGTTGCCTGGCTTACGGCATCAAAATCAACCGTATTAACCTGATAAAATTTAACCTCATAGCCTGCTTGAGCATACCCTTCGGTTAATTGGCTGCCTGCTTTTTCGTCAATATCCCAAATGGCAACTTTGGCTCCTTCTTTGAGGAATTTATCAACGGTAGTTTTGCCGATTCCACGGCTCCCGCCTGTAATGATGGCTACTTTGTTCTTGAGTCTTTTCATGGTTCGTGTTTAGGTTGTGGCGTTGTCAGTGCCAAATTTAGGGGTTTCCCCGAAACCGTCTAAATATTAGCCCCCGGGCTTTCAAAATAAAAGCCCCTGACTTTTTGAAGATATTGAGTATATATTCCTGTAAAATACTGATTTATAAACTTTTATATCGACAGTTTAGCTGTCTGACTAAATTCTTTCATTTGCCGTCCAAGCTTCTCCCGAATCAGACGTTTTTTCGTCATTTAATTAGTAATTTTGTGCTGTCAATATTAATCAAATAATACCAAGCTTATGAAAGAAGTATATATCGTTTCTGCGGTTCGTACACCACTGGGTAGTTTCGGAGGAATGTTCAACGGAATCCCTGCTACCGAACTTGGAACTGCTGCCATCAAAGGAGCTTTGGAAAAAGCGGGAGTTGCCCCTTCTCAGGTGGATGAAGTTTTTATGGGGAATGTTATTTCTTCCAACCTTGGCCAGGCTCCGGCCAGACAAGCTGCCCTGGGAGCCGGAATAGGTGTGAACGTACCTTGTACTACGGTGAATAAAGTATGTGCCTCAGGTATGAAATCCATTACTCTCGCAGCCCAGAGCATAATGTTAGGCCATGGAGACCTCATGATTGCCGGGGGTATGGAGAGTATGTCTAATATTCCTTATTACCTGCCCAAATCACGTTGGGGGCTGAAGTACGGTGATGGTGTGTTGGTGGATGGTCTGGCTAAAGATGGCCTCACTGATGCCTACAACCATAAAGCCATGGGAACCAGTGCCGATGCTACTGCTGATAAGTATCAAATTTCGAGAGAGGAACAAGACAGATTCGCTATACGCTCTTATAAGTTATCAGCGGAGTCAACCGAAAAAGGATACCTCAAAGAAGAGATCGTTCCGGTAAGCGTACCTCAAAGAAGAGGGGAGCCGATAATGATCACGGAAGATGAAGAATACAAAAAGGTGAAATTTGAGAAAATTCCTACCCTCAGACCTGTATTCTCCAAAGAAGGTACCGTAACTGCAGCTAATGCCTCTACCATCAATGATGGTGCTTCTGCCCTCGTTTTGGCCAGTGCCGAAAAGGTCGAAGAACTGGGATTGAAGCCTGTAGCGAAAATTCTAAGTTTCGCCGATGCTGCCCAGGAGCCGGAATGGTTTACCACAGCGCCGACTATTGCTGCCCCATTGGCACTCAAGAGAGCCGGATTAACATTGGATGATATTGATTTCTTCGAAGTTAATGAAGCTTTTGCTGTTGTTACATTGGCGTTCAATCAGGTGCTGGGAATTCCCGAAGAAAAAGTCAATGTTTTTGGCGGTGCCTGCTCTATCGGTCACCCGCTGGGTGCTTCCGGCGCGAGAATCGTAACTACCCTGAATAATGTATTGCAACACAAAAAGGGCAGCAAAGGCCTCGCAGCCATCTGCAACGGTGGCGGTGGCGCTTCTGCTTTGATTATTGAAAGAGTTTAATATTAAGATTTTCCGGAAGACTGGTGATCATTCTCTGTCACCGGTCTTCTGGATTAATAACCTTTCTTTTTTGATACCGTATTCAAAAGGGGCAATCCTTCCTCCATTCTCCTGTAATTTTCCAAAATTTGCGGTGCTACACTTGCCGGATCAGTGAGACTGGCTATGTGAGGGGTAATATGAATTTTAGGATGTGTCCAGAAGGGATGATTTTTCGGTAAGGGTTCTGTTTCGAAGACATCGAGACCAGCACCGCTGAGATGCCCCTTTTCAATCATATCAATCAGGTCGTTTTCCACCAGGTGGCCACCACGGGCCACATTGATGACAAAGGCACTTTCAGGTAGTTGTTGGAAAGTCTTTTTATTGAGTATACCTTTTGTTTTAAAGGTTAACGGCAGCATACAGACTAGGATATCAGTTTTTTGAAGGAATTCCGCCAGGTTTTGGTTACCTGAAAAGAGATGTACGCCCGGAAAAGTTTTTTTGCTGGCTGACCAGCCATTTATGCTGAAACCCAATGGAAGTAATACATTTGCCAGATGCCGTCCTAGTTGTCCAAATCCCATAATACCTATGGTCACGTCGGTAATCATAAGGTAAGGTCTTGGTCGCCATTTTTCGGCCAACTGATCTTGTTTGTAGATATTCAATCTCTTTAGGTGATTCATAATCTGGGCGATCACAAATTCGCTCATCGCAGCTGATAACTGATCGTCAACTATCCTGCAAATTTTGACATCAGGGGGTAGGGAAGGGTCTCGAAACAAGTGATCCACACCCGCCCCCATGGAACAGATGACCTCTAAATCCGGATACTGCTCGAAAGCTCCCGGGGAATGGTTCCAGGCAAGTGCAAATTTTATGCCTTTTGGGGCAATACCTTGCCCATGGATATGGATTTTCATTGTCGGGTCCTGTGCGTTGAGCACCTGTATCCAGGGAGCCGGGTCTTTGGTTGTACTGATAAAAGCGACGGACATGGTAAAGCGAGTTGTTTAAGCAGGGACCTTAAAATAAATAATAACCCCGATT
>CALODM010000030.1:0-152084 GCA_942492125.1 uncultured Bacteroidota bacterium
AAGGACATAGAAGCCGACCAGGATATGTATTATGTACACAGTTATTATGCGGAGACCTGCAGGGATACGGTTGCTACTTGTGAATATATCCATCCTTTCAGTGCCGCAATGCACAAGGATAATTTTTATGCCACGCAATTCCACCCGGAAAAATCAGCGGATGTGGGAGAACAATTATTACGTAATTTTTTAGAACTGTAAAATCCTAAACAACCCGTTAAATCCTTTTTTATCACGGTGCTATTACAGAACGCAGATTTTAACTGATCGAACGGATTAAAACAGATAAGTGATGAGAATAATACCAGCCATAGACATTATCGACGGCAAATGCGTCAGGTTAACCAAAGGCGACTACGATACCAAAAAAATCTATAACGAAGATCCTTTGGAAGTTGCCAAATCCTTTGAGGACAATGGCATTGAATACCTGCACCTCGTAGATCTTGACGGGGCCAAATCCAAACATATTGTCAATTACAAAACCCTGGAAAACCTGGCGGCAAAAACCAATCTCAAAATCGATTTTGGCGGTGGTTTAAAATCAGATGAAGATGTCAGAATTGCTTTTGAGAGCGGTGCCCGGCAAATTACCGGGGGCAGTATAGCAGCCAAAGAACCGGATACCTTCCTCCGTTGGCTTCATCAATATGGTCCGGACAAGATCATTCTCGGAGCTGATGCCCACAATCGCAAAATCGCTACTGACGGATGGATGGAAAGCTCTGAACTGGACGTGATAGAATTCATACAATCCTACCGGGAGAAAGGCATCCAATACGTGATTTGTACAGACATTGCCAAAGACGGTATGCTCCAGGGCTCTTCACAGGAGCTGTATAAAGAAGTCCTTGACCAGGCCAATGTCAAGCTAATCGCCAGTGGTGGGGTTATCTCCATCGATGAACTCGACAAGCTAAAAGCTATCGGCTGCGAAGGCGCCATCATCGGCAAAGCCATTTATGAAGGGAAAATGGATTTAAATGATCTGTCAAAATGGATCTTGGGAATTACGAATTAAAAATTACGAATTACGAATTTGGATTAACGATTACAACAATGCTAAAAAAAAGAATCATACCCTGTTTGGATATCCGTGACGGAAGGACTGTCAAAGGCATTAACTTCGTAGATATCCGCGATGCGGGCGACCCGATCGAATTAGCAAAAAGTTATGTCGAACAAGGAGCAGACGAACTGGTTTTCCTCGACATTACGGCTACCGTGGAGAACAGGAAAACCCTCATTGAACTGGTCAAAAAGATCGCCAGGGAGATCAACATCCCCTTCACCGTAGGCGGCGGCATCAATTCTATTGAAGATGTTTCCAATATCATCACTGCCGGAGCGGATAAGGTAAGTGTCAACTCAGCGGCAGTCAAAAACCCTCAGCTGATCGCTCAAATTGCTGCCCAATTCGGAAGCCAGTGCGCAGTAGTTGCCATCGACACCAAATTTGAAAATGGGGAATGGATGGTATATGTACATGGTGGCAGAACGCCAACGCCTATCAAAACCATGGATTGGGTAAAGGAGGTAGAAAACCTTGGTGCCGGGGAGATTTTATTAACGTCGATGAATCACGATGGAACCAAAGGTGGGTTTGCCATCGACATCACGAATGAAGTCAGCAAAACAGTCAATATTCCTGTTATTGCCAGCGGCGGTGCAGGACAAATGGTTCACTTTAAAGAAGTATTTGAAAACACAGAAGCCAGTGGTGGCTTGGCAGCCAGTATTTTTCACTTTGGTGAAATTCCGATACCAACACTTAAACAATATTTACAAAAAGAAAAAATACCAGTAAGATGCAAATAGATTTTAACAAAGGAGACGGCCTTGTACCTGTGATCATCCAAAATGATAAAACCCTTCAGGTGCTCATGCTGGGGTATATGAACGAGGAGGCTCTGGCAAAAACCAAGTCAACAGGTAAAGTGACCTTTTTCAGTCGTTCGAAAAACAGATTATGGACCAAAGGAGAATCTTCCGGAAATTTCCTTTACGTAAAAGACATCCAGTTGGATTGTGACCAGGATGCACTGCTCATCAAAACTGATCCAGTAGGACCTACTTGTCACACAGGAACCACTTCTTGTTTTAAAGAAGAAACGGCAAAAGGATTCCTGTACAAACTGGAGCAAACGATTAATGACCGGATTGAAAGCGGTTCCGAAAATTCCTATACCAGTAAATTATTTAACCGGGGCATAAATAAAGTTGCCCAGAAAGTAGGAGAAGAAGCTGTAGAGTTGGTCATCGAGGCCAAGGATAACGATGATGATCTGTTTAAAAATGAAGCGGCAGATCTTTTGTACCACTTACTTATATTATTGAAAGCCAAAAATTGCAGGCTTGAAGATATTGAAGAAGTCTTGACGGGACGTTCCGGAAAATAAATATTTAAAAGTAAAATAACGGTAAAAATAACCCCTGGCAGAACGACAGAAAAATCGTTCGACCAGGGGCGAGGCCAAATAAAGGCCGAAATAAACTAGTTGAATTGACTGGCTACTATTCCACTACCAGCTTGGTAGTCCTTTGCTGGTTATCTGTGCGAAGAATTAGCTGGTATATTCCTTTTGGCAAATCTCCGGAAAAGACCTCAAAGGTGTTGAGCCCTTCCTGTTGATCAATGGTATTATTATAAACCGAACGACCAAGCATATCTAACATCTGAATATTGACTTCTTCATCACCCTTACCGGAAAATTCAATAAAAAACTGACCTGAAGCAGGATTGGGATATACATTCAGCAATTCTATAGAAGCTATGGTTGTAATACTGGTAACCGTACCTCCCCCCGCAGTAATGGTATTCGAATAATCAAAAGTACAGAAAACATTCCCCAATCCATCCGCAGCTTGCGTAGTTAGCGTAACATTATAATTAGAAATATCACTTGGAAAAATATGAGTAATATTTGCTTCGGAAGTAGCTACAATCGGTGTTCCATCACCAAAATCCCAGAAATAAGTCAGAAAAGGTTGTGGTTGAGAACCATAAAGTGCCGTAAAACTCATAACATTCGGATCCTCACCCGCTTCTGAAATAAAAAGCCCATTACACCCTGTCCACGGTAACGAAATAGGTAAACACTGAGTATCGGAAAGATTATTGTCATTATCGTAAACTGTGATGCAAATTTCGAATTCTCCCTGGAATTGGTAAACGTAGAGGTCAGGAACCTCGGTAAGAATGGGGGATCCATCTCCCATATCGATCTCAATATTGGTGATATTTCCAGTAAAAATTGGAACAAGGACTACATTAAACTCGGAGTTATTGAAATTCGGCTGCACATAAAAAAAGTTGGCACGAAGTGGCGGGGTTCCGTTTACCTCAACAACCATTTGAGCTTCATCTGTACAACTTCCATTTTCATCAAAAATGATGTAAGACACCAGATATGTCCCATTATCATAATAGGTAAAGGTAGGATTGAATTCGGTAGAGGAAGGATTCGAGGCCTCACCAAAATACCAGATAACGGAAGACGGAGACGCTCCGCTGGCAGTAAAACTGGCATCATTAAACTGGATGGTCATCCCATCATCGGAAATGACTTCGTAAGTAAAGTCAGCAAAACATCCCGTCGGGGCTCCCGGGTTGATAGCCTCCGTATAGGAAAAATCACAATTCGGTCCATCCAGACTTAGGGTTACTTCATAAACCTGGTTGGGGTTTTCATAAACGTGAACCTGGTTCGAAGATCCTGTTACAGTCGTGCCATCCCCAAAATCCCAGGTTAATTGACCATCAATGGGGAAGAAGTAACCACTCACCGGAGTGAACACAATCTCACCAGTGTTCCCGGTACCCTCATAGGAAAAGACAATGTTACATCCCGCATTGGGCACCACTACCGGGATTGTCTTATTATCAGAAAGACCATTTTGAGAATTAGATACTTTCAAATTAATGAAATAGGTACCTTCTTCAGCATAAGTATGATTGACATCCGTGGTGGAATAGGTAGTTCCATCACCCATATCAAGCAATAAAAAATCATAGGTTCCCTCGATTTGATCGAGAATAAGGATTTCCATAGAGTTTGACCATGACCAGGTATATGAAAAATCAGCGGACAGAACCTGAGAATAGCCCTTAACTGTCATCAAAAAAGAGAACATCAAAAGAGAGAGTAGCTTTACAATTTTCATTTTGTTTAATTTTTTTGTTAAATTGTTAAACAAAAATAAATACATATTGCTTCTTTTCCAACTGATTAGTTCTTTTTGTCACATAAATGTCATAAAACATTAAAAAAGGGTAAACAGCAAGCTGCTCACCCTTTTGAAAATTTCAGTTGTATTTTTCTTCGTAAAACCAATCCGGATGGGAAAATTGCCCATCCGGAAGGTTGTCGTTTCTACTATTCCACTACGATCATCTTCTTCGTAGCTACATCAGTATCGGTTGCAACGGTATAGTACAATGTTCCGGTGGCCCCAAGTGTCCGGGCATCCAATACCATCACATTGTATCCTTGCTGACCATCCTGGTACAATACCTTGAGGGTCTTTCCTGCTACATCCTGAATCGTGATCGTCACGGCGGCATCTTCCGGCAAACGGTAACCGATGCGCGTCTCTGTATCGAACGGGTTAGGTACGTTCTGGTAAACTTCAAAGCTTGACGCTATCTCATCTCCATTGAAGTTGATGGCTACATCCAGCAACTCACTTTGTGCATTGTATGCCTCTGCTCTCGTAATACGGGAGCCTATGGCAATTACCTCACTCAACTTCACATTACGTTGTGCGTTGATATTCAAGGTAAACAGTACCGCTCCTCCATTCAACGTCTGTCCGTTTACTGAGTTCCAACTTGTCGTGATCATACCTTCGTTGAGGAATGTCAGTCCAAAGTTTTCTTCATTCGCTACACCATAATCAATAGCAGATAAGCTCAGGGCCGTGCGGTCGAA
Organism: uncultured Bacteroidota bacterium; assembly: GCA_942492125.1. Lineage (GTDB taxonomy): Bacteria > Bacteroidota > Bacteroidia > Chitinophagales > Saprospiraceae > BCD1. The sequence continues at coordinate 4,932 of CALODM010000030.1, forward strand.
GTTCATCGTGAACTGGTAGCCCTGGATATCTTCCAGATCTTCAGCGGTAAAGCTTACGCTGTACTGCTCACCAGCCTTCATGTCGATGTCTTCTGTCTGCAGGGCAAACAAACCATTCACATTACGCTCTTCGATCACTGTGGCATTTGGTATCACCGTTCCGTTAACATCTCCAATCTTCGCGGCGATGAAGTCTTCACTCATCATATCCTCACTCAGGTTGTTGATATTTCTGGATTCCGGGAACTCCTCATACCATGGATTCGTCGGATCAGGGAATACATAATCTGCATCCACAAACCTCCAGCTCGTATTGTTCGGGAAGTCATCATAGATGCCCAAAATCAACTTACGCAACTGGATCATATCCGCTGTCGTAATGGTTGATGAACTGTTTATATCCGCTGCGATCATCTTATACGGACTATCCAGCAACTGGATTCCCAGGATGTGCTTGGTGATCAATACCAAATCAAACGTCGTAACTCCATTCAATGGATTTTCATCCAAATGAGGTGTCACCGTGTAAGCAAACCCATTTTCCACTACATCAAAGGTGTATCCACCTGAGGTGACGGTGTTCTGCGTTTGTGAGGATATACCACTCAGGATAACCTCTGCTGCTTCAACACCTTCAGACTCTTCTGTCTGTACAGAACCTGCGATCATCGACAATACCGGTGTTGCACAATCATTATGTGCCTGTACCAGTACGTAAGTCTCACAGTAATCGTAGTTTGGTCCACCTACCGTTCCATCAGGTTGTACCGCATACGGATTGTAAGCGCTATCCCATGAGTAGATACGGATCAAAGTAGTCTCATCATCATTACAATCGAGTACCAATCCTGTTACCTCAGGACTTGGAATCTCACTTCCGTCAGCTACGTCGTCACCTCTGTGGATTGAGTATCTAACAGGCTCTGTACAATCTTCTACCTCAGATGCGATGAAGTCACTTGCCCAGATTGCCATGGCACAACATCCGTCTGGCTGTGGCATCAGGGTCACCGTCAGTCCGTTGATACATACCGGAGTCGGTGCCTTACAGTCAACTACTTCGAATGGAATTTCTAACCACAATGCGTTTTCACATCCATCTTCGATGTGTACACCAAAGGCGTGTGTTCCGATTGGGTAGTTACCACTGATTTCATAAGTAATTGTCTGAGCAGCTTCGTCTCTTCCTGTTTCTGTAACCGTTGCAGGACCGTCATAGATTCCGTCAGCAAATGCATCGAGTTGTCCTTGAGCAGTCACCACATCAAGGTCACAAAGTTCAGTGACAGTGAATTCAATAGTTACATCGCCGAAGCAATCAGCAGTTTCGCTGCAGAATGCATCGTAGTCAGTTACAACAGCAGTAGGCGCCACAAAGTCATAAACCTTGATCACCTGAGTATATTGCCAGTGGCCTACACTTGCCAGTTCCAGGTTGATGTTGCTGTTTGCCCAGTGTCCGTTTGGCTTAGGCAAATTCGTACAACGGGAAGTACCGGTAAATGGATTCGTATTGTTCTCGTTGTTGTCTCTGTCTACATAAGCTGTGTAAATTGGATCATCTCCGTTCCACGCAGTGCGTACGATGACGTATACATCCTCATCTCCCGGGTTGTTGTCACAATCTTCATCTCTGCCGATCACGATAGGAGCAGCTTCGCCGTCCCACTCACACCAGTTGATCACTTTGTAGGTACGCAGTATCTTATAACACTCATCACTGGTCGCTTCGTATATTTCGTCACTTACGTTCACGGTGAGCAAGTCACAGCCGTAGTCTACGTAAGCAATGGTATCCGGGTTCGGAGTTCCACATTCTGCATCAGCATCTTTAGGGAATTTGATCTCGTAGTTGTGTACTTCGTAAACTGTGATCACCTGCTGACATGCATTGGTGGAAGTCAGTCCCCAGTCATCTGTTGCCTGGAATGTACGTACTACCGTACCCCATCCACAGTCGTTCAGGTTATTCACTACACTGATCTGATCTGCTGTCGCATTACAGTTATCCTCTGCCCAGGCTTCCCCGAACACTTCGTTCAACTGTGCTGCATCATCCCAGTCGATGTGGTGCAGGGCATCATCATCACAGTGCATGCTCACGCTGTGTGGTGCATGGCAGTATGGGGTGATCTTATCTTCGATCAATACCTCCAGCCAGCAGATGTTGCTGTTGCCGGATGCATCCCATACGCGCAGCTCGATCACTACAAAATCGTGGACATCCTCACAGTCAAAGTCTACATAATCGCCCCACTCACCGCCTGCTCTGCGCACTTCGATATGGCTCAGCTCACAGTTATCGTTACTGCCTTCATCGATATCCTCGGCGTATACCCTCGCATAACCATCACTGCCAATCGAGATGTTCAGATCATCATCACATACCGCTACCGGGTTGATGCGATCCTCCACGCCAAAGGCACAGTCATACGTACTTACATTACCGCATTCATCTATCGCTGTGTAATGCAGATAGTGGTTGCCATTCAGACTCAACGGTACATTGGTAGCATATGGTCCTGGCTCTTCCGCTCCTAATGGACCGAAGGATGACAGTACCTGTTCTACTACTTCTGTGCCGGTTACCTGTCCCCACTGATCGTAAGTGTATCCTTCTGTGAGGATCACTACATCTACATACCAATGGTACGTATTACAGTTATCCGTCACATTTGGAGCTGCGATCGGGAAGGTCGCTGTACAGTCAAATGGCCCGGTGGAGTATACCGGCATATCTACTTCGCCATCCCAGTCCGTATCCGTCCAGTTACAACCAATCACCGGTGGTGTGGTATCCCCTACCTTGATGATCTGCGTGTATTCTGTCACCTGAGCCGGTGTTACACACCAGTCTACTATTGACCAGGTTCTGATGATCTTATAACTGCTCGCACATACTTCTATCGGCTCGCTGTCTTCAAAGGCTGCGCCCAGATTGCAGTACGTCGCCGCCAGATCATAAGTGCCGTAAGCCGTCGTCACACTTGGGTAACCCGTCTCACTTGGATGTGGGTAACCTGCCTCTGTCAGGGCTGTTTCATCGCTGCATTCTATTTCTACGATGTCTTGTGGTACATCAACATCCGTGATATCAGACTTGCGTACGCGGATCTCCTGCGTACAGCTTGCTGTCATCGGTTGTCCGGTACAGTCGCTGTTGTAGCGGTCTGATACTTCGAAGTGACGGGTGATCACATCATCACCACACTCGTTCTCTGCTACTACATCCCATACCGCTACACGCAATTGACCGCAGTTATCGCTTACTTCAGGATAACCCGTCTGGCTCAATATGTACGCCAGCTCTGCGCTCAGGGAACCTTCTATGATCTCTCCTTCAGCAGTGGTGGTATAGTACTGTACGCCATCGATACGGATCGTTTCGATATCGGTGCATACAAACTCCTCTCCACTTGTCAGGCTGTGGTCCGTTGGATCCGGACAGTCGATCACAGGACTTGTCTTATCCTCTGCCGTAACCTCGCCCCAACATACCGTGAAGTTTCCTTCAACGCCTTCCTTGAGGCTGATCATGTAACCGAAGGTGCCACATCCGTCGATGATCGCGCCGTTATCTTCCTGACCGTCTATCACCACGATCTCGAAGTCTTCCTCTGTCAGACAGCCCCATTCGCCGTTCAATACCGTTGAAGCCAGCAACTCTACGCTGCAATCACCTTCCAGGGTGGCCTGTACATTCGCAATACACGCCAGGTTATCCGGTGTGGCTGCTTCCTGCGTTACGCTGATCGTGAAGCTCTCCGCGCTGCTGTTTGAAGCAGCATCTGTAGCGCTTACATCTATCTGGTAATCCCCGGGAGTTACCTCCACGCAGTACTGGTTGCCCGATACTGCTGTCAGCACCTGACCGTTCATCTCAACGGTGGCTGTTACATTCTCATCACAGTTATCATAAGCCGTCACATAGAAGCATACTTCCACCAGCGGATCATCGCACGCTTCCAGCGCTATGTCGATATCCTGCGATGGGTACACCAGTACCGGTGCCCAGTTGTCTGGTTGTGCCGTAACGGTGAGCAGTGCATCCGTATAAGTGGTTGCGCCATCGCTATCGGTTACTTCCATGGCCAGCAAGTGAGTGCCCGGTGTCAATTCTACCAACAACTCAATATAGCCCGCATCATCATATACCCAGTTGATCAATCCCGGGAACGTCGCCTCCAGGAAGTCTATGTTGCTCTCTGAGATCGCATCATCACAATCATCCTGTACGTATATGCCTATCGTGGTAATCAGGCTTTCCTCACACGCAGGGATCGTGAAATTCAGATTGCCTGGCAATGTAATATCCGGTGCCTGGTTCTGCTGCTGGTTGATGATAACCTGTGGCTCTACTGACTGTCCAGCATAGTTAATCACAGGGAAGTAAGTTCCTGGATCTATTGATCCGCAGTAGTTAAAGAATACGAAATTCGGATTGGAGTCATCTACCTCCACCAGCGTGAGGTTCATGCCATCCTGTTCGAAGTTCGCTATGACTTCATCTACGTCTACCTCTTCACAATCATCATATACCTGGAAGGAATAGCAGTATTCCACCTCCTCCTCACAGTACGGTATGGTCACATTATCATCCGAAGCGTAGATCAGTGCCGGCTCATCGGCTATCGCCTGTTCTACCGTGATCTGTACATCGGCAAAACCGGTGTTGCCCGCTCCATCCGTATACTCAGCACTCCATACACTGCCATCATCATCTATCGTTACCGTTACGATGTATTCGATATACCCTTCGCCTACTTCATTGACCTGCTCCGTGCCATTGGCCGTAAAGATCACATCTTCTTCGGTGATGGACTGATCACACAGGTCTTCTACATATACCGTTACGATTACATCCCGGCTCTCTGCACAGTGTGGTATCGTTACATTCTGTGGTCCTACGATCGTTACATCCGGATTATTGAACTCTTCCACGACTACCGTGTAGGTCATGGATGTCTCGTTGCCATCAGGATCCTCAACCGTAATGGTCAATTCTGTGGTTCCTGCTGCAAAGTTCACATCGATCAGGTAGTTACCGGCTCCGTCTGTGGTGACGATTGCCTGACTGCCTGGTTCTACACTTGTTGGTATCATCACTACCGTAGCCGTTACCGCATTCGGATCTACTATCTCGCCATAACAACCATCTACGGCCTGTACAAACAGTACCATCTGGTAGTTACATGATCCTTCCGGCAGATCGAACGGTCCGATCTGGGTCACTTCATTACCCAGGATATCCGATACAAATTTATCCGGGCCGTCTTCATCAATCGCATTGGGTACTTCCTGGATCATCTCTACAGGATTTACCTTTGGATTACATCCGCCGGTTTCCATTACCGATACCAGGTATTCGCCAGCATCAAGACCCGTATATTCGAACGGTCCGTCAAGGGCTAATACATCCTCGTATACTTGTGTAACACCTACTGGTGTGGAAAGTCCGTCCGGAGTACTGTTCGCAATCGGTGTAACTGTAATTGTAAAGGTCGATGGCCCGCAACTTGGACTGTCTTCGATCTCTACGGTCATCGTTCCGTTGGATACGTAGTTCTCACTACCCCATGGACAATCCGGTGCCGTAGCACTCTTTGTCACGATGTGTGGGAAATCAAACGTACACAATGGCTGTGGATCGTCCACCAACAATGGGTTGCCCAGGATATCTCCAATCTGTGGAGTACCAGGAGCGTTCACCCATCCTGAGGTCGCGCTTGGAGGTACAGGTCCGTTACAGCCTTCCTGTACGTAAACATCATAACACGTACCTGGCTGCAGACCTTCCAGCATATAGCTCGCCTGGTTGCCGTCAATGACGATATTCGGATCATCAGCACATACGGTAATCAGCTGTACAGCTTCATTGTCCCATGGTTCAAAGCCACTGTTACCAATCGCTATGTTCCAGCAATGGGCATAGGCATCGATATCCAGTATCTCGTTGTTTATTGTCCAGTGGATAATGGCTGTCGTTTCCATCAACATATCGGCATAGATATCGGTCGGTGGCAAACATGGCACCATGACGCCACCATCAACGGTGAGGTCTTCATCCCCTGAGAGCAAGGTGTAAAACCCTGACATACCCACCGGTGAGTCATAATCTCCCGGATCAACATCACTATCTGCTGCGTCATCCGGAATATTATCCTGGAAGGTGAATACCAGCAACTGTGCAAATCTTTCCAGTTCTGCAGGTGCCGTAATCATAGACACATCAAAGGTCACTTTATAAGTTCCCGGAGCCAGTCCTGTAAACAGGTACTCTCCGTTATCATCAGTCATTAACATCGTAGCCGGATCTGGTTGCCCGACAGGCACCATCATATTGCCAGGGATATCTCCTCCAATGTTGTTGGTACCACTCAGGAACAACTTGGCTCCTACCACCACAGGCTCATCAGGATCCTGCTCTCCATCTTCATCATAATCAAGCCATACATAGTTACCCAGGGAAACAGGTACATAAACGCCTGCATCTACCGTCTCGTTGCGCTCACGATCATCCATCATTACAGGATCGGCCCAACCTTGTGCATCAGCATCGTTATTGTTGGTCTCATCTCCTAAAGGAGAATCCTCGAATGTAAAGACATAATCGTTTGCGTTAGGATCATTGGATGTGGTTACATCGAAGTATACACAGTATTTCTCCATTGGAATCAATCCGATGAATTCGTAGAATCCTGTGCATCTGTAGTTGTCGTTGCGATGATCTGAGGATTATCAGGATCGGTGCAATCGTGCAGTTCAACGGTAACCCCTTCAACCGGTGCTTCTCCATCGTCCTGTACACCATTACCATTCACATCGTGCCATACATAATCTCCCAACTCAGCCAGTGGCTGGTAGTAATCTTCCACTTCACCAAACGGGAAGTCACCGTTGGCATATGGATTCTTGGAATCCAGGCCACCCTGATCACTGAAACGGAAACGCATATGAGTTTCCAGGTTCGGGAACATAACGGCATTATCAGGAACCATGAAACAAAGTTCGGTTGTTACACCGGCTCCAGCGGCAATAACTGCTTCTGTTGTAGGAACAGGTAAAGTAGTTCCATCAACTTTTGTCCATACAACAGCTTCAGAACCATCCGAATTGAAGTCCAGACTACCGTCAAAGTCGATCCATGCCTGCATCACACCTGCTTCAGGTGCCGTGGTATTGACATCGAAACAAGCTTCATATCCCGGCACCATTGAAGTCGTCAAAATAACCCCGTTTTCGTCGTCATCTCCACAGTTGACACCAACAGGTAAAGTAACTACCCCAAGAAGGTTATCATCACCTTCTTCTGCAGGTTCAGGATTGTTTGGATCCAGTGCATCGTAATAACCGGCCGTATAGTCTGGCTGACCATCGAGATCAACATCTACACAAGCGCCCATATACCAGAATGGTGTGGCGAGGTGTCTTGGTCCTTCCATGCCTGGCATACCAGAATCCTCCTTTGTAACGAAGGAGTCTGGCAAGTCACCACGATCAAATCCGACATAACCGAAGTCGAAACTCAGGTTGTCCTGAGCATCCGGGTAACTATTGTCAGGATTTTCTGCATTGGTCATCCCCGGCATATCATATAATCCATCCTCTCCGAGGATTTGATTGGTAATATCTTCTGGCAAAATGGTAAAGAATTCACCATTTTCATTATCACTATCGTACAGATCTGCATCACCAACATTGCCACCTACATCTTGCAATGTAGCAAAACGGTTGGTCACTACGGTAATCTTATAATTACCAGGTGTCAATCCTTCGAAGTAATAAATACCGTCCTTAACGAGGTCTGAACCTCCAGGTCCCATACCAACGTAGGTAACCGGTGCACTGACGGTAACATAAGTCTCATCATCACCATCTCCAAAGGTACCATTAGGACCAGCCCACATCAACTGAACTTCGATTCCGTTGATACCATCATCGATACCAGGATCCTGGATACCGTTGTAATTACGGTCTTCCCAGATCAGGTTTCCGATCTTGACATCCGGTAATTTGTAGTCTTCCACTTCACCGGCAGGTAAGGTTCCGTCAGGATTCACTCCTGTGGCTTGCAGACCACCATCCGGACTCAAGCGGAAACGCATGAATCCATCTCCCATCACATACATCGCATCCGCTGGAATGTCGAAACATACGACCTCATCTGTCAATCCTCCGGCAGGTACGGTTACACCACCTCCGGCAAAATCTCCGGTATTCAGTTCATCCGCAGGGTCGTCCATCACACCGTTACCATCGAAGTCTAACCATCCCTGAAGGACAGCAGGAGCTCCTGTAGTATTCACAACATCAATCTCTATACAGGCTTCATATCCCGGAATAACAGGTGTAATGAAAGTAATACCATCTTCATCATCGGCGCATCCTGTTGAACCAGGCTGTCCGTATGCAGAAGCATTATTATCATCCCCATTATCCATCAGTCCTGCCATAGCTTCATCCTGGCCGTCCGTCTCTGCATCTACACAGCTACCGAGGTACAATTGTGGAATGATGATATGCTTAGGCCCTGAGGCTGCATCCGTAGTTCCATAAGAATCCGGCAAATCACCAAAATCAACCGCAAAGAATCCGGCATCCCAGGTAGGATCGTACTCTCCAGACTCTAGGAAGGTGAATTCAGTCATACCTGTAACAGGATCAGCATCGCTATCATCGGCATCATCAACACCCGGTTCATTATCTTTGGTTGGATTCAGATCCGCTGGCGTATCAAAAGTCAATTTATAATCTCCAGGTACCAGAGCATCGAAAATATACGAACCATCAGGCTCCGTGAATGTCATGAATTCCATTCCGGTAGCAGGATCAAGTACAGTTGTACCATTTCCTGTTGTACCGGTCAGGGTTACTTTCACGCCTTCGATAGGCAGTTCTCCCGGATCCTGCTGGCCATTATTGTTTTGGTCATCCCAAACATAATCACCAATACTTGCAGGCTCGTAGAAACCGGCATCCCAATCAAGGTCATCTTCATCAGATTCCAATACCGTCGTTTCTGTCATTCCGCCCATATCAGGATCGGCATCACTATCATTCGTAGCTTCAACATTATCATTAGGATCATCGCCTTCGTTGTAATAAGTAAGTACATATTGGCTACCATTTGGTGCCATAAATGTCAGCTTATAAGTTCCCGGAGGCAGACCGTCAAACAGGTAGGATCCGTCAGGTCCTGTAGTTACCATACGATCCATGGTAGGATCATTAGGATCTTTAACAGGAGAACCGTTACCGGCATTACCGGTTAAGGTAACCTTCACACCTGGTAATCCAGGTTCAATCATTGGATCGTCCTGGATTCCGTCTCCATCAGTATCGATCCAAACAACATCTCCGATACTTGCAGGAATGTAGAATCCAAAGTCTACTGTACTGTTCTTATTATCATCTGCATCACCATCACCTACCTCTTCTCCTGGCATTAACGTGATAGGTTGTGACTGAACATTTCCAGCCATATCCTGACCATTGGAATCGGTATTGTCATCATTATCCGGATCACCATTATCGAAGGTCGGAACCATCTCTGGGTCTGGAGGAGTTACCTGAACTACATAATCTCCAGGGATCAGGTTCATAAACATATACATACCATCTGGTCCGGTGGTAACTGAAGTAACAGGATTACCATCTGCATCCGTAACAGGTGTTGTACCATCTGCTTCAAACAATTCTACTATGGCTCCAGCGATCGGTAATTCACCACCTGGTTGTCCTACATTATCCTGCAGACCATTACCATTATTATCAATCCAGACAATATCACCAAGACTCATCACCTGATAGAAACCGAAGTCAACACTTGGGTTCTTATCGTTATCCGCGTCTCCATCGTTATTTTCTCCATCAACCGTCAAGGTTACAGGCAGTGACTGAACAACTGCACCAACTTCAATACCATTGGAATCGGTATTGTCATTATTATCCGGATCGCCACCATCAGGAGACACAAGGAATAACACGGAAGGAGCTGCTACCTGAACAACATAGTCTCCCGGTAAGAGTCCCATAAACATATACATTCCATCTGCTCCCGTGGTAACAGAAGCGACAGGAGCACCAGTAGCATCTGTTGCCGGTGTAGTACCATCCGCTTCGAAGAGACTTACTACAGCCCCCTGGATTGGTTCTTCACCACCTGGCTGACCTACATTATCCTGGATACCATCTGTATCGAGATCAAACCAAACCAAATCTCCTAAAGCAACGGTCTGGAAGAAACCGAAGTCAACGCTTGGATTTTTATCATTATTGGCATCACCATCATTATTCTCATCATTGCTGATCAAAGTAATTGGCTGCGATTGGATATTACCAGCAACATCTTCTCCGTTGGAATCTGTATCATCATTATTATCAGGATCACCACCACTTGGTGAAGCGATATAAGGACTACCTTCAGCAGGTGCCGGTGGAGTAACCCTAACCACATAATCTCCAGGAATCAGGTTCATGAACATGTACATACCGTCTGTTCCGGTGGTCACGGAAGCAACTGGAGCTCCATTAATATCCGTAGCCGGTGTTGTACCATCCGCTTCGAACAATTCAACCAAGGCTCCTTCAAGTGGTTGCTCATCGGTACCAATGTTATCCTGAATTCCATCACTGTCGCTATCGATCCAAACCAGATCTCCAACACTTACTGCCTGATAGAATCCAAAGTCAACACTTGGGTTTTTGTCATCATCAGCATCACCATCGTTGATCTCACCGTTGGTGGTCAAAGTAACCGGTAATGACTGTGCTCCTCCAGCAATAGGTTCACCATTGGAATCTGTATTATCGTCATTATCCGGATCACCACCGCTTGGTGAAGTCAGGTATGGATTTCCATCTGCAGGAGTTGGTGTAGTAACCTTAACTACATAATCTCCAGGGATCAGGTTCATAAACATATACATACCATCTGTGCCGGTAGTCACAGAGGTTACTGGTGCTCCGTTTACATCCGTTGCAGGGGTTGTACCGTCTGCTTCAAATAATTCAACAGTTGCTCCAGCGATAGGTACTTCTCCTCCAGGCATTCCCACATTATCCTGAATACCGTCTGCATTTTCATCCAGCCATACAACGTCTCCGAGGCTTACTGCCTGATAGAATCCAAAGTCAACACTTGGGTTCTTATCATTATCTGCATCACCGTCATTAATCTCGCCATCTGTACTCAGCGTAATTGGCTGTGACTGAATATTACCGGCTACATCTTCACCATTGGAATCTGTATTGTCATCATTATCCGGATCACCACCGCTTGGTGAGGCGATATATGGATTTGCATCCGTTGGTGCAACTACTTGCACAACATAGTCTCCAGGATACAGTCCCATAAACATATACATACCATCGGCTCCGACTGTTACAGGACCTACAGGGTTACCGTTTACATCGGTTACCGGAGTTACTCCATCACCTTCGAATAAGGAAACTACAGCTCCTGGTAATGGGTCTTCACCCGCATCCTGTATACCATCAGCATCTTCATCTATCCAAACGATGTCTCCAAGACTTACTGGTTCAAAGAATCCGAAGTCAACACTTGGGTTTTTATTATCATCCGCATCACCATCGTTGATCTCTCCATTTGTGCTTAAAGTGACCGCCTGTGATTGGATGTTGCCGCCAACATCTTCCCCATTGGAATCTGTATTGTCATCGTTATCCGGATCGCCACCACTTATGGTTGGCAGATAATTAAATCCTGCCGGTGGTGTAACCTGAACCACGTAATCACCCGGGGCAAGTCCCATAAACATATACATACCATTTGCTCCTGTTGTAACAGAAGCGACAGGTGCTCCATTCACGTCAGTTGCCGGAGTAGTTCCGTCGGCTTCGAACAATTCAACGACTGCTCCTGATACCGGTTGCTCATCTGTACCAACATTATCCTGGAGACCATTGTAGTTACTATCTATCCATACCAGATCTCCAAGGCTTAATGCCTGGAAGAAACCGAAGTCAACGCTTGGGTTCTTATCATCATTGGTATCACCATCGTTGATCTCTGCATTGCTAACAAGCGTAACCGGCTGGGACTGGATATTGCCACCAACATCTTCTCCATTGGAATCTGTATTGTCATTATTATCCGGGTCGCCACCACTTACTGTTGGCAGATAATTTAACCCTGCCGGTGGTGTAACCTGTACGACATAATCTCCCGGTATCAGGTTCATGAACATATACATACCGTCAGTTCCCGTAGTTACTGAAGCAACCGGATTACCATCAATATCCGTTGCCGGGGTAGTACCATCGGCTTCGAACAATTCAACCAATGCTCCTGCAAGTGGTTGTTCATCTGTTCCTATATTATCCTGAATACCATCATTATCGCTATCGATCCAAACCAGATCTCCAACACTTACTGCCTGATAGAAACCGAAGTCAACACTTGGGTTCTTATCGTCATCAGCATCGCCATCATTGATTTCGCCATTGGTTGTTAAAGTAACTGGCAAGGACTGTGCTCCTCCAGCGATTGGTTCGCCATTGGAATCTGTATCAACATTATTATCCGGATCGCCACCGCTTGGTGAAGTCAGGTATGGATTGCCATCTGCAGGAGTTGGTGTAGTAACCTTAACTACATAATCTCCGGGAATCAGGTTCATAAACATATACATACCATCTGTTCCGGTAGTCACAGAAGCAACTGGTGCTCCGTTTACATCCGTTGCAGGGGTTGTACCATCTGCTTCAAATAGTTCAACAATTGCTCCAGCGATCGGCACTTCTCCTCCTGGCATTCCCACATTGTCCTGAATACCATCCGCATTTTCATCCAACCATACGATATCACCAAGGCTTACTGCCTGATAGAATCCAAAGTCAACACTTGGATTCTTATCATTATCTGCATCACCATCATTAACCTCACCATCGGTACTTAGCGTAATAGGCAATGATTGAACATTACCACCAACATTTTCGCCATTGGAATCGGTATTGTCATCATTATCCGGATCGCCACCACTTGGTGAAGCGATATATGGATTTGCATCCGTTGGCGCAACTACCTGCACCACATAGTCTCCCGGATATAGTCCCATAAACATATACATACCATCTGTTCCGACTGTTACAGGACCTACAGGGTTACCATTTACATCGGTTACCGGCGTAACGCCATCTGCTTCGAATAAGGATACCACTGCTCCTGGTAATGGATCTTCACCAGCGTCCTGAGTACCGTCAGCATCTTCATCTATCCAAACGATATCTCCGAGACTTACAGGCTCGAAGAAACCGAAGTCAACACTTGGGTTCTTATTATCATCGGCATCGCCATCGTTGATCTCACCATCAACAGAAAGTGTAATTGGCAGTGATTGAATATTACCGCCAACATCTTCCCCATTGGAATCTGTATTGTCATCGTTATCCGGATCGCCACCACTTATGGTTGGCAGATAATTAAATCCTGCCGGTGGTGTAACCTGTACCACGTAATCACCCGGGGCAAGTCCCATAAACATATACATACCATCTGCTCCTGTTGTAACAGAAGCGACAGGTGCTCCATTCACGTCAGTTGCCGGAGTAATTCCGTCGGCTTCGAACAATTCAACCAATGCTCCTGAAACCGGCTGCTCATCTGTACCAACATTATCCTGTAGACCATTGTAATTGCTATCAATCCAAACCAGATCACCAAGGCTTAATGCCTGGAAGAAACCAAAGTCAACGCTTGGGTTCTTATCATCATTAGTATCACCATCATTGATCTCTGCATTGCTGATCAAGGTAACTGGCTGGGACTGAATATTACCACCAACAGCTTCACCATTGGAATCGGTATTGTCATTATTATCCGGGTCGCCACCACTTACTGTTGGCAGATAATTTAACCCTGCCGGTGGTGTAACCTGTACAACATAATCTCCAGGAATCAGGTTCATGAACATGTACATACCGTCAGCTCCGGTAGTCACTGATGCCACTGGTGCACCATTAATATCCGTTGCCGGTGTTGTACCATCCGCTTCAAACAATTCTACTAATGCACCTAAAAGCGGTTGTTCATCTGTTCCTATATTATCCTGAATCCCATCATTATCGCTATCAATCCAAACAAGATCTCCAACACTTACTGCCTGATAGAAACCGAAGTCAACACTTGGATTCTTGTTATCATCCGCATCACCATCGTTGATCTCACCATTACTGGTTAAAGTAACCGGCAATGACTGTGCTCCTCCGGGAATAGGATCGCCATTGGAATCTGTATCAATATTATTATCCGGATCACCACCGCTTGGTGATGTCAGGTATGGATTTCCATCTGCCGGAGCAGGTGGAGTCACCTGTACCACGTAATCACCAGGGATCAGGTTCATGAACATATACATACCATCAGAGCCTGTTGTTACGGGATCTACCGCAAGTCCATCCGCATCGGTTACAGAAGTTACGCCGTCCGCCTGGAAAAGCGTAACCGTTGCATTCTCGATCGGTACTTCGCCCCCTGGCATACCAACATTATCCTGAACACCATCGGCATTTTCATCTAACCATACCACATTTCCTAAAGCTACCGGTTCAAAGTAACCAGCATCATAATCCGGGTTATTTTCACCTGAAAGGAGGGTTTCATCAACCGTCATACCCCCCATCGCTGGATCGGCATCACTATCATCTGCATCATTAGTTGGCAGATTATTTACATAAGTTGTATAAAGACCAGCAGGTGTCGTAAAGGTCAATTTATAAACACCCGGAACCAAGTCATCAAAGATGTAATAGCCGTCCATTCCCATGAAGTTGGTAGTCGTTGTCGTAAGATTAACAGGGTTACCATAGAAATCAGTACCAGTCAATTCTACCGTTACGCCATTAATGCCTGGCTCCAAAGGATCCTGGAAACCATCGGCATCCTGATCTTTCCATACGTAGTCACCAATGCTGGCGTATGTCCAGAAACCAGCATCTACATCATCAACGATATCTCCTCCAGCCAGCGTAACTGGCGTTGAAGAAGCTACTCCAGTTGTAGGATCAGCATCACTATCGTCATCGTCATTACCAGGAAGTTCATCCTGTTTGGTAGGGAAAAAGTCTGTAGGCGTACCAAATGTAACGGTATAATCTCCAGGGAGTAATCCGTTAAACATATACATACCACCAGTGGTAGTCTGAACAGTCGCTGTATAAGCATTTCCTAAAATATCGAAACCGGAAATGGTGACATCCGCTCCAACGATTCCTGGTTCGCCATTATCCTGCTCACCATCTATATCGAGGTCTTCCCATACAAAATCACCAATCTTGGCAAACTGAAGATAATAATCTTCTACCTCACCGTCAAAGGCAATTCCAGTAGGATTGGCAACACCTGCCGTACTCAGACGCACCCTTACGTGCGTTTCCTGATTTGGGAAAGTAGCTGTTGCCGGTACGGTAAAGCAGTATTGTTGGGTAGAAGTACCTACAGGTACCACATTGGAAGTGAAGGCCACTTTTTCACCGGCCTGGAAGGTTCCATCTCCGTTGAAATCGACCCACATATCGAGGGTAGCAGCACCGAGTGTTGAGGTTGCTGTAACTTGCACACAGGCTTCATTTCCTTGTACCATTGGTGTAAGGAATTGTACACCGTCCTCATCGTCATCCACACACTCATGGTATGACAATTCTCCAGTTTCAAACTGTACACCTGTAGCATCATCACCACCTGCTCCTGCTCCTGCCTGAGGTGTTCCGTCAACACCAGCCTGAGTTTCAGGAGCTCCATCGAGTTCTGAATCTACACAAGCACCAAGGAATATATCATCGTGAATGATGTGGAAAGCACCACCACTGGCAAAATTTGTATCAAAACCATCCGGGTTATCACCATAATCTCTGTCGCGCGGACCTTCGAAAGATTCCATATCGCTGCAGGCATTATTGGCTGCAAAAGTAGCAGATACATCGTGTAACTGTCCATCACAATCTTTGGTGAAGGAAGTTATAGCCACCCCTTCGCCATCTGCAAGAGCTGACAGTGTAACCGTGTTGGAAGCAGGAGAAAATGCTCCGCCGCCATTACCGGTAATACTCACTGTCATATTGCCAGGAGCATTATAATAAGTACCGGTTACCTCAACGGTATAAGTACCATTATCTCTACATTCATCAACAATATTCACTTGAATATCCAGCCAGCAAGGCTCATTATAGGTTCTTGTAGCGGCACAAGTATTCGTTATTGGTGCACCGAGGTCATCGTCCCAAAACTGAGCAGAAATAGCCACACCATCCTGACCATCACAATCCATATTGACAAAAGTCAGGTTGGTAACGCCAACGGTAGCTGCTATAACCTGTGTGGCAGATGTTACATTATCTGCATTATCCGCAACACTCACCCGAACGACTGCAGGATCTCCATTAGCGGGATCAGACCGTCGAAAATTTCCAGATCGACGGTAAGTCCATATCCACCAGGCCCGGCACTCGAACAAGAAGCATCTACAGACAAATTCTGCAATTGCATAGTCGCCGGTGCTTCCACCAGGACACTTTTCATACAGATGGCATTGCTTTCGTCATCAACATCCAGGGAGATATCTCCACCGCTGACATCAAAGGGACCAAAAGGACCTTGCTCTACGTCATAAGCATTATTGTAAGTAATATTCGTCAAAGCCCCGTTTTCATCGTACTCGAAGATGGTATATTCACCTGCTAAGTCGGTACTACCATTAGTGGAAACTAAAATGGTAAAAGTGAATGTATCATCACTTGGGTCATTAGGCGTACCTTCATTGTCGCAAATAACGGTAATAACAGGATCCGCTCCACAATCCGGAACAGGATTAAGTCCCATATCCAGACTTAGATTACTTTCATTGCCAGTCGACAGGGTAACGACGTCCGTCATCCCCATTGCGGGATCGGGGTCGCTATCTAATTCATCATCCCCAGCATTCTGGGTGGTAATGCCTGTGCCATTAGGCAAAGTACCTCCTGCATTTTGATCGTCTACGTCAAAAACAGCGTAATAATCCATATCCAAAGGCAGGTCGGTGAAGAGGTAGTAACCCGGTTCACCGGCCTGGTTATTGGTCGTGGTTGCCATGCCCATCATCATATCATCCGTCTCCCCATTTCCAGGGGTGTCTTTTGCTCCAACTACTTTAAACAAAGTAACTTTTACGCCATTCACACCCGCTTCTGGCCCTTCATTCTGAATCCCATCACCATTTTGGTCGACCCAGACGTAGTTACCTATCTGTCCAGGATCGGTGTAAC
Organism: uncultured Bacteroidota bacterium; assembly: GCA_942492125.1. GTDB lineage: Bacteria > Bacteroidota > Bacteroidia > Chitinophagales > Saprospiraceae > BCD1. The sequence goes on from CALODM010000030.1 coordinate 22,194, forward strand.
ATTCTTCGATTAGCATACCCACCTTTTTAGGCTGAGCTGTCGTAAAAGTGTTATCATTATCCACCCGCGTTCCCTGGTAACCAAAAGTATTCCAGGCGGTCGTACCAACGGGCGCATCAATCGGGGCAGTCATTCTCCATATCAAGGAGAGTGTTTGTCCTGGCTGGATGATATAATCGTTAAATTCGAGTTTAAATGCTTGTATTTCCGTAAGGTCAGCCGGAGCCATGTCCGTCCAGAAAGGACCTGTACAACCTGCGGGGGTAATGTCAGGATTAAATTCCACCCGACAAGGGTTGGTTTCTGATGTATAGTATACTTTTACCCCGGTAGTCACATTGGGATCACCACCGGCGGGTGTAAATTCAACAGGAATCTGAAACGGTTCTGCCATATTAGCCCGCCATTCGGAATCCCGGGGGTCAGTTACAACTACCCCAATGTCTCCTATCCATGGCAGGATATCAATAACAACCAGATCTTTGATCTGAATGTTCCCGGCGTTGTATATATCCATATGGTAGTAGAAATCACTACCTGGTGTGGTTTTTCCTATGGCAAAGCCTCCTTGCGGGGTAGCCAGGAATTCATCGTCATCGGGTAAATTGTTATCATTAATATCGTCACAACTTCCCCATACAAATTTTTCAGACTCTACCTTGGCAAGCGTGAGTACGAGGAGGTTATCATTACATTCATCCAGTATTTGAGGAGTAGTTGGATCTGAAAAATCTCTTCGCGGGTCGATATTGGGTCCCTGAGCATCAAGGGTTACGCAGTTCTCCAGGAATAAATCAGGAGGTGCTGTCGGCAATACCATTGCCTGGTAAGTGATCGTGATTCTATCTGATCGATAATCGTTAGGGTCAGCACCGGGGATGGTTGGCCATTCCCAGATGAGGGTGTTGAGGTCGTAATCCACTCCACCTACATTGGTTGGTGTAGTGGTGACCATAAAACCTGTTCCGGGGTCAGAAACATTGTCATAAGTTACACTACCGTCCACATATTCCAAACCCGGTGGCAACTGGTCAATAATTTTAACCTGGGTCGCATCAAAAGGTCCCTGATTTCTAAAACTGATTTCATATTCCACAATATCTCCAGGAAAAGCTGCATTGTCATTATCATTCAGATTTTTTTGCAGTCTTACCGGGCCGACCTTATCTACAGGTGAGGTAGCGCATGCAGAGGGTACATCGGTGCGGACATTATCACCAGTGGCAACAGCTTCGAAGCAGTTGGTGATCGTTCCTTGGGGAGTTCCCGTTTTGATCCGTACGCGGAAAGTAATCAAATACGCCGGGCTACTTGGATTCCCACCTTCGAGGGTAATACCGGTAAAGTCCCAGTTGATCTGGGTTTGATCGCCATTACCAGTATTTTCAACGATAGTAATCACTGGGGCCGGAGGAAAAGCAGGAAAGTTACCGGAATAGGCTACATCTGGCTGAATCCCTGCTGTGCCAGGATCTGTATCCACCAATTCAATTTCCGGCGGCAGCAAGTCAGTGATCATCGTGTTCATCATATCAAATTCTCCACGATTATTCCATTGTAAAGTATATAGAAATTCTTCTTCCGGAAAGAAGATCCCCGATGTTACCAGGCCTAATTCATCAACAAAAGTCATTGGTTCATCAATGTCTTCATAGAATTTAGCCAAAAACCCTGGCCCAACCGGACTAATACTCAAAGTATTAGAAGCCGTCAAAGGTAAATCTGGTCGGGAAGGAATGGGCGCATCCAAGGTAAAGCTATTGGAAACGGGACCTGCCTCTACCCCTGATTTTACCTGTACCAGGAATTTGATGCGAAAATAATCGGACAAATAATCCGTAGCAGCATCCGTACCACCTGGCAGAATAATACCCGTAAAATCCCAGGTTATTTTGGTTTGGTCGAAATTTACCCCCTGATTTTCAAGAATGGTAACCACAGGACTACCGGGAATATTAGTGTAACTAACATCCATTTGGATACCGGGTGTACCTGGATCCGTATCAATCAATTCTATTTCTGGTGGCATCAAATCCATGATTATGGTTCCGTCCACACCAGCAGTTCCAGAGTTCCGCCAGCTGAGCTGATAATTGAATTGCTCCTCCGGGAAATATTCCGAATTGCCATCCAGCGTCAGCGTACCTTTCACCGGGCCTACCGGACCGGAAGGCAAGACGTTTACTTCCTCGCAATCTTCAACCGGGTCGCAAGTTGCCGGTCTATTAGGATCACCACTAAAAGCAGCACAATTTTCATATATCCCTGGTGCTGCCGTTGCATCTACCTCCACCGTTTAAGTGATGGAAAAATCCTCGTCGGCGGGAAGGCTAATGCCTGTAAAGTCCCAGGTACCGGTACCTGCATCAAATGCTGGTTCAAGTCCGGCAGTGATACCACCGCCATAGGTGGGTGCACCCACAAAGGTCAATCCCGCAGGCAGGCCATCCGTGATAATGGCATCAACAAGCGGACCGGCATCGGTTGTACTAAAGTTAATGGTGTAGGTTACCTGGTCACCGTTGAACAGATCTATCACATCATCAGTAGAAAGCGCACGGTCGTCCGCATTTGAAATCGTTTTTGCAAAATCATCAATCGCGGGCAGGATGCGTGCAATATCCTGATCACTACAACCGCTGTTGACTACTTGTGACCCCTGCAGGTCACCAGTAACACCAATATTAGTTTCTAAACAGTTAATATTAGGGTTGCTGCAATTGGTTATTTCACATGGATGAGCCCCTACAACCGGGTTACCCATCAGGTCGGTAGCTAACACGGTATAATCAAAAGACAAATTTCCATCCGTAGCAAAGCCAACAGGAACGGGATCTAAGAAAGTATATGAAATGGTCGTCAGATATTCTCCGCCCGGTAAGGTTAACCCGCCGGAAGCTGTCACATCTGAAGTAGTAAAAGTATAGGTTTGGTTGGTATTGACAGTGGTTGAGTAAGTTACTTGTACTTCCAGGCCTGCCTCTGAATAGGTCGCTGCCGGGATTTCTGTAATACCAATTTCTTTTGGAAAGTCTGTAACAACGGTAAAATCATCAATGGCAACGTTTCCTGTATTGCCATAACTAAACTCGAGGGTACCCGAGTTACCGATTGTATAGGTGGACAAAGTCGGACCGGATAAGCAACCTCCATCTGGAGAAGCGATAATCTGTCCATTAAAATTGTCGGCAGTATTTACTTTATCGGGACAACCCACCTCTGCCTTAAGTCTGGTATTCAGGTTGATAAAATCATTGATTTGGAAATCGGAGCTGGGCAGGGTTAATACCACATTATAAAAGAAGGCTGTACTTATGGGCCCAGCGGGGTTCCATTCCAAGGTGTTGCCCGTCTGTGTACAACCATCACAGCTGTTGACCACCGCGCCATCAGGAATATTAAGGGTTACCTCTATATCCGATTGCAACTCCAGGGGTGTCATATTAAGCGGATTCACCGTAACAGTGAAGGAGGAAGTTGCGTCCGGAAGACCTACCATACCATCCAAAACGATTTCCCATGCGTCGTTCAGGTCGTTTAACACAAAAACGCCCGCAGTATTATTGAAAGGGGTATCATCCGCGACAGCAACACCGCCTGCTGTAGCGCTCCCGTCCACGGTAAGTCCTATATTTTCTAAAGGACAGGTAGAGCCCGGGGGATAAATAACGGCCAATTCCATCATACCCTGGCTACCAGCTGGTATTGTGGCCAAAAAGTTAATCGTAAACTCATAACCACCAGGTACCGGGACAAAAGTAGTATTGGATACGTCAGGTGTTCCAGAAAAAGAAACAAGTTCGATTAATTCTGCCGGGATAAAAACCGTGATGGAAGCTCCATCAAAGTCGTTATTGTTACTGGCAGTACTATAGTTGATGGTGTAAATCACCACATCTCCAGCATTAACAGCAGTACCCGGGGGCACATCGGAGGTGACATCAACATTAAACTGGTCTGCACCAGGAGGAGGGGGCGCCATTGACTCCCCGCCAAAAACCTTGTCCGTGGTTTCCTGGGTTTCTACAGCTGAAGATTCATCTGCAAAGTCAAAATTCAGAGCACCAGAGTAGGCTAAGGCAAATACTGATATCAGTACAGCTGCGCCCATGATAAAGTAAGTAGAGGCTCTTTTCATGAGAATAAAAATTTTTAATGATTTGTTTTATGAACCTGAACAGTCAATGACTTCAAGCGAAATTTTCTGCTGCTCCGGTTTTAAGGGGAACTTTATTGATGACTTCGCCTGTCAGGTTTTGAAATTATGATACTCAATTACTTGAGTTGTTTAGGTCTAATTTTTTTTGGAAAACTTTTTTCCCAAAAGCAAAAAGTACGGAGTTAACCTCCTTTTCCGAACCGGAATAATAATAGTGTTTTCATACTGTAAATTTGTTTTGAAATTAGAATGTTAATTAATATTTACTGGTCGTATCTCTCATCATGTAAAACAGCAAATGCCTTGGCCAAAACAATGGTCAGTTGTTTCAGAAAAGGCGGTGATTTCTCCATGTAATTAGACTGCATCAAGAACCTTTTGGTGCCTGTCAATCCAGAAAACACTTTAAGGGGTCTTTTCCCCTGTTTATGTTCTGTATTTTTATTAACCCCTTGTCAAGTTACGTTATCCTATAAGTTCCTTTGAACCATAAATAGCTTTTCCTAACACAAGGTATTTATATAGATTGCTTTACAAAATGTGTAAACAAAGCGGAACACCTCAAAAAAAGGTGCCCCACTTGCGATCATATTTCATAAAACAACATTTACCTATTTTCACACAACTCAGAAGTAACGCAAGGGGGAATTCACATTACCATAATATATTTTATGTAATCAGATTTGGGATGACTTGAATTCCAATGCTTTAAGCACATCGAATCTTCGCTCAATTGTGACCATGAGTTTCCTGATTCTTCAATTATCACACTTCAACAATTTGATTTATGACAAAATAGGAACAGGCAAGGTGTTTCTCTCAGAGGAAAACCCTTCTGATCTACAATTGAAACAATTGACTGGAATAATTTTTTTTTACAACTGGAAAGAGCAATTCGGACTGTTTTAAAAACAAATATCGAATATGCTGTCATTTGAGTGAGGCCTTTTCAGTGGATGGGAGTGTTTAAATCACCTAAGTGTATAAATTTCCTAGCACACTAAAACCTTGATCATAAAAAATCAATACAATTATGAATTTTTTTTTCAATGAACAGTCTTTTACATATATATTTTTTTACTTTTTATAAAAAAATATAAACTCAAGGGATAAACCTGTAATTCTGGGGGCCAAAAGGGAAAAGTGACGTTTAGTTAAAAATTATTCATATGAAATCTCCTGAAACACTTCACCTTTTCCAATTACAAAACCATCCTTAAACTATTTGCATGGTTCAATGATGGTTCTCCCGGTCAAAACAAATATTGGTGTGTAGATAGCCTCTCAAAATTTGGCGTTCAAGGTTATATTTAATTTTTCCTTTATGCAAAGGTAAAACATCTAAAACAGATAAAAAAGGACAAAAACAGGATTTTAAATACCAAATAAAATGAATTATTATTTAACCAAATAAATATAAAATATTATTAATCAATTAATTATAGAAAAAAATACTCTTTAGTACAAAGAATTGAAATGATTTTCATTCTATGACAAAAAAAAATGAGCGAACCATGTTATGTCCGCTCATTTTTTGTCATAATAATTTCTCCCTGTAAACCAACCACAAGGGAAAACCTCCCTGAGGTGGTACTGTCTCTACTCTACTACGATCATCTTTTTCGTAGCTATGTGTGTATCGGTTGCCACCGTATAATACAAGGTTCCGGTTGCACCCAATGTCTTCGCTTCCAATACCATTACATTGTATCCTTGCTGACCATCCTGGAATAGTACCTTGAGGGTCTTTCCGGTCACATCCTGGATCGTGATCGTCACGGCAGCATCTTCCGGCAGGGTGTATCCGATGCGCGTCGATCCGTCAAACGGATTCGGCGTATTCTGGTACACTGCAAAAATATCAGAGGTGGATTCATCTTCAAAGCTCAGGGCTAAATCCAGCAGCTCATCGGTTGCACTGTAGGCTTCCGCCCTTGTGATCGTCGATCCGATACTGATCACCTCACTGAGAAGTACGTTGCGTTGTGCTGTAAAGCGCAAAGTAAACAATACTTCATCACCATTCAGTGTTTGCCCACCAGGCAAATTCCAGCTTGCGGTAATCATACCTTGTTCGAGGAATGCCAATCCAAAATTGTCTGCTGTTGCCAGGCCATCATAATCCATACCTTCAAAACTCAGGGCTGTCCGGTCGAAGTTGAACGTAAACTGATACCCCTGGATGTTTTTAAGGTCTGCGGCGGTAAAGCTAATGTTGTATTGCTCTCCTGCTTTCATCCTCAGTTCTTCCGCCCTGAGGGTAAACAAACCTTGAACATTCCGTTCCTCCACACTGGTGGAATTTGGTGCTGCCGACAGATTAACATCTCCGATCTTAACAGCGATGAAATTCTCGTCGAGCATATCCTCTGCCAGGTCATTGATATTCCTGGTTTCCGGGAATTCTTCAGACCATGGATTAGCAGGATCCGGGAACAGATAATCAGCATCCACAAACCGCCAACTGGTATTGTTAGGCAACTCGTCGAATAATCCGAGAATCAATTTTCTCAACTGGATCATATCTGCTGTTGTTATGGTGCCTGAAGCATTTGCATCGGCAGCAATCAACTTATATGGACTATCCAGTAATTGAATACTCAAAATATGTTTGGAGATCAGAATGAGGTCGAAAGTCGTCACACCGTTCAACGGGTTACTATCCAAATGAGGTGTAATGGTATAATCAAATCCATTTTCCACACCGTCAAAGAAATAGTGCCCAGAATCCGTGGTGTACTCAACAAGCGAAACGTTACCACTCAGGGTAAGTTCCACCCCTTCCACTCCTTCTGTTTCTTCTGTTTCGACAATACCTGCTATCATTGAAGCCGCGGTGACACAAGACTCATGAGCCTGAACCAGCACATAGGTTTCACACCTGTCATAGTTGGGTCCTCCAACGGATCCATCCGGCTGAATGGCATACGGATTGAAAGCATTATCCCAGGCATAGATGTAAATCATTACTTCTTCCTCGTCATTGCAATCCAACACCAAACCTGTGGTCTCTGCAGCAGGAATCTCCGTTCCGTCATCCACATCAATTACGCGATGAATTGAATAGGTCACAGGGCCAGAGCAATCTTCAATTGGTGAAGCAATGAAATCGGTCGCCCAGATAGCCATCGAACAACATCCGTCTGGCTGAGGCATCAAGGTAACCGTCAATCCATTGATACAGATTGGCGTCGGTGCCTTACAGTCTACCACTTCAAAAGGAACTTCTACCCATACAACATTCTCACAACCATCTTCCACGTGGATTCCAAAACTATGGTTTCCTAAAGGATAGGTGCCACTGATTTCGTAAGTAATGGTACTGGTAGCTTCATCTCTGGATAACTCTACCACCGTTGCGTTTCCTTCAACCGAACCATCGGCAAAGGCATCAATAAATCCTTCTGCGATGACGACATCCAGGTCACACAACTCTTCTACGGTAAAGGTAATGGCTACGTCTCCGGTACAATCGGCAGACTCACTGCAGAAAGTATTGTATTCCCCAACCTGAACGGTAGGAGCGACATAATCGTACACCTTAATTACCTGGGTGTATTGCCAGTGACCGATACTTGTCAGTTCCAAATTGATGGTACTATTTGCCCAATGCCCGTTTGGCTTCGGCAAGTTAGTACAGCGACTAGTACCCTCGAAAGGATCCAGATTGGTTTCATCATTATCCCGGTCGACATAAGTGGTATAGATCGGATCATTACCATTCCAGGTAGTCCGAACCGTAACCCAAACATCTTCATCTCCAGGATTTCCGTCACAATCTTCATCTCTGCCGATAACAACAGGAGCAGATTCTCCATCCCACTCACACCAATTGATCACCTTATAGGTTCGCAGTATCTTATAACATTCATCGCTGGTAGCCTCGTAAATTTCATCGTTTACATTTACGGTAATCAAATCACAAGCCAATGTGTTATAATCAATGGTATCAGGATTTGGAATGCCACATTCGGCCTCCGTATCCTTAGGGAATTTGATTTCGTAATTATGAACTTCGTAAACAGTAATTACCTGCTGACAAGCATTTTGTGAGATCAGTCCCCAATCATCAACTGCGCGGAAAGTACGGATAACGGTACCCCAGCCACAATCGTTGAGGTTGTTGGTCACACCGATTTGTTCTGCGTAGGAACCATTACAATTGTCTTCTGACCAGGCTTCCCCGAATGTTTCGTTCAGCTGATCGACATCATCCCAATCAATATGCAACAATACTTCGTCATCGCAATGCAAACTGGTACTGTGTGGCGCATAACAGAACGGATTGGTTTTATCTTCCACCAATATTTCTAACCAACACATATTGGTATTACCTGCGGCATCCTCTACCAATAACTGGATGACAACAAATTCGTTGATATCATCACAATCAAACTCAGCGTAATCACCCCACTGGCCACCGACACGACGCACCTGTAAGGATACTTCACTGCAGTTATCGTGACTGCCTTCATCGACATCTTCGGCATAAATGCGGGCATAACCCTCGCCTCCAATGGAAATCTGTAATTCATCATCACAGATGGCAATAGGTTCAATCATGTCTTCAACCGTCACTTCAAAACTACACTGTGAGGTTCTCAAACATTCATCCGTAGCGGTATAGGTAACCGTAAAGGTGCCTATTGGCAAATTACTGACTACATAATCTCCGAAATAATCAATGACCACTCCACCGTTGACACTAGCTGTAAAAGTAGCATTGGAACAACTCTCCAAAATACCAGGATCCGGCAGTACAAAGGTTGCTGTACAACCAAACGGCCCTGTCGAAACGGTCATATTTTCAGGACAATCCATTAATGGTCCGCTCTGATCCAATACTTTGATCACCTGGATGTGTTCCAGAGGATTTTCACCGGACTCAACAGGCAGGCAAGTATTCAGTACTTTCCATGTTCTAAGTATCTCATAACTACCCGGACAAATAGCATAAACTTCATCCGTCCAGAGGTAAGAAGCGGAACAATAATTCACTCCAAAGACATCGGTACTACCATCTACGGTAGGATAACCGGTCACATCCGGATGGGTCAAACCTGGATCATTGATCACTGCTGCACAATCCAGGGCATCCAGCGTAATATTGTCATAATTTGGCGGGAAGTCAATATCTGCCAAATCAAACGCTTCAATGGTAATGGTCTGAATACATTCGGAACTATTGCCAACACCATCTGATACGGTCCATGTTCTGGAAATAACAACCCGAGGGTCCTCACAATCTCCATTGTCCTCGATGACATCATCATAAGAAACGCTGGCTCCGCCGGGTACGCAAGAAGTAATAATAGGTTGGCCCAGATTTTCGGGACTGGTATCTTCATTACAACTCACACTCACATCTACCGGACAAATAAATTCCGGAATTTCGTAAAAATCAACATTGATGAGTCCCCAGCAACATTCTTCCGTTTCAGGAATACAGATCTTAACCACCAATTGCTGTCCCACTTCATTGAGCGTAATAAAAGGACTGGTAGGAATCATAGCTCCTCCCGGTTCAGGTCCGTAACAAACAATGACCTCATAATTCTCATAACAACCATGGTTGTCGCCGAGCAGAATCATATCCGCCGTTATTTCGGTAACACAATCCGGTCCGAGGCTTACGTTGATCTCCCCGAAGCATGCCAGTGTTTCATCCACTGGTTCGAATTCCAGTACGATGACATTGAAACTACAATCCACACTATTTCCGGCAGCATCGGCAATGGTAACATTCACCTCGGTAGTACCGATTTCAAAGAAACTGGTCAACGGAGGATCAGCATCAATCGTTAATATCCCACAGTTATCATCGAGCACAGGAAAATCGAGCGACCACGTGGTACCACATTCTTCAGGTCCCAGTTGGATAGTAACATCCTCAGGACATTCAAGTACCGGAGGCTCTACATCAAGCACTTCCACGGTAAAGCTACATTCGCTAATATTTTCAGCACCATCTGTGAGCAAGTAAACAACGGTAGTAACGCCAACTGGGAACTCATAACTTTCCAGTGTACCCCAATCCTGTTCCGCTACCGAACCGTTTCCTACAATCGCTCCGGATTCATCCAGATACCTGATCTGCATTTCACCTCCAGGACAATTATCAAACAATACAGGGTGATTCCACTCAAAGACAGCGCTACAATCACCGGGTTCATTATTTATGACGACACTCTCCTGATAAAATGGCAATCTTGCGCTGACTTCTATCCTCCATTCGAGGAGGCTTGCTGTAGCATCACTCAAACCACCGTTATGGCTCACTTGCAAAATCCAGTCGCCCTGTGCCAAGGTACCATTCAATACTTCAAGGCTGTTAATCGGTGCAAAATCATACCCCAGATTTAAGGCGAAACACTGGAAAACGATATCGTTTGGCGCGTCACTATCTAAAGTAAACTGCCATCCATCGTTCGTACCACAGATCGCGTCTGCCAAAACTACTTCAACGCCTGTTGGACTTATCAGCGTAAAGCTCAAATCTCCAAAGGATTCCGTATTGCCTTCTATGTAAACATTCAAATCAGCTATCTCAAACTGATTCGGAATATTGATCACAGAAGATTCACATACTGCCAACTCAATATCAGTGGCATTGTCATTTGTGAAGATCTGGTAATCTCCGTACATGCCACACTGAGGCAATTCATGATCTTCTACCGTTATATGGAAGGTACATTCATACCTGTTTGGCAATTTGGCCTGGAGCGCCGTAACATGACCATTCCAGTCGTAAACAGGAAGTGTCGGATTCAGGCTTCCAATAGAATTAGCATAACACGGTGCAGGAACAAGATAATCTGAAGGACCATTGCTGTCCCATACTGTATGGCGAATCAGCCCTCCTGAATTGACAGGATTTGTACCTACCCAGTCCGTTAAGCCGACCAGTGCCATACTACCCTGCCCTACTGGATTATAATCTCCCAGAACGACAACATCCAAAACAACGCTTGAGTGACTTATCACATAAGCAGCTCCCTGTGTTGCCGGAAGCTCAGTTGCTCCGGGCACATTGAAGAAATGATTAGCCGGATCATCCGTGCCTTCACCAAAGTGGATGGTAAGTACCTGACCTGGCAGGAGGACTACTCCTGAAGGCACAGCATAAACGTCTGAACCTCCCAAATAAAGTCTTTCTATATTCAGGCAACTGACATCCATGGCTGCCGGGCCGAAGTTGGTCACTTCAAGGAAATCTGCATTTGCCGGAACGGTAGACAGAAAATCAGGAACAGGATCTGTTGATCCCAGACCAGCCTGCCATTCATGCGTAACTTCGGTAATCAGCAATAACGGCTGATCCTGAGCCAGGTAGGTTACCACTGAGGTTCCCTGATCAAACACACTTCCTGAGGCATCTGCCAATCCACTAAACAATTCATTTCCTGAAAGATCACTTACCTGGTAAATAACCGACAGGTTCTCTTCACAATTATCCGTAAAGGAAGGAGTGATATTTTCAACAACAGCACCACATTCTGCCGGATCCATAACTACCGTTAAATCCTCAGGGCATCCATCCCCATCCAGTGGTTCAGGAGTTGCTTTGTCATTAACAATAATCTTCTGGGTACAAACCGTACTGTTGCCTGCATCATCAAAGGCGGTAAACTCAACAATGGTCGTTCCGACAGGGAACATATCCCCTGTTGTTAAACCTGTACCATCTGTCTGTACTACCCCTGCAGGACCACAATTATCCGTAGCCAAAGGCAGGGTGAAGTTGACAAATGCAGCACACATTCCCGGGAGGGTATTGACCTTGATATCAGGTTGTGGACAGTTGAGGAATGTCGGCGCGATGGTATCAACCAAAGTAAGCGTCACACCACAAGTGTCAATATTACCATTCACATCAACTACGGTAAGTACCACCTCAAGCATATCTCCATGGGCCGCACCAAACAAGGTTCCTGGCCAAGGCTGCTGGAATACGGTATCTAATGGAGAACAGTTGTCAATAACCAGATCGGCACTTAAATTCGGTACTATGCCTGCACACACATTCTCTTCCACGTAAACAACCATATCCTCCGGACAAGTGATTACCGGAGCCGAATCGTCTACCAGGAATACCTGTGCAGTACAAGTTGTTGTATTACCTGCCTCATCGGTCTACCTGTAAATAAACCGTTATCGGTGAATTCACCAGGTCGTTGATACCAAAGACAATTTCATGGGGTATAATTGATATTATCAAGACTTACTCGTATACATAATATGGACTCAGGTGCAGTACAATTATCCGTCGTTCCGGCATCTAATCGATCCGGTGTCAGAATAAATTCACAATCTGCTCCTACCGGTACGGTAATATCCTGGCAAAGTATCTCGGGATCTTCTTTATCCAAAACCTCTATATAGAAGGTGCAGTATTCGGAATACCCAAGTTCCGGGATAGACGGGATACTCGCTCGAATAGAAACTTTCGTGAGTCCGACATTGTACATCAACCCACTCGGCTGACCTTCTATCCATGTATCCAACGGAACATCCATGGCACCTACTCCTTCCAGTTTAAATTCAATTAGACTGTCGGGAGCTGCTGCGCAAGTGATGATTTCAGCCGGTGGAAAATTCACAAAGGCCTGACACCATCCCAGGTCATTATCTACCGTAATGGTATCTGCTACTGCCGGACAAAGGATGTCAACATAGCAATCCAAATAAACCGGGGTAGGGTCATCGTCATTGGTGGGATCTCCATCACCATCCGGATCAGGATTCGTTCCATCCTGAGAATCATCTGTTACTGGTGTTCCGCCCGGAGAAACGGCATTACCCGTTGCTGTATTAAAGTATGGTCCCGGATTCCCTCCCGGAGCCACTCTTACTGTAAGATAGATAGCACCTTCCTCACCAGGCATTAAGATTTCTCCCGCTGTGATCAGGTTCAGATCGGTGATACCGTTGTAGTTTACATTTACTGCAAATTCTTCACTTTCTACTCCTACGACCATCCAATCCTGAGCACCGTTGAAGGTAGCTGCCAGATCATCAATTACAGATTGTAATTCCAGATCGACATCTCCAAGGTTTTCAAGTCTAATTTCATAGGTAAGCAGGTAATAATCGTCCACATCAAGTGTTGGCCCCTGGCTTACGCGTTTGGTTACACCCAAAATTGGATCCTGAGAGAACATTATTGGTGTTGGATCACTCTCATCAGTCCCTTCCGGATTACCGTCACCATTCGGATCCGGATCAGCACCATCATCGGATATATCATCTGTTATGGAACCATCCGGAGCTGTACCCTGGGCTGTTGCTGTGTTGAAAAAGCTTGTTTGCGAAGCATCACAATTGACTACATTGATCGTCAACAGCACCGCACCCTTATCGCCTACCGGCAGATCATTACCAGCGGCCAGCAATTCGGTTACCGTCGTGCCGTTGAAGGATGGATTAACAATAAAATCATCCGAAGTCAAACTCGAAACAGTTACCTCACACGTTGCCGGGAAGGCAGCTGCCAGATCATCTACCAGACTGATATCAGCGAGGTTCACATTGCCAAAGTTCTCGATATTGAATTCGAAAGTTACATTGGCACTACCATCCGGCTAGCACGTAGTTTGTACGTTGCGCTTCGCAACACCGATTTGCGGCATTTGATCAAAGCTCACAGGCGTACCACTCTCTTCATCCGGATTATCATCACCATCATCGCCATCAGGATCAGAACCATCAACCGAATCATCGGTGGTTACAGAACCGTCCGGTGCCGTACCCTGGGCAACGGCTGTATTGATGAAGCTCGTTTGGGTATCATCACAGTTCGCGACATTGATCGTCAGGAGTACTGCGCCTTTATCGCCTACCGGCAGATCATTGCCTGCAGTGAGTAATTCAGTTATCGTTGTACCATTGAAGGCATGGATTGACGATAAAATCATCCGAAGTCAGACTCATCACACTTACCTCACACGTTGCCGGGAAGGTCGCTACCAGATCATCGATCAGACTGATGTCACTCAAGTTCACATTGCCAAAGTTCTCGATGTTGAATTCGAAAGTCACATTGGCACTACCATCTGGTAGCAATGTTGTCTGCACATTGCGCTTCGCAACACCAATTTGTGGCATCTGATCAAACATCACAGGCGTTCCACTATTCCTCATCAGGATTATCGTCGCCATCATCACCATCAGGATCAGAGCCATCTACGGAAACATCCGTGGTCATCGACCCATCAGGTGCCGTACCTTCAGCTATCGCTACATTAAAGAAGCTCGTTTGAGTTTCACTACAGTTAGCTACTTTGATGGTTAAGAGCACTGCGCCTAAATCACCTACATCCAAGTCATTTCCAGTGGCCAGTAATTCCATTACGGTTATTCCATTGTAAGCCGGGTTCACTACAAAATCATCGGAAGTCAGGTTTAATACGGTTGGCTCACAAGTGGCTGGAAATGCCATCACCAGATCATCCATCAAACTGATATCAGCGAGGTTCACATTGCCAAAGTTCTCGATATTGAACTCGAAAGTAACTTCAGCGCTGCCATCTGGCAATAATACTGTCTGGACATTGCGCTTCGCTACACCGATTTGTGGCATTTGATCAAAGCTCACAGGTGTACCACTCTCTTCATCCGGATTATCATCGCCGTCAACGCCATCAGGATCCGCACCATCGACAGAATTGTCCGTTGTCAAGGAACCATCGGGTGCTGTACCTGTGGCAGTAGCTATATTGATGAAGTCCGTTTGAGTAAAACTACAGAATTCAACGTTTATCGTGATGAGCACCGCGCCCTTATCTCCAATCGGGAGATCATTGCCGGCAGCAAGTAATTCAGTAATCGTTGATGCCATTGTCATAAGGCCAGGATTGATGATAAAATCATCAGAAGGTCAGACTCATCACCGTTACCTCACAAGTGGGTGGGAAAGTTGCTGCCAGGTCATCTATCAAGCTGATATCACTCAGGTTTACATTACCAAAGTTCTCGATGTTAAATTCGAAAGTTACATTGGCACTACCATCCGGCAGCAGTTCTGTCTGCACATTGCGCTTCGCTACACCAATCTGTGGCATTTGATCGAAGCTCACGTGTTGTACCACTCTCTTCATCCGGATTATCATCGCTGTCTACACCATCCGGATCGGAACCATCTACCGAAGTATCCATGGTCATCGATCCATCCGGTGCTGTACCGGTCGCATTGGCTGTATTTGTAAAACTGGTTTGTGTATCATCACAGTTGGCTACATTGATCGTCAATAGCACTGCGCCTTTATCGCCTACCGGCAGATCATTGCCTGCAGCGCAGTAATTCTGTAATTGCTACGCCATTGTATAATGGATTGACTACAAAATCATCAGAGGTCAGACTCATCACAGTTACTTCACAAGTTGCCGGGAAAGTCGCTGCCAGATCATCGATCAGACTGATATCACTCAGATTTACATTACCAAAGTTCTCGATGTTGAATTCAAAAGTTACATTCGCACTACCATCCGGCAGCAGTTCTGTCTTCACATTGCGCTTCGCTACACCAATTTGTGGCATCTGATCGAAGCTCACAGGCGTACCACTCTCTTCATCCGGATTATCATCGCCATCATCGCCATCAGGATCAGAACCATCTACGGAAGTATCCGTGGTCATGGAACCATCCGGAGCTGTACCTGTTGCTATAGGCTGTATTGATAAAGCTTGTTTGGGTATCATCACAGTTCGCTACATTCATCGTCAACAAGTACTGCGCCTTTATCGCCTACCGGCAGATCATTGCCTGCAGTGAGTAATTCAGTTATCGTTGTACCGTTGAAGGATGGATTAACAATAAAATCATCCGATGTCAGGCCAGTCACAATCACCTCACACGTTGCCGGGAAGGTGGCTGCCAGATCATCGATCAGGCTGATGTCACTCAGATTCACATTACCGAAGTTCTCGATGTTGAATTCGAAGGTTACATTCGCACTACCATCCGGCAATAAGTTCCGTCTTCACATTGCGCTTCGCTACACCGATTTGTGGCATTTGATCAAAGCTCACATTTGTACCACTCTCTTCATCCGGATTATCATCGCCGTCTACACCATCCGGATCAGAACCATCTACTGAAGTATCCATTGTCATGGATCCATCAGGCGCTGTTCCGGTCGCATCTGCTGTATTGATAAAGCTTGTTTGTGTATCATCACAGTTCGCTACATTGATCGTCAGCAGTACTGCACCTTTGTCTCCTACCGGCAGATCATTACCTGCGGCCAGTAACTCGGTGATCGCTACGCCATTGTATAATGGATTGATCACAAAATCATCGGAAGTCAAACTCATCACACTTACCTCGCAAGTTGCAGGGAAAGTTGCTGCCAGATCATCGATCAGGCTTATATCACTCAGATTCACATTACCAAAGTTCTCGATGTTGAATTCGAAAGTTACATTCGCACTACCATCTGGCAGGAGAACTGTCTGTACGTTGCGCTTCGCTACACCGATTTGTGGCATTTGATCAAAGCTCACAGTCGTACCACTCTCCTCATCCGGATTATCATCGCCATCATCGTCCATCCGGATCAGAGCCATCTACAGAGGTATCCGTTGTCATGGAACCATCCGGTGCTGTACCCTTGCATTGGCTGTATTGATAAAGCTTGTTTGCGTATCATCACAGTTCGCTACATTGATCGTCAAGAGTACTGCTCCTTTATCGCCTACCGGTAAATCGTTTCCTGCGGCGAGTAATTCTGTGATCGCTACGCCATTGTATAATGGATTGATCACAAAATCATCAGAAGTCAGACTCATCACGCTTACCTCGCAAGTGGCAGGGAAAGCATCTGCCAGATCATCTATCAGGCTGATGTCACTAAGGTTCACATTACCAAAGTTCTCGATATTAAATTCGAAAGTTACATTGGCACTACCATCTGGTAATAAGACCGTCTGTACGTTGCGCTTCGCTACACCGATTTGTGGCATTTGATCAAAGCTCACTGGTGTACCACTCTCTTCATCCGGATTATCATCGCCATCATCGCCATCTGGATCGGAGCCATCAACTGAGGTATCCATAGTCATGGATCCATCAGGAGCTGTTCCTGTCGCATCTGCTGTATTGATGAAGCTGGTTTGTGTATCATCGCAGTTCGCTACATTGATCGTCAGCAGCACTGCGCCTTTATCGCCTACCGGCAGATCATTGCCTGCGGCCAGTAATTCAGTGATCGCTACACCATTGTATAATGGATTGATCACAAAATCATCTGAGGTAAGACTTGAAACAGTTACTTCACAAGTTGCCGGGAAGGCTGCTGCCAGATCATCGATCAGGCTGATGTCACTCAAATTGACATTACCAAAGTTCTCGATGTTAAATTCGAAGGTTACATTCGCACTACCATCCGGCAGGAGCAGTTCCGTCTTCACGTTGCGCTTCGCTACACCAGATCTGTGGCATCTGATCGAAGCTCACTGGTGTACCACTCTCTTCATCCGGATTATCATCGTTATCCGTCACCATCCGGATCAGAACCATCTACGGAAGTATCCGTCGTCATGGAACCATCCGGGGCTGTTCCGGTCAGCATTGGCTGTATTGATAAAGCTGGTTTGTGTATCATCACAGTTCGCTACATTGATCGTCAACAGTACTGCTCCTTTGTCACCTACCGGCAGATCATTACCTGCGGCCAGCAATTCTGTTATCGCTACGCCATTGTATAATGGATTGACTATAAAGTCATCCGAAGTCAGACTCATCACGCTTACCTCGCAAGTTGCAGGGAAAGTCGCTGCCAGATCATCGATCAGGCTGATGTCACTCAAATTCACATTGCCAAAGTTCTCGATGTTGAATTCGAAAGTTACATTGGCACTACCGTCTGGCAGGAGAACTGTCTGTACGTTGCGCTTCGCTACACCAATTTGCGGCATTTGATCGAAGCTCACAGGCGTACCACTCTCTTCATCCGGATTATCATCGCCGTCTACACCATCCGGATCAGAACCATCTACGGAAGTATCCATTGTCATGGAACCATCAGGGGCTGTTCCGGTCGCATCTGCTGTATTGATGAAGCTTGTTTGCGTATCATCGCAGTTCGCTACATTTATCGTCAAGAGTACTGCTCCTTTATCACCTACCGGCAAGTCATTGCCTGCAGCAAGTAATTCCGTGATCGCCGTAGTACCATTGTATAATGGATTGATGATAAAATCATCGGAGGTCAGGCTCATCACACTTACCTCACAAGTTGCCGGGAAAGTTGCTGCCAGATCATCGATCAGACTGATATCACTCAGGTTCAACATTACCAAAGTTCTCGATGTTAAATTCGAAAGTGACATTCGCACTACCATCTGGCAATAACGTAGTCTGTACATTGCGCTTCGCTACACCGATTTGTGGCATTTGATCAAAGCTCACTGGTGTACCACTCTCTTCATCCGGATTATCATCGCCATCAACGCCATCTGGATCAGAACCATCTACTGAGGTATCCATAGTCATGGAACCATCAGGGGCTGTTCCGGTCGCATCTGCTGTATTGATAAAGCTTGTTTGTGTATCATCACAGTTCGCTACATTGATTGTCAAGAGTACTGCGCCTTTATCTCCTACCGGTAAATCGTTACCTGCGGCGAGTAATTCTGTGATCGCTACGCCATTGTATAATGGATTGATCACAAAATCATCGGAAGTCAAACTGGCAACGCTTACTTCACACGTTGCCGGGAAGGCTGCTGCCAGATCATCGATCAGGCTGATATCATTAAGGTTTACATTACCAAAGTTCTCGATGTTGAATTCGAAAGTTACATTCGCACTACCGTCTGCCAGGAGAACTGTCTGTACGTTGCGCTTCGCTACACCAATTTGCGGCATTTGATCGAAGCTCACAGGCGTACCACTCTCTTCATCCGGATTATCATCGCCGTCAACACCATCCGGATCAGAACCATCTACTGAGGTATCCATAGTCATGGATCCATCAGGGGCTGTTCCGGTCGCATTGGCTGTATTGATGAAGCTTGTTTGCGTATCATCACAGTTCGCTACATTGATCGTCAGCAGTACTGCACCTTTATCTCCTACCGGCAGATCATTGCCTGCGGCAAGTAATTCGGTGATCGCTACGCCATTGTATAATGGATTGATCACAAAATCATCGGAAGTCAAACTTGAAACAGTTACTTCACAAGTTGCCGGGAAGGTCGCTACCAGATCATCGATCAGACTGATGTCACTCAAATTCACATTACCAAAGTTCTCGATATTGAATTCGAAAGTTACATTCGCACTACCATCTGGCAGTAGGACTGTCTGTACGTTGCGCTTCGCTACCCCGATTTGTGGCATCTGATCGAAGCTCACAGGTGTACCACTCTCTTCATCCGGATTATCATCGCCGTCATCACCATCCGGATCAGAACCATCTACGGAGGTATCCATAGTCATCGAGCCATCAGGTGCTGTTCCTTCGGCTTCGGCTGTATTGATGAAGCTGGTTTGTGTATCATCGCAGTTCGCTACATTGATCGTCAAGAGTACTGCTCCTTTATCGCCTACCGGCAAATCATTGCCTGCGGCGAGTAATTCAGTGATCGCTACCCCATTGTATAATGGATTGATTATGAAATCATCAGAGGTCAGACTCATCACACTTACCTCGCAAGTTGCCGGGAAGGCTGCTGCCAGATCATCGATCAGGCTGATATCACTCAGGTTTACATTACCAAAGTTCTCGATGTTAAATTCGAAAGTTACATTCGCGCTACCATCTGGCAATAAGATCGTCTTCACATTGCGCTTCGCTACCCCGATTTGTGGCATTTGATCGAAGCTCACAGGCGTACCACTCTCTTCATCCGGATTATCATCGCCGTCAACACCATCCGGATCAGAACCATCTACGGAAGTATCCGTGGTCATGGAACCATCTGGGGCTGTTCCTTCTGCAGTGGCTGTATTGATAAAGCTTGTTTGTGTATCATCGCAGTTCGCTACATTTATTGTCAGGAGTACTGCTCCTTTATCGCCTACCGGCAGATCATTACCTGCAGCCAAGTAATTCTGTGATTGCTACGCCATTGATAAAATGGATTGATTATGAAATCATCTGAGGTCAGACTTTCCACACTTACCGTACAAGGTGTTCCAAAGACTGCTGCCAGATCATCGATCAGGCTGATGTCATTCAAATTTACATTGCCAAAGTTCTCGATGTTAAATTCGAAGGTTACATTGGCGCTACCATCTGGCAATAAGACCGTCTGGACATTGCGCTTCGCTACCCCGATTTGAGGCATTTGATCGAAGCTCACAGGCGTACCACTCTCTTCATCCGGATTATCATCGCCATCTACACCATCCGGATCAGAACCATCTACCGAAGTATCCGTTGATACAACGCCATGAGGAGATGTACCTTCGGCTATCGCTGTATTTGTAAAACTGGTTTGCGTATCATCACAGTTGGCTACGTTGATCGTCAGGAGTACTGCTCCTTTATCGCCTACAGGAATATCATTACCTGCAGCGAGCATCTCAGTGATTGACGTGCCATTATATAAAGGATTGATTATGAAATCATCAGAGGTCAGGCTTTCCACACTTACCGCACAAGGTCGCCGGGAAGGCTGCTGCCAGATCATCGATCAGGCTGATATCACTCAGGTTCACATTACCAAAGTTCTCGATGTTAAATTCGAAAGTGACATTGGCGCTACCATCTGGCAATAAGACTGTCTGGACATTACGCTTCGCTACCCCTATTTGTGCATCAAAAGAAAAGTTGACCGGGGTCATATCTTCATTATCACCAGGCCCATCTCCGTTAGGATCAGGATCGGAGCCGTTGTGACTTAAATCAGTAAGATTTACTCCGCCAGGACTGGTTGCTGTAACTGTGGCCTGGTTATTAAAAGTACCAAAATTCAATCCGCAATTTCCTACGGTAATGGTGAGCAAAACAGAGCCGATATCCCCTCTTTGCAGATTATTACCAGGCAATAACATATTGTTTTGTCCAGTACCTGTATAAGAGGCATCCACCAAGAAATCATCGCTGGTTATGGCATCTACGGTAAGGGTACATGGTGCACCAAAAGCTGCTGTAAGGTCATCCGTTACCTGGACATCTGCCAGGTCAACATCCCCACTGTTTTCAATATTAAATTCATAGATGACAGTTGATGTTCCGTCTGGGTTATCGACTACGCTTACGGCTCTTTTTGCCAGGCCAATTTCAGGTTGCTCCACTATGGTTACCTCCACATCGCAGGAGCTCGTATTCCCACACACATCGGTAATGGTAAGGGTAACTGTTTGGGTTCCCAGATCTGCAAGGGTGAAATTATTAGGGGAGATTGTAAATTGCAAATCCTCATCAGGCGTACAATTATCTGTTGACCCACAATCCAAATCAGCCGGATTGAGGGTAATTACTCCATCCGGTTCATCCCCGATATTAACACTAAAGGCCGGACAGCACATGGCCGTCGGAGGTGTACTATCATCAATGGTGATAAATTGCTGGGCAAAGGTTTGGTTGCCACAATCATCACTGGCGATCCAAGTTCGGGTAATGGTATAACTGTAATCGGAACACAGACCAATATCGGTTCTGTTATCTGATTCAGAAAAAGCAATATCAGGTGTTGTACAGTTATCGGTGGCCGTCAATACAGGTGCAGGAGGTATTACATCGCTACAACTCAGGGACAGATTTGAAGGTAGGAAGTCAAAAACTGGCGCTTCTTCATCGACATATGATATTAATTGTTTACCACAACAACTCACGTTACCACATAAATCTGAAATTTGGTATAACCTTTCAATCACCAATGGACAACCGTATAATAAGGTGTCCTCGCTAACCAATGTAAATGAAGCCGGATCCACCCCGCAATTGTCGCTGGCAGTATTACCGGCAGCAATAAATTCTGCATAGGTTAAATAGGGCGGAATATCGGTATTGAAACAAGTGGATTCCAAAGGAATACAATTGACCACAGGAGGTTGTATGTCATTAACCGTAATCGTTTGGGTACAAGTACTTGTATTTCCACATTCATCTTTTACTTCATAAGTGCGGGTAAATACTTCAGGACAACTATTGCCATTTGATGTTTGTCCGAGGTAATTAAACGCATCAATACCACAATTATCTTCTGCATATCCTCCTCCTGCTACAAATTCGGTAAAGGTATTGAAAACGGGAACGTCTGAAGCCAGACAGGATGTAGTTACAGGATCAGGGCATTGTATCACCGGCGTCCTGTTATCGATAACCGTATAGGTCACCACACATGTTTCGGTTTCCGGTGTTGTCGTTCCGTCTCCCGGATCATTTATCGTGTAAGTCCTGGTTATAACCAAAGCATCTCCAATACATCCACTGCCACCATTATCTACATCCATATGGGTAATGGTTACCGGGCCACAAGCATTTGCAATGGCAGAAAATCCGTCAATAGCATTAAAAGTGGCCACATCTATCGCAGCAACAGGCACCTCATCCGGGCACTGGAAAGTACCTCCGTTCGGATTTGGGCAGACTACATCCAGGAAGCAGTCAGGTAAAGTTACCGCTTCATCATCCATATCGGTAACCGGTTCATCAAAAGGATCTATCCCAGAACCGGTAGCTTCGTTGGTTGCCGGCTCTGTGCCGGATAAAGAAGTCAATTCAAGGGTCAGTTGAACAGCTATTATTTCTCCTGATTGAAGGGTACCATCGGTGCCGGTAAAAATTTCACTATTGACACTATTACCTGTAAAGCCAGGATTGAGCGACGGTAGTACGGAAGCGGTAGAAGTACCTAGAATGACAGGAGCACTTTGGATCCCAACAAAACTGGTACCCAATTGGGTAACAAAATCATCTTCCAGTTGAAGCATATTCAAAACCGTGTTACCGGTATTCTCCATACTTATTTGGTAGGTAACATAGAAGTTACCAGCGGTGGCAGCAGGTACAACGCCGATTGCGGTCTTCACCACCTCGACATCAGATACTGTTACATAAGCTGGATCCTGATCATCTTCATCCGTTGTCGGATTGGTATCACCGGGATCACCTGTTCCGTCTCCATTGTTTACATTATCGGAATCCGTGTTTGGATTACCACCGGCATCATTGTCTGGATTGGAATCGGGGGTACTGTCGACATCGTCAAAACGCGGATTGGTCTGTAAGTCTTCCGCATAACTGATTTCTGCGATGTTAACATACTGATCCATATCTGCTTCGACCAAAGTTAGCTGGATCGTTATGGTTTCCGTTGCTCCGGGAACCAGCGGGCCGGCTATAGTCTGTGTCGCAATATTGTATGGCTCTCCCGTTGTGAAATCCCAGGCTGGTTCATTGGAAGTAAGCCAGCTAAAACCATCGGGAATATAGTCTGTCACCAAAATATTTTGGGCAGTAACATTCCCCTGGTTAGTCACTTCGATTGAAAAGTCTATGGTCTGTCCAAAGGCATAAGGCGGCGGAGTGTCAATCCGCTTGATCAATGCCAGGTCAAATACATCCACACGGAATGGATCCTGGTCATCCTCATCGGTAACCGCATCAGGCCCAGGTCCTGAGCCCGTACCATTACCATCAACATAATCATCTGCCGGTGAATCTGGTTCGCCTCCCGGATCATTATCGGGAATATCATCGGGCGTACTGTCTTCATCAAAGTCTGAAAAGTCGGTTCCCAGGGTATCCTGGAAGGCTCCGATCTCTGCCACATTGGTGTAAGCATCCGCTCCGGTAGCCATCAACAATTCTAATTTAAGGATCAGTGTATCCTGCTCTCCAACGGAAAGTGTATCGGTCATCAGACCTACTAATCTGTCTGGCGCCGTCTGACTCCACTGTGGATTTAAGTCGGGTAAGAATCCAAATCCTGAAGGCAGGTAATCATTCACGGTAATATTGGACACCGGTTGTTGCCCCTGGTTATAAATGATGATATCCAGACAGAGGGTGTCTCCATAAGTAAAGGAGGTTCCATTGCCTGGCTGTTTAGTCAACGCAAGGTCATAAACACAAGGGGTAAGGTCTGGTCCGGATGCCGTAGCTTCGCACTGGGTATCAATAACAAACTGAGCAGTGACATCCAAAGAAGTTACTACCAAAGGATTGACCATCACCGTAATTGTTTCTTCACCAAATAAGGTATCTGCAATAATGCGATAGGTTTCTCCCAGGAAGGTAACTTCCAGCGTATCTGCTTCAAAAAACTGGTCATAGGTATAAGGATTATCCTGCCAGCTAACAGTAACATCTACCGTTCTCAATACTTCGTCCCCTACCACCTGACAGTCACCGAGGGCAACTTCCAGATCAATACTACAATTGGGAATAAAACCGGCATCAATGGTCGGATTAAAGGTATCCCAGGGTAGGAAATAATTACCTGTAAAGCCCGTATCCATGTTCGCATCACTATCGTCATCATCATCCGTATCGCCAAAAGCGTCCTCTACCGTTGCTATAAAACCAGGAAGGGGCGTAAATCCAACAAAATAATTCCCCTGAACCAGGTTATCAAAAATATAATAACCGTTCTCGTCCGTGATAGTCGAACTGAGTAAGCTACCCGTAGTACCGTCGTATAAATTGACAACAACTCCTTCAATACCGGGCTCTCCCGGACTTTGGAGTCCATCCAGATTATAATCGAACCAAACCGTATCTCCAAGGCCTGTAATGGCCGTTCCACAATCAACGGCTTCCAGTTCAATGGTCAGGGATGCCGGACAGCCATTGCCGTCCAGATAGGTAAGTACATAGGTTTCACTTCCAGTCACAAGATCTACTACGGCATAACTATCGTCGGGACCAGGGAAAGAAAGCCCGTCATCAGGTGCCCATACGAAATCACTTCCACCCAAATTCAGGGAAGGCAAATTAAAGGAATTATTCTCACAGGCCGCTACCTCCAGTAAATCGATATTTTCAGGGAAAACTGTGATGGTTACCGTATCGTAAACATAACAGGTGGCCACACTTGTTCTCAAGGCATACTGGACTGTCTGGTCAGCTCCGGTAGTATTACTTAAATTAAAGGTCGTCGGGGTATCCTCTGTTACAGTTAAAGCAGTCAATGGAGATCCGTTGACACTCAACCATTCAAAGTCATAATTAGTCACCGGTTGGGGGCCAATTTCCACATCCACACCACTACATACTTCGAATTCTGTTTGGAAATCAATAATTATTTCCGGATTGATCTGGAAGGAAGGTACCTCGCTACAAACGCAGGTATTAAATGGATTCAATACCCCTATAAGGGTACACACTTCTCCTGCAACAAATATATCTGTTGCCGTTATGGTAATCGATGCTCCCGATGCGAGCGGTTGTGTAAGGATTTCGGTAATGGAGGTGAGATAGTTATCCGCAGGAGAGCGAACACCATTATTATCTATGTCTTCGTAAATATCAACCGTTATTACTTCTCCTGCTGGTAAAACATTCCCATTATTTAACAAGGTAACAACAAAATCTCCCTGTGCCTGACCGCCGCCCGTTTGCAAGGTTAAGGTCGCTTCAAACTGGGTAAAACTGAGTTCAGGCTTTGTTATGGTAAGGGTCTTAATTCCTTCACCGGCAAGCAATCCAATATCACACAACTCACCATTACAAAGTTCCTGAGCCGAAGCAAAGGCCTGTACAATAATCTCATACTCAGTACATTCCTGAGCTACATCCATAGCCATCACTTTTACCTTAAAGGAAATATTGGTCCCGATAAGAGCAATAGTTTCGAAGGGCCAGGTGAGTACCTGTATGCCATTATTTGTAGTAATTTCCGGTTCCGCATCTCCGGCATTTTGAATATTTAAATAAGTATTGGGAACATATTCAACGCCCGGCGGTAAAATAATCCTTGTTGAATCCAACATTGACACATCACCAGACTCAAGGATCAAGCTTACAAAAAGGTCCTGCATTTCTTCCGCACAAGGATTAAGATCCAGGTTACCTTCATTGATGATCACACTAAATTGTGGCAGATCATCACTCACCCTGATCCTACCCGAAGGTTTTACAACCGTAGGCAGTGGATCTCCACATGTATTATTTCCTTTGGCAAAAAATCTCACCCGTGATCCATTCACAAATCCACAATCGGTCTCCAACTGGAAACGGAAATTAACTTTATTCAAAGTCAGATCTTTTGAACCTATAAGTCCTTCCGTAGAAAGGATGGGATCTAATTCTGAAAGATTCACCTCAAAACCACCCGCGACAGGAATCAGGTTTGTGTCATCAAAACTCATATAAGTTCCACCCTGACTAATAGCCGGGTAAGCCATTTCAAAGGTTCCGGGAACATAACTCATGCCTGGTGGGAGTTGCATTCTGGTAACAATTCCTCTGAGATAACCTAAATCAGTACTCCTGACTTCTGCCTCGTAATATACAGGTTCACAGAGCGTTACCAGTTGATCTGTAACAGGATTCAAAACATCTAGATTTATCCCTGCATCCGCAACGGTAAATAAGATACTGGAAGGATCGGAACATAGCGCTTCATCTACTGTAGTAGGCAAACTCTCACAATCCCAACCGGCAATAAAATTAAGTTGGTCAGTCAAACAGTTATTTGGTATTATAAAAACTTCAATCGGAATGGATTGCCCGGGAGCAATATCTCCTAATGCATAAATACCAAAACCTTCAGAAGGGATTTCAATACCATTTACAAAAACATTTAATGCAATAATACTTCCCAGTTCACTAGCAGCATAAAAGAATGCATTAGGTGCTGTTGAATTGGAAACATTCCTCACCTGTAAACTTACTATCTCTTGGGCGGAACAAAGGCGTATTTCACTCTGTTCTGATTCTACAACCAATTCAGCCCCTCCAGAATAAGTAAAGTTTTTATTCATGGTCTCGGTGGTGATCAATGGCGTACAGAAAACATTTTCATCCACAAAAAATTCCTGAACATAGGATATAGGATAGGCTGGTGGGGAAGCTACAGACTGACATGATCCCTGAACTTTGGGATAATATACCACAGTAAAGCCTTCATCAGGCGGAATGGTAGATAATCCCAGACTATTAAAATAATCGGCGGACAAAATGGTCAAATCATCTCCATTTTCTATAATATATTCCGGAGGGATCGAGCCGTCAGGCAAATCAACGATTATTCTTTGAGGAGGAATATTTTGGATTAATCGGACAACAAAAAGTTCCGGACGATAAGGAAATTCAGGTGATTTGGTGAAAGTTATTTGTTTGGGTACACCTAATGGTCGTACTTCATAAGGAAATTCATCAAAGTTGGAAAAACCATAATGTAAACTATGAGTAACAGACCACCCTGGCAGGTCACAGGCACCAAAGGCTGAAAAATCGCAATCCTCTGATTCTCTGATCCCTATTTGGGTCAACCGAGCCTGGCGATCAAAACACTGATTTGGTGTTCCGACACCATAATCGCCATCAGTAACATAAAATTCAGTAGCAAACTCAACAGCATCTTCCATTCCCTCAAAGGGCCGTTTTACTTCAAAATAAATACAAAGTGCAATGCTGTCTCCACCTTCGAAATTTGTAAAACCGGGATCTAAACCACAGCCCAGTCCATTTAAGGTAGCTATAGAGAAATCTGCAGTGAGCCTCATTTCACCAACATCCACAGACAATGGAACCACATTACAAACATAGCTGGAGCCATCGGCATCAAATATTTCAACTTGAGCAGAAACCGGTGAAAATTCACTGAATGGCAAAAATATAGATGCATATCCATCATCCCAGAAACTTGGATCACCTGTATCAGTAATTAGCCCCTGGAAAGTGGCTTTGAGCGTATCTCCCGGTAAAAAACGATCCTTTTGAACCAAATTAAGATCTATCATATCCAAAACCTCAGGGTCCTGATCATTATTATCATCGGCAAAACCGAAATTGGCTCTTTCAATATCCAGTTGAGCAAAGGTTACACCTTCACAACCACCACCACCAGGACATCCATTTTCAGGACAAAATACCCTGACGGTAATCGGCTCTGCTTCTCCAATACCATTAAAGGGCATAGGACATTCAGGTACACAATCGGGATCGGTCACAATGAAAAAATCTCTGGTAAGGGTCATTTCAAAAATCGGGTTACCACAGTCCGCTGCATCAGGCAACTCATCGCAATCCGGCACTACACAATAATTAAAGGTCACCCCTGCGCTAATATCAAAAGTAGGCGGCAAATTACCGTAACACCAACGAACCGTAACATTATCGGTTCCCCCCTCTGTATCCATATAATCTTCCAGACACAACGGCCACACACTTCCGCCTAAATCTGTCCATGTCGCAGAACCTACCACATAATCTAATCCGGGAGGGATAGGAATCACTGATTCGATATAGGCCTCCGGATAATTTCCATCAAACCAATCCAGAGTGATGGAATTCACTACAAATTCCACGGTAGCTTTTTCCCCTGGTAAAATATCGATGGGTGCTTCTGAAAAACCAACTATACCGGCATCGTAGCTGGCCGTACTGTTGCTGTCAGAAAATTCTTCCTCACACAAATCCCGGTAGGTAGCTGAAACGGTACTTTGATAAATTGCAGAAATAGCACAATCAGCACTACAGGAATGGTCTATTTGATAGGAAAAAGTAATACTTTCCCCAACTTCGAGCATATCTTCCATTATATCAACAATGGAGCCAATGCCTCCCCCAGTACATCCTCCGGGATCATCATTATTTACGGTTTCAATGGTAGGATCATCCAATGGAAGACCATCTGGTCCCAGAACCATATAAGACCCCAATTCAAGTGCCCCCGCTCCTGCGGAAATGCTTAGGACAATATCCTTTGCCGGTGAATCCCCGTTATTGGTAATGGTTACAGTAACCATACTATTTTCGTTCCAGTAACAGGCAGGATAGGCATTTGTAGTATTTAAACTAATAGTCAAATCCGGCAAAAGGGTATTATAGGTAATTCCAGTGGTTGGGTATACTCCCTGATCTTTATCCTGGCAGTCGTAATTACCCTCGCAGCCAAACTGAACCCTTCTCCGTAAATCCGGAGGATTCGTGGCACAAGTGGTTGCCACCCATGTTTCTTTAACATCAAACCCGGTGTTATCCGGTAAATAAGTCGTACCAAACAAATCTAGGAAAGCATCTGAAGCTATGGCAAAACAGGTAAAATCTCCATCGGTGGAGAATGCCTGATCAATCGTGATATTGCCGACCATAATGCTTTGAATAGCAGCATTGGGGTGGTTTTCCAAACAATAGATAACGGTATCCAAAATACCGTTCCCTCCATTAGCTACATCGGCTATCACATCAAAAATCAATCCCGGATAGATAGGTACCGTGGTAGGAATGGTATTTCCAGGCATGGAAAGATCAGCGGCCTGGAAAAAGATGCCTCCGCTGGTAAGTTCAAGTTCAGAACTGGCCACCAAGCATGGTAAAGGATCGTATCGTACAAAAAACGGGAAATCGGCTGAACCGGATTCCAGAGCACAGGTTCCTCTTACCTTAACGGAAAAACTAACAGATTGCCCGGCCAACAATTGATTATCAAAAATAATACTGTCCGTGCCAGCTTCAAGGCTAACCGGACCCATTATATCTATAAGTTCAACACCCTCCGGCAAATCAACAAATCCTTTCAAATTACTTAAATCATCATTGGCACCAGATAATATGTTGTCCAAAGTGATGGTGATGGTTTCAATAGGCCCACAAGCGGTAATTTCCAGAGGAATGTCAATCGTAACATCCAATGCATTGGAATATACATTAACCGCTAGCGGAGTATCGGGAAAATCATCATAATCTGCTGCGGCACAATTATCGTTGCCTTCGCATCCATATTGAACTTTTCTTTTCAAAACGGAAACCGGCGGATCACAATTGGTTACCAGCCAGGTTTCCTCTATATCTATCGTTGCTCCCGAAGCCAGAACTCCGGAACCGTTAAGGGCTGTCAACTGTGTATCCTCGAGGGTAAAACATAAACCACCTCCTTCAGCCACCCCATCTGCTGTCGCATCCAGTGTAATGCTGTTGCCGCCTACCGTAAAGGTTATTTCTTGAATTTCGGCGTTGGGATTATCTTCTACACAATAGGTTAGATTATCTGTTTCTCCAGGACCATTGTTTGTTAAAGTCGTAGCAATGGTAAAGGTATTTCCATGGTCTTGAGAAGTAGAGGCCGGCGTTGTTGCAGAAAGTGTTAAATCTGCTTCCAAAAACGCAACTGTAGCTGAGCTTTCAACTTCAGCAATTACAGAAACACAGGGCAATGCAGCAAATCGTACAAAAAACGGAAAATCAGCTGATCCTGCAACCAGGTCACAACTTGCTTTTATTTGTACAGAAAAATTTAAGGTTTCCGTTGCCAATAACGGATTGGGAAAAACAATACTGTCCGTTACCGCTTCCAGAGTAACATCTCCGGTAACGCCTACAATGCTGATCCCGGCTGGTAATTCCAGAAAACCTTTTATCAATGTCAGATCATCATTGGATCCTGCGATATTTTCAAGCGAAATATTAACGGTTTGAACCGAACCACAGGCGGATATTTCTGTCGGAGCATCGACAGTTATGTCAACAGCACTGGTATAAACGTTAACGGTAAGCGCTGTCGTTGAAAAATCATCATAAATGACCGCGGCACAATTTTCGTTCCCTTCACAGCCGTACTGGGCTTTTCTTTTTAAATCGGTAGTTACCGGATCACATCCAACCACAAGCCAGGACTCCTCAATATCAATTGTTGCTCCTGATGCCAGGACACCTGTACCTGTTAAGGTTGTCAACTGGGTATCATCGAGCGTAAAACAAAGACCTCCCGCTTCAACCACCCCATCTGCTGTCGCATCCAGGGTAATGCTATTGCCTCCTACCGTAAAGGTTATTTCCTGAATCTCGGCATTGGCATTATCTTCGACGCAATAGGTGATATTATCTGTTTCGCCTGTGCCATTGTTGGTTAAGGTGGTATTAACGGTAAAGGTATTTCCATTGTCCTGAGTCGTACTCACTGGAGTGGTTGGGGCAAGGGTCAGGGAAGGACTCAACACATTCAGGTTTTCGGTATCTGAAGCTACTCCCGGAACAGGGTTTTCATAATTGCTTCATAATCAAGGGTAAAGGTAACCGGGCCGGATGTGGCTGTACAGGACGCACGCACATCTATGGTAAATTCCACCGATTCTCCTACCAGTAAATCCGGCAGAGTGAAATCCCTATCCGTTCCGCCAAAAGCAACATTACCTCCGGGGGTGATTACCGTATTGAGGTTGCTTACCTCAAAATCAGTTGACAGAGACAAATTGCCCTCAAGATTAATGATATCATCAGCACCATCGTTCGTTACAACAATAGTGGCCGTTTTCATCGCACCACAAACCGACAAATCTGACGGTAGGGTGACCTCTACGGTCTGGGCAAAAATCATACCAGAGCTACCCGGCAATAAATGGAAAAAAAGTACGATTCCTAATAAAGACACTAAACGGAGGAAAAGCCCAGAAACAGCATTAAAAGCTTCAGGTAGACGTTTATTCATGAGATAAGTATTTAGTCTAAATCAACAAATGATTTTTACAATAAGGGCATCGGGTGGTATGAAGGTCAGGTCATAAAAGCGTAATCCAGATTCAATTAATGAAC
The DNA here is from genome assembly GCA_942492125.1 of uncultured Bacteroidota bacterium. Lineage (GTDB taxonomy): Bacteria > Bacteroidota > Bacteroidia > Chitinophagales > Saprospiraceae > BCD1. The sequence goes on from CALODM010000030.1 coordinate 54,004, forward strand.
CTAGAGAAGTAGGAGGTAAAGGGTAAATGTAACGCTTTATCTATAACACTTACAATAAACATGCCAAATATTGGACGATAAAAGTGTCAAAAGTAACAAAATGAGTTACAAAGGGATGATTTGATTTTTTGTGGGTGCAAACGATCAAAAAAGCTGATACCGGAAAAACCCGGTACCAGCCAATTCATTTTACACCTTTTGGGGATGTTTTATCCCAAAATTTGTTCTAGTATTCCACTACGATCATCTTCTTCGTAGTTACATTTTCTTTCAACATTTGTTCTTTTACTACACCTTTTTGATCACCAGGCAAATTCCGACTTTTTGGGATCATTTCTTCGCCGGGGAAGGGCAATCAGAAGTTTTCTTCACCGCCACCCCTACTCTATTGCTTCAAAATTTACCGCTATACGTTGGCAGTTTATAGTAAACATGGTAACCCTGGATACCGTCGGAAGCCTCTGCTAAAAAAAGTTTAACCATTTTAATATTTGAAAATAAATAAATTTGTAACCATAAACATTTTTCCCGATCGAAAGCTTTTCTCCGGCAAAGTATTTAAAAACAAAAAAAACTACCTTCGCATAGGGGGGAAGAACCCAGTAGGTGCATCATAAAATCGAAAGTAATCTATATGAATCAAAAATTACAGGCGGACGAGCTTATGGCTAAGTATTTTTCCGGCAACATCAATGTTGGGGAAAAAGAACAATTACTCAACTGGGTAGACAGTCATGAGGATAACCGCTCGTATTTTGATGAAATGCTTCAACTTTGGGGAGCTGTTGAGGACTATGAAGCTCCTTTTGAGCCTCAGGTCGCAGCGGCATGGGAAAAAGTGGAGACCCGGATAGAAACAAAACCCTCCTTAACAGTGGAGCACAAAAAAGTGCCTGAAAAAAAAGGGACTTCCGGGCGTAGGGTATTGCTGCGCATTGCTGCAGCGGTGTTATTCCTCATCATCGCCACCTATTGGTGGACCTCCGGAGATCAACTCGTAACCCTACAAACTGCCCTGCAAAGCAACCAGTTTGAATTACCGGATGGCACACAAGTCTGGCTTAACCAGCACAGTACAATCCGTTACAAAAAAACTTTCAAAAAAAGGGATATTGCCCTGGAAGGAGAAGCTTTTTTTGATGTAGTCAGGGACGAATCCAGGCCGTTTACCATTAGCAGCGGTGAAACCGAAACACGGGTTTTGGGTACTTCTTTTAATGTAAGGGCTTATCCTGAAGATGAAGAAATTATCGTTACGGTAACCAGTGGCAGTGTTGAGTTGGCGGCTAAAGATGTACCAGATCAAAAAGGAACTCTCAAGGTCAATGAAGTCGGAATCTTTCAAAAGACAGAACAACAGCTAGCCAAAGCTAAAGTAGAAAATGAAAACTCCATATCGTGGAAAACTCAACAACTCAGTTTTAACGACACCTCTATGAAAGCTGTTTTTGAAGCGATGGAGAGGCATTTCGGCGTAACTTTTGAAGTTGCCAATGAAGCGATTTGGAGTTGTGAATTTTTCGGAACTTACGATAAACCGAATTTACAAAACTTACTGGAAGCCATGACTTTTGCCATGGGACTCGAATTTGAAAAAGACGGCAACCATTACACGGTAAAAGGTGGAGACGGCTGTGACAACAATGAGTAACAGCCATTACAGAAAGATTCAATGGCAACGACAATGACCGGAAACTTTAATAATTTAATGCGTAACTAAATAATTTCCTTAACACGATATAAAAATGAAACGCTCCAGGCTGATTTACGTAGTATTATTCTTTTTGGGGTCTTATCTGGCCAAGGGTCAGGATTTGGAGCAGGGAATTACCCTCACATACCATAATCAACCTTTAGGAGAAATCCTGATGGACATCAGCGACCGATACGACGTGCATTTCACCTACAGCAGAGACTTCATCCCTTTAGATCACCTGGTATCAGTAGAGGTTAATAATTATCCCTTATACCAGACCCTGGATATGATTTTTGCTCCAACCCCTGTCGTGTACAAAAGTATTGGAGGACATATTGTATTAAGTGTAGATGAGTCAAAAGATGAACAATTAAGTCAACTGGACAAACTTCCTCTACCCGATGAAATACGGCGAAAAAAAAGACTAAAAGAATACCAGGAACCTCAGACACTACCTAATAGAAACACTCAGGTAATTGAACATGCAGCGGGCGGAGACAGAGTGGTAGAATTTGATCCCTCCCGCTTCAATATTCCTGAAATAAAACATGAACCGTACCAGGAAGAAGCTCCTGTAATCCAGATTTCTCTTTATTCCATGAAAAAGGATTGGGATAAAATAGAGGATGTACAGGAAGCCAAAGTCCTCATAGACGTTTTAGGTGGAAATCATAAAAAAATTGACGGGTTAAACATAGGGGGAGGCGTAAACAATATACATCATAGTGTTAGAGGCGTGCAATTAGGCGGATTAGGCAACAGGGTTAATGAGGATGTTAAAGGAATACAAGCCGCCGGACTCTTCAACAAGGTGAACGGAAGAGTAACAGGACTTCAGGCTTCGGGCCTTTACAACAGCGCTGGTGGTAATGTTTTCGGGATGCAGGTTTCAGGGGCTGCCAACATTGCTAAAGGCAAAGCCGATGTACAAGTTGCCGGATTATTTAATTATTCCGGCGGACAAACAAAATCCCAGGTGTCAGGCCTGATGAATATAGCCGGAGATGTTGACTGGTCGCAGACGAGCAGCTTGTTCAACAAAGGAAAAACCGTTAAAGGTTTTCAACTCGGATTGATCAATGTAGCAGATACGGCGGTTTTAGGTTCTTATGGATTATTGAATTTTATCCGAAGAGGTTACAATCGCATTGAGATTTCGGGAAGTGATGCTTTGCATGCCAATATCGGTTTCAAATTGGGCACCAGACAATTTTACAACATCTTCCACTTTGGAGCCAGATGGGACCAATTTACTACAGGAGATCAGCAGGGAAACTTTATGAGCTGGGGACTAGGGTATGGATTGGGCACTACGCTAACATTAGGTTCCCGGAGTTTAATGAATATTGAGGCAGTTGCCATTCATTTAAATGAACTGGAACCCTGGACAAACGAACTGAACTTATTGAACCAGCTGAAGTTCACTTATGATATCCGGTTGGGCAGGAAGTTCAGTATGTTCGCAGGACCTGTAGTTAATGTTCATGTTTCCAGGTTAAAACCGGTTGCCGATCCGGCAGACAGGAGTGTAAACTTCGCGCCTTACACCATCTTTGATGGAGACGATGGCAAAAACAATGTGAAGATGTGGGTAGGTGTACATGCGGGATTCAGGTTCTGAAAACAAATTTACAAAAGGTAAATTAAGCGATGTAGGACAAATAATTCCTACCGTAAAAGAGTAAATAATCACATATTTTAATAAACGAAACACCCTCATTCCATAACGGAATGGGCTGGGAATTTTATGCAATTTTAAAAAATCACTCAACATGAAAAAGTTATTTTTAGTACTGATGTTAAATGCCATTGCGGTATGGGGGTTTGCCCAACATGAAACACTATTCAATAAGGTAAAAATCCGCGGTGCCTTCGGGGGGCCGATCATTGAAAGCGGTTTTCGAAACGATTTGGGAACTTCAGTCGGCGGTGGTGGTGGACTGGTTTTCAATAATATGTTCATCGGAGGATATGGCGTCGGAAGTGTAGATTTCGAAAAACTGATCGAAGATGAATTGGAAGTCCTTGATATTGGTCATGGCGGACTTTGGTTAGGCGTTGCGCTGCCCTCTTATAAATTAATTCACTTTTATGGAAGTGCCCGTATCGGATGGGGAGCTGTCAATGTTCAATTCGACAACGTAAACAGCTACTATGATCTCGATAAAATCTTTGTCCTTACCCCGGAAATCGGACTGGAACTGAATGTAACCCACTGGTTCCGTATCGGAGCAACAGCCGGTTACCGCTGGGTGGACGGCGCCAATGAATCGCTCGGTTATACAAATGATGATTTCACAGGGGCAATGGGCGCACTGACATTCCGTTTCGGCTGGTTCGGCTGGAAACGCGGTAACTGGTAGCATAAGGAATAAGGGAATAAGTGGAGCGTAGCGACATCCCGTACATGAAATGTCGGGAGGAATAATGGAGCGAGAGCGACATCCGCGGCACAAAGTGCCGGGAGGGAATAAGGGAATAAGGAATAAGGGAGGACGAGTCAATATTCTCTGTTTTGGGCTCATCAAATACCTCCAATATCCCATAGCTCGAAAACCAGATTCAAACAATCAACCTATATTTTGTCAACCATAAAAAAGAAAAGTAATGAACTATCTTAAAGCTATGATCCTCGCGCTATTGTTTGGGGTATTTACCCTCAGCGGGTGTTTCATCGACATTGACGATGACGGCGGCATTTTTAACTGTGTAAACGGTGACGGCCCCTGGGAAACCAGAACGCTCGACATGGAAGAATTCAAAGGAGTAAAACTGAGTATGTCCCTGGATGTTTACATTACTCAGGGCGATGAATTCAAAGTGGAAGTAGAAGGCAAAGAAGATATTATCGACGAACTTGAGCTGGACGTCCATAATGATGTATGGGAAATTGAAACAGACAGATGTGTTCGGGATATTGGTAATATGAAAGTTTATATCACTATGCCGAATATTGAAAGTCTGAGCATCCCCGGTTCAGGTAATATTACAGGAGAAAATGAATTTGTTGTCGGCGATCTTGATTTGAGAATTTCTGGTTCCGGAGACATGGATCTCCTGCTGGAGGCTGAAAATGTGAACATCAGTATCCCGGGATCCGGGGAAATGTGGCTGGAAGGCAGCTCTGAAATCCTCGACCTGGGCATTAGTGGTTCCGGAGATTTCAACGGTTTCAACTTCATCTGCAATGATGTTGAGGTTCGCATCAGCGGCTCCGGAGATGCCCGCGTGTACGCAATAGATAACCTTTATGTGAATATTTCCGGTAGTGGGGATGTTTTCTACAAAGGCGATCCTGACATTGATTACAATATCACAGGTTCGGGAGACCTGATCGAGTCCAACTAAGAGGTAATGTCCAAATTTTGTTAAAGCTATGAAAACCGGAAGGCAGTTGATTTGATCAGCTGCCTTTTTTTTTGCTGGTTTGCATAAAATTTAGAAATACTATTTTTCAGGAAATTGTGCTTCTTCCAAACCTGCAAACTCCTCAATTCACCCGAAAAACCTTCTCCATCAGTTCAAACAACTCGGGGTGATTTTTCTGGAAAAGTAACGGCCGGTTAAAGAAATATTCGCTTACCACGCTAAAAAACTCAGCCTGATTGGTGGCACCGTATGGGTTAATATCAGACTTGCCTGCTTTGATTTCACTGATCTCATCATGCATGAGTTTCAGCCACGGGATAACGTATTGTTGTTCCATAATCACTTCGGGAATGCCGTCCGTTTCTCCGTCAGATTTATCGAGGAGATGAATAAATTCATGGATGCCGACATTCATTTTGGAATTGTGATTTTTGAATCCCTCTTGCAGCGCAGGCTTGGAAAGGATCATCATCCTGTTCATAGCGCCACTGCCGACCATTCCCAGAATATTTCTTTCCTCACCGCTGGTCTGGTATTCCTGGTTAAACTGTGAACCGTAGAGCAAAACTTCATTGAGATTGCAATATTCCCAGGAGGGGAATTCAAACAAGGGAATCACACCGCTGGAAGCTACCAGTAATCGGTCCTTATCGTCTATCGTCGTTTCAACACCTGTTATGGTGACTTTGTCCAGAAAATGCAGGATCATTTGTTCAAAAGTACCCCTGTCAGCGGAGGAGAGATTTCGGTAAAACCTTACTTCATCCAATAAAAATTGTCGCCATTGAGCAGGAAATGGCTTGCGGATACGCTTTTCTTTCCTGAAAAACATCCACCAGGTGACCCAGCTAAATCCGGCCAGGATTAAAATAATGAGGAATTCGTTTGTATACATGGAGGTTGTTTCAAGTTTTTAGCATGGAGAAAAATCTCTCCTTCGACAAGGTTTCGCCTTGCCTCCCTTTAGCCCTGTCCAAAGGCAAAACCTTGATTAAATTGCCAATTATTGGATACTACTACCCGCTGAAGATTAAAGACTAAAAACTTAGGACTGAAGACTGGAAACCGCAGGAAAATTCAGGAAAATTTCAGGTGTACACCCCGGATTAATAAGCAGCTACAATGGATTTCAATTCATTAAGATAGTGCTGTTCTCTGGGAGCACGGCGTTTTTTGTTGGTAGCCGTGAAATAGTTATGATTGCCGATAAATTTGAGTTGGATCCGGTTCCACTGCTCTTCAGAATCCAGAATACCAAAAGCTTTGAGTTCTTCAAACAAGGTAGCCCCTATGGAATAAAAATCGTCCCTGCCCAGGTAGTCAAGATCTGCATCACAGATGATCTGTTCCAGTTTATTCTTGGGTGATTGGGGAATTTTGGTTGCCATGATCATACCACAGATCCGATCGATTTCCACCGGAGTATAATTGTAACGCGGCAGAATCTCCCTGGCCAGTTCACAACCTCTGGATTCGTGCTCCTTGGCAGACCAGATAAAACCGGAATCATGGAATAGAACGGCTGTTTTAAGCAGCATACTTTCGTAAACAGGAATACGCTCAAGATCACATAGTTGTTCCGTTACTTCGAGCACATCAAAAGTATGATGAATACCGTGATAGGTAAGCTTTGGCGACAAGTCCTTGTGGAGCTTATCGACAATAAATGCCTTGGCAGCGTGATAATTCATTTACAAAAGTTTTCTCAAAAATATTATCCGGGCAGAGCCTTCATCTGTTTTAGACGAAAATTCACTGCCCGGGTAACAGTACGTTTTATTTTCCTTCCTTGTCAAGCAGAACCACACCGGTGGCCATAAACTTGAGTTCTTCCAAAGGTTCGGTGATAGCGGCGATTTCTTCTTCAGATTTACCTTCGTCTTCCGCAAAATGTCTGAGTTCATCAACCGTTGTTACTGCTCTGTACGCGCGGCCTTCCATCACCACTTTACGTCCGGCAATATCTTTAGGCATAAAGAACCCATAATCCTCAAACTGAACAAAGAGATCCTCGTTGCCCTCACCACCTTCAATATTCATCCAACAACCTTTGGTCTGACAAACAGCCTCTACCATGCCTTCTACTTTGACACCTTCCACAGATTCCTGGCCTTCCATTTTCTCCAACAGGTCGGCATAACTGATAGCGCCGTCGGCAGAAATTTCCGCACCGAAGTGCTTGCCGTCTCCTTCAGGGGCAGCTTCTCCTTCCTGCTCCTCCGCATCATGATCATGACCTTCATGATCAGCGTGCATCTCTTCTCCATCGTGGTCATGCGTGGCAGCTTCATTTCCACAAGCTGCCAATGCAAAAGCTGCTAAAAATAAAATAAGTACTTTCTTCATCTTAAATAATTTTGAGTTTTGTATTAAAGCAATAAAGTTAAGGAGATTTTAGATTTTGATTACTTTAATTGCGCTCCACTTTTTTTTCATTGCCTTTTTCACTAAAAAAAGCACCGTTTCCTAACTTAAATCATTCGCCTAACCCAAAAATTACACAATTCACAATTTTTAACACAGATACAACAAAACATTAAATATCATTTTAAACGCAATAATGATATTCCTGTAAAGTTTATTGTTGTAAACGCATAATAAACCACTTCACCAAAAGCTTTTCATGGTATAAACTTTACAATTGTTTTTTTTGATTGCAATGGAGGATTTTATTCCTCAGTGACGAATATGGAAAACAGTGCAAGATATACTCGTCATTCAATAGCAACATATACATCCAAATCCGAAGTTTATCATGAAAGAGTTCATTTTTCTAAGCCTCTTGCTGTTGTTCACCCTGAACATGAACGGCCAATCTGAATGTATTCAAGGCAATTGTAATAATGGCTATGGCACCTGTGTCTTTCCCAGCGGTGCCAAATACATTGGGGATTTCCAAAATGGCAAATTACACGGCAAGGGCATTTTTTATTTTAGTGACGGGAACAAATACCTCGGCAATTGGGTCAACCAATACCGGGAAGGTAAAGGCCGCATGGTTTTCAAAAGCGGAGACGAATACTTTGGACAGTTTAAGCAGAATAAATTTTCCGGGGAAGGTGTCATGATCTACGCCAACGGTAACCGCTACGAAGGGTTGTGGAGTGAAAACAAACCCAGCGGTTATGGGATATTCACTTTCGTGACCGGCGACCGTTTCGAAGGCAATTTCCTCGCTGGACTCTATGACGGGCAGGGAACCATGTATTATTCGGACGGCTCCCGCTATGAAGGCGAATGGCAAAAAAATAAAAGACATGGCCAGGGACTCATGCATTACCCCGATGGAGAAACCGTTTTTGGTCAGTGGGAAAATGATCAGTACCTGGCAGACTGGAGTACCATGACATTTGATGGAGATACCGCTACCATGCGCAATTGTAACGATATTTATTGCGCGACCGGAGTTGGTAAATTCAGATACAAAGACGGATCCAAATTCATCGGAGAATTTAACAAAGGTAACCCGGAAGGAAGAGGTACTCTTTTATACGCCAATGGCGATCGCTACGAAGGAGGCTGGAAGGAACATGCACCACATGGACGAGGAGTGATGTATTACAAAAGCGGCAAAATTGTCGGAGCCATCTGGGACTTCGGGAAGCCCGTTAAGAAGTTGTTCAGCGAAGCCGCCAACGACAATCCGGTGATTGTCGAAATTGAACAGGATAAAGATGTTAAAATCTGGGCTGTGATTATTGGAGCCGCCAGATATTCACATATGCCAGTACTCCGGTACACAGATGATGACGCCTACCAGATCTATGCATTTCTGAAAAGCCCCGAAGGCGGTGCACTGCCTGACGAACAGCTCAGGTTGCTCATTGATGAAGATGCTACGCATGAAAACATCATGACTTCCATGCGGTCCACTTTTCTTAAGGCTGATGAAAATGATGTGATCATGTTTTACTTTTCCGGACACGGGCTGGAAGGCGCTTTCCTGTCCATTGATTATGACGGATACAACAACCGGCTTGAACACACGGAAATAACGCAATTGCTCAAAGCCAGCAGAGCCAAACACAAGATCGTTTTGGCAGATGCCTGCCATTCAGGAAGCATCCTGGCTGCGAAAAACAATATGTCGGAAGCTCTCAAGAGATATTATGAAGCTTTTGAGACTACCCGGGGAGGCACCGCCTTGCTGATGTCGTCTAAAGGGGAGGAATACTCTTTGGAGGACGGTGGTTTACGCTCTGGTATTTTCAGTCATTTCCTGGTAAGGGGACTCAAAGGAGAAGCAGACGACGACAATAACAACATCATAACCATCGAGGAACTATTCCGGTTTATTCATAAAAATGTACGACGATACACAGGCAATATTCAGACCCCTACCCTTACGGGCGATTACGACAGCCGGATGCCGGTAGGGATCGTAAGGGAGGAATAATAGTAACAAATAATCACAAGGTTGATTACGTGACAATCAACCTTGTGTAAATTGACTCCAGGATCCATGGGTACTTAAATCTCCATACCCGTATCAGCCTTCCTCAATTGTTTTAGAATTCTATTTCCCCGGCTTCGGAATCCGACCGTATTCAGATCCATCTGATCCTTGATTACCAGGGCAAGCTCTTCCCGCAACTCTGGTACAGGCATGGCAATGGTGCAGGCCAGGCTCATACAATGTACCTTAATGGCAACTGCTTTGGTCGGCGACAGCATCCAGTCAATAGCTAAGGAAAACAACACCCCCTGGTGTCTTTCGGGAATCATTTCTCTTAAACCCAAAATTTTGGTGATGGCCCGGTGGACAGCATCATGTTGGTCGGTAGACAATAAAACTACCGCTTCATCAAAAATATCATCAAATAATTCCGGGTAAAGCAGCGTAGATCCATCCAATACCCAGGCAGCCCTTTGAGGCAGGGGCGGTTCCCCTGTTTTAATTAATTCCCATAAATCTCTGTAGCGTTTTTTTGAATTCCCTATGTATTCAATTACAAGATCTGTTTGTGCCCTGGAATGTTCTTTCTTCAGGGTTTCGCCTATATCCATATCCAAGAATTCTCTGTTTGAGAACCAAATTTAGGTACATACTAACAACAATACATCAAAATTGTCTTTGAAAAGTATATTTTTGAGCCAACACCACTATTTTGAAGAAAATCATGCATAAAGTACAACTTAACCTAATCGCAATATTCATCTCGTTAACGCTCGGGCAATTTTCCACTAATGCCCAGACGCTGGACCTGAATTATTATTTACCTGATATCAATTATGATAAGGATATCCCCACACCGGAATCGGTATTCGGTTATCAGATTGGAGAGTGGCATATCAGCCATGACCAGCAATTGATGTATATGCAAACTCTTGCAGGCATTTCGCCCAGGGTTTCCCTTACGGAATACGGCCGAACACATGAAGGCCGACGGTTGGTTTACCTCACCATCACCTCCCCTAAAAACCATAAAAGGCTGGAAGAAATAAAATCCGAACACGCCAAATTGAGCGATCCCGGGCAGTCTGAGAGCATAGATATTTCAAAAATGCCTGTAGTACTTTACCAGGGATTCAGCATCCATGGAAACGAACCCAGCGGTGGCAATGCAGCACCCCTTGTCGCTTATTATCTGGCCGCGGGGAAGAGCAAAGACGTCGAAAAAATACTAGATGACATGGTGATCCTTTTTGATCCGTGTTATAACCCGGACGGATTCAACCGTTTTGCCTCCTGGGCCAATACGCACAAAAACAAAAACCTCACCGCTGACCCGCAGGATATTGAATATAACGAACCCTGGCCACGTGGACGCACTAACCACTATTGGTTTGACCTCAACCGGGACTGGATGCCGGCTCAGCACCCCGAAAGCCAGGGCAGACTCAACACTTTCCACGAATGGAAACCCAACGTACTAACCGACCACCACGAAATGGGTTCCAATTCCACATTTTTCTTCATGCCCGGAGAACAAACCCGCATTAACCCTCACACACCCAAAAGAAACCAGCAACTGACCGCAGAGATAGGACAATTCCATGCCGCAGCACTGGACGGTATTGGTTCACTATATTATTCTGAAGAAAATTTTGATGATTTTTATATTGGTAAAGGTTCTACCTACCCGGATGTAAATGGTTGTATTGGTATATTGTTTGAGCAGGCCTCTTCCCGTGGTCATCTCCAGGAAACCATTAACGGCCTGTTGTCATTTCCTTTCACCATTCGGAACCAGGTAACTACGGCTTTATCTACTCTCAAAGGAACGCGTGAACTGAGAAAAGACTTGCTGGAATACCAGCGCCAATTCTACGCAGGCGCCATCCAGCAGGCCCAAAACGATGAAGAAAAAGGCTATGTATTTGCGACTCCCGGAGACCCTGCCCGGTCTGGTCACCTCATCGAAATATTGAGAAGACATAAGGTAGAAGTACATTCCCTGGGCAAGGACCTTACTGTCCAAAATCAGCGATTCACAAAAGACGAAGCCTACGTCATCCCATTGGAGCAAACGCAATACCGGTTCATCAAAACCTTGTTCGATAACCGAACAACTTTCGAAGACAGTATTTTTTATGACATCTCGGCATGGTCATTGCAATATGCGTTCAATCTCGATTTTGCCCGCTTGAATAAAAAAGAATTCAACCCGGGTTTATTGGGCAATGCCATTGAAGGTTTAAAACCATTATCAGTCCCGGTCGACCCTGAGTTCAGTGATTACGCCTACCTGATGATCTGGGATGACTATTATGCTCCCAAAGCCCTCAACTATCTTTTGAATAAAAACCTCCGGGCAAAAGTGGCTACTCAGCCATTTTCCACGGGTAGCCGAACTTTACAGCCAGGTACCATCATGATTCCGGTTCAAGGCCAGGATGATTTGAACCCCGAAACGGTCCACAAGATCATTACTGAAGCCGCAAGGGCTACAGGAGTCTTGTTCCTGGATCAGGACACAGGACTGACCCCTGCTGGAATGGACCTGGGGTCCGGCAATTTCAAGCCCCTTGAAAAAGCAAAGATCCTGCTGTTATCAGGCAATGGAACATCCTCCTACAATGTAGGAGCTATTTGGCATTTACTGGACCAGCGTTATGACATTTCTGTAACGATGATCGATGCCAACGACCTGGATGGATCTGATCTCAGCCGATACAACACCATCATCCTTGCCAACGGAAATTATCGAACAGTGAGCAATAATGCCGTCAATAAACTCAAATCATGGATAGCCGGCGGAGGTACCATGATCACCATCGCTGACGCCTCCGGCTGGGCTATTCAACGCGGTCTTTCCGGGGCCAGAAAAAAGGTAACCTCCAAAAAAGACGAGACGAGAAGGGCCTATCAATACATGAGAAGGGACAATGGCTCCAACGTTATTGGTGGTGCCATCCTGGAACAACAGGCAGATCTGAGTCATCCTTTATTGTTTGGTTATAAAAATCCGGAACTGGGTGTATTCCGAAGAGGTACTTTATTGCTGGAACCTGCCAAAAATCCTTATGCAACTCCGCTGATTAATGACACATCTCCCTTGAGGGCAGGTTATATCAGTAAAAAGAATCAGATCGACCTGGCCAATACCGCCGGTATTGTTGTCAGCGGCCATGGCCGAGGAAAAGTAATCAGCATGGCCGAGGATCCCGCATTCCGGGCTTTCTGGTTTGGCACCAACAAACTTTTGGCCAATGCCATATTTTTCGGTACCATCATCGATGATGCCAGTGTGGAGAAATTTGGAGAGTAAATTTTATTGGGTAGAAAAAGAGCACACATTTTGTTCTTCCGAAATAAGATTGGAAGAGCGTAAGTAAATAAATACTGTATTTCGAAAAAATAGTTTTTTTATACCCCAAATTCAACCAGCAACCAGCAACCAATTATGCAAATAGAAACTCACCTCAAGAATTACATCAACGGCGAACTCCTTGATCCTGTATCGGGAGATTACCTCCATAATTACCAACCAGCTACCGGAGAAGTTTACAGCCATATTCCGGACTCTGATGACAGGGACATTGAGCTTGCTGTTGAGTCAGCAAAAAATGCCTTTCCGGAATGGTCTTCCTGTGGCACAGAAAAGCGCTTTAAAACGCTGATGGCTGTAGCCCAGGGCATAGAAGACAACCTGGAAGCATTTGCGGAAGCAGAGAGTATGGATAATGGTAAACCCATCTGGCTTTCCCGAACAGTAGATGTTCCCCGGGCTGTTCAGAATTTTCGTTTTTTTGCCACAGGCATCCTGCACTTCGGATCAGAATCACACCATATGGAAGGGGTTGCCATCAATTATACCCTGCGTCAGCCTATTGGTGTGGTAGGTTGTATTTCCCCCTGGAATCTGCCGCTCTACCTTTTTAGCTGGAAGATCGCCCCGGCCCTGGCAAGTGGCAACTGTGTAGTGGCCAAGCCTTCAGAGATCACCCCGATGACTGCCTACCTTTTATCAAAGATCTGTATTGAAGCAGGAATGCCTCCGGGAGTTCTGAATATCGTACACGGACTGGGTAATAAAGCCGGACAACCCATCATCGAACACCCAATGGTCAAGGCGATCTCTTTTACCGGGGGAACAGAAACCGGTAAAAAGATTGCAGCCACAGCTGCCCCCATGTTTAAAAAACTATCCCTGGAGCTGGGTGGTAAAAATCCAAACATCGTTTTTGCCGATTGTGACTTCGACGAAATGATAAAAACTACCGTATCTTCTTCTTTTGGAAACAATGGCCAGATATGCCTTTGCGGATCCAGAATTTATGTAGAAAGGCGGATTTATGAAAAATTCCGGGATGAGTTGGTAAAAAGAGTTTCCACACTTAAAGTGGGCGACCCTTTTGACGAAAAAACAAAACTCGGAGCCCTTGTTTCCAAACAGCACCTGGATAAGGTTCAGGCCTACCTTGAAGTCGCCCGGGAGGAAGGCGGGAAAATACTTTGTGGAGGAGAAGTCCTGAAACTGAAAGGAGATCTCTCCGGTGGATATTACATGCGTCCCGCAGTCATTGAAGGACTTTCCATCGGTTGCCGCACCAACCAGGAAGAAATTTTTGGGCCGGTGGTTACTATCCAGGCTTTTGATACGGAAGAAGAAGTATTGGCTCTTGCCAACGGAACAGTTTACGGACTGGCAGCCAGTATCTGGACCAATGATCTCAAACGAGCCAGCCGGATGGCCGAAAATATCCAGGCCGGTATCGTATGGATCAATTGCTGGATGGTTCGCGACCTGAGGACTCCTTTTGGCGGAGTCAAAAATTCAGGGGTAGGCCGGGAAGGTGGTTGGGAAGCGCTTCGGTTTTTCACAGAACCCAAGAATGTATGTGTGAAATTTTAATAAATGGATCATCAAAGCGTTTTGAACAAAGCTGAACGATTGGGGTTTAATCGGAACACTTGAAAATGGCGTTTCGAAAAAGAAAAACTATACATCAACTTTCCATCTTTCCAGCCCTTCCATTTTCCATTCAATTTAGAAAAATCCTGTGATTTTGGGACAAACCATGAATTGATCTTTTTTGACATACGCGAAATGATTTTTCACTCCCCCAGCTTCAACCCGATAAAAACACAGATCAGGCAAATGATCACATTCAACCCAACATTCAGGAATCCATAAAAAGTACTGCCATTTTGGAACAGTGCAAACGTTTCTCCCGAGAAGGTTGAAAAGGTACTAAAGCCCCCGCAAAATCCAGTGAGGAACAAAAGCCGCATTTCCAAAGACAAGGTATTTTTAAATCCTAAACTCATTAAAAAACCCAAAAGGATACAACTCAGAGCATTGGCTAAAAGAGTCGCCAGTGGAAAATCCAGATGGAAAGCAAAAAGCGCCCTGGCAATACCATAACGCGCCAGGCTTCCCAAACCGCCACCGACAAAAACATAGATCAAAGAGGCCATACCATCCATTTCATTGCTCTACCAGTTCTGTTAAGACCTGATCATATTGAATGCCGTCTTGTTGCTTTACGACTCCGTTTTTAACCTTGGAAGGCATGAGCTGTAAAAGCTTTTTATTTTTGGCAACCACAGCCTTATGCAATGCCAAAGTCAACAGGGCAGCAACTCCGCCCAGTATCCCCAGCATCAGATGCATATCCATACGGTTGTGCCC
Organism: uncultured Bacteroidota bacterium; assembly: GCA_942492125.1. Lineage (GTDB taxonomy): Bacteria > Bacteroidota > Bacteroidia > Chitinophagales > Saprospiraceae > BCD1. Next base: position 69,148 of record CALODM010000030.1, read on the forward strand.
CCATAAGACAAAACAAATGAAAAACATATTGACAAAGAAAAGAATCATGGTCGCCGTCGTATGCCCGAATCCAAAATCGATGAGCAAATGATGGATATGTCTTCTGTCCGGGTGAAAAGGAGAATGGCCGCGAATGATTCTGGTAATAAACACCCGCAAAGTATCAAATAACGGGATGATCAATATACCGATGGCGACAACAGGTGCTGCCTGAAATTTATACGGGTTACTGGCTTCCAGAGCAGTATTCATATCAATAAACTCGATCACCAGAATCGAAGAAGCCAATCCTATTAACAGCGCCCCCGTATCTCCCATGAAAATCCTGGCCGGGGTAAAATTGTACTTAAGGAAGCCCGTGATAGCCCCTACTGTCGCAAAGGCTATAGCCGTATACCCCCAGTTTCCGGTGAAAAAGAACCAAGCCCCCAGGGTACCGATAATCAAGACACCGATGCTTCCTGCCAACCCGTCAATGCCATCGATCAGGTTAAAAGCATTGATGACGACCAGCATGGTAAAGAGGGTTATGATGACGGAAATCCAATAGGGTATTTCCGCTGTGATACCAAACAATCCGTAAAAGCCATTTAACATAATATCCGATTTGAAGATCAGGATAAGGGCAGCGAGAATCTGCCCTGCCAGCTTGTATTTTGGTGAAAGTGGTGCGATATCATCTCGGGCGCCCACCAGGAATAAAATGATGAAAGCACATAAAATGTACTGCAGGTTGGCAAATTCTTCAAAAGGCGTCCACATGATAAAAGAAAAAATGGCACCTGAAAAAATGGCAATACCTCCCAGAGACGGGGTGTTGACGGTATGAGAACTACGACCTACCGGTACATCAAATAAATGCTTTTGATGTGCCACCTTAATAATAGACGGTATGGCAAAATAGGTCAGTAAAAATGCCGTAAGGAAGTTTAACAATAAGATAAACATGTTTGTGGGATTTCGGTTCTTGGAAATATGTACAGTTGCTAAGTATGTTATTTTTTCAAGGGTTTCAGAAGGTCGAATCATCAACCGAATTCAGCCAGTCACGTATGGTGTAAATAATAGATTTCACTCCTCCTTCCTCAAAGGGAGACTGCAAATTTGCTTCTTTAACCAACGCTAAAAAAGGCTTACTGCCGCCCAATTTACACAAATTCAGGTAATCTTGCCATGCTTTTTTATGATCTTCCTGATCTTTCTTCCAAAACTGGAAGGCACAAACCTGGGCAAGCGTGTAGTCTATGTAATAAAAAGGGGCCACAAAAATGTGGCTTTGTTTTTGCCAGAACCCTCCTGCATTCAGAAAGGCATTGTTATCATAATCGCGGTGCGGCAAATACTTTTCCTCTATTTTTTTCCAGGCCGCATTTCTTTCTTTTGGGGTAGCATCCGGATGCTCGTAAACAAAATGCTGAAACTCATCTACTGCAACGCCATAAGGCAAAAAGGTTATGGACGAAGCCAGATGCGAAAACTTATATTTATCGGCATCCTCCTTAAAAAACAGGTCCATCCATGGCCAGGTAAAAAATTCCATACTCATGGAATGAATTTCACAGGCTTCATAGGTAGGCCAGTTATATTCATCCAATCCAAGCTCTCTGCTGGAAAAAACCTGGAATGCATGACCTGCCTCATGGGTCAGGACATCTATATCTGCACTTGTACCTGTAAAATTCGAAAAAATAAAGGGCGCTTTGTATTTGCCCACGTAGGTACAGTATCCCCCGGTGGACTTTCCCGGCCGGGTGACCAGGTCCATCAGGTTATTTTGACGCATAAATTGGAAAAAAGTATCTGTTTCCGGCGCCAGAGCGGCATACATTTGGGAAGCCTTGTCAATGATCCATTCCGGAGATCCTTTGGGTTTGGGATTCCCGGAAGTGAATTTATATTCCTCATCATAATATTTAAAATCCTCCAGATGTAGTCGCTGAGCTTGTCTTTCGTAAAGTTTGGTGGCGATGGGGACAATGTATGCTTTAACCAGCTCCCGAAATTTAGCTACCATTTCCGGCGTATAGTCGGTGCGTTGCATCCTTGCATAACCCAATTCCACATAGTTGTCAAAGCCAAGTTTACGGGCGATGCGATGTCGGGTTTTGACAAGCTTATCAAAAATCTCATCAAATTTTTCACTTTGTTCAGCAAAAAACTGCCATTTGGTCTCCGCGGCACCTTTCCGGACAGAGCGATCCTGTGAGGTTTCAGGAATATGGATGGAAGAAAGATTATATATATCTCCGTTAAACTCGATTTTGGCTCCGGCCTTGAGTCGGGTATATTCACTGCCGAGTCGATTTTCCTCCACAAGATCCTGTTGGATTTCGGGCTTAAAGGTTTTCAATTGTTGCTCAGCGAGGGCAAATAACTGGCTGCCCCACTTTTGCTGCAGCTGGTCTCTGAATTTTGAATTTATCAGTTTTTGGTAAAACTGATTACGGAGGTTTTGGAACTGGGGCATATGTTCATCATAGAAAGTGTTTTCCTCGTCATAGAATTTGTCTGCCACATCCATTGTATGCCGAATGTAACAAATATTATACATGGACATGAATTCCATCCGCATTTCGTTCAATTGTTCAAAAGCGGATTCATGGGTGGCAAAATCTGCTGCATTTTCAAAGGAATCGAGACGCTTAAGGAAGGTTTCGGCAAAAGCATCAATGTCTGGTCTTTGGTAAAGGAAATCCTCAAAAATCATTAACCTCTTTGTTTTCGGAGTAAAATAATGGTGCAAAATACGGTGGTTAATTCAGTTATACAATTAAACGTCGCCAAGAATGTTCGCCCCCCCAATTTTCCGGACTAAAATCGGAGGTTACAATTATTAAAATCTTGTTAAATTTGAAAAAAAAGTTCAAAAAATTGGCATTTCTAGTTTGATGCGATTATCTTTGGCACGAGTTCAAACACAAATTTTATTATTAATTTCTATTCTTTAACTAAAATTGCGGTATATCGAAAGTAGCTTCTACACTAAATAAATTATCCCATAATCTCAACAATTATTTAGTTATGCAAGTTACACCGCTTAATGATCAGCAGTTAATTAATCTATACCTTGAAGGTGACGAACGTAGTTTCGAGACCCTGCTGGCCAGACACAAACAAAAAATTTTCACCTCCATTTATCTCTTCGTGAAAGACCAGAGTCTTGCTGAAGATATATTCCAGGAAGTTTTCATTAAAATTATTGATACACTCCGTAAAGGAAAATACAACCACGAAGGAAAATTCCTGCAGTGGGCCATGCGTATCTCCTATAATATGTGTGTCGATTATTTCCGCCGCAACAAACGTCGCCCCAAAGTTTCCCCAACCGAAACCTTTGACATCTTCGACGTTTTAAAAATCTCTGACGATAATGCTGAGCAGCGGATTATCCGCAGCCAGACGCATGATAAAGTCCGTAAACTGGTAGATATGTTGCCTCCGGAACAACGCGAGGTAGTTATCCTGCGCCATTACGCGGATATGAGTTTTAAAGAAATTGCCAAGTTGACACGCGTAAGCATCAATACCGCCCTTGGCCGTATGAGATATGCATTGATCAACATCCGCAAAATGGTTGAAGAAAACGAAGTTGTTCTTCAGTAGTCCATTTTGAGCAAAACTAAATAAATACCCTTAAGCGGTATTTTCAATTAGCCGTGAATGTCCACATTAAAGCAGCACTCCTGGATATTCGCGGCTTTTTTTTCGTGTTTTTTGTCTGAAAACCCCGTCCCCTTTCTCAGTAAATCCATGCGCTGATGAGTTAAAATGTGAAGCATGGACTGACGTTACCCTTGACAGCACAATTTTTGATTACCTCTCTCCATTGAACGGGCGACTCGTTACCCCCTTTATCTTAATTCATCCCATTGATCATAGTTCTTATTTCGGTAATTTTTTCTATTTATCCATGGCTCATAAACAATCAATGGGGCAACATGAACTCATTTCTTGATTGAGTGTTGTAATTTGAAAATTGCCCCATTACATTTTTTGCACAACTTGGATTATATTTACCCTTTCGCTGTTCTTTTAGAATATCCAAACAAAATACAGATTAGCCTTGTCAGCAACAACCAACGACCTCGATATCAAAAACGCCATTTACATCAAAGGCGCCCGGTCCAACAATCTCAAAAATGTGGACCTGATCATTCCCAAGAATAAAATGGTGGTCGTCACCGGTGTATCCGGTTCCGGGAAATCGACCCTGACCATGGAAACCCTCTTCGCCGAAGGTCAGCGCCGTTATGTGGAAAGTCTATCTTCCTATGCCCGCCAGTTCCTCATGCGCATGAAAAAACCGGAGGTAGACTACATCAAAGGTATCTGTCCCGCCATTGCCATCGAGCAAAAGGTGAGTACAACCAATGCCAGATCAACGGTAGGTACGCTGACCGAGATATATGATTACCTGAGATTGTTGTATGCCCGGATCGGCAGAACCATTTCCCCTGTTTCCGGAGAAGAAGTGAAAAAGCACGAAGTAGCAGATGTAACCGATTACATCCACTCTTTTGAGGAAGGCACCAAAATATTACTCCTGGCACCGTTCCCCAGCAAATATAAAAATCGCCTGATGCGGGCAGAGCTTGAATTATTGCTGCAAAAAGGATATACCAGGATCAAACAGGAAGAAGCGCTGAAAGCAATTGAGGACGTGCTCGAAGAAAATCCCGGATTCCTGGAAAAATCTCTGGCTGAACTGGCCGAAGACCCCCTATGGATCTTGATCGACAGGTTTGTGGTCAAACATGATGACGAAGACAATCAAAACCGCATCGCAGATTCTGTACAAACGGGCTTTATTGAAAGTGAAGGGAGCTGCATTGTCGAAGTGGTTGGCGGCGAAAAAAAAGATTTCAACAACAGGTTTGAGCTGGACGGCCTCATCTTTCCGGAACCTACCCCTCATTTATTCAATTTCAACAACCCCTACGGTGCCTGCCCTGCCTGCGAGGGTTTCAGTAAGGTCATGGGCATTGACAAACAGAAAGTAGTGCCCAACCCGACACTTTCCGTTTTCGACGGAGCCATTGCCTGCTGGAAAGGGGAAAAACTGGGAAAATGGCTAAAAAGATTCCTGCAAGTTGCCCATAATTTTGACTTCCCCGTACATCGCCCCTGGCAGGATCTGACACCGGAGCAACAAAAATTGCTTTGGACCGGCAACCAATACTTCCGGGGCATCAATGCATTCTTTGACGAATTGCAGGAAAAACTGTATAAAATCCAGAACCGCGTTATGCTGGCAAGATACCGTGGCAAAACAGACTGTCCCACCTGTGACGGTGGCAGATTGAGAGAAGAAGCCGGTTATGTCAAAATTGGCGGTAAAGCCATTACGGAGTTGACCTCCCTGCCAATTGATGAATTATTGAAATTCTTTGATCAACTCGAGTTGAACGATTTTGACCATAAGATTGGTAAGCGATTACTCCTGGAGATCACCAGCCGCCTAATATTCATGAATGAAGTGGGCCTGAGCTATTTGAACCTGAACAGGTTATCCGCTTCCTTGAGTGGCGGGGAAACACAACGCATCAACCTGACCCGAACACTGGGAAGCAACCTGACCAGTTCGATGTATATCCTGGATGAACCAAGCATCGGCCTGCATCCGAGGGATACCGGCAGACTGGTAAGTGTGTTAAAAAAACTTCGGGATCTTGGTAATACGGTCATCGTTGTGGAGCATGAGGAAGACATCATTAAAAATGCTGATTACCTGGTGGATGTTGGCCCCTTTGCGGGTATCCACGGAGGTGAAATTGTTTTCGCCGGCGATTATGAAAAAATTCATGAAGATGCCGCGGACAGCCTGACCGCATTGTACATGAGCGGCAGAAAGAAGATCGCTCTGCCAAAGGTTCGCCGTAAAAGTGCCAACTTCATCGAAGTGATCGGAAGCCGGCAACACAACCTGAAAGGAATCGATGTCAAGATACCGCTGAATGCCTTAAGTGTCGTCACCGGTGTATCCGGATCGGGAAAAACCACATTGGTGAAAAAGATCCTGTATCCTGCTTTACGTAAGCATTTTGGACAGAATTTCCGTACAGCCCCCGGTTTACACATGGCTTTAAAGGGCAGTTTAAATTCGCTCACCCAGGTGGAAATCGTTGATCAAAACCCCATTGGAAAATCCTCAAGATCCAACCCTGTGACTTATGTTAAGGCCTATGACGCTATCAGGAGCCTGATGGCGGCCCAGCAAACTTCAAAAATCAGAGGATACAAACCGTCTCATTTTTCATTTAATGTGGACGGTGGTCGTTGTCCAGCCTGCAAAGGGGAGGGTGAACAAATTGTGGAAATGCAATTCCTGGCAGATGTAAGACTGGAATGTGAGGAATGCAATGGACAAAGATTTAAAAAAGAGGTACTCGATGTAACCTACAAAGACAAAAACATCTACGAAATCCTGAGCATGAGCATTGAAGAAGGACTTGAATTTTTCGGAAATGTGCGAGAGATTAGAAAGAAATTACAGCCGCTTTATGATGTAGGTCTCGGATATGTACAACTCGGTCAATCTTCCAGTACCTTGTCGGGAGGGGAAGCCCAAAGGGTGAAACTGGCTTCCTTTCTAACCAAGGAAAGTTCCAGGGAAAAAATACTATTCATTTTTGATGAACCTACTACCGGACTACACTTCGAAGATATCGTCAAATTGCTCACGGCCATGAACGCCCTGGTTGAAAACGGGCATACGGTACTGGTGGTTGAACACAATATGGAAGTCATTAAATCTGCTGACTGGATCATCGACCTTGGTCCGGAAGGCGGGAAAGATGGCGGTCACCTGGTTTTTCAGGGAGTACCGGAGGATCTGGTCAAAGTCAAAGGTTCTTATACAGGACAATATTTAAAAGAAAAACTCTAATATCAACTTTATGTATCTAACGATTTTTGTAGAAGCAGAAAGGATTAATCCTAACAAATTGATGGGTGATTATTCCATCAACGGCGACCAACTCGCCCGCGATGTACAGGCTGCCATTATCGAATATTCCAAAAAAGGTTATAAACTGGATCAGATCCAAGGCGTCAACTCTTCCCTATCGACCTACAGTTTTACACAAGGGATGATTTTGGTCTTTAAGAATGATCAGGGGTGATGAGTCTGTTTTGCTGGTAATTAGTTAAAAAAACGGTCAAGTTAAATTAAAAACAGTGCCGCGAAGTTACGCGAAGCCCCTCGCAAAGTTGCACAAAGGATATTTTCGCTCCAGACACCTAATGCCGCGGATGCCGCTGTCGCTTTAATATTGCCTTAAAAAACCTGCACCCTCCGCAAAACATCCTCCATATCCAACTCATCCACACTATTCACTTCAGAGCAAATTTTCATCAACAGATCATCCTGGTCCCGACCTTTATTCATAGCCATTGAATAAGGTATATCATCCCGAAACGTGACCATCGAGTATTTAGAAAAATAACCGGGATAAGTATCCTCGAGTCGGGTTTCTAATTGTCGCTTCAACACAAAAACAGGATCGGCTACATGTGCTCTCATTTCGAAATAATTCTCCTCCGCCAGGTCACCAATGGCATCAGCATCTTTTTTTCTGAACTTCTGGTAATTCTCAAAAACCCGCTTCCAATCCGTACCATACTGGTCGATGTACTTATCCAATTCATGACAATCTTCAAAGGAAGCATTCATGCCCTGACCATAAAAAGGCACAATGGCATGAGCAGAATCTCCGATCAGTAAAGATTTACCGTCAACCTGCCAGGGATAACACTTAATGGTGGCCAGGGAACTGGACGGATTAGTGAAGAACTCTTCAGCAAGGTGAGGAATCAGCGGAACTACATCCGGGAATTGCCGGTTAAAGAAATCCATCACCCTGGCTTCCGTATCGAGGTTATTAAAACCGGGCTCCCCTTCAAAAGGCATGAATAGCGTCACGGTGAAACTGCCGTCAAAATTGGGAAGAGCAATAAGCATATAAGTTCCGCGCGGCCATATGTGCAGCGCATTTTTTTCCATCTGAAAACTGCCTCCCGGACCTGATAAAATACTCAGTTCTTTATAACCATGATCGAGATAATGCTGTGAAAAGCTGAAACGCAACCTGGGCGATTGTTTCATCATTTCATTTCTGACTGCAGAGTTGGCACCGTCTGCCCCGATAATTACATTCCCTTGGGCAATAATTTCCTTCCCGGTCTTTTCATCCCTAAAAGAAGCTGAGGCTGTTTCAAAATCGACCCCGGTACACCGCATATTAAAGAAGAGACTAACGTTTTCCATTGCTTCTGCCTTATCCATCAGGGCTTTGTTCAGTCCGCCCCGGGAGATGGAATTGATATACTCCCCTTCCCTGCCGCTATAGGGCTGAAAACTGGTCTCCCCGGAAATGTTGTGAATCAACCTGCCAGGCATTGGAACCGCTTCGGCCATGATAAATTCATCCATACCTACCCGATTCAGCGCAGTTATCCCGCGATTGGACAAAGCAAGATTTATGGATCTGCCTGCCGAAATATCGACTTGCCGCATATCTGGCCGCCTTTCATACAATGCTACTTCAAATCCACGGTTTGCCATTTGAATAGCCAGTAAAGAACCCGCAAGCCCTGCTCCGACAATGATTATTTTTTGTTGTGACATGTTTGACTTTATATTTTGACACTTTTCACAAGCAAGGATATATCCCGCTGGCGGGATAAAATTTGATGGTGCAATTATCCCTGCTGCATATCCTGCCCGAATTAATCTAAAACTCCTCAGTTAACTGAAAAGCAAAATTTTGTCTAGGCTGGAGGTTCCATCACGTGTCCGCAACTATCACAGGTACGTAATTTTTCATCGCTGTAATACCTGTCAAAAATCACCGGCATTTGAGTTACGATATTCTCCAATGGGAAAGGCTCACGATAGAGTTGATGGCCACAGTTTTCACAATACCACTCCAGGGCATCCATCATGCCTTCCGGCCTTTTGGACTCAATGACCAATCCGACAGTATTCGGAAGTCTTTGCGGGGAATGGGGCACTTTCGGAGGCAATGTAAAAATCTCCCCCTCCCGGATGTGAATATCCCTAAATTCCCCCTCATCAATTACCTTGAGTACCATATCGCCTTCAACCTGATAAAAGAATTCCGGCGTTTCATTATAATGGTAATCCTTACGGGAGTTTGGCCCACCAACAACCATGGCGATGTAATCCGTATTCTCCCAGACCACTTCATTGCATACTGGCGGCTTAAGCTTATCTCTGTTGTCGTCAATCCATTTCATAAAATTGACAGGTGTCACTAATTGACTCATGGTTTTAATTATTTGGTTGAATAATAAAATCCCAACTGGTTTCTCAAGGCTTCCGGTAATTCGGGAAGATCTTGTCTTGGGATCATTAGTGTGGAAATATTTTGCAAGTCGAGAAAAATGGTGTGATGTTCTGCAGTTTCTTTGAGGTATTTATGTCCGGAAGACCCCCCTGTACCAATTTTGCGTCCCAACATTCGCATCACCATCTGCGCATGCCTGTACCGCCAGGTCGTGAATAGTTCGTCAATTTCCACCAACCTGGTCAACAACAAATAAGGCATCCTCAATATGGGTTCATCCCTGTAAAGGTTGATCAAAAGCGCTGCCATTGTAGCACTGTAGGAGAGAGATAATTCACCATTTTTCACTTTTTCATTATGAAAATCCTCATCCAGTACCGAATGAAAATAGGTATCCGTATCTCCTATCATCTTCAACCGCAATTCCTTTTCTCGTTCCGTCAGATAACCGGTAGAAGTAATGGCATTTTTCTCCCGGTCGACCATGCTTTTGACAGCCTTTTTATATTTCTCACGAAAATCAAAGCCGGCAAAGCTTAGAAAGGGCGTACGCTCCAGCCAGGCTTCCACGAGTTCCAGCATAGATTTACCATTTTCAAGTTCATTGAGTAACGTTGTTGTTCCTCAGTGAAAACACTGGAATAAACCGTTTGGTTGTAAGTAATACGCCCCTTGCGTTTAAGTCCTAACGCTACCTCAACAACCCGGAACTGATAACTTTGAAAGCCTGATGCAGGCAACAGGTAATTCGGAAGTCAAAAAAAATCCAGCGGGGTCATTGTTTCCAGTACTTTGATCTGATCAATGAGAATTTTTTGAATGGCTATGATCCGCTCAAACCTGGCCACGGCAATTCCCACATTACGCTCATCCAGGGTATCCGTTTCAAACATCCGTATCACAGAGGTCAAATCGTGGATGATCTCTTTGAACCAAAGCTCATAAACCTGGTGAATAATGATGAATAGCATTTCATCATGAGCTTCTTCACCGAATTCGGCACTGCGTGGACGCTGGCTGTCCAAAATCTTACCAAGTTGTAAATAATCGTTGTAATGAATGGAGGAGTACTTTTTACTCATTTAGGTTATGGTTGTATTTTGATTAGAAGTGCAAAATAGGAAATTTAAACTTAATCCTAAAATAGTGTAATGACGTTGGTCTATTTCAAATTAACCGTTACTCTGCTCCGATAGATTCTTTCACACAATAGGAATTTTAAAGGTATTTGCTTTATTTTGACCTCAACAACAATAGTCAAAATAAAAAACATGCGTCCCTTTACCATTCTTATCACTTTCCTGGTTGCTTTGTCAACAGCTGTTGCTCAGGAAGAAATCTCCGGTGTAATCAATCAGTATGCCAGGGTCACTGCCTTTGATGATTGCACCAATGAATTTTCATTGAGTGACACCACTGGTTTTTCAGCGGGTATGAAAATCCTCATCATTCAGATGCAGGGTGCTCAGATCAATACCGACAACAATAGCGCTTTCGGAGACATCACGTTTCCGGGACAGACCGGTAAATATGAAATCGCGGAAATCAGTTCGGTAAGTGCCGGGGGCATTGTGGTGACCAACCTGCCAATCAATACTTATGACTTTGAGGGTAACGTACAGGTAGTTTCCCTTCCAGAATATGAATCCGTTTACGTAAACGGCACACTCACCTGTGCGCCCTGGAACGGGCAAACCGGCGGAGTACTTGCCCTGGAGGTCACAGGACAAATGGTAACCGATGCTGATATTGATGTGAGTGGCAAAGGTTTCAGAGGAGGCCTTTCCAATGTCGGGGGGAACAACAACTGTTCCTGGCTGACCAATGCCAATGATTATTCCTATGACCAGGGAAACTGGCGCGGCGCCCCAAAAGGGGAAGGCGTTGCTATTGTCACCACCGGCATGGAGAACGGGCGGGGTGCCCAGGCCAATGGTGGCGGTGGGGGCAACGACCATAATTCCGGAGGAGGTGGCGGCGCAAATCTAACCTCAGGCGGTCAGGGGGGAAACAATAATGAACCTTCCACTTTTGGTTGTGACGGTAATTTCCCCGGTCGGGGCGGCAAAGGGCTTTCCGGTAGCGGTGGCCGTATTTTTATGGGCGGTGGCGGTGGCGCAGGCCATGAAAATAATGGTGTTGGTAGCGACGGTGGTAATGGTGGGGGCATCGCCTTCATCATCGCTCAGGAGTTTCAGGGTTTAGGATATAAAATCAAAGCGAACGGCGAGTCGGCAGCAACCGCTGAAGGGGACGGAGCCGGTGGCGGTGGTGCCGGGGGAACCATTGTTTTTATCGCTCAAAATGCCAACGGATATAATTTTGAAGCTAAAGGCGGTAATGGAGGTGATGCCAATAATGGCAACGCCGACCGTTGTCTGGGACCTGGTGGGGGTGGCGGCGGCGGAAGAGTCCTGGCATCTTCCACAGTTTCCGTCTCCCCCTTAAGCGTAAGTGGCGGCCTGGCCGGGAACAGCTTCAACTCTGCGGCCTGTAACGATGACACCAATGGTGCCGCCAACGGCAATTCCGGGAATATCGAAGCCCAGGAGGAATTACCGTCCGGAACTGAAATTTTCACCCAACCGGCAATTCTTTCCCAAACGGAAGCAATTGTAGCCTGCGCAGGAGAGCCAATAAACATCAGTGTTGAAACACAAGGAAACGACCTGGATTTCCAATGGCAATGGAATGACGGAAGTGGCTATGTTAACCTCATTGAAAATTTCCCTTTCAGCGGCACCAATTCCCCGGTTTTACAAATAGAAAATGCAGGTATCGCCTTCCATAACACCCAACTCCAACTGGTTATTTCAGCTAATTGTATCGAAGATATAATCTCCGAACAAATTCCCGTAATTGTAAATCCACTGCCGGAAGCGACGTTCAATTATACCACCAATGAACTTACGGTAACCTTTGAGAATCTCTCGCAAGGGGCTACGAATTATACCTGGCAATTTGGCGACGAAACCCAATCGGATATCCAAAACCCGGAACACACCTTTCAGGATTACGGTGTTTATGACGTATTATTGATCGCTGCCAACAGCTGTGGTCAGGATACCATTTCGGCACAAATATCCCTCGTAACCCCCATCGTAGCTTCTTTTACTTTTTCGGAGGCAGAAGGCTGTGCACCCATTGAGGTACAGTTTAACAATACTACTTCAGGAACCTATGATGAATTGATCTGGAGTTTTCCAGGAGGCATACCTGCTTCGTCAACGGAGGAGCAACCGGTTGTCGTTTATGATGAGCCCGGGGTTTATGATGTTTCGCTAACAGCATCAGGAATTCAGGGGACGAACACCTTTACCTCCGAAAATCTAATTGAGATCCTCCCCCCGCCTTCACCACTGTTTACCTGGGAAATCGTTGACGGATTGGTCATCGGCTTCACCAATAATTCCGAAAATGCCGTTAATTACAACTGGACTTTCGGAGATGGCAACACCAGCACTGAGGAAAACCCTGTACACGAATATGATTCTCCCGGCAACTATGCGGTGACTTTAAATGCCCAGAATATTTATTGCGGAGTAGCTTTGAGTCAGGATATCCTATTGGTAACAGGGGTAGATCAACCCAGCCAGAAAAGCCTTATTATTTTCCCGAACCCGGTAGGTCAAAAACTGTTTATTGAACAAAATGCTCTTTTTGACGTAAAGATTGAAATAACCAATATAGCCGGCCAACGATTGTATCAATCGGAGGGTTTGGAAAATAACTCACTGGATGTTTCCCGTTTACCCGATGGAATATATTTTCTCCATTACGAAAGCGGAAAAATTTCAGGAAGCATTAAGTTCGTAAAAAATTAAACCAGGATAAATGATTTTTCCCATTGGTGACGACCAGGTAAAAAACGGCCACTTTCCCTTTTTCAGCTATGCATTTATTGCGATTAACGTTCTGATTTATATTTGGCAATCCACAATGGACTGGGAGACGTATAACCAGTTTATATATTATTACGGGGCCATTCCTCTGGAAATAACCCGTGGAGAAAATTTATACACCCTGTTTACCAGCGCCTTTCTTCATGCAAGCTGGATGCACCTCATCGGGAATATGGTTTTTCTCTGGGTTTTTGCTGACAATATTGAATCAACCATCGGCAGCCGGCGTTTTTTGGCATTTTATGCTTTAGGTATCCTGGCTGCTCATGCAGCGCATATTTTTTTCAACTGGTATAGCGAAGTACCCACAGTCGGGGCCAGTGGAGCCATCGCTGCCGTGATGGGCGCCTACCTGGTGATGTATCCCAAAAGTAATATCAGAACCCTGGTTTTTGTTTTCTTTGTAAGAATTCCTGCCTTTTTATTCCTGGGCTTCTGGATCATCCAGCAGTCCTATAGTGGTGTACAGAACCTCAGCAATATGAGCGGCGGCAGCGGTGTAGCCTGGTGGGCGCATATCGGCGGTTTTGCCTTTGGGGTTCTGGCAGGGTTTGTTTTCCGTGGTAAGGTAAAACAACGGCAAGAAGATGAATATTATACATAATGTATGTAAAATGCAGTGTGTAAAATTATAAAAAGTATTAAAGCACCTGAACCACTTAAATTTTCTTCCGCTGTGAGGTCTGATAATTCAAATTCAGAAGTAGAAAAAACAGGTAAAACGCAATGCCGATAGCGTTCTCAATAGTATTTTCCACCAAAAAGGAGAGCAATACGATGATGTTAAAACTCAAAAACATGGTATTTTGATAGGCTTTTTTGTAAAACAGCGGAAAGAAAAAAGCGATCAGGAAAAGTACCAGGCCAAGAATACCGGTTCCTGCAAAAACCGAGACGAACTGATTATGGGGCATTTTAGGTTCAATGGGTTCCTCGAACTTAAGCGCATAACGATTTTTTACCTCCTGTCTTAGATTTCCGGCCCCTATACCAAGCAGCGGGTGTTCCCGACCGATTTCAAGACCAACTTTCAAGGACATCACGCGGGCACCATCGGAATATTCACTTTGCGACATATCCTGCTGTCTCACCCAACGATCATAGAGACTGTAATCTATTTTGGCTTTAAAACTGGGAATGGTATAATAGGCGATCAGCGGTACAGCCGCCATTAAAGCGATCATGGCCATTCCTGCAAAATACCTCCTGGACATCCAGGCTTTGTGCAATATTAAAATGCCGGCAGTAATATAAAAAGCTGCAAGGCCACTTCTGACGGATAGCAAATGTAAAAAAAGGAAAAGGAAAGCCGAAATGCCCAGCAACAAGTAACGTTCCCAATCATATTTCAGGACGAACTTTTTGGTGTACAGATAAAAAGCGGCGATGATACTGTAGGCCAGCAACAAGCTAAACCGGATGTGATTACGCGGTGTAGGCATTGGATGTCCCTGATTCATCAACCGATTGACCTCTTCAAAATTAATCAGGTAATTAATGCCAATCCCCACACAGGTGAAAAATAAAATGCCGACAAAAACATAAAGAATTCCTTTAAAGGCCCTCTCGGATAAAGGTGGTAAAGCCGCAAAAGCAAAAGGAAACAATAAGAAAGCAATTTTAAGTCTTATGCGTTCCCCCCAATATCCCCAGTTGCCGGGTTCTGTCCATATCCCACTAAATAAGACAATCAAAAACATCAGGGAAATAACCCAGTAGGCTTTATCGGAAAGGTAATACTTTATGCTTTTAAACAAATTGGGATTTAAAACGGGCAACCAACCCTTAAGGGAAAAAACGGCCAAAACGCCGATACCAATCATGGCCACTGACAATAAAAATGGTGAAAACACCATGCCCAGAATTACGAACCAGCTCAAAAACACTGCCAGGTCGCCTGTTTTGATATGTTTAATCTTGTCAGTCAGCTTTTCCACAAGTAAAAAACGTAGGAGTCTATTTGGTATTGTTTGAAATCAGGGGAATGATTGAATGCCCCTGATTACGAATGAATATTTCTTTACAAGAATAAGAAATCAACAGAACCTTTACGTACCCTTAAATGACGCCATTAGAAAGGAATAACAACGAACAGAAATCCACTCTTTTTTCAAGAACAGATTTTAGGTAAAAAGCAATAATACCTTACCTTTGCGTAATTATTTTTTCAGATCTGGTGTTATATCTGAATTGGAAAACAAAATACAACTTAGGAAATTAACGAGTAATGGCTACAGAAGCATTTGAGAACATCAAGAAAATAATTGCAGAGATTAAGGAAACAGCACCTAAATCATCAGAAGAACTGGAACAATTCAGAAGGAAATATCTGGGTTCCAAGAACATTCTGAAAGGGCTGATGGGGGAGATTCGCAATATCCCAAACGAACTAAAAAGAGATTTTGGTCAATTGATCAATGAAGCCAAAACAACTGCAGAGGCCACTTTTAAAAATCTGCAGATGCAGCTGGAGTCTGCCTCAGAAGATGCGGGTGCGGGTGATATCGACCTGACTGCTCCCGGCGAGCCAATGCCGCTGGGATCTCGCCATCCCATTGCCATTACCATGAACCGTATCATCAATATCTTTGAGCGTATTGGGTTCGTCGTGGCTGAAGAAAGAGAGATCGAAGATGACTGGCACAACTTTACGGCCATGAATACGCCGGAGGATCACCCTGCTCGTGACATGCAGGATACTTTTTACCTGATGAACGACCCTTCAAGGTTGTTGCGGACACATACTTCCTCTGTACAGGCTCGTGTGATGATGGATCAAAAGCCACCTATCCGAATCATTGCTCCGGGAAGGGTTTACCGTAATGAGACCATTTCTGCACGTTCGCACTGCCAGTTCCACCAGGTGGAAGGGCTCTATATCGATGAGCATGTTTCCTTCGCGGACCTGAAGCAGACATTGCTATATTTTACCCGTGAGATGTATGGTCCGGACAAAGAAATCCGTTTGCGTCCATCCTACTTCCCATTCACAGAGCCCAGTGCAGAGATGGATGTTTACTGGGGTTTACAGGACGAAAATGCTTACCGCATCACCAAAGGAACCGGCTGGCTGGAAATCATGGGTTGTGGGATGGTGGATCCTAATGTACTGGAAAACTGTGGCATTGACCCGGATAAGTATTCTGGTTTTGCTTTCGGAATGGGTATCGAAAGGCAAGCCATGCTGCAGTACCAGATCGAAGATATCCGACTGATGTTTGAGAATGACGTGAGGTTCCTCAAGCAGTTCAGTTCGGCGTTTTAACAGCTTGCTGGTTACTGTCCCTGCAGGGCGTCCACAGGTTGTGGCCCCGGCCTATGGGCACAGGATTCCAATGCGTTCAACTTTGCTTCAATTACTGGCTATTAATTTTAAATTGGTTCTTAATAAAAAAATTAACACGTGAAACCGTCTACTCCAAAAGGTGTTCGTGATTTTACTCCTCAACAGGTTAATCGTCGAAATTTCATTTTTGATACGATCAGGAAAGTATTTGTCAAATATGGTTATCAACCCATTGAAACGGCAGCCATGGAAAATCTTTCCACCCTTACGGGTAAATACGGAGAGGAAGGAGACCGGCTTTTGTTCAAAGTTTTGAACAACGGTGATTTTCTGGCCAAGGCCGATAAAGACGCTCTGGAAAACCTGGACTCCAACAAAGTGGTCCCTTCCATTGCCAGGCGAGGACTTCGCTATGACCTTACTGTACCTTTTGCTCGTTTTGTGGTTATGTACCAAAACGACCTGGTATTTCCCTTCAAACGTTACCAGATCCAACCTGTCTGGCGTGCCGACCGACCTCAAAAAGGCCGTTACCAGGAATTTTACCAGTGTGATGTGGACGTGGTAGGATCTGATTCCCTCATGTACGAAGCCGAACTCATTCAGATATACGATGAAGTTTTTGCAGCATTGGGCATAGAGGTGACCATTAAGTTTAACAATAGAAAAATTCTCGCCGGAATCGCAGAAGCTGCCGGAATTACGGAGAATTTCATGGATATGACCATTGCCATTGACAAACTGGACAAAATCGGTCCGGAAGGTATTCGTAAGGAAATGCTGCAACGGGGTATTTCAAACGAAGCTGTTGACCGGGTCAATGCTATTCTGGAAACCAAATCCCTCAATGGGTTGAAAGCCATTTTCAGCGGAACGGAAACGGGTAGCAAAGGTGTTGAAGAAATAGAGCAGGTCATGCAATATCTCAATACAGATGCTGCGAAGAATGATGTCAAATTTGATATCACTCTTGCCAGAGGTCTGAGTTATTATACCGGATGTATTTTTGAGGTAAGCGCCAAAGATGTCAAAATGGGCAGTATTGGGGGCGGCGGCCGCTATGATGACCTGACCGGTATTTTTGGTCTTAAAAATGTTTCCGGAGTGGGGATCTCCTTTGGTGCAGAACGCATCTACGATGTTATGGAAGAATTAAATCTCTTCCCCAAAAAAGATACTGCAGCACTCAAGGTTTTATTGATTGCTTTTGATGAAGAATCACACCGGTACGCTTTTAAAACGCTGGGAGATCTCAGAGCCATCGGCATCAATGCAGACCTTTACCCGGAGCCTGCTAAGATGAATAAGCAGATGAAATACGCCAATTCCCGCAAAGTTCCCTACACCATCATCATTGGCAGTGAGGAAATGGAAACGGGCTTACTTACCCTTAAGAACATGACGGAAGGTACCCAGGAAAAGCTGCATATTGAGGAGATCGTCAGGCAATTGAGTTAATTGAGTTGGCAGTCTTCCGTACCAAACTGGTTAACAATACTTTGATTGAACCCTTTGAATCCTTTAAACGATTTGAACTTATTGTTCCATTTGATTTATTTCCTCCTTTTGCGTATTTTTGAACAAACCTTTTCCTTTATGGGTTTGAATCTTCATTTCGAAATAAAAAGCTATAAATGCTTGTTTGAATGTTGGATGTTCTACCGGTAACGCCCTTCCTTTAGTTATCCATGTTTACCATTTTCTGTCCACTACCTTTTCAGGAGTGGCTTTATCCAAATTTTCAGACCTATGCAAACCGTAAAGGAAATTATCGGCAAAACAGATCGGCAAACCAATCCGGAGCGAAAAGCCGCTGTCGAAGGGAATTTTTACCCTCTCAGAAATGCAGATGCCATTGGCCCGGGCCTGAACCCGCGCATACAACGCCTCAGGAAACTCAGCTTCGAAGCTCAACCCAGCATTTCCATTGAAAGAGCGCTTCATCAAACTGCCTTTTATAAAGAAAATATGGGCAAATATTCGGTGCCGGTAATGCGGGCACTGACCTTTTTGGACCACTGCCAAAAAAAGACTTTATACCTTGGAGATGATGAGTTGATCGTCGGTGAACGTGGCCCGATTCCTAAAGCTGTGCCTACTTTCCCGGAACTCACCTGTCATACGGTTGAAGATTTCCATGTGTTAAACACCAGGGAACAACAACGCTATACCATCCCCCAGGAAGATATCGACACTTATGCAAAGGATGTTATTCCATTCTGGCAGGGACGTACCCAGAGGGAACGGATATTCAACCATGTTCCGGAATCCTGGAGATTGGCCTACGAAGCCGGTTTGTTTACCGAATTCATGGAACAACGTGCTCCAGGCCATACGGCTCTTGACGGAAAGATATATCGTAAGGGGATGTTGGACTTCAAAAAAGAAATAAAAGCACACCTCAACTCCCTGGATTACCTTACCGATCCGGAAGCTAATGATAAGGCTGAAGAATTGAAAGCCATGGATATCTCCTGCGATGCTATCATCCTATTTGCCGAAAGGCACGCTGACCTGGCTGAAGAAAAAGCCAAAACAGAAAAAAATCCGGAAAGGAAAGAAGAGCTGCTCAAAATAGCGGAAGTATGCCGATGGGTACCGGCCAATGCGCCCCGTAATTTCTGGGAAGCCATTCAAATGTACTGGTTTGTGCACCTCGGCACCATCACCGAACTCAACGGTTGGGATGCCATGAACCCAGGGCACTTCGATCAGCACCTGACTCCTTTTTATGAAAGGGAAATCGAAGAAGGTACCCTTAGTAAGGAAGCGGCCCAGGAGCTTCTTTCCTGTATGTGGATCAAAGTTAACAACCATACCGCCCCGCCGAAAGTAGGCATCACTGCCAGGGAGAGCGGCACCTATAACGATTTTACGAACATCAACATCGGCGGCCTTAAATCAGATGGATCAGACGGCGTGAGTGAAGTATCTTATATTATGCTAAAAATCATTGAGGACCTCCACCTGCTGCAACCCGGAACGTCCGTGCACATCAGTCATAAAACTCCGGACAGGTTCCTGCACGAAGCCTGCAAGGTCATCAGGCAGGGACATGGTTATCCTTCGGTATTCAGTCCGGAAACCTACATCATGGAAATGGTCTCCATGGGTAAATCCCTTACAGATGCCAGAGAAGGCGGTTGTAGTGGCTGTATCGAAGTGGGTGCGTTCGGAAAAGAAGCATTTGTCCTGACCGGCTACCTCAATGTTCCTAAAATTCTTGAGATCACTCTGAATAACGGTATTGATCCTTCCTCCGGAAAACAAGTTGGTGTTGCCACAGGTAACCCCCGGAGCTTCCAAAATTACGAAGATCTTTATCGCGCATTCAGGAAACAGCTGGAATACATCATCGACCAAAAGATACGGGTGAGTAATTACATTGACAGGATGTTTGCCAAATATGCTCCTGCACCATTTTTGTCTGTTGTGATCGAAGATTGTATTGCCAAAGGCAAAGATTACTACAATGGCGGTCCCCGGTATAATACCAATTATATCCAGTGTACCGGCCTGGGAACCGTCACAGACAGCCTTTCTTCCCTTAAGCACCACGTTTTCGAAACCAGGGCCTTCACCATGGACCGGATACTCAATGCGGTATCCAAAAACTTTGAGGGCGAAGAGATTTTGAGACAAACGATTCTCAACAGGACCCCCTTTTTCGGCAATGATGATGATTACGCTGATGACATTGCACTCAGGGTTTACGATGACCTCATCAAAGCCATCGATGGTAAGCCTAACGTTAAGGGCGGCGTATACCACCTGAATATGTTGTCCACCACCTGCCATATTTATTTCGGCAAAGTGATGGGCGCCACACCGAACGGAAGATTAGCCGGTAAATCCATTTCGGATGGCACCTCTCCTTCTCATGGTTGTGATGTCAACGGCCCATCGGCAGTTATCAGATCATTGACAAAACTGGATCACACACGCTCGGGAGGAACATTACTCAACCAGCGTTTTTTGCCAAGCCTATTGAAGAAGGACGAAGACATCAAAAAGCTGGGCAAGTTGATCCGTAGTTATTTCACCATGGGCGGGCACCATATACAGTTTAACATAGTCGATACGGCAACCCTGAGAGCTGCTCAAAAAAATCCGGAAGATTATAAAGATCTTTTGGTAAGAATGGCCGGCTACAGTGACTATTTCAATGACATGAATGAGGACCTGCAGCAAGAGGTGATTGACCGGACGGAAAATGAGTCGTTTTGAAGTAGAGGAAAGATGGAAAAATGGAAGAGTGGAAATTTTTAACTTATAACTGGAGCAAAGTTAAACGCAGTGCCGGGACAGTCACCAGCAAAACATGAACGAAAGCTTGATTTTTGATATAAAACGATACGCCATCAATGATGGACCTGGCATTCGGATTACCGTTTTCCTGAAGGGGTGTCCTTTGTCGTGTGCCTGGTGTCACAACCCGGAAGGCATGTCAAAAAAGGCTCAAAAATTATATACAGCGTCGAAATGTATCGGTTGTCAGCAATGTGTGGATGTCTGCGAACAAAATGCCTGTGAACTAACTCCAGAGGGCATTGTGACCAATAAAGAAGCTTGCATTTTGTGTGGCGAATGCGCAGCGGTTTGCCCGACAAAAGCAACGGAGATATCAGGAGAACTCAAAACAGTTGAAGACCTGATGAAGGTCATCCGCCGGGAAACCTTACTGATGGATCAGTCTGAGGGGGGTGTTACTTTTTCCGGAGGTGAACCGTTGATGCACCATCATTTGTTACTGGAACTGCTCGAAGCCTGTGGCAGGGAAGGTATCCATCGCTGTGTAGACACAACCGGATTTGCCAATACCGATATTTTTCTTCGCGTGGCCAAAAAAACCGAACATTTTCTTTATGATTTAAAAATGATGGATTCTGAACGTCATAAAAAATTTACGGGCGTACCTAATGAAAAAATACTTAAAAACCTGAAATTACTTGCCGCAACAGGAGCCAGTTTTGACATCAGGATTCCTCTTATAAAAAATGTCAATGATGACACAGAAAACATTCGGGCATCCGCTGTATTTATTGCTGCCTTAGATCACAAACCCAATAAGGTGCAAATCCTGCCCTATCACAATATCGCATCAAAAAAATACGAAAAACTTGGTGAAATTTATGAACCTCGTGAAATGGCTGAACCGGACTCGAACGTCCTGGAAAACGTTTTAGATATTTTCAGGAGCTACGGAATCAATGCTGAGATCGGTGCATAACTTTGTGACTTTATGGTTTTTTTAAACACATAGGCACATAGTTCTTTTAGTGGTGAAATCCTGGCCTCAAATTGATTCTCTCTATCGTGCCCTTTGTAACTTTGTGGTTTTTTTAAACACATAGACACATAGTTCTTTTAGTGGTGAAATCCTGACTTCAAATTGATTCTCTCTATTATGCCCTATGTGACTTTGTGGTTTTTTTAAACACATAGACACATAGTTCTTTTAGTTGTGAAATCCTGACTTCAAATCGATTCTCTCTATCGTGCCCTTTGTGACTTTGTGGTTTTTTTAAACACATAGACACATAGCTCTTTTAGTGGTGAAACCCTGACCTCAAATCGATTCTCTCTAGCGTGCCCTTAGTGACTTTGTGGTTTTTTTTAAACACATAGACACATAGTTCTTTTAGTGGTGAAATCCTGACCTCAATTCGATTCTCTCTATTATGCCCTATGTGACTTTGTGGTTTTTTTTAAACACATAGACACATAGCTCTTTCAGTGGTGAAATCCTGACCTCAATTCTATTATCTATATCGTTCCCTATGTGACTTTGTGGTTTTTTTAAACACATAGACACATAGTTCTTTTAGTGGTGAAATCCTGACCTCAAATTGATTCTCTCTATCGTGCCCTATGTGACTTTGTGGTTTTTTTAAACACATAGACACATAGCTCTTTTAGTGGTGAAATCCTGACCTCAATTCGATTCTCTCTAGCGTGCCCTTTGTGACTTTGTGGTTTTTTTTAAACACATAGACACATAGTTCTTTTAGTGGTGAAATCCTGACCTCAATTCGATTCTCTCTATTATGCCCTATGTGACTTTGTGGTTTTTTTTAAACACATAGACACATAGCTCTTTCAGTGGTGAAATCCTGACCTCAATTCGATTCTCTCTATCGTGCCCTATGTGACTTTGTGGTTTTTTTAAACACATAGACACATAGTTCTTTTAGTGGTGAAATCCTGACCTCAAATTGATTCTCTCTATCGTGCCCTATGTGACTTTGTGTTTTTTTTAAACACATAGGCACATAGTTCTTTCAGTGGTGAAATCCTGACCTCAAATCGATTCTCTCTTTCGTGCCCTTTGTGACTTTGTGGTTTTTTTTAAACACATAGACACATAGTTCTTTTAGTGGTGAAACCCTGACCTCAAATCGATTCTCTCTAGCGTGCCCTTTGTGACTTGGTGGTTTTCCTATAATTTTTCGTCTTTCAAAAGACTAACTATTGGAAGGTCAAAAACCTTTTGCAGGAAAAACCATTTTATTATTATTTTTACAGGCCTTTACAACCTGTCAAAATCCAAACATTTACGTTGGTAAACACAATAAAAATTATCAGACTTAGTATGAAAAAAATTTACCTTTTTACGCTGTTCTTACTGAGCAGCATTGTAATGATTGCTCAAAACACCTCAAGCATCATTCAGCAATACTTAAATGACCATCAAAAAGAATTAGAACTTTCCGATTCAGACATCAGTGACTGGACAATCACCGACCAGCACACCTCCCGTCAAAGTGGTGCCACCTATGTTTACATTCGACAGCAATACCAGGGAATCAATGTTTTCAATGGCGTTGCCAATTTTGCCATAAAGGACGGAAAGGTGATGAGCATGGGTAATCGCTTGATCAGTCAATTGGAAAATAAAGTAACCTATAACACCCCAGCCATTGACCCTGCTCAGGCCATCATAGCTGCTGCAGAACACCTCAATCTTGATGTTCCGGTTGACCTCAGACCCATTGAAGCCAATAGTTCCAAGGAATATCTTTTCAATAAAGGAGGAATTTCTTTGGAGAATATCCCGGTTGAACTTATGTACCAGGCTTTATCGGACTCAGAAGTTCGATTGGCTTGGAATTTGTCCATTTACACCCTGGATGCCAATAACTGGTGGTCCGTTCGTATTGATGCACAAACCGGTGAGTTGATCCACAAAAACGACTGGGTCACTCATTGCCAGGTGGATCATACCGTTTTTACCAACTGTAACCATCAACACCGAAACAATACTGTAGAAAAACAAAGTGAAGCCGCTTTTATGCCAGAATCCTACAATATTTTTCCCCTTCCGGTAGAAAGTCCCGCCCATGGAGAACGAACAATTGTTACCAATCCCGCAGATGCTATTGCCTCCCCTTATGGATGGCATGATACCGACGGGGTCTCTGGTGCAGAGTACACCATTACCAGAGGAAACAATGTTTATGCCTACGAAGATGCCAGCGACACCAACAGCCCGGGGTTTAGCCCCGATGGGGGAGCATCTCTGGAATTCGACTTCCCTTACATCCCCAATGGTGATCCGGTGGAATACAGGCCAGCTGCCATCACCAACCTGTTCTATTTGAACAATATGATGCATGACATCTGGCATAGATATGGTTTTGACGAAGCCAGTGGGAACTTCCAGAATTCGAATTACGGACACGGAGGACAAGGGGACGACTATGTATTGGCAGAAGCCCAGGATGGAAGCGGCACCAACAATGCCAATTTTGCAACACCTCCGGATGGCTCCAATCCACGGATGCAGATGTTTTTATGGTATGGAGGTCTTGGAGAATATCTTAATATCGAAAGTCCGCAAGAAATTGCGGGAAGTTATCTTTCCACCAGCGCAGGTTTTGGTCCGGGACTTCCTTCCACGCCCATTACTGCAGATATCGTTTTGATGGAAGATGATACAGCACCGGTCAATAATGGTTGTGAAACTATTGTAAACGGAGATGAGTTAAACGGAAAAATCGCACTCGTAGATCGTGGAGATTGCAACTTTACCGTAAAAGTACTCAGCGCCCAAAATCAAGGTGCCATTGCAGTAATTGTTGTCAACAATGTGGATGGCAATCCTATTTCTATGGGGGGTACAGACAATCAAATTACCATTCCTTCCATTATGATCTTTAAAAGTGATGGCGATGCTATAAAAGCAGAATTGGAAAACGGACCTGTTAATGCCACGATAAGTAATGGTGGACAAGGCGCTGCCATCCAGGATTCAGATTTTGACAATGGCATCATTGCCCACGAATATACCCATGGGATCTCCAATCGTCTTACGGGCGGTGGTAGTAATACAGACTGCCTTTTTAATGATGAACAAATGGGTGAAGGATGGAGTGATTGGTACGCTACCGTAATTACAATTGAACCTGGTGATCAGGGAAGCGATGTTCGCGGAATGGGAACCTGGGCCAGCGGAGAACCTCCAACAGGGACCGGTATTCGTCCTGCTCCTTATTCAACAGATTTCAATATCAACCCCTACACCTATGGAGATTCCAATAATCAAGGAGCCATTTCACAACCACATGGTGTCGGCTTCATCTTTGCCACCGTTTTGTGGGATATGACCTGGGCGCTTATCGATGAATATGGCGGCACACCTGATCCTGATATTTACCAGGGTTCCGGCGGCAACAATATTGCCATGCAGCTGGTAACGGAAGCTATGAAAATCCAGCCTTGCAATCCTGGTATGATCGATGGCCGCGACGCCATTCTGGAAGCTGACGAATTATTATACGACGGAGCCCACCAATGCCTGATCTGGGAAGTTTTTGCCAAACGTGGATTTGGTTTCAGTGCAGACCAGGGAAGCCCTTTTAGCAGAACTGATCAGGTAGAAGCATTTGATTTACCTCTTCTTTGCCTTGTTGCAACAGCTCCTCCTGTTGCCCAGTTTTCCACGAACAGTATCAATTACTGTTCCAGTGAAATATCTTTTATTGATGAAAGTTATGACATCGTGCAATCTTACGCATGGGACTTTGGTGACGGTAATACTTCTGTTGAATCCAACCCTGTAAACAACTTCCCGGGAAGTGGAACCTATACGATTCAGCTCATTGTTTCCAATAATATTGGCAGTGACACCACTACTCAGACTATCAGTATTGAATTACCACCGGCGCCTGAAATCGATGACCAGGAAGTTTGCCTGGGTGATAATGCAACTTTGGAAGCCAATACCACTGGGCTCGCACAGTGGAGAGACGCTAATAATAATGTAATTTTCAACGGTCCTACTTTTGAAACGCCCAACGTAAATAGTGCGCAAAGCTACTTTGTAGAAAACCTCGAAGGTGGTCCTTCCGGCTATATTGGACCTGAAGATCCAAGTTATGCCGGTGGTAGTTACCATGTATCCGGTTATCACGGAGCCTTAAACTTCACCGCTGAAACAGGCCTTGAAATCGTTTCCGTATGGGTCAATGCCCAGGGGCCCGGAGAACGTACCTTCACGATAGGTAATGGATTTAATGATGACGGAGTTCCGCCCTCAGGTAATAACATTGTGGATCAGGTAACCGTATATCTGAATGGTGGTCCTCAACGTATTTATCTCAACATGACTGTTCCCGTAGCAGGAGAATATAATATTGGCGGAAACAATGTCAACCTATACCGAAATAATGATGGAACCGACTATCCCTTTATATTGGAAGACTATATGACCATTGTCAACTCTTCTGCCAATACAGATCCTACGGGGTATTACTACTATTTCTACGATATTGAAGTTCGGGAGATCCAATGTATATCTCCGGCAGTTGAAGTAAATGTCAATCCGGTTACCAGTGATTTCAGCTTTGTAGATGAAGGAGACCTCACCGTTAACTTTACGGACGAATCCACCGGAGCTACCAGCTGGCTTTGGGATTTTGGTGACGGAAATACATCTACGGAACAATCACCAGTACACACTTATGATTTTATTGACAATTATACCGTCACACTGACCATCAACGATGGGGCTTGTTCAAGCAGTCAGGTTTTCACAACTGTGACCAGTGTCGATGATGCAGCTCCGGCAGGCTTGGGTATTTCATTGCTCCCGAATCCGGCTGATGGCTGGGCCAGAGTAGTTCTGGACAATGCCATAACCGAAGACCTGCAAATTCAGCTGATAGATATTAGTGGTAAAACATTAAGCAGCTACCTGCTTCGTGCAGGTCAACAATTCGCTGACCTGGAAGTAGCTCAATTGCCTGCTGCTGTTTATCTGATAAAAGTTCAAGGTCAGCAGTTCACAGAGATGAAGAAACTGGTTATTAAACGATAGCCTCAATGAAAAAAACAGTAAGAGGCTGGGGTTTTATTGACCTCAGCCTTTTCTTTTCTTGGATATTAAGTATTTTCCCTTCAAAACAAAAAAATGGCCGGCACCTTCCCTACCCTGACTTCACAAAGACTTCAGTTACGGCAAATCGTTAATACTGATTTACCCAATATTTTCAAAGGATTATCGCATCCGGATATCATCCGATATTACGGCGTAAGCTATGACAGCATGGAGGCTACCAAAGATCAGATGCGTTGGTTTGCTGAACTGGAGCAGAAAGGAACCGGCATCTGGTGGGCAGTATGTGACCGCGAAAACGGTGATTTCCTTGGTGCCGGAGGTTTTAATAACCGGGAGGAAAAACATCAAAAAGCTGAAATAGGTTTTTGGTTATTACCAAAATATTGGGGAAAAGGGTTCATGAAAGAAGCCATGCCGGTCATCTGTAAATATGGCTTTGAAAAATTAAACCTCCACCGTATCGAGGGTTTTGTGGAAGCTGAAAACTCCAATTGTAAAAAGGCTATGGCCAAACTCAACTTTGTAAAGGAAGGCACCATGAAGGATTGTGAAATTAAGGACGGAAGGTTTATCAGCCTGGATATTTATGCGCTGGTGAAGGGAGAATAAGCGTATTATTATCGGCCGTCTTTGCTGGCCTCCAAAATCACAGCATTTTATGCTGAGTTGTTAATAGGCAATCCCCGTTGGTTTTTTTTGTGGATTTGTAATTCCCGAAAGGCATCAACATCAAGGACAACGGATACAATCCATTCTCTTCCAAGGAATAACAAAACTCCCAAGAGGGTTGAACAGGACTAAAACCGCGAAGGGAGACTCCATCAAAGCATTATAAATAAACATCTAAAACACACCATAAATCACCCCACAGGGTGAGGGATCAGACCAAGGGTTCCTGTAATTTTGATCTCAAAAAAATGAACAGACACTTACAAATCCTTTTCTTCTTTTTGATAACCTCCCCGATTGTGGCTCAAGACTGTTACGATAATTATAACTATTACCAATCAGTGATACTGACACCACCAACGCCACTGGACAATATCGAAGCATCAACGGTGGCCCTCCCCTTCAATACCAAATCGCTGGTAGACGAAGGCAAACTGAACCCTGATGGCTCGGATCTGAGGATTACGGATAATAATTGTACCGAACTTCCTTTTTTTGTGCAAGGGGTCTCGGACAGATCCATGAATGCTATCTACATTAAAGTGCCCAACATTGCTTCAGCAGGACTTGAACTTCAAATCTATTATGGGGGACCGGAAAATGCTGAGACCCAAATCAATGGAACTGCCACTTTTGATTTCTTTGATGATTTTGAAGATGACATTCTGGATATGGATAAATGGGAGGCCATCGGTGAATTTGACCTTTGGGAAGAAAGCAACGGTCAAATGCGTTTTACCGGGAGCTACGGCAATGGTGGTATTTTTAAATATGTAACACCTAAGTGGCAAACAACCGAGCCGGTAACTGTCCATTTTTCCAGCAATGCAAGTAATTCACAGGTATATGGAATTGCCGATACCTCTGACCTGCAACGCGTGGGATTGCGTTATGATTCGGGTTTGGTATCCTATGACACCATGGACATCATTGCCCTGATGTTTGATACCCTAAACGGAGGCACAAATCCCGGGATCGAATATCCTTTTGTCCAGGTAACGCGCAATGAATTGAACCTCATCTCAATATCAGCTTTTTTGGACGAAAACAACAAGTTGAATTTCACACGCTTTGAAAACTTCAGTTCTGGTGGTAAAAACACGGACACACTTCTGGTAAACCAAATGGATTTTGATGTTTTACGGCCATTTTTCGCTTCCTTTCTCTCTGCAAACATCATTGAATTTGTAGGCATATCTTCATCAACTGCCTTCCCGGAAATCTCTTATGGTTCAGAGCAAATGCTCATTACTGCATGGAATGATTTTGTCAAAGATCCAATAATAGATCTTTTTCCTAACCCGGCAACCAATTATTTATTTTTAAAAACCGGAGAAATGTCTCCTGTAAGTCTGGTCTTTTTTGACCTGAAAGGACAAAAAATACGCGAGCAGTTATTCCAAAATAAAATAGATATTTCTTTCCTCCACGACGGGGAGTACCTGCTGAAAATAGAATATCCGGAAGGAAGGTTTTTGACAAAAACTTTTGTTAAAGTAAAAAGAGACTAAAATTCCAGCTAAAACTAAATATTATATTGATGCCGGATTCGAAAAAACGAGTCCGGCATTCTTATGAAAGTTTTGTTTTACATTTTTATAATTGCCCTCATTTCCGGGATTTATTGGTATCGCCTGCAAACCCCAAAAAACCTTTTGAAGGGGTATTACCCGAAGCCCGACGGCAGCGAGACCGTTCAATCCATTCAATCAAAATTTGATTCCCTAGTTCTGGTAAGGCTGAGCGATGACCTCAGGAAAGCCGGATTGACCGGTTTTCCGAAAAATATGGCCATGCTCATCTTCAAGGAGGAAAGAAAACTTGAACTTTAC
The DNA here is from genome assembly GCA_942492125.1 of uncultured Bacteroidota bacterium. Lineage (GTDB taxonomy): Bacteria > Bacteroidota > Bacteroidia > Chitinophagales > Saprospiraceae > BCD1. The sequence continues at coordinate 98,484 of CALODM010000030.1, forward strand.
AGCCGTTTACAAGGATCTAATATTTTTATAAAAAGCTACCCCTTCACCGCCTTTAGTGGCAAACCTGGCCCCAAATTAAAAGAGGGAGACCGTCAAATTCCGGAAGGGGTTTACCAAATTGAATATTTGAACCCAAACAGCTCCTATCACCTTTCTGCCAAGATTAATTATCCGAATGCTTTTGATCGTCAAATGGCGAAGAATGATAACCGCACCAATCCGGGAGGAGATATTTTTATCCACGGAAAAAATAAAACCATCGGTTGCGTGCCCGTCGGAGATCGCGGGATTGAAGAGTTGTTTATCCTGATGAGCCATGTTTTGCCTTCCCGGATCGAAGTGATCATCAGTCCGTGGGATTTCAGGGTAAGACAGGATATACCCGTATTGGAAAAAGTTGACTGGGAAACCCAATTATACGATCAAATCAAAGCAGCACTTTCCGCTTATCAGTAAGTATTTTTGAAAACTATTAAGACCTGCAGAACCTTATTGCCTTCCTTGCCTTAGGATGTTTTCTCTTTAATTTAAGTTTTTAAACATTTCCAGGGTTAAGTATTGACGGGACAACAAAAATATGGTAACTTTAAAGAGATTCCTCCTAATGAGTCCTGCCTCATAATTCTGTTGGCAAATCGAAACCCACCTCGAAACAAAAAACAGCCCTTTGGTACAAAACGAAAGATCTCAAAATCGCATTCATGAAGTGGTTTTATTTGCTTCTATTTTGTTTGACCGCCGCATCCACTGTGGCCCAGGAAGCCAGTCTGACCATCAACATTTCCGACATTGCGCCTGCGCAAGGTTGGATTCAACTGGCACTTTACAATAATCCCGATGATTTTCCAAAGGAAGGAAGAGAGTATAAAATCGTGACAATAAAAGTATCAGGGAAGACAGTTTCCTGCTGCATCAATAACCTGCCACAGGGTAAATATGCCATTGCCCTTTTCCACGATCTCAACGAAGACGGTATTTGCAACAAAAACAGGCTGGGGTTTCCCACGGAAGGCTACGGATTTTCCAACAACATCAGGCCGAAACTTGGGGCTCCTGCTTTTAAAAAAGCTGCCTTTGAAATTAATCAACCTGTTTTCCTGGAGATTTCAATGATCTATTGAGTAATTTGAATAAATTCGGGACAAAATAACTGTCCTGTCAACATGAACAAACTTAAGCAATCCCTGGTATTATTTTGGTTGATCCTTTTTACCCAAAACGCACTGCCCGCTCAACCGAAACTTCCATTTCAGGATCCTTACCTGGATACAGAAAAACGACTAAGTGACCTCCTCAACCGACTTACGCTCGAAGAAAAAACAGCCATGATGCTGTATAACAGTCCCGGAGTTGAACGGCTTGATATTACACCCTATAACTGGTGGAACGAAAGTCTTCATGGTATCGGCAGGGCAGGTAAAGCGACAGTATTCCCACAAGCTATCGGTTTGGCTGCTACTTTTGATGAAGATCTGATCTTCCGGATAGCGGATGCTATTTCTGATGAGGCCAGAGCAAAACACAATGCTGCAATTGCCAAAGGCAGTTATCAACAGTACACGGGGCTTTCTTTCTGGACTCCCAACATCAATATATTCAGGGATCCGCGCTGGGGAAGGGGGCAGGAAACTTATGGAGAAGATCCCTACCTGACGGCCATCATAGGTACTGCCTACGTAAGGGGTTTACAAGGGGATCACCCCAAATACCTCAAGGCAGCTGCCTGCGCCAAACACTTTGTTGTACATAGCGGGCCGGAAAAATCACGGCATGAGTTCAATGCCGTTCCAGGAGAAATAGACTTTCGGGAAACCTATTTACCAGCCTTTAAAAAACTTGTTGATGCTGAGGTAGAAACGGTCATGTGTGCCTATAATCAATTGTATGCCGAGCCATGCTGTGGCAATAAAGTGTTGTTACAATCCATCTTGAGAGAAGAATGGGGCTTTGAAGGTCACATCGTTTCCGATTGCTGGGCCCTTTCCGATTTCATTTCCTTCCAAAAAGTGGCAAAAGATGGTGTTGAAGCTGCGGCCATGGCTGCAGAAGCCGGAGTAAACCTCAATTGCGGAACGATATATAAAAACCTGAACGAAGCTGTTGAATCAGGTCATATCTCCCCGGAAAGAATAGATGAATTATTGACACCTCTGTTACTGACCAGGTTCAAACTTGGCCTGTTGGATCATGAAGACCAGTCTCCATACGCTGATATTTCTCCTGAAATTTTAAACAACCAGAAACATCGGCAACTGGCATGGGAAGCTGCCGCCAAATCTATCGTTTTGCTAAAAAACGATAAAGGCATATTGCCACTCAAAACAGATACCATTCAAAAGATCTTTGTCACCGGGCCAACGGCCTTCGATAACATGGTGCTCATTGGAAACTATAACGGCTTTTCCGGGAACCTGGTGACGCTGGTGGAAGGCATGATGAACAAGGCAGATGAAGGCACCGTAGTTGAATATAGCATGGGAACACTGTTGAATACAGATATCTACCATGGCCTTTACCATGCCTCATCTTCTGATGTCGTTATTGCCGCCATCGGTAATTCCCGATTATTGGAGGGGGAAGAAGGGGATGCCATGCTTTCAGATGATGGAGGAGATCGCATAGACATAAGGCTTCCCGAAAATCAAATCGAATTTATCAAGAAACTTAAAGAAGTGGCTCCCGACAAACCATTGATTGTGGTGGTAAACGGAGGAAGTGCCATTGCTTTACCGGAGATTACCGAAATAGCTGATGCGCTTATTTTTGCCTGGTATCCCGGAGAGCAAGGCGGTAATGCGATGGCTGATATCATTTTTGGTAATGTCACCCCTTCCGGTCGGTTGCCCATCACCTTTTACAAAAGTGTGCAGGACCTGCCTGATTTTGAAGACTACAGCATGAAAAACCGTACCTATCGCTTTTTTGAAGGAGAACCCTTATTTCCTTTCGGTCATGGCCTGAGCTATACCACTTTTGAATACCAGGATTTAAAGATGGCTGAAAACGGATCTACAAAACAAGGAACCATTACACTGGAATTTACCCTAAAGAATACCGGAGATACCCCTGGAATAGAAGTTGTCCAGTTTTATGTAAAAAAACCGCGTCATCATGATCAGATACCCATCAAATCGCTGGTTAATTTTAAAAGAGTTCCCTTGGCACAAGGTGGGTCCGTTCAGGTTACAGCAACCATTGATTTGACTGAACTTTCTTCCTGGGATGTTGATAGCAAACAAATGATCGTTGTACCTGGCAGCTACCAATTTGAGATCGGAGCATCTTCTGCTGACATCAGACTGAAAGGGACCGTAAACCTGAAGTAACCTGATATTTTACCAGGTTTTTTTAGTTTATTTTAAAAACTAACCTCTGGTAAGGATGTTCTATTTGAAACCAACGACCATGAAAAATAAAGTCTTCACTTTTATTTCGGAATATACCCAGATTGCCATTGGTATTGTACTGGCGAGTATCGGGCTAAAAGCCTTTTTGTTACCAAATGGTTTCCTGGATGGAGGTGTTACAGGCATTGCCATATTGATCAATTCCAAAATGAACATCAATATTTCTGTTTTACTGGTATTGCTGAGCATCCCTTTCCTGATATTGGGCTATTTCACCGTGTCGAAGCGAATTGTCATCAAATCCATCATCAGCATTATAGGTCTGGCTATTTTTATTCATTTTGAAAACTTTCAAACCATTACGGATGACAAGCTTTTGATCTCCATTTTCGGGGGTATATTTGTCGGTGCAGGTATAGGCATCACCATTCGGAACGGTTCTGTACTCGATGGCTCAGAAGTCCTGGGAATATTTTTAAACGACCGCTGGGGCATCAGCATCGGCAAAGTCATCCTGGTATTCAATGTTATCCTCTTCAGTATAACAGCCGCTGTGCTATCGGTTGAAGTCGCTCTCTACTCTATTTTAACCTATATCGTTACCGCCAAGATAACCGACTTCATGATCGAAGGGTTTGAAGATTTTATCGGGCTCACCATTGTTTCGCAGCATCAGGCAGAGATACAAAAACAAATAATCCATAAACTGGGGATCGGCATGACCATCTACAAAGGAGAAGGAGGTTTTGGAAGCACCGGTCGGGTCACGGATTTAAAGATCATACATACCGTCATCAATCGGATTGATCTCCGTAAAATTCATCAGGTAATTGACGATATTGACCCCGAAGCTTTTATCATCGAATTTGACATCAACAATATTAAGGGAGGCGTTTTGAGAAGGTATCTGCAAAAGCAAAAACATAAAAAACTACCCCCTACCCTTTTACAGGAAATAGAAAATGTACTCTAATGCCAAAACCTATAAAGCGCCATCCAGCCATGCAACCCTTAAGCCGGGACCACCATCTTGGGTTATTGTTGTGTTTTAAAATACGGGAAGGATTTAAATACAATATTGATCCAGCAAGGATCAAAGCCTATACCGATTGGTCATGGAAACAGGATTTGGCGCCTCATTTTAAACTGGAAGAGCAATTTGTATTCCCTGTTTTAGGCCAGGATCACCCATTGATAAAGCGTGCCCTGAAGGAACATCAGGAACTTCGGGATTTATTCCAAAAAAAGACCGACCCATTCGAAACTCTGGTACAAATTGAGGCAAAGCTCAAGCAGCATATCCGCTTTGAAGAACGGGTGTTATTCAACGAAATACAACAACAAGCTTCCCCGGAACAGTTAATAAAAATAGAAATGTCTCATGTCGGTTCAACAGCCTGTGAACTGTGGCCCGACAAGTTTTGGGAGAAAGGAGCTTAATTTCCATGATTACTTCAATTTTTTAGGACAATTGCTTAACTTAATCCGAGAAAATCAAAAAAATGAAACTCGCCGCAATTGACATAGGCTCCAATGCCATCCGACTACAGGTCGTTAAGGTTTTTGAAGACGAAGACAAAGTAAGCTTTAAAAAACTTGAATACCTTAGATTTCCCCTACGACTCGGAAGGGATGTTTTCAAAACAGGAAAAATAACCATACCGACCATTCAGAAATTTGTAAAGCTGATGAATGCTTTCAAGTTACTCATCGACCTCTACGAAATACAAGGATATAGTGCTGTAGCAACCTCAGCCATGCGGGAAGCCAGTAATGGCAATGAAGTCAAAACAATTATATCAGAAAGGTTAGGGTTGAACATAGACATAATATCCGGTGACGATGAAGCACGGATACTCAACAAAGCCATAATTCCCTACCTAAGTGAAGATTGCCACATCCATATTGATGTCGGAGGGGGTAGCACAGAATTAAACCTTTTTGTCAATAAAAAACTTGTTGACAGCGCATCATTCCGTGCCGGTTCCGTTAGAAAACTTACTACAGCTGACAGGACTGAAACATTCAAACAAATTCAGCATTGGATTCAAAAAGTAAAACCAACAAAAGCCAAAAATATTGAAGCCATCGGCACCGGCGGTAATATCAACAAACTTTTCAAATTGGCCACCAGAACTAAAAACAATGGTATCTCCCTGGTAGAGCTCAAAGGGATCAGAGCCTATGTTAAAGCCTTTTCATTTGAACAAAGAATGAATATCCTCAAATTGAATCCCGACCGGGCAGATGTCATCATTCCGGCTTCACAGATATATATCAAAGTCATGCAATTTATGGGTAGCAACCAAATTTTGGTACCCAGGGTCGGGCTCAAAGACGGATTGGTTTATGAACTATATGAACGTGTTTCCGGAAAATCCCTGGCACAAATTGAATTCCTGGAAGAATTTTAAATGACTTCAAATGCTCTTGATGGCAAATCAATTTTTACCTGACTTATATGAATCATCATTCCAAACAGGATAGCTGCCTTCTTTTGGTTAATTAAGGTTATATTTGTTTTGTAAGAAACCCAAATAAAATGTTTTCCAAAGCTTGTGAATACGGACTCAAAGCCACACTTTATATTGCGCATGAATCTCAAAAAGGAAACCGTGTCAGTATGAAAGGTATTTCCAAGGCCATCGATTCTCCCCTGGCCTTTACCGCCAAGGTATTACAACAATTGGCAAGAACCGGCATTGTCAGCTCGGTCAGGGGGCCGGCCGGGGGGTTTGAAATTGACTCGTCAAAGCAAAGTCAAATCAAATTGAGCGATATCGTTGCGGCCATTGACGGTGACAAAATCTACAATGGTTGTGGCCTGGGACTTAAGGAATGCAATGGCAGCAAGCCATGTCCGGTCCACAATAAATTCGAGGAGGTCAGGGATGGACTCAAAGCCATGCTGGAAAACACCTCTGTTCTTGATCTACAAAAAGGTTTGGAAGCCGGGTTGACATTTTTGAAATAACCGGCGCGCCTCCGAAGACCTCCGAGGTTTTAAAAATCTCGGAGGTCTGGCTGATCCCCTCTCCCTCTTTTATAAAAGCCACGAGACACCAAAACGTGACATAATTTTCACCATTTTTTTTAAACATTAACAGTGCTTTCTGTTGGACAATTAGGTGTAAAACCTGGCATTTTTTATTAAATTTATCTTTTTCCCGCATTTCAACTTTTCAACTTTTCCAATGAAGAATTCAATACTTTCCAGGTACGGACTTATCCTTTTGATTATTATTTTCCTAAACAGCTGTAAAAGTGATCAACCTTTCACCCCCGACACTTCCAATCCGCCTAATATTATTTTTATCATGACGGACGATCATGCGTTCCAGGCCATTAGTGCCTATGGTTCGGAATTGGTAGAAACGCCTAACATTGACAAACTGGCGGAAGAAGGCATTCGGTTCGATCAGGCTCATGTTACCAATTCCATCTGCTCTCCGAGCCGCGCGGTTATCCTGACCGGAAAATTCAGTCATCTGAATGGGGTGAAAGACAACATTGATATTTTCGACAGCACCCAGGTAACCTACCCTAAACTGATGCAACAAAACGGTTACGAAACCGCCGTTTTTGGGAAATGGCACCTCAAATCCCAACCCACGGGATTCGATTATTGGAAAGTCCTTCCTGACCAGGGACAGTATTACAACCCAGATTTCAGAACCCCCGAAGGAATTGTGCGGGAAGAAGGTTATGTCACGGATATCATAACAGATATGAGCATCCACTATCTCGACTCCCTTCGAGACCGGAACAAACCCTTTATGTTGATGTATCAGCATAAGGCACCACACCGGGAATGGTGGCCGGCACAAAGACACCTTCAGGCCTTCAAAGACAGCAAAATTCCGGAGCCCTCCACCCTTTTTGATGATTATACCAACAGGGGCAGAGCGGCCAGAGAAGCAGAAATGCGGATTTCAGAACATATGGGGCTGACCAACGATAATAAAATCCACCCGGACATCACCAGTGAACTGGGGCTCAAAGATTTTATGGGATGGTACGCCCCTGTTCACATCAATCAGTTCAATCGGTTGACCCCCGAACAAAGAAGTGACTGGAAAGCCGTTTACGACCCAATACAAAAAGATTTCAAAGAGAACACCCCGTCTGGCGATAGTCTTACTTCCTGGAAATATCAGCGTTACATGCAGGATTACCTTGCTTGCATCCTCAGTGTTGATGATAATATCGGGCGTTTGATGAAATACCTGGAAGCCGCTGGCCTGGCCGAAAACACCCTGGTGATCTACACCTCAGATCAGGGGTTCTACCTGGGCGAACACGGCTGGTTTGATAAACGCTTTATGTATGAAGAATCTTTCCGAACGCCGCTTATAATACGTTGGCCAGACAAAATAAAACCTGGAACCATCAATACGGACCTGGTTCAGAATATCGATTTTGCCCCAACGATGCTCCATGCTAGCGGAACAGCTATACCTGAGGAAATGCAGGGAGAAAGCCTTATTCCTTTATTTAGTGGAAATAATAAAGAATGGCGGGATGCTCTTTATTACCACTATTTCGAGTATCCCGGCATTCATATGGTCAAGCGTCATTACGGGGTAAAAACGAAACGTTACAAACTCATCCACTTTTACAATGACATTGACGAGTGGGAATTGTACGACCTGGAAAAAGATCCGCAGGAAATGAAAAATGTATATGACGATCCCGAATATATCGGGATTCAAGCTGATTTGCACCTACGCTTAATTGAATTACGGGAGCAATATGAAGATACACAGGGGTGACCAGGCCACTCAAATTATTAATTTGGGGCCTGACAGCCTACCTGCCGGCAAATTACTCCGCCACAATTCGCGCTACCCAGCCACCGCCGGAAGCCATTTGAATCTTCAACGCTGAATTGGCGTCAACATCCTCGGTGGTTTGCCAGAAATCTCCGGCATACCGATGGGCATTTTTGCCGTCACGGAAGATCATTGCCTTGTATTTTTTACCTTTTTCGAGGAAATCCAGGGAAATATCAAACTCCCTGGCCTCCCAGTCCGTCATGCCCCCAATGTACCAGTCTTTTCCGCTTCTTCTGGCCATGACAACAAAATCGCCAACCTTAGCTTCCAGGGCAATAGTCTCATCCCAAACCGTCGGTACGGGGCTTAAAAAATCCATGACCGCAGACTCCTTCCTGTAGTTGGAAGGGCTGTCTGCCAACATCTGCAACGGGCTCTCATAGATAACATACATAGCCAGTTGATGACAACGGGTGCCCAGACTCATCGGACGGTTAAAGTTGGCAGCGAAATGTTTTTCCGAAGCATTCAACATGGCTCCGGGAGTATAATCCATGGGACCGGCGACCATTCTGATGAACGGAATGGTCACATTGTGCTCCGGTGTTTCCTGATCCGTCCATTTGCTGTGCTCCAGGCCGCAAACGCCTTCGCGGGTCAATACGTTGGGATATTTACGATGCAACCCGGCGGGTTTGTAGGAGCCATGAAAGTCTACCACCATCTTTCGCTCGGCAGCAGCTTTGGCAATACGTTCATAATAATTCACCATCCACTGATCGTCCCGCTGCATAAAATCTACCTTTAATCCTTTAACCCCCCATTTTTCAAACTGGTCCAACACTTCTTCCAATTGATTATCCAGGGTTTTCCATACCACCCACATGACGAGCCCTACATCTTTTTCTTTGGCATATCTGGCCAGCTCATCCATATCCACTTCGGGCACCACGGCCATCAGATCGCCCAACTTATACCAACCTTCATCCAGTATGATGTACTCCAAACCATATTCCGCAGCAAAATCAATATAGTGTTTGTAGGTCTCTGTATTTACGCCTGCTTCAAAGTCAACCCCATAAATATTGTTGTAATTCCACCAGTCCCAGGCAACCTTACCCGGTTTAATCCAACTGGTATCCTCAATTTGATTTTCGGCCGACAATATCCAGGACAATTGGTTGGTAAGCAAATCCGTATCCTTTTCGGCGATGGCAAAGATCCGCCAAGGGAATACCCGGTTGCCTTGAGTTTTGGCCAGGTAATCTTCCCGCTCACCAACTTTTTCATCCCGATCAGAAGTCAACATCAGCGATTTTGGATATTTTGGAAAAACGCCGTGAAATTCGTTGGCACCTTTTCCTTTTTTCAACCACATGCCTGCATAATCATCCAGGTTACTTTCGGTAATTAAAACATTCACGCCATGAGGTTCTGCCAACATGGGTAAACTGCAAAACTGCCCGGTATTGAAATTTTCGGCCTTTTCATGTTGATAATAGCGTTCGTTATGCGAAAAGTGACTCTGTTCCTCCGGGAAATACACCATCGTTCCTTCTGCAAAATCTATTTCGAGTGATTCTGAATTGATGGTAATCTCTTTTTCCAAATTCCCGATAAACCGGTAGGCAATGCCTTCATCATACATACGAAATTCCAGGGCATGCTTTTTAAAATCAAGGCGCAACAAGTTGTAAATATCCACTACTGTGGAAGATTTGACAGGTACGACAGGATTGTACGTTCTTTCAACAGATTCACGGGAAATATTCCTGACTTTGCCTCCCTGAAACAATTTCCCATCTTCCGCTACGCTCATAGCCAGCTTATCCAGTTTGAACAATTCTTTACCATTGGAAGCAACTGCCATGGAAATACTTTCGGCTACCAAAATGGTTGCAGACAGATTGCCGGAAGGGGAAGTAAGGGTGTATTCCTGTGCTTTTGAATGGGAGGTAGATAAAAGAAAAAAGGCAATGAATAAAGTTAGCTGGTTGGTGTATTTCATGGTTGTTGAATTTGTCTAAAAGATGGAAGAATTTATGATGTCTCTGGCTATGATTATTTTGTCAAATATAATGATAAACGAAGTGTAAAAAAAATCGCTCCCAAGGTAGTCCTCGTAAGGTAGTCAACCCCTTTGGGGATTTTCAGGAAAGGTGATAAAATGGAGATCATCCCATATTCCCGAAGGGAATTTATATCAATAACAATGGATGAAATCCATTGACTATAAGCTACCAAGAACAACCCTGAAGGGGTTGAATATCTTATTTCATCACCTCTACCACCACCGTCCGTCCTTCTTCTACATTCACTCGTACACCGCTCAAAGGCTGACCGGTAATATCAGTCAATTGTTTCACCTTAGCAGGTTTTCCATCAATGGTAATGCTTCCGTGTTGTCCGGGAAAAAAAGCTTTCCAGGAAAGCTTCCTTCCGGCATTATTGGTCAGGGTTGATTTAGTCAATCCATCATGTCGGAGGCTGATTCCATTTTGCAATACCGGCACATTAGACAATTCTATCCAGGCTGTATTATCGGTTAGTCTGGGTACCGTCGTCAAACTGTAGGTCCTCGCATCCGGCTCGATCCCCATAAGACCTGTGGCAATGGCACCTACCACGGCAAAAGAAACTTCGGGGTACTCCCGGCGATTAGTATTTTCATCACACAGGTACATTAGCGCATCATAAGCAGCCTCATGTTCGCCATATTGAAAAAAAACTTCCGGCAAATGGGAAGCTGTTTCAATATTCACTTCCTGTACTTTTGACTGCAAATTCTTGATGGTAGGTTGCCATTTTTCTGGATCGTCGGTGAGTTTGTAGTACAGGACGGATTTGTTTTCCGCATATTTAAAGGTACCGTCATCCATCAAAAATGTTTTAAAGGATTGGCGGTCCTCATCCCACCATTGTTCATGAATGAAAGTCTTAATTTCTTCATATTGGTTTTTGTGGGCCTTCATAAGGTCGGTATCCCCGTTTTTATGGGCAATATCTGCTGCAGAACGGAATGCTGCTGCCATGATGACCAATTGATCCAGTCCCATGGTCATACGCCCGCCTTGTCCTTCGTCGTAGCCGGGAATACCACGGCACACATGGAAATAATCACTTGGAATCCACATTTTCCACCATATTCATGAAACGCTTTCGGGTGTAGACCTTATCCAGGGACAAGTCCCAACGCTCGATGTAATCCGTTAATGTTCTTTCATAAAAGTTTAAAAAAATCGAATCCTTGATCATTTTTTTATTGCCTGTCCAAAGGTAGTGGTTGTAAGCGGCCTGAAGGATATCAAAATTAGCTGGCAAATTATACCAGAATTCTTTGTCATTGCGATAGTCTACCGGAGCCGGTTGATCCTCTTTGTTGATCTCCCAATAGGAACACCAGTCTTTGGATTCGGAAATGTTGACAGCGAATTTGTATAACATATTGGCATTATGCTCATAAAGGCCCAGTACGTTGGCTCCGGTGAGTTGATGTGCCACATCCCGCATACAGAATGCCTGGCGGTCGGGCAGCGCTGCTTCATACCATTTTCCGACCGGATCATCACCATCATGAGCATAGGACAAAGCCTGTGTCTTTTGCCCAATCAAAAGCTTCAACCAAGGTCCTCACTGGAAGCCTTTAAGGTCAATTGGTCATTTTCAGTGGCAAGATCATCTTCCGGTAACGGTGGAGGTTCCTCATTGGACTGACAGGCGAAAACAAACAATGAAAGACCGAGCAAAAAAGGCATTCGAAAACTAATACATTTTGAGACCGGGTTTGGTGAAAGGTTTTCAAAATTTAAATGTACCTATTTTATTGCAGTTTACGCACAACCGCTGAGTCCGAATTCCTGACAAATCCCACCTGCGAGCCGTAATTAACTTGTTATTCTTTAAAAATCAGGTATTTCTACCCTATGAATAATAAGCCAAAAGCCAAAACTTTGCATCAAGGAAACGCTTCTTTGTAATCCCTAAAGGCGACAAACTAAAAAACTATACAAGGCCTGCCTCCCTGCCTTTTTACATTCATTTCTTAACATTTAAATTTATTTTAGTATGAAAGCCATGATTTCATTGCTGACCACAGCCGCATTTTTACTTATCTGTTCATTCAGTGTCCAGGCACAGGATGCCCCAAAACCTAAAAAATTCGATAACCCCGAATGGAAAAGGGTAGTGTTTGTCTAATTCCACAACGGAAAAATGGGCAAAGCCATGGACATCGTCAATAACTACTATCGCAAAGCCGCCGCAAAGGCCGGTACGCCAATGCCTTCCATGACCGCTGTAATGTATTCCGGAGAATACGACCTTATGCTCATCTGGGACATGCAGGGTGGCATAGAGGATATGAACTGGGAAATAAACCCCAACGGAATAAAATGGCGTGAGGCATTAAACGAAGTGGCCGGCAGCAAAGAAAAAGCCGATGCGTTAAGGGAAGAATACGCCTCTTATGTACGATCCTCAAAAAGTGACATAATCCGAATTGCTACCGATGACTAAAAAATAAAGACCCTTATATTTCGATAATTTTAAGTAAGTTTGAAGGCGCAGGATTATCTCTTGCGCCTTTCCTTTTTTAAAATCAAGATTGATGGCTAACAAAACAACTCCGGAAAGTTCAAGACGAAAATTTTTAAGTACCAGTATCAAGGCAGGTATTGGTCTGACTGCTCTGGGCAATCCTCTGCTGGCCAACAGCCATTTGTCCAAGCACCTTAAAAGTCCGCATCCCCTTAAGATCCTGATCCTCGGAGGAACTGGTTTCCTGGGGCCGCAGCAGGTTGCCTACGCTATACAACGTGGGCATTCCATCACCATTTTCAATAGGGGAAAAACAAAACCTACTGTCCAAAAACATTTCTTTCGCGAAGTGGAACACCTCATCGGAGATAGAGAAAATGATCTTCATGCTTTAGAAGGCAGCAGAAAATGGGACGCAGTTATTGACAATTCGGGCATGAAGACGCACTGGACAAAAAAAACAGCAGAACTACTCAAAGACAGGGTTGAAAACTATCTTTATATTTCTTCAATCGCTGTTTATAACTCGATATTTCCAGGGAGATTAATGAATCCTCACAATTGGTTATTGAACCAGCGGAAGCTGGTGTTTCATTAAACTCTTTTTACTCCGTTTATGCTGTCATGAAGGCCAATTCAGAATTGGTAACCAAAGAAATTTTTGGCAATGACCGGAGTATCATCGTTAGACCTACCTATCTGATGGGGCCCGGGGATTATACCCATCGTTTCACTTACTGGCCAATGCGTTTGAACCTGGGAGGACCTGTAATGGTGCCTGGGAAAGACTCCGATATTTTTCAGTATATAGATGTCCGTGATGTAGCACAATGGACTATCCGGCTTATTGAAAACCAGGTCGGGGACACTTTTAATGCCGTTGGCCCGGCCTCGACCCAAACTATGCCCGCTTTCGTTCATGGTGTGCATGCAGCTTTTAGTTCACCGATCGATTATATCCGGATCCCGGATTATGAATTCCTCAAAACACATGGTATGGAAACGCTCATTCCATGGATATCTCCATTAAGTGAGAGGGTGCCAAACCAATTGTTTACAGCAACAAAAAAGGCATCAATCACGGACTATCCTTCACCCCATTAGCCGATTCCTGCCGGGATATTTATGAATGGCGAATATCAAACGCAGCTCCGGAAGAGAACAGAGAAAAATGGAAAAGTCTATTTCTGAATTTAAAAATGCAGGAGCAAAAAATCCTGAAGGCCTGGAGAGAAAGGAAATAGGTCAAAGGTAGTTTCTTCACGATCAGTAGCCACTTTCCAGTGAAATTAATTAAGTTTGGAACAACAAAGCTTTGACTTCCTTCCATTTTAAAACCAAAATTCATGGAAAAAAAATCTACCAGACCAGAACAAGACGCAATTTTTATCCACAACAAGCCTCAAAGCAGGTTTAGGTCTTTCGGCCATGGGCACGCCGGTTTTCGCTGCCGGAAATGATTTCCTGGAAGAAAAACACCCATCCAATTCCGAAAAACCTCACCCACTGAACATCCTCATCCTCGGTGGCACCAGTTTTATCGGTCCCCAGCAGATCGCCTATGCCTTACAACGGGGGCATTCCATTTCCATTTTCACCCGGGGAAAAACCCAACCAACAATACAAAAGCAGGTTTTTAAACAAGTTGAGCATCTTACCGGTGACCGTGAAAACGACCTCGAAGCACTGAAAGGTCGAAAATGGGATGCCGTCATCGACAATTCGGGAAGGCGCGTAAAATGGACAAAAGATACAGCCCAACTCCTTAAGGACAATGTTGGTTTGTACCTGTACACCTCATCCACAGGTGTTTATTACCCTTATCTTGGAAAAGATATCGATGAATCCACAAAACCTGTGCTGGAAGTTCCGGAGAAATGCAATCCGTTTGAATACGGCTACGGTGTATGGGCCTTGAGACATTCGAAGCTCGAGGCCATCAAGCCTTAGGAACTTTGGTGCCGGCGGTTATCATCGTCCGGCCGACCTACCTACATGATCCGCCCCGGCCCCGGGGATAAAACGGACCGTTTCCCGTATTGGCCTGTGAGGTTGAACGAGGGCGGGAAGGTAATGATCCCGGGAAAAATCGATGACCCGGTGCAGTTCGCTGATGTACGGGATGTTGCCCAGTGGATGATCCGGCTTGATTCGAAAAGGGGAGGACTTTTAACGCAGTTGGGCCCGCCTCTCCGAATGACGATGCCTGTTTTTGTCTACGGTGCCCATGCAGCCTTCAGTTCGGCAGTTGAATTAACTGTTAAGGACATGATTACGACCTGCCATGGTTATCAGGGCATTGGTGTGCATACTGGTGACAATTGGCTCTGGCAGGGTAAACATTTCCAAACGAGAATAAAAAATGGCCTCCGCACCCTTGCAGAGCAAATACCGTTGTGCGGTATGTGTACGAATGGCGGGTACCTCGGTAGCTGAGCCGGAAGGAGCGCAAATGGAAAGGTGGGTTAAAAAGTACGGGAGTATACAAACCAGGGGAACAGAAAACTTTGCTCGAATTAAATTTTATTGGAAAAATTACCATATTCAAATTTCTCTATTTTCTTCACAAATTTTCCTTTATTGAGAATTTTATAGTATTTTGTCTTGTTTTTTATTCTTTTTTATAAGTCTTGATGGAGGCGTCATAAGGAGCCGGAAATCGACTTGATGATCCTTTGGGATTTGCGGGGTGTTGACGGCCGGGGGGCGGTCTGTAACGCGCGTGTCCGTGTTTGTTATTCGGTTGGACTGTTCCTCACCATTAGCCCTTTCAATAAGCTGAAACGCAGGTTAGTAACCCTGCCCTTTATCGAATTTTCATCGGCGACATCTTTTCTCCTGGCATCGAATATTTTTGTTAATCATGACTTCAAAAGGCCGGTATTAAAAACCTATACCTGTTTCTACTCTAAAATAACCAAAACTATACACCTATTATGAAAAGAATTTTCTACCTCTTAATTTTTATGTCGCTTGCCATGTTCACCCATGCGCAGATCGTAGTGACCAACAACAATGACAGCGGCGCAGGGTCCCTAAGAGACGCAGTGGCTTCCGCTGCACCGGGGCAAACGATAACTTTCAGTACGGCGGGGCCTATCGTATTGACGACAGGAGAGATACTTATAGATAAAAATCTAAGTATTGACGGAGGCGCCGGAGGGATGACAATCAACGCGAATGGTTCCAGCCGGATTTTTAATATTACAGGAGCTGCCAATACAATTACCCTAAAAAATTTAGAACTCATTAATGGAAACGCGGGCGGAGGATTTGGAGGAGCAATAGCCTGTGGAGCCAATTTAAATGTTTCTTTTTGTACTTTTTTTGGCAATACTGCCGGAAATGACGGAGCTATTCAATTTTACGGAAATACAACAGCTAATTTTGTGAGTTGCAATTTCACAAACAATACTGCTACTTCCCAAGCAGGTGCTATTGAGTTAGACCTTGGCACTTATACCCTGGTTAATTGTTTATTCACGGGTAATACATCAGGCTCTTTTGGGGGTGCTGTTTTAACTGGCATAAATACAACTATTATCAATTGTACATTCACAGAAAATACTGCAACCACAGGAGGTGGAGCACTTTGGGGTTACAATTATGGTGGAGGTACCATCATTAACCTCTACAACAATATTTTTGCCAACAATACCGCCAGCAATAATACCGACATACAAGCAGATATCGCCCTTGCCGCTGCCAGCAACAATTTGATTACCGATGCCTCTGGTTCAGGCATTACGGTAGGCAGTAATGGTAATATATCCGGGAATCCTCTTTTTGTAAATCCTGGCTCCGATTATCATTTACAGAATAATTCTCCGGCCTTAAATGCAGGAAGTACGGGTTCACTCCCAAATGACATCCTGGACGCAGATAACGATGTCAATACCGGTGAACTCTTGCCGGTTGACCTGGACGGTGCCAGTCGTATCAATGCCTGTACACCTGACATGGGGTGTTTCGAAGACCAATCTGCGACTATCCAGGTGACCAACACCAACGACTCGGGCGACGGATCCTTGCGGGCGGCTATTGATTGTGCCAACAACACCCCCGGACCGAATACCATCACCTTTAATATTGCCGGAGGTGGATTGCAGACTATTTCTCCCCTGAGCCAACTTCCTTTTCTTAATGATTCAGGAACTCATATTGATGGTACTTCCCAACCAGGATACAATGGTACCCCATTAATTTATATTAACGGAACTAATGCGGGGGGGGCTGTTGGCTTTGTCAATTTTGGTGATAATTGTCAGATATCGGGCTTAGTGATTAAAAATTTTGCCTTTACCGGCATTCAAATTTCATCCAGTGGTTTCATTTTTGACAACAACATTGTAACCGAAAACCTTGGTAACCCTCAAGTTTTGTTAAGCGGTGCATCCAACGGACAAGTTCTAAACAATATTATTAACATTGATGAAAATGGTACTGAAACAAATGTGAATTCCCGAGGAATTTATTTAGGTTCAAATTCAACCGGAATCAGTATTTTGGGCAATACCATTGGAAGTTTCGGAGGTATTGACAGTGAATTAATCTTTATTGATGACGGCTCCAATGATATAGACATTCTTGAAAACTTTATTGGCACTGACCAAAATAATAATAATTATGGAGGTCCGGTCGGTGTATATATTAGACCGGGATGTGATAATAATTATGTCCATGGTAACACCATCGCCTATAACCAAACAGGTGTTTTGGTTCAATCTGACTTTAATCGAATTGATGAAAATGACTTTTTCTGTAACAGTAACAAAGCCATCGACCTGAACGGAGGCCAGGGCAACAACGGGCTGCAGCCACCAGTCATTACTTCCGCCGCCCCTGACCTTATAGAAGGTACGGCGCCTTTTGGAGGATTTGTTTGTATTTATATTCAAAATGACGTAGGAGGCTGCAATGCAGCCTGCCAGGGTATTTTCCAGGATTATGTGTCCATTGACGGTGGTACCCTGACCTGGTCCTGGACTCCTCCGGCTCCATTGGCTGATGGCGAAATAGTGGCCGTCACGCTTTATGCCGACCCTACCGGTAATGGATTCGAATCCTCTGAATATACCTGTGCCGCCGTTTCGAGCTTTTGTGTGCCCGGCCAGCCCATCGTGGTCACCAATACCGATGACTCCGGCCCGGGGTCTTTGCGGGAAGCGATCAATTGTGCCAATGATACCCCGGGAGCCAATACTATTCTCTTTGATATTCCGGGAGGCGGAGTGCATACGATCTCACCTTTGAGCGAGCTTCCTCACATCGTTGACGCAGGGACAATTATCGACGGTACTTCCCAACCCGGTTATGCCGGTACTCCGCTTATCTATATCAACGGTAGCCTCGCCGGGCCGGGCAACTGTTTGACAATTTTTGGGAGTGACTGCCAGGTAAATGGTTTGATGATCAAACATTTCGACGGTGACGGCATCAGTATCCTTGGGAACAATAATGCTATTATTAACAATAATATCATTACAGAGAATACATTCTCGCAAATAAGCTTTGCCGATGCAACCAATGCAACCGTTGACAACAACATCCTGAATATTGATGAAAATGGTGTGGGCTCCACCTCCAATTCCGTTGGGGTCTGGCTGCAAAACGATGCCGAATTCGTTGCTATCACCAACAATACCATCGGTGGTATCGGCCTTACCGGGGCAGCAATGATCATCATCCTGGACGGCGTCAACAACCTGACCATTACAGGCAATTACCTTGGAACGGATCAGGCCTATAATAATTACGGAGGATTTAGAGCCATTGAAATTTCAAACACCAGCACAGGTTATCACCTCATCAGGGATAACACCATTGCCTATAATCAGGTAGGTATAACAAACGGTTCCAATTACACCCGTATTCTTGAAAATGACTTTTTCTGTAATTCCGATATAGCTATTGACCAGCTTGGCTTTGGCAATAACGGTCTTCAGCCTCCGGTCATCACTTCTGCCGCCCCTGAACTGATCACGGGTACAGCTCCGGGTATGGGGGAAGTTTGTATTTACCTTCAGAATGATATTGGTGGCTGTACTGCGGCATGTCAGGGATTTTTTGAAGCTTTCGTAGCTACCGATGGAGCCGGAAACTGGTCCTGGGCTCCTCCTGTTCCACTTTCCGGTGGCCAGGTAGTGGCAGCAACATTTTTAGCGAATCTTACCGGAAATGGCACCGAATCCTCGGAATACTCCTGTGGAACAGTTGTCGATCCATGTGATCCTGATCTCGATATGCCTGTCATGTCTATCACCGAACCGGAACCTACGGTTGAATGCAGCGCAGGTTTACCGCCGTTATTAGAAGGCGGTGTGAATATTTTTGCGACCGATGGATGCGACGGTGATATCTCCGGCGACATTAGCTGGAGTTTTTCCGATTTCAATCCCATGGATTGTTCCAATGGCGGCCCGGTTCAAACGGTAATTGATCATTACATCGTCACCGATGCCAACGGCAATACGGCAGAGATCACCTGGACCATTACCGTTGTGGACACCGAACCTCCTGTATGGGACGATCCGGGATTGTCGCTTACCTTGAATGCTGAGTGTGGTGATGATATCGATGCCCTTATTGCAGCTAATATTCCTACAGCAACCGAAGGTTGTGGCGTTAACCCTGATCCTGATGTTTATGTGGCCTCAGCGACCAGTGGCACCACCTGTGGGAATGCTTTCACCCAACACATCAACTATGCCACCGCAGATGTTTGCGGAAACCAAAACCCTGATCTGTATACCGTTACGATCATCGTCTCGGACAATATAGCTCCGACTTTCACGTCAACACCGCCGCCAACCATTACGACCCTGACAGATCCGGGGTCCTGCGATGCAACGCTTTCTCTTTCCGTAACAGCTGAAGATATTTGCGATACCAATGTAAGCATCATCAATGATTCTCAGTACGCCAACAGTAATGGCGCTGACGCCTCAGGCACTTACCCGCCAGGGGTGCATGTTGTCACTTTTACGGCAACAGATGCTTGCCTGAATTCAGATACCTATACGGTCACTGTTACTGTAAATGAACCCGGTGCTCCAACAATTACAGGTGTTCAGAGTAGCGCCACAGTCGAATGCGGCGATGCGCTGCCACCGGATCCAATTCCGGGTATTAACCTGTTTGCCACCGATGGCAATGGCATTGATATCACCGGCAGCATCATCGTTGATCTGGCTCCGGCCACTCAGGATTGTTCCGTTAACGGAATCATAGAAGAACGCTTTTACACCATTTCAGTAATGGATATTTGTGGCACAACCACTTCGGAAAGTTACACCATTACCATAGTGGATACACAGGCTCCGGTTTGGGATAACCCGGCAGGTTCCATCACGCTGAACCTTGAATGTGGGGATGATGTTGACGCAGCCCTGGCGGCCAACTTACCAACGGCTACGGACGCTTGCGGCGTTGCCGACATCGTACCTACAACAGCTACCAGTGGAATTATCTGCGGGAATGCTTCTTCTGCTACATATAATTATGCTGCCGTAGATAATTGCGGAAATACCAATCCTGTTTTCTTTCAAATTTTTGTCAACCTTAATGATACTCAGGATCCTGTAATTTCAGGAATTCCCAACGATATCACCATCAACTGCGGCGATCCATATCCTAATGTGGCCCTTTTACTGGCCAACCTGACAGCAACCGATGTTTGTGACGGAGACCTTTCTGACCAGATCATGTTAACAGGCCCTCCCGCTGTAACGGGCTGTAGTCCGGTACCGGAGATCATTGAAGATGTTTACACCATTTCAGTAATGGATGGATGTGGCAATTCAACCACTGAATATTTCATCATAGAAATCATCAATGACCTGGTGGTTGATCTTGGAGATGACCAGGTGCTTTGCGATGGAAACCCTGTCGTGCTGGATGCCGGCAACCCCGGAGCATCTTACGAATGGTCCACCGGAGCGACCACCCATACAATTTCCGTTGCTTCTCCTGGAACCTACAGCGTCACCGTTTACAATGGCAATGGTTGTTGTAATGTAGACCAGGTCAATGTTACCATTGGATCGGATCCTGATATAAGTGCAGCAGGAGGAACACTGGATTGTAATAACAACAGTATCCAGCTAATGTCTTTCTCCAATACATCCGGTGTCACTTTCAGCTGGACGGGACCCAACAACTTCTCGTCCAACCAGCAAAATCCGGTTATTACTGTACCGGGAACCTATACCGTGACAGCCACATCACCGCAAGGATGTACGGCAACGGCAGAGGCTGTTGTCGATCAGAACGGTGACCTGCCTGATGCTTCGGCTACCGGCGGAACGCTCGATTGTAATAACAGCAGTGTACAACTTTCCGGAAATTCAAGTACTGCCGGCGTCTCTTACAGCTGGTCAGGACCAAACAATTATATGTCAACGGAACAGAATCCAACCGTATCCACCGCAGGTAGTTATACCTTATCGGTGACAGCGATCAACGGATGTGTCAGCCTCGCTACGGCAACCGTTGTTCTGGACGAAACAGCTCCGGATGCCTCCGCTACCGGCGGAACGCTCGACTGTGCTGTTACCTCCGTTCAGCTCATGGGTAGTTCAACTACACAAGGGGCAAGTTATAGCTGGTCAGGTCCGAACAACTTTATGTCTTCGGATCAAAATCCAACGGCATCGGAAGCAGGAACTTATACACTTACGGTTACCGGTCCAAACGGATGTACGTCAACAGCCACAGCAACGGTTGATGCCAATGCTGATCTGCCCAATGCGTCCGCAACGGGTGGAACCATCGACTGTAACAATACTTCCGTTCAGCTATCCGGAAATTCAACCACTCCAGGTGTGACTTACGGCTGGACAGGCCCGGACAATTTCGCGTCCTCAGAACAAAACCCAACGGTTACCGGGGCCGGTACTTATACACTTACCGTTACAGCAGCCAACGGTTGTGCAAGCACGGCAACCGCTGTAGTGATAGAAGATACCGATGTACCCGATGTTACAGCAACAGGTGGAACACTCGATTGCAATGCGAGCAATATCCAACTGATGTCCGGTTCCTCGGTTACGGGATGCACCTTCTCCTGGACGGGGCCTAATAATTTCATGTCCAGTGAACAGAATCCTTCCGTGACAACAGCGGGAACCTATACGGTGACCTGCACCGCGCCCAATGGCTGTTCAAACACAGCTACTGCCACGGTTGAAGCCAATGCTGACCAGCCGGATGCTTCCGCAACGGGTGGAACGCTCGATTGTGACAACGCTTCCGTACAGTTAACGGGTAGCTCCACAACGACAGGCGTAACTTACAGCTGGACAGGCCCCAATAATTTCATGTCCACGGAGCAAAATCCTTCGGTTTCAGAACCTGGTAATTATTTGCTTACGGTAACGGCTTCCAACGGATGTACCACAGCTATCACAGCCGTGGTCGATGAAGATGTCGAGGTGCCTAATGTTTCCGCTACCGGCGGCACCATTGATTGCAGCACCAGTAATACCCAACTGACAGCCAGTTCGGATGCTGAAGATTGTTCCTTCTCCTGGACAGGGCCTAATAATTTCATGTCGAGTGAGCAAAATCCTTTTGTCACCGTTCCCGGAACTTACACGGTCACCTGTACTACGCCAAACGGTTGTTCAGCAACCGCTACTGCCACGGTTCAGGCCAACGCAGACCTTCCGGATGCTACCGCAACAGGCGGAACGATCGATTGTAATAATAGTGTCGTCCAGTTAATGGGAAGTTCATCCACTACAGGGGTTACTTATAGCTGGACCGGACCGAACAACTTTACTTCCACTTCGCAAAACCCGGTCGTTACAGCTCCCGGGACATACACACTGACCGTTCAGGGGCCTAACGGATGTTCTGCCATTACCACTGCCTCGGTTGTCATAGACAATACTTTCCCAACCATCAGCGCGACGGGCGGAACATTGAATTGTAATACAAGCAATGTCCAGTTAATGGCTACTTCAAGTATCATGGGAACTACTTACTCCTGGACCGGACCTAATAACTTCATGTCCAGTGAATCCAGTCCTTTTGTCACTACTCCGGGAGTATATTCCGTAACGGGTACAGCACCTAATGGTTGTTCTTCCGTATCGACGACCCAGGTTATTCAGGATAATACACCGCCGGTGGCAATGGCAACGGGCGGCACGCTTAATTGTAATGGGACACCTGTTCAACTGGCCGGAAGCTCTTCTATTTCAGGCAGCACTTTCAGCTGGACCGGACCGGACAACTTCATGTCCAGTGAACAGAATCCGACTGTTTCGGCGGCTGGTAACTATATACTTACCGTAACCGCTCCAAATGGGTGTACAGGTGTCGCAACTGCAACGGTAGTACTTGACAACAATGTGCCTACTGTATCGGCAACAGGAGGAATACTCGATTGCAATGCCAACAACATTCAAATAATGGCAACTTCCAGTATTCCCGGAAGCACTTTCAGCTGGTCAGGGCCGAACAACTTCATGTCCAGCGAACAAAATCCGTTTGTTACAACAGCAGGTACTTACGACCTGACGGTGACTGCTCCAAACGGATGTATCGCTACGGCAACGGCTACCGTTGAAGCCAATGCTGATCAACCGGACATTTCAACTTCCGGTGGTGATTTAGATTGTAACAACACACCTGTTCAGTTGATGGGAAGTTCCACCACTCAGGGAGTTACTTACAGTTGGTCCGGCCCGAATAACTTTAGCTCCAACCTGCAAAATCCTACGGTAACGGAAATTGGCGTTTATACCCTTACTGTGACTGCTCCGAATGGATGTACGGCTATTGATATTGCCATTGTTGGTCTAAACAATACAGCTCCCACAGCTACTGCAACAGGAGGTACACTTGATTGTAATACCAGCAACATTCAGTTGATGGCGACCTCCAATGTAGCAGGAAGCAGCTACTTGTGGTCAGGACCCAACAATTTTATGTCCAGCGAGCAGAGTCCTTTTGTCACTACGACTGGTTCATATACTGTTACAGTCACAGGGCCCAATGGTTGCTCGGCAACTGCTTCAACAATGGTAGTTCAGGATATCACTCCGCCAACCATTTCAGCAACCGGCGGCACGCTGGATTGTAACAATACCAGTTTGGTATTAATGTCCACTTCCAGTGCGGCAGGAAGCATTTTCCTGTGGTCAGGACCGAACAATTTTATGTCCAGCGAACAAAACCCAACGGTTTCAACTGCGGGAACCTATAACCTGACGGTAACAGGACCCAACGGTTGTACGGCTTCCACCAGTGCGTTGATCGATATGGATGACGAGGTAGCTCCTGTGAGTAATTTCACTTATAATGCCGCAGAACTGACGGTTAGCTTTACAGATAATTCATCGAACAATCCGACTTCCTGGTCATGGAATTTCGGAGACGGGAATTTGAGTACTTTACAAAATCCTTCCTATACCTATAATGCACCTGGAGAATATCTGGTCACTTTGGTTGTCACCAATGATTGTGGTTCAGATACTTACCAGGAAACCATCATGGTGATTGTGGATGATATCAGAGAAATTCCGGGAATTGAGGAATTGATCCTGGCGCCGAATCCAAATAATGGAAGGTTTAGATTGGAAATTGAAGCTCAGCAAATTCAGTTTTTGGATTTCAAACTGCTCAACATCCTGGGTCAACCCCTTTATTCACAAAGGCTTGATCTCAGCAATGGTCGTTTAAATCAAATGTTTGATTTCAGTTATTTGAGTTCAGGAATATATTTCGTTCGACTGGAGTCTGAAGGAAAAGCTATGCATCAAAAATTGATTATAGAATAATAGGATTTTTTGGTTATTATATAAGGCAAACTTCCGAATGTTCGGGGGTTTGTCTTTTTTTATTCAAATAAGAACCATTCTCATGAATTTCAGTAAACAAAAAGACTTTTCGAACAATTAGGACAATACTCATTCATCGGGGTAACCGTTAAAGTTGTAATTTTGGAGCTATGAAATTTTTCTCCTTTTTACTTAGTTTATTTTTTTTCGTTCAGTTGTCTGCTCAGGTCGATCACTGGGAAACTGTGGTGCAGGAAGAAGACCTTTGGCAATACCGACTGGGCACTTCAGCTCCCCCTGCCAACTGGACAAGTCTCGAATTTAACGGAAACGATTGGTCTGCAGGACCGGGAGGGTTTGGTTATTCGGATGGCGATGATAATACGATTGTTCCCACCACGATTTCTTTATACATCCGCAGGACTTTTACCGTTGAAGATCTTTCCAAAATTGAGTCAGCTATACTTGATGTGGATTACGATGACAGTTTTGTGGCCTACCTCAACGGTCAGGAAATTGCCCGTGCAAATATCGAAGGAACCCCTCCCGGATATTTAACTACTGCCAATACCGATCATGAAGCTCAACTCTACAACGGTGGCTTGCCGGACAGGTTTTTCATAACACCTTCAACACTTTTTGACCTACTCCAACCTGGCGACAATCTTTTGGCCATCCAGGTGCACAATGTTGGATCATTTTCATCTGATCTGACGATCAGGCCTTTTCTTTCCGTAGGCATCAATGATGATTCTTTCACTTATTACCATACCCCGGACTGGTTTGAACCGCCCGTTGATATCAATATTTCCGAACTTCCCATCGTGGTCATCAATACCAATGGCCAGGAAATAGTCAACGAGCCGGATATTCTTTGTGAATTTGGCATCATCTATAACGGCCCCGGTGCAACAAATCATTTATCTGACCCATGGAACGAATACGACGGTTTTGCCAAAATTGAAATCAGGGGAGAATCCTCCCAGTTTTTCGATAAAAAATCTTATGCCGTTGAAACAAGTGATGCCAATGGAGAGGACCTGGATGCTTCCTTCCTCAATTTCCCGGAAGAAGAGGACTGGGTCCTGTATGGTCCTTTTTCCGATAAAACCCTGATCCGAAACGTACTCATCATGAAAATGGGGCAGGATATGGGCCGTTACAATAGTCGTACGCGGTTGGTTGAAGTATTCATTAATAATGATTATAAAGGAGTTTATGTTTTGATGGAAAAAATCAAACGCGATAAGAACCGGGTGGATATCGCCAAACTCAAAACGACTGATATTGAAGGGGAAGAACTCACGGGAGGTTATCTCTTTAGAATTGATAAAGGCTGGCACCCTGGCTGGGAATCAAACTTTGATGTAGTTTCTGCTCCGGGTGTTCCGATTAGATTTCAATATCGTTATCCTGATCCCGACAGTATTCAGCCGGAGCAGGAGGCCTATATCCAATCCTATGTAGATGATTTTGAACGCGCCATTGCCAATCCGTTCGGCTACATCAACAATCTCGGCTACCATTATACACATTATATCGACCTGGAATCCTTTGTAGACAATTTTATCGCCAATGAGGTAAGTCGCAACCTGGATGGATACCGTTTGAGTACCTATTTTTACAAAGACAAAAACAGCAAGATCGTCGCTGGTCCATTATGGGATTTCAATTTATCTTTTGGGAATGGAGATTATTGTAACGGGCAATCCTACACCGGCTGGATGTACGAAGAATACTGTGACAATGGCAATCCTTTTTGGTGGGGAAATATGCTGGAGGACAGCTTATTCCTCAAGTCTCTCAAATGCAGATGGAGAGAACTGCGTGAATCCAGTTTAAATACCGGTTATTTACTCAATTACATCGACTCCCTGGCAGCCGAACTGGAGGCCCCTGCTCAACGAAATTTCACCCGCTGGCCTATTTTGGGCACCTATGTCTGGCCCAATCCCTGGCCTTACCCCGATACTTATCAAGGTGAAATAACAACACTGAAACTGTGGCTCATTAATCGTCTCGGCTGGATGGACGGCATGATCAATCCTATTGAGGTCAATTGTGAGGGATTCAACCCTACTTCGACCAACGCAATAGGTAAGGAAACGGATCCACTTGTGATCAGCCCAAATCCAACCACGGGGCATTTCCAGATAAAAACCACCCCTGAAATGCAGCAAAGCCAACATTTGATCATTTCATTATATGATTTATCGGGAAGGTTGGTTTTGCAAAATATTCAAGAAGATTTTCCCACTGAAAATATACATTTGGATCTGGCTGAAAAACTAGATCCCGGCATGTATTTCATAGAAGTGAAATCTAAATCTAAGCATGGGAAAAGACTGATTGGTAAAGTTATCGTTCTTTAGTGCAGCTACAAAAAAACGAAAGCCACGAGTTCCGGATGACCGATACTGTGGCTTTTTTCGAATTTTACCTGATGTTCCACTGAATTTTCGCAAAGTCAGCACGTGTATTACCTCAAAGTATGATAACCTCAAGGAAACACCTTTGCGAACAGCTTTTGACCAAAATTTTACCCGGCAAAAAACGATTCGTTACAATTATGAAAAAAAACAAAACTTCTCAACGTTTTTTTTTCCTGGAATTCAACAATAGAAAGAACGCGTTTAACAATTAACTAAATGGACTTAAGTATCAGTAGTTGTGTTTACTTGTTTGAATTCCATTCCAAATAAAACGTTGGCAAATAGTCTGATTTCTGCCATTTCGGGGTTTAAAACTTTATTTAAATGCTCCCAAAATGACACGGGTGATTATCTATTAGGGCTCACTAGTTAAATCAACTTCCACGATTATTTCGTTTCGACGGTCCACCATTTCAAACGGCGCATTATAACCGAGGTAACTGAATTTTCCTGTTTGGTTGATTTCATTGGCCTGGAGTAGTTCTTTCAGTTTTTGGGTGTACTTTTCGATTTTTTTATCATTAGCCCATCCGCCAAACCTTATGGCAGCGACATACTTTTCAGGTTCCTGCCGGAATTTGACATTCGGGTCATTGGGCGCTGGCATGTCATCAATGGCGTATTCGGACGGCAACATGAACATCATGGTAACGGAATCTTCCATGGTCATAGCCACAGGGCTGGTCATGGCGATTTTCTGATTCCTTTCATTGTTACCAAAAATATATCCTGCCAGTTTCCGGAATCCGTTCCTGGAGGTTTGTTCGTACGTTCCTTTGTCCATGGTTACATAAGAAAAGTTAGCGGACTCATATGCCCTGACCTCAAATCCGTCGAACTCTTTGATCACTTTATACTTATACATTTCTATGTTATTGGAAGCTCTGAAAAACAGAAGCTGGGACAACAAGAACAATACGCTCACAGAAGCGAGAGCAATGAGGACAATTTTCATAGCTTTTAATTTAGGTACTGGGTTATTTTATCACTCATAGGTTTCGTCATACTAGTCCAGTAGTTCAGATACTGTCCGTCTTCCCCTACGAGATATTTCTGGAAATTCCATTTCACGGAACTGCTTTTCATGCCGTTCTTTTCCTTATCGGTCAGCCAGGTATATAATGGATGCTGGTTTTCTCCTTTGACGTCCACCTTTTCAGTGATCAGAAAAGTAACCCCATAGTTAACCGAACAAAAGTTCTGAATTTGTTCTGCATCTCCAGGTTCCTGCCCGCCAAACTGGTTGCAGGGGACGCCAATAATCATGAGTTTGTCCTGGTACTTGTCATATAATTCCTGTAAACCACCATACTGCGGGGTGAACCCGCATTCAGAAGCGACGTTCACAAAAAGAATTTTCTTTCCCTTAAAATCCGCCAGGTCAATAGGATCGCCAGTCAGACTGTTGATCTTAATGTCGTAGATGGACGTAACAGGAGGGGTCGGGGTCGTTGTGCCGGCTCTTCCGAATAAGTTATTCAATAAACTCATAATAATGATTGATTTTATAATTAGTATCCCTTTTAATCTCCAACTTAACATAGGTTAATCAGCGTTTAATTGTTATAGATATAATGTTGAAGTTCCTCCCGTTTCTTTGATTCCGTGAATTTCCCGCCATAATAAGTAGTGATTGTGGAGGAAGTATCATCTTTTACTCCACGTGAGGCAACACAAAGATGTTTGGCGTCTATAATAACTGCTACATCTTCAGTATTGAGTACTCTTTTAAGTTCCATAGCAATCTGGTTGGTCAGTCTTTCCTGTACCTGTGGCCTTTTGGCATAATACTGGACAATACGGTTGAGCTTGGATAAACCAATGACTTTACCAGAAGAAATATAAGCAACGTGAGCCCTTCCAATAATCGGCACAAAGTGGTGTTCACAGTTGGAATAGAAAGAAATGTTTTTCTCAACCAACATCTGCTTGTATTGATATTTATTATCAAACAAGGCCACTTTAGGTTTGTTCTTGGGATTGAGTCCGGAAAAGATTTCATCGATATACATCTTGGCTACTCTTTTCGGCGTACCTTTCAGGGAATCATCGGTGAGATCCATTCCCATCACATCCATAATCTCAGCAAACAATCCGGCAATTTTTTCTTTCTTTTCTTCATCTGACATCACAAATGCATCTGGTCTCATCGGAGTTTTCAATCCTGTGAACATATGGTCTTCTCCAATCTCATCTATGGTGTAGTGATTTAGCGGGGAGTTTTCTTTTAGTGGTATAACTGTCATCTTTTTTTGTGTTTATTGTATTTGTCCCTGTTTGAGGAATTTTTTTGTTGAATTATTATGACATAAAGTTAAACAAATAAAAATGATAAAAGCAAGTTTTTTTAAATAAAAATTATTAAAAACCCATAAAAACATAGAAAATCAAGAGAATAACTTGTTTAATCATAACAAAAAAAGATAAAACAAAATTTTTTATCAACCTTTCGCACTTTCCCGTCCCGGTCAGAACAGAAATCACCCTGCTAGTTGACAAATGTCATTTTATTCATATTTACGAGTTCGTAAAATGCATCCGATTTATTCATATAAAACCCAGACAATATGTATTTAGTAAATTGGTTTGAGGCAAATGCCATGATGATAGCCATGACCCTTGTTTTGGTCGGTTTACCTATCGTATTACTCATTTACGCTTTCGGCAGGAAACCAGGAAACGAGGATAACGAAGAAGAATAGACTTTCGGCAACGGAAAAAAATTTAACTTTGCGACACAACAAATTAAATTACCGTGTCGAAATACCATTCTTTAGAGGCTATCCAGGCTGAAATCCAATTCGGGCTCACCTCCAGCGAGGGTGTGGTAAGGTATTATTTGTCACAGATCGAAGCTACCAAATACCTCAATATTTACATTGAGGTATTTGCTGATGAAGCGCTGGAACGAGCGAGAGAGCTGGACAGGAAATACAGGGAAAACCGCGATAGTGTTGGAAAGCTCTACGGGCTGGTTATTTCGATCAAGGATGTTCTGTGTTACAAAGATCATAAGGTAACCGGCGGGTCCAAAATTCTTTCAGGCTTCACGGCCTTGTATTCTGCTACGGCAATTGAACGTTTGCTGGCGGAGGATGCCATCATCATTGGCAGGGTAAATTGTGATGAATTTGGCATGGGATCCTCTACGGAAAACTCCTATTACAAACCTACCCTGAATGCGAATAATCCAGCCTATGTGCCGGGTGGTTCTTCTGGTGGTTCTGCCGTTTCCGTGCAGGCAGACACTTGTCTTGCATCCCTTGGCAGTGATACCGGCGGCTCGGTAAGACAACCGGCAGCTTTTTGTGGTATTTTCGGAATCAAACCTACATATGGTCGCATATCCCGTCACGGTTTACTGGCCTATGGTTCTTCCTTTGATCAGATCGGCGTTTTATCTCATACGATAGAGGATGCTGCACTTTTGCTGGAAATAATGGCCGGTGCTGATGAATTTGACAGCACAGCAAGCCAAAAACCGGTACCTGCTTATTCCTCAAGCCTGGAATTTGAAGGAAAGGCCAGGATCGCCTATTTTAATTCAGCTATGGATCACAAGAGCCTTGACCCTGAGATGCGCAAGGCTTGCGCCAGGATGTTTTTTCAGTTACGGGAAAAAGGGCATACTGTTGAAGCCGTTGACTTTGAATATCTCGACTATATTATCCCTGCCTATTATGTTCTGACAACCGCTGAAGCCAGTTCAAACCTCTCCAGGTATGACGGTATCCGCTTTGGTTATCGCAGCAATCACCCCAATGATTTACTCGAAACCTACAAACAGTCCAGAACAGAAGGATTCGGTACGGAAGTAAAACGCCGCATAATGCTGGGTACCTTTGTGCTGAGTTCCGGATATTACGATGCCTATTATACCAAAGCGCAACAAGTTCGTAAATTAATCCACGACAGAACACTGGAAATCCTGGAAAATTACGACTTCATTTTTATGCCTGCCGCCCCATCTACCGCCTGGAAAATCGGCGAAAAAATCAATGACCCCGTAGAAGTATATCTCGCTGACATTTTCACTGTTCAGGCCAATATGGTTGGCATACCCGCCATTTCGATCCCTGCCGGCAGGCATCCGAACGGGCTTGCCCTGGGAATCCAGTTCATGGCTAATAAATTTGAAGAGCAAAAATTACTGGCATTCGCCAAAGAAATAAAACATTTTCCAGAAATATGATGTGTTGGGAAGTAAATGATTTAAGATTGGGAAAGGGAAAAAAACTAAAGGTACTCCCCTTTTTTTATCTCAAATCCTGCACAGCATCAAAAATTCCTTCGTACATACCTCCTTTTTTTGTCGTCTTTGACGCAATTTTCAAAAGTTACCATTAAATGCACATCTAATTCTGTTAAAATTCGTTATTTTAGTTAGAATTCTGAATTGGCGTGTTCATCCCGCTTTTTATACACTCCACTTCAAAGCATGGAAACTAATTTTTTCAAAAGCTACAAAGCATGATCCGATTATTCACAAAGGTTATCCTTTTCACATTCGGCTTTCTATTCCTGGTTCCTGCCCAGGCCCGACATATTATTGGTGGATCCATGACCTATGAATGTCTTGGAAACAACGATTACCGGTTTACGCTGAAGGTTTACCGGGATTGCAACTGCCAGAACTGCGCGTATTTTGACCAGCAGGCAGCCATTGGTATTTATCGTTGTGGAACCGATGTCGATTGTGACTTATTGACCCAGAACTCCACCTATGCTACACTTTATGTTCCATTGGGCCCCGTTTCACTCGTGGAGATGCCTGATTATCCGTGCCTGATCCCTCCCAATGTTTGTGTACAGGAAGGTATTTATACTTTTACTGTAAATCTTCCGGCAAGTGCGGAAAGTTATCACATTTCATACCAGCGTTGCTGCAGGAATGAAACCATCAATAATATCATTGCTCCGGATGAAACGGGAGCTACCTATACCATTGAAATTACTCCCGAAGCACAGACGAGTTGCAATAATAGTCCGACCTTCAACAGTTTTCCACCAATTGTCATTTGTGCCGGACAGCCCCTGGAATACGATCACTCCGCTACGGATCCGGAGGGAGATCTCTTATTGTACAAATTCTGTTCACCCCTCGATGGTGGTGGCAACTTGCTCGATAATGCCAATTACGAAACTTGCGCCGGTGCAGCCCCTAACCCTGCCTGCCCGCCGCCGTACGACGATGTATTCTTTAATGCACCCGCCTTTACCCCACTCGCACCCATGGGCGGTAACCCGGTTATTGCTATTGACCCCCTTACCGGAATAATCACGGGCACACCGGAATTGATCGGTCAGTACGTGGTTGGCGTATGTGTGGAAGAGTATCGAAACGGGCAGCTTATCAGCACTGTTTTCAGGGATTTTCAGTTTAATGTAGCGAGCTGCGACCCGCTTGTCGTAGCCGATATCGAAGAAGATGAGATCATTTCAGATCAGGAATTCCTCATTAACTCCTGTGGCGAAACGGCCATAAATTTTGTCAATCAGAGTTTTCAGCAACAATATATAGACGAATGGGAATGGGAATTTGATGTAGGCGGATCTACCGTCAATTCGAGTCAGTGGAGTCCTACCATTAACTTCCCGGGTGTTGGAGAATACAATGGCACTTTAATGCTTAATCCAGGAACTGAATGTGGTGACACTGCTTATATCAAAGTGAATATATTTCCGGCCATTGAGGCGGATTTTACCTTCGATTATGATACCTGTGTAGCAGGTCCTGTGGCATTTACAGATCAGTCGATAACGGGTAGTTGTTGTCTTACCGGATGGAACTGGGAATTCGGGGACGGAGACTTCAGCCTGATACAAAATCCGTCCCATATATATATGGACCCCGGAGATATTCCAGTACGGCTGACGGTCAGGGATACCAATCAGTGCCAGGATGTTATCATAAAAAATCTGCCGTATTTCCCGGCCCCGGCACTTATTGTAGTGGCGCCAAATTCCTTTTTTGGCTGTGAACCGGCAGAGATATTTTTTGACAATCTCTCGTTCCCCATTGATACCACTTATGATATTGAATGGAGTTTCGGAGATGGAGAGTATGGATACGACATCAGTCCTACGCATACCTATATGATGCCCGGGCTATTTACGGTGGATGTTTCCATCACCTCACCCATTGGATGTATGATCAGTGAAACATTCCCGGATTTGATCCAGATAGAACCCTCCCCGGATGCCGGGTTCAGTTTCTTCCCGGAAGAAATCAGTATTCTGGAACCTGAAGTTTCCTTTACGGATGAATCCCAGGGTGCAGCCGGAATTTACTGGACCTTTGGAGATGGAGATTTCTCTTCGATATGGAACCCAACCCACACTTACAGCGATACCGGCGTGGTGGCGGTTACCCAAGTCGTCACACACCTCAGCGGCTGCCAGGATACCCTAATCCAGTACCTGGACATTAAGCCGGAAGTCAGGTACTTCCTGCCCAATGCCTTTACCCCTAACAACGATTCCGTTAACGAAATTTACAAAGGCGTAGGCATCCTGGAAGGTGCTACCAATTTCAGATTCTCCATATGGAACAGATGGGGAGAACTCGTATTTCAGACCACCGATCCCCTGGAAGGATGGAATGGCACCAAAAACAATACCGGCCAACCAGCTCCCGCGGGAGTTTATGTTGTCCTGGCCAGTTTTACGGGACCAAGGGGGCAGGATTTTGAGTTCAAAGGATTTGCAACACTCCTGCGATGACAGGTTTGGAAATGCTTTTAAGGTAAATTAAGGTCTAACTTGAAGAAAGAAAGGCCTTAATTTTTTCCGCATAAGCGTAAATCAGGGTCTGACTTGTACCATTTCAAATCAAAAAGTAGTAATCCGGATTAAAAATCAGGAAGCGGTATTGGCAAAATAATGGATCTGCCTCCAGAAGCAGGAGGCTGGTGTGAAATCTAGAAGTAAAATTAATCCTCAACCCGGAATCTAGTTCACCTTTTTCAAATTGAAGTAAAGATAATTTCAAGGATTAAATACAAAATTTCCACTTTAAATCAACGAACTTCTGAGTTCTGAATTCTGGGGTTTTAAATTTAGGGTTCACCTTTGAGGTTTAAAACAAGTACCAATTTATTAAGTGAAACCGTAGAAGTCAGTCCCTGATTTTTTCCTCGCAACAAAACATTATCCAATTGAATCCCACCTTAAAAAATATATGGCTTTCCCTCACAGGAGTGATCTTCATAGCCATTTTTGCTCAAATCGACATTGACCTTCCGGGCGGTATTCCCATCAGTGGACAAAGCTTTGCCGTTTTAGTAACAGCGATCCTGCTCGGGCGGCTTTGGGGTATCTTTGCTGTTGCCCTCTATGTTATTCTGGGTGTACTGGGCTTACCCGTATTTGCGAATCGAGCTTCCGGATTGGAAGTACTGGAATCGGGTAGCGGAGGATTTGTCATCGGTTTTGTAGTTGCTGCCTTTTTTATTGGCTGGCTGGGTGATGCGGGATGGAAAAGATCCTTTGGCAAAAGTTTTTTAGCCATGCTCATGGGTACAGCCATCATTCTCTTTTTGGGAGTTGGAAAGCTAACTTACGACTACGATCTGGCCAGTGCGCTGGAATGGGGCTTTTTTCCGTTTTTGTGGGGAGCTGTGGTCAAGATAATTTTGGGAGCTGTGGTTTCAACTGCCTTTTCCCAGCATTTTTACCCTGCCTGAATCCACCATTGCCTTTGATTTGGATATCCCGTTGCTCTGATCAGTAAATTGGCTTTAACGAACTCCTTAAATCTGAAGTTTATAAAATCAGTTCCCAATACCCCACATCACGCCAGCCACCGTGCTTGAAGCCTACTTCTTTGAGATGGGCCACTTTTTGGAAACCAAATTTTTCATGTAGCCTGATACTCGTTTCATTGGGTAATGATATTCCTCCCAATACAGCATGAATATCCATCTTCTTTAAAATATCCAATAATGCCTCATACAATTGACTCCCGAAACCTTTACCGTGGCTCCCTTTGCGGACGTAAACCGAAATTTCCACTGAGTGTTTATAAGCTGCCCTGGCTTTCCAGCGGGTGGCATAGGCATACCCCTGAATGCCATTATCTTCCAAAATGATCCAGGGATAGGCAGGATCATGGGCTTTTAACCTGTTTTCCATATCCTTTCCCGAAAGGGCATCAACCTCAAAAGTGGCCACAGAATGGAGTACGTAATAATTATAAATTTCCGCAATGCCTTTGGCATCCTGAAGCGTTACGGGCCTGATCATGTTTGGTGTTTTTGTTTTCCAAATTTAACCAAAATAACATAATTATTCTCTCTTGGGAAAAGTCATATACCCTGGACAAAGCTTTAAAAGTTGATATACTTTTTTAACCTGATAAAATTGGCCGATCCGGAAAAATGATCGAAATCACTATCATTAAAATCTGCATCAACCTCATTTCCATAGGCTCATCATGCTTAATTTTTTTCTGATTTTTGATTTCTTTTGTTAACAAAAATCACCCCGGAATTTTAATAACATTTTCTATCTTCGCTCTTCAAACTTCCAAACAATGACTAAAAATTATCTCTGCATACACGGTCACTTCTACCAGCCACCACGGGAAAACCCCTGGCTGGACACTATAGAAAAAGAACGCTCTGCTGCGCCCTTTGACAACTGGAATCAACGCATCAACCAGGAATGTTATCATACCAATGCTTATGCCCGCATCCTCAACGATGAACAACGCATTCGCAAAGTTCTCAATAATTACGAATTCATCAGTTTCAATTTTGGCCCCACCTTACTCTCCTGGATGGAAAAGATGGATATGGAGACCTACGAGGCTATCTTAAATGCCGATCGCCGCAGCCTGAACAGATGGGGGCATGGCAATGCACTGGCCCAGGTATACAACCATGTCATCATGCCCCTGGCCAATGAACGGGATAAACATACCCAGGTCATTTGGGGCATACGGGATTTTGAATTCCGTTTTGGCCGCAAACCCGAAGGTATGTGGCTGGCAGAAACAGCCGTAGACACTCCTACCCTTGAAGTCCTTGCCGAGCATGGGATCGAATTTACCATTCTGGCTCCCGGGCAAGCCAAAGCGTTTCGTAAAATGGGAGAAGAGGACTGGCTGGAAGCTAATGGCAATATCAACACACGTCGCCCTTATATTTGCCAGCTGCCTTCCGGAAAATCCATTAGCTTGTTCTTTTATGACGGCGGCATGTCGCAGGCGGTGGCTTTCGAAGGATTATTGAATTACGGACGTTTTTTTGCCGAAAGGCTGACAAGTTCCTTTAATGATGAGGTGTTAGAGCTTGTCAATATAGCAACCGACGGGGAATCTTATGGTCATCATCACAGACACGGGGAAATGGCACTGGCGCATGCCATCCACCATATCCAGAAACACAACTTGGCCAAACTCACCAATTATGCCGCTTTCCTGGAAGAGTTCCCCCCGGAATATGAAGTACAAATCCAGGAGAACAGCTCCTGGAGCTGCTATCATGGTGTTGAACGCTGGCAATCAGATTGCGGTTGCCATATGGGCGGCAACCCCGGTTGGAATCAGGAATGGCGCAGACACCTCAGGGAACTGCTCAACTGGCTAAGAGATGAATTAGTGGAAATCTATGAACATGAAGCAGCTCCCTACACCGAAAATCCTTGGGATCTGCGCAACAACTATATTCACTGGATTCTCAAGAACCGGAATATCTCCCCGGTAGTTTTATCCACCCCTAATGAGGAAAACCCCGAAGTTCATGATTTATCAGATCCATACCATCTTGAACCAAAGGTTTTGCAACTGCTGGAAATGCAACACAATGCCTTATTGATGTTTACGAGTTGTGCCTGGTTTTTCGATGAGATTTCAGGGATTGAACCTACCCAGGTTCTAAAATATGCCAAACGGGCCATGGAAATCGCCAAAGACCTGACTGGCATAGACCTGCATGATGAATTTCTGGCCAGACTGGAAGCAACCCCCTCCAATATTTATGAAAATGGAGCTCACAAATATAAAGAGGAAATAATTCCGGCCCGCTTAAAGGCTATTGGGAAATTTTTTTACCAGGGTTTTAAACTGATTAACCATACTACTGATATTGATACTATCCGTAGCCTTACCCAGATGTTGAACGATCTTAATGAAGCAGATATTCAGATTGAAAAACTATATAAGAGTCAAAATCATTACCATAAACTGGAAAACAAACTGCTCAGCGGAGAATTCGCTTTTCCAAGCCCTGAATGGAAATCTGCCTATCATGACTTAGGACTGGCTCTTGGATTTGACTGAAGGTATTTTCTGTATTATAAAAATTTGTTGACCTTTTTAAAATAATTTAAAGCCCCTTTTCATGGCATAATAAGTTTGGCCCGCTGGTCTGCCAACCCAATGGTAACAGTGGTCCCTGCGTTGAAACGGAGAAAATCTTTTTCGATGCCGTCACTGAAAATGACCCCGTTTTCCGGCATCAGGGAATCTAGGATGAGGGGCGTTTGAGGATTGACGACCCCGGAAACGAGATCTATTCCTGTGGCGTGACTCAAATAGGGTTCCCGAACCACGTAAATCAAATAATTAGCTCCCCAGTCAAAAGGTCTTCGCTCCCAGGAACGGTTTATCCCCTGGAGACCGTTGAGAGCCTGCTGCATATTATAAACGGAGCTCAACCAACCTGTTGAACCCGCACCTGTAGCAACCAAGACACCACTGGAGGATTGGAATTCCGATTTCCCTGAATAATTGACCTTATACCGGGCAGAAACATGAGTAGCGGCACCTACAAACAGATCGTTAAAAGCTGTAAGGCTTTGCCCGTCGTTGGTCGTTGCCCTGGCCATAGTCACTTCCCTGAATTGTGCTTCATGATTCAGCGTACTTTCCAGGCCACGCAAAAAAGTGGCCGATTCGTAAGGTAATAAAACGCCATTGTATTGCCCTGGATCAGGATTGACGGCAATGATGGGCTGGTTGCCTACATACTTGGCCGTATTGGCTACCAACCCATCCTGACCGATCACTATAATCAATTGGTTTTCTGAAAATATAAAAGAGGGTAAGTATTCTCTGGCAACAACCTTGTACTTAAGGATGAAGGATAATTCCTGTTCTACCTTTTCCAGGCAACGGTAAAAGGTGTCATGCTCTTTTTCAAAGAGATCAAAATCGCCCCCGGTACTTTCGATATAAAATCGGGCCTGCATTTTGGTATTATACCGCTCGACAAGCCGCTCAAGCCGGGTCTTATCCCGAACGATCAGTGCATATTCAAAGGTTGAATTCATAGGAAAAATTTTATTAAACACATAGGCACATAGTTCACATAGAACTTTATGCACTTTATGACTTTGTGGTGTTTTTTTAACACATAGGCACATAGTTCACATAGAACTTTATGTACTTTATGACTTTGTGGTTTTTTTAACACATAGGCACATAGTTCACATAGAACTTTATGCACTTTATGACTTTGTGGTTTTTTTAACACATAGGCACATAGTTCACATAGAACTTTATGCACTTGGTGACTTTGTGGTGTTTTTAACACATAGGCACATAGTTCACATAGAACTTTATGCACTTGGTGACTTTGTGGTGTTTTTAACACATAGGCACATAGTTCACATAGAACTTTATGCACTTGGTGACTTTGTGGTGTTTTTAACACATAGGCACATAGTTCACATAGAACTTTATGCACTTTATGACTTTGTGGTTTTTTTAACACATAGGCACATAGTTCACATAGAACTTTATGCACTTGGTGACTTTGTGGTGTTTTTAACACATAGGCACATAGTTCACATAGAACTTTATGCACTTGGTGACTTTGTGGTGTTATCCATGATCATATTCACATAGGTCAGGGGTGATATTGAGGTTTCCGATTTTCTGGACGTTATCCGCCAATGAACGGAAAGCCAGGGCGATATTTTGTTTTGCGTCGCCGCTTCCAAAAAGTGCCTGAACTGTTTTCCAGTCCATTTCTTTGTAAGGTTTGAGATTGGCTTCCATGAGCAAGGCCTTGATCTCAGCTTCCTTGCGTTCGTTCTCCACTTTAAGTTCAACCAATTCTTCTCTTTGGCGTTCAACGGAAATATCTGCTGCCACTTTCATTTCGCGGAGCTTACGGGAATTTTGTGCCTGAAGTACATGAGATTCCATTTTCTTTTCGGAGATCTGCTTTTTCTTTTCTTCCACTGCAATTTCTGTGCTCAATTCGGTTTCCTTAATCTTTCTCTCCTGTTCCACAGCGAAGTTCCGCCTTTCGTAAACAGCCTCATCAGCTTGTTGCTGAAGACGTTCGCGGGTTTCCGTTTCGAGAGCACGCTCCATTTCCGGATTAGCTTTGATGGCTAAAACGTTAACACCCAGAATATCCACACCCATCAGGTTCAGGGCTTCGGATACCTGGAGGCCTTCTTTGATCCTGGTTTCTATCTCTTTGGAAGAACTGATGGCCGATTTCAAACCTATGGCCTGGATAAGAGAAGTCGTTGCAGTCTGGGCTTCATTGATAATTCGCTGAGACAGTTTTTCAATATCGTCTTTTTTGTATTTGCCCTGTTCATTAACGGTGAAGTCTAAAATCTCCGCCAACCTGACCGGATCATTTATCTTGAAAGTAATCTGCCCCTGGATGGTAACCGTCTGGTAATCCGTTGTCGTTTCTTTAAAAATAAAGGGTAAATCATTACTGCCAACAGGAATAGCAATAATAGAACTATTGGGTGCAAAATAGAAAAAAGACAATCCCCTGCCCTGCTTTTTGATCTGGCCATTCTGGTAATGGATGACATGCGTCATTGGGTCGAATTTGATATAATTGAAACCGAACATAGTGTTGATTTTAGAAGTGAAATAATACTTAGTTTCATTTTTAAACTAAGTCAAAAATAAAGGCATTATTTCTAAAAGTCAAGGCTGAAAAAAGGAATAATTCGAAACCAAGAGACAGAAAGTAAAAAAACTACTGGAAAGATCCTGACTAACTGTTTGAAAAAGAATTACTTAAACAGATACACTTAGTTTGAAAATCAAACTAAGTTTTTTTTTTAAAATTAACTTAATAAATAATAAATGAGCTATCGCCAAAATATCATTTTGACGTTTTTTTTGTGAAAGATGAGTTAAAGCACCCAGGCATTAAGTCTGACGAAATTCGATAGGATCCTGATAATTTTTATGTTCCAGAATCTGGGATGGAAGATTAAAACCATTCCGAAGCAATAAATCTTTTACTTCCTGGATAACCCTGCTTCTAATGGTAATTCCGAGATAGGAAGGAGATATCGTTTTACTCTTCAAAATGTCAACCCAAAACAATACTTTCAGGTTAACCGTAAATTCGGCAATTTCCGTTACGACTACATTGGATTGCGGCTTTTTCAATATTTCGGGCTGTTCCTCAAGATAATCTTTAATGAGCTGAATGGCTTTTGTGAGATCAGAAGGCACATCCAGTCCCACCATGAATTCCAATCTCAATAATCCGTCAAGAGTATAATTGATGACTACATTTTTTACAACCATGGAATTGGGAATGAAAATATCTTTGCCTTCAACATTTCGAATTTGTGTGGTTCGCAGATCCATGCCTTTTACAACACCTTTATGATTGTCAATTTCAATGATATGCCCCACTTTGAAAGGACGATTTGCCACCAATAAAAGCCCGGCAAGAAAGTTTTCACCAATATCTTTAAAGGCGAATCCGAATATGATGGCGGTAATTCCGGCGCCGGCAAGAATACTGCTTAATATACCTCCAAGGTTAAGAATATCCAGGGCAATAATCAGTCCAATAAGATATAAAAACCATTTAGCACTATTTGCTGCAAACCTGGTTACAATCGTTACTTGCCATTTAGAAAGGAAGCGCTTCTGCATAAATTTATGCAGGAAGTGCCCTGCCAGGAAAAAGGTGAGGAGCACAAACACGGCAATTAAAATATTGGGAGCCATGGCGATAATCCCTTCCCAGAATTCATTAAATACCGCGATCAGTTTTTCTTTCATGTCAGAAGCAATTTTGGACTGCTTTCAAAAAGCAGCTTCCTTTAACCTGGCACACAATAAAGATACAGTTATCACAAGACAAAAGCTACCGTTGTCACCATAATAGTTCTGAAAATCAAGAATGGCACACCTACATTCAAACCAAAGCTTCCCACAATACTTCCACAGGATGCAGCGCTTTTCTATTCGCACCATCCGCTATTTGTTGCCGGCAGCTGGCTCCTGGTGCAGCGATTACAGTTGAGGGCTCCCCGCCTCTGATAGCCGGGAACAACACCATTTCCCCTATTTTCATACTGAGGTCATAATGTTCTTTTTCAAAACCAAAAGAACCAGCCATGCCACAGCAACCGGAAGGAATGATCTCCACCGCATAATTCTTCGGCAGACTCATGATAAAGGCCGATTTTTCCTGTTCTGACAATGATTTTTGATGACAATGCCCATGTAGCATAATGTGACGACTGGCATCCGTAAAGGATTCAGCATCAATATGGCCTTTTTCAATTTCCCTATGCAGGAATTCTTCCATGGTTAAAGTGAAAGAGGCCATAGCCCTGGCCTTTCCCTTCCATTCACCCCTCAACAAGGCAGGATATTCATCCCGGAATCCCAAAACCCCGGAAGGCTCGATACCCACCAACGGTATGGCTTCGGAGATCAATGGGAAGAAGGTCTTTACATTGCGCTGAGCAATTTTTTGGGCTTCAGTCATTAGTCCCTTTGAAATATGCACTCTTGCACTATCGGTCCACGGCAACATTTTGACCTCATAACCAAGCTTACTTAATAATTCAATGGCTTTGATCCCAATCTCCGTATCATTGAAGTTGACGACCTCTTCGCAAAACAAATACAGTTGTCCTTTAATAGGTTTTGCAGGTTCCGGTTGGTTGGCTTTATACCAGGCTTCGAGGGTTATGGAATGCAAAAGTGGTAAAGAACGCTTTTGGGCAACGCCCAGAACTTGTTTCAGCAATCCACTGCTTACCGGATTTTTCAAAAAGAAATTGGTAAGTCCGGGGAACAAACTGCCCAATTTATTCAACTTGGCCGACCAACCGAAGAAACGGCTGCGGAAGGGTACCCGGTGAGTTTGGTAATACTGATGGAGGAATTCCGCTTTGAGCTTAGCCATATCGACATTGGAAGGACATTCTGCCGTGCAGCCTTTGCAGGACAAGCACAGATCGAGGACCTGGTAGAGTTCTTCCTGGTCAAAAGGATTGACATCCTCGTTGCGGCTCAAGAATTCTCTGAGGGCATTGGCTCTGCCCCGGGTAGAATCCTTTTCATTGCGCGTGGCCCGAAAACTTGGGCACATCGTTCCCCCTGCTGTATTTAATTTCCGGCAGTCACCCGAACCTGTACATTTTTCGACAGCTCCGATAAATCCGGATGTACCGGAAAAATCAAAAATGGTTTCGAAGGTTCGATTCTTCTGACCTTCGTCATACCGGAGTGCGGTATTCATCTCCGGAGCATCGACAATTTTCCCGGGGTTGAAAATCCCCTTGGAATCCCATTGCTTTTTTACCCGTTTGAACAATGCATAATTCTCCTCTCCTACCATCATGGGTAAAAACTGGGCGCGCAATCGTCCATCACCATGCTCTCCACTCAAAGCACCGTTATATTTCTTGACTAATTTAGCCGAGGCTTCTGTCAATTCAAATAATAATTGCCTGTCTTTTTTTGCTTTGAGATTTAAAACAGGCCTCAGGTGAATCTCCCCGGCACCTGCATGAGCATAATAAATGGGTTGCTGGCCATAGGATTTCAGCAGGGCATCAAATTCATCAATATATTCCGGCAAATCCTGAATATCTACTGCCGTATCTTCAATACAGGCTACTGCCTTGGCGTCACCGGGGATATTAGCCAATATCCCAAGTCCCGCTTTTCGCAATTCCCAAACGGATTTGGTTCTTGGTCCAAATACTTTTGGAAAATCATAACCAAACCCAGCGGATTTTAGCGACTCGATAAGTTTATCTGCTTTTGCCTCGGCCTCGGCCATGGTTTCCCCTCTGAATTCAATGGTCAGTATAGCTTTGGGGTCGCCATTGACAAAAAAACGGTTCTTTTGCTGTTTGATATTTTGCTTACTCA
The DNA here is from genome assembly GCA_942492125.1 of uncultured Bacteroidota bacterium. Classification (GTDB taxonomy): domain Bacteria; phylum Bacteroidota; class Bacteroidia; order Chitinophagales; family Saprospiraceae; genus BCD1. Next base: position 141,480 of record CALODM010000030.1, read on the forward strand.
ACCGAAGGATGGTATCGTCCATGAGTTCGCAGGCGGATGGCTGGTGTTCCATAGCCAGTACCACAGCCTTCATGGCTTCATTCAGCGTTTTAAAATGGGCACACAAAACAACATCGTTGGGAGGAGGTAATGGATCGACGTGCAATTTGATCTCCGTGATGAAGGCTAGTGTGCCTTCTGAACCGGCAAGCAGTTTACACATATTAAAACACCTCTCCGCCTGAGGTAAACACTTCAGATTCCAGCAAATAGTCCAAAGCGTAACCGGTATTTCTTCTGTGGATGCTGGCTTTTGGGTATTCAGTGCGGATGGAATTTTGTATTTCAGGTCTGGAAAGTTCTTCTTTGACCTGACGATAGATTTGTCCTTCCAAATCATTCCGGGTAGTTTTTGCGTGGAAAGTTTTTCTGTCCACAGGACCAAAGGTTACTTCCGAACCATCGCTGAGGATGGTTTCCAACTCGAGGGTATGATCTCTGGTTGCCCCATAAACGATAGAGGTTGTGCCACAGGAATTATTCCCTACCATACCCGCCATCATGCAACGATTGGCAGTAGAAGTATTCGGTCCGAAATACAATCCATAGGGCTCCAGGAAATGATTCAATTCATCCCTGACGACACCGGGCTCGACCTTTACCCATCTTTCCTTAACATTGATCTCAAGGATTTTATCCATTTTGGAAATATCGACCACGATACCATTTCCGACACATTGCCCCGCCAGAGAAGTGCCGGCAGCACGCGGGATAATGGATAATCCATTTTCCCGGACAAATTGGATGATGAGTTTTAAATCTTCTTTGGTCTCCGGCAGGCAAACTGCCTGTGGATATTCCCGGTAGATGGACGCATCGGTGGCGTATAATGCCTGCATGAGCTTATCGGAGTAAAGCCTTCCCTGCAAGCTGGATTCTAGTGCGCTAAAGTCAGGTGTTTTCATAGATATGAACCGTAATTTGCAAAAATTGAAATTACGAAGCCATCCCCACAATCACAACAGAAAAGTAGAGAATAATTGTCAAACCAGGCTTTCTTAACCAGGTAGAAGCAACAAACCTCAACCGCCTCCACCTTCCTTACCAGAGTCGCCTTTATCTTTAAGCTTCTGCTTTGTTTTTTCCAGCTTTATCGAATCAATTTTATGTTGATCCGGAGCCTTGTGGATGTGTACGCCTTTTGCGTCGGTATTGGCTTTGCCAGCCTTTCCTGTTTTGCCGGATTGCTGTTGGCAATTACAGGCAGCCAGAAAAAGAAGCACCAGGCTAATCCACAATAACGATCTTACCATTTATCAAATTTTCTTTTTTCTGATCCTGAATAATAATATGATATATCCCCGCGGGCAGCAAACCTGTATTAAATAAAACCCTGTTTCCTCCGGCTTTAACCCGGCTATGTAAGAGGTGTTTAACCACCTTTCCCGTGTTATCTAAAATATAAAAATCAAGCTCCATCGTTTCCGAAAGGTCAAATTCAACAGTAACTCTGCTATCCGAAGCACTGGGGTTCGGATATATGTTTAATCCGGTTAACTTCGATGCCGCTTCATTCACACCAATGACAGGGGTAACCTCAATGTATTGCGTCTCCGTGGCGGCATTATTACCCGCTGCATTGCTCACAACCAGGGAAACATCATAGGTGCCCGGCGTACTGTAAACGATAATGGGGTTTTGTAAATTGGAAGTGTTGGGCGTCCCCCCGGGGAACGACCATACCCAAGCTGTTGGATTATTCGTTGACAAATCGGTAAATTGGACTATACCACCGGCAACAACGACATTGTTATCCGCTTCAAAGGCAGCCACAGGAGCCTGTACTTCGGGATTAACGGTTATAAAAAATGTTTTTTCTTCCGTATCGTTACCCGCTGCATTGGAGGCCACCAGGGTGACATCATAAGTACCGGGCGTATTATAAGTTATCACAGGGTTTTGATCCGTAGATACTCCCGGTGTACCGCCGGGAAAGGACCATACCCAGCTGGTCGGGGCATTGCTGGACAAATCCGTAAAACTCACCTGATCTCCTGCGGTGATTATGGTTTGATCAGCCGTAAAATCAGCATCCGGAGCCTGCAATGGAGCGTTAACTGTAATGTGAAATAACTTTGTTTCCGTATCATTACCCACCGCATTGGAAGCCACCAGGGTAACATCATAAGTGCCGGCCGTATTATAAGTAATCACAGGATTTTGATCCGTAGATACTCCTGGAGTCCCCCCGGGAAACGACCATACCCAATTGGTAGGATTATTGGCAGATAAATCGGTAAAACTCACTTGTCCCCCTTCAGAAACAACAGTTTGATCCGCCACAAAGTCCGCTTCCGGAGCAACAGGAGCAGCATTCACGGTGATGTAAAAAGTCTTCGTTTCCGTATTGTTACCCACCGCATTGGAAGCAACCAGGGTAACATCATAAGTGCCTGCCGTATTATAAGTAATCACGGGATTTTGATCCGTAGATACCCCAGGTGTTCCGCCAGGAAAGGACCACACCCAATTGTTCGGGTTGTTGGTAGACAAATCGGTAAAACTCACTTGAGCCCCTTCCGTTACTACCGTCTGGTTGGCCATAAAATCGGCATCAGGAGCAGTCTGTGCATTGTTCACGGTAATATAAAGCGTTTTGGTTTCGGTGTCATTACCGGCACTATTGGAAGCCACCAGAGTAACATCGTAGTTGCCCGCCGTATTATAGGTAACCATGGGGTTTTGATCTGTCGATGAACCAGGGGTTCCGCCCGGGAATGACCACACCCACCCCGTTGGGTTATTGGTGGATAGATCGGTAAAGTTTACCTGACCACCCTCGGTCAATATTGTTTGATCAGCTACAAAATTGGCTTCCGGTGCCGCTCCGGCAGCGTTGACGGTAATATAAAAAGTCTTGGTCTCCGCATCATTACCGGCGCTATTAGAAGCCACCAGGGTAACATCGTAGGTACCTGCCGTATTATAGGTTATCACCGGATTTTGATCCGTAGACACTCCAGGCGTTCCGCCCGGGAAGGACCATACCCAATTGGTAGGATTGTTGGTCGACAGATCCGTGAAATTAACCTGGCTACCTTCCGAAACAATTGTCTGGTCGGCCATAAATTCTGCTTCCGGAGCAACTGCTCCCTGATTTACCGTGATGTAAAAAGTTTTGGCTTCCGTATCATTACCTACACTATTGGAAGCCACCAGGGTGACATCGTAAGTACCCGCAGTATTGTAGGTCACCATAGGGTTTTGATCTGTTGAAGATCCAGGTGTTCCGCCCGGGAAAGACCAAACCCAATTGGTAGGGTTATTCGTCGACAAATCCGTGAAATTAACCTGACCACCCGCTGACACCACGGTCTGATCAGCTACAAAATCAGCTTCCGGTGCTGCCGGGGTTGCATTGACCGTAATGTAAAAAGTTTTCGTTTCCGTATCATTACCTACACTATTGGAAGCAACAAGCGTGACATCATAAGTCCCCGCGGAATTGTAGTTAATTACCGGGTTCTGGACGGTTGACACACCTGGTGTTCCTCCCGGGAAGGACCAAACCCAACTGGTGGGATTATTCGTCGACAAATCCGTAAAATTCACCTGACCGCCTGCTGTGACAACCGTCTGATCAGCCACAAAATCAGCTTCCGGTGCTACTGGCGTTGTATTGACCGTAATGTAAAAAGTTTTCGTTTCTGTATCGTTCCCTTCTGAATTGGAAGCAACAAGTGTAACATCATAAGTGCCCGCGGTATTATAAGTAACTACCGGATTTTGCACGGTTGAAGTTCCCGGAGTGCCCCCAGGGAAGGACCATACCCAGCTGGTGGGATTGTTGGCAGATAAATCGGTAAAGGTAACCTGCTCTCCCTCCGTCACTACTGTTTGATTGGCGACGAAGTCAGCATCAGGAGCTTGAACCACTGCATTGACCGTGATGTAAAATGTTTTGGTCTCCGCATCATTCCCCGCGCTATTGGAAGCGACAAGAGTCACATCATAGGTTCCCGCAGAATTATAAGTCACCACTGGATGCTGATCCGTGGAAGTCCCGGGTGTACCTCCGGGGAAGGACCATACCCAATTGGTGGGATTATTTGTTGACAAGTCCGTAAAAATGATCTGTTGCCCTTCTGTAACAACCGTCTGGCTGGCACTAAAATCAGCTTCAGGTACCTGGACTTCCTGTATAACGGTGATGTACATACTTTTCACTTCGGTATCATTGCCCGCGCTGTTGGAGGCGATGAGGGTCACATCATAAGTACCGGCTGTATTATAGGTAACAACCGGGTTTTGATCCATGGAAGTGCTCGGTGTCCCTCCGGGAAACGACCACACCCAATTATCAGGACTATTGGTCGACAAATCGGTAAACGTTACCTGCTCTCCTTCCGTAATGACCACCTGGCTAGCGGAGAAGTCAGCTTCAGGCACCTGGACTTCCGGCATTACGGTAATGTACATACTTTTTACCTCCGTATCATTACCGGCACTATTGGAAGCCACGAGGGTCACATCGTATGTCCCGGGTGTATTGTAGGTCACCGAAGGGTTTTGTAAGGTTGAGGTTCCCGGAGCACCCCCGGGGAAGGACCACACCCAACCGGTAGGGCTATTGGAAGACAAATCGGTAAAAACAACTTGCTCGCCTGCCGTTATCACCGTTTGATTGGCCGTAAAATTGGCCACAGGAACCTGCACTTCCGGTAAAACGGTGATGTATAAATTCTTCACTTCCGTATCACTGCCGGCGCTATTGGTCGCAATGAGGGTTACATCATAAGTTCCGGCAGTGGCATAAGCAATGACCGGATTTTGGGCTGTAGAAGTACCGGGACTGCCTCCCGGGAAAGACCATGCCCAACTGGTAGGACTATTGGAAGACAAATCCGTGAAAGCAATCTGCTCCCCTTCATAAATTGTCGTCTGACTGGCGGTAAAATTGGCCACAGGTATTTGCACTTCAGGTAATACCGTGATATAGCCTACTTTGGTTTCCGTATCACTTCCCCCGGAATTGGAAGCGGTGAGAGATACATTGTAAGTTCCGGCGACGAAATAAGTGACACTTGGATTTTCCACGGCAGAACTTCCCGGATTTCCTCCGGGGAAAGACCAGACCCAGTTGGTGGGGTTATTGGTGGACAGGTCTGTAAAAACGACCTGGTCTCCTTCGTAGATTACTGTTTGACTGGCCGTGAAATTGGCCACGGGTGGCTGTACTTCCGGTAATACAGTGATGTAGCTGATTTTAGTTTCTGTATCACTACCCGCGGAATTGGAGGCCACCAGTGTAACATTATAAGTGCCCGGCGTAAAATATGTTACTGTGGGATGCTGAGCCGCAGAACTTGCAGGACTACCTCCGGGAAAGGACCAGGACCAGTTTGTCGGATTATTGGAGGACAGGTCCGTAAAATTAACCTGTCCTCCTTCTGTTATAACCGTCTGGCTGGCCGTAAAATTGGTAACAGGTATCTGTACATCTGGCAGAACCGTTATGTAATTAACTTTGGTTTCCGTATCACTTCCGCCACTGTTGGAGGCAGTCAGACTGACGGTATAAGTGCCTGGAGTATTGTACGTAATGGTCGGGTTTTGTATTGAGGAACTACCAGGGCTGCCCCCGGAAAAAGACCAGGACCAACTGGTAGGATTATTGGTTGATAAATCTGTAAAGCTCACTTGTCCTCCTTCCGTAATGACTGTCTGATTAGCTGTAAAGTTAGCCACCGGTGGATTGACAGCGCTTCCAACGGTGACCTTGCCAATCCAGGTATTGAGGACATTTGAACTTCCGTTAATGGAATTTTCGCCATAACATCCGGCTACCCAAACCTCAACCGAATTATTGAGGTGCCTTCTGCAAATGCCGGAATAATCCCCCCAGCGTTCTGCGGATTCTGTCGTTGTATTTACATAACTGTCTCCTTGCCTGACAACAACGGATCCCGACCAGTCGTAATTACCATCACAAGTCACTACCCTGAATTCAGGGTAGATACTGGCTCCTGTGCGCAGGAAACTGATCAATACTGTTTTATCTGTTGCTGATGTGGTGAAAGGCGCCACTGAAGGGTAAACATAATCATACCCCTCGAGACCAAAGGTATTGCGTGTACCCGTCATGGCACCAACATCCACCCGGCCGTAATAAATGCCTGTATATCCATTATCTCGCTCCGTATTCATCACGAAATGGATAAGCCCATCGGCATAAAAACCTGATTGCATCCGGCAATCATTGGTCATCATCTGGTCTGAGGTTCCCAACTGCAATCCATTACCACTTAAAGCATAGGAAGGAACACCGACGGCAAAAACTTCCAGGGCAGGACTATCGTTAATCGTTCCTGTTGTATAATAAACCATTACCTCATCTCCTCCTCCGGAATCACTGCTGATAAAAAATATCCCGGGCCCGAGGGTGTCATCAAAACCATAAGCAATAGGTGTTAAATTAAAATCGATATTGCCATTGGCATCCGTAATATTGTACCAATAGTTCCAATCGATATTTCCCCCAACAAATCCGTTATTCTTCTGAATTTGGAAAACAAAGGATTCGATGAAGTTATTATTGGAATCATATAAATTTCCGGATACATAAAGTTCGGTTGTAGAGACCCCTATACTGGGAAAGTCAAACCAGGAATTCCCATCATGAGGATCTCCGGCAAACAAATACATCCACCATCCGTCGGTGGGATCTTCAGATTCTGAAAAGGCAACAACTACATTGGTATTGGAAGGCGTATTCCCGCTAAGGGCTACCATGATGAATTTATTGGTCGATGGGTCAAAAATTACCCTGGGATCATAATAAAATCCTGTCAGGCCGAGCACTTCGAAAAAGGACCCCAACGATTGTTCGTCTAAGATATTTCCATTGGCATTGGCAAACAACACACTTGAATTGGCTACCGAGACAATATAACCGTTATCGGAAACAGCCATGTGGTTGTCCGGAGGATAATACCCATTATAGGTGTTCCCCTGGAAGTCCAGTGCCACATTGGGATTGACAACAAGCAGCTTAGCCGTGGTTTCCTCTGATGAAAAGGTTTTGGACTGGTCGGCAAATTTAGGCAGTGTTTTAGCTGCTTTTATGCTATCGTGTTCTGAGGCAGGATTTTCGTTTCCGTGTTTAACACCCAAAAAATTATAGGCGACATCCCATTTTTTTTCAGGTTGTTTGGATTTAACAAACTTTCCGGTGGGTGATTTGGAGGCAATGGCAGACTTCGAAGCAGCCTGGACACTTTTGCCGTTTCCCAATTCGGAAAAATTGATATTTACCTGAGCATTAAGATCAAAAGCAAAAAACACACTCAACAACAGGAGTGGAACATAGGTTAAAGGAGAATAGGTTTTCATTTTTATTGTAGCGTAATGATTAAAAATCAAACAGAGAAGGGCCATTTAATTCTATCATGACAAATCCGGGATTCGGGAGATGACATATCTCTCCAAAGAACAGTAACCCTGCCATTCAAAGTTACTGAAATATTTCATTTCTGAAAAATGGAAATATAAATAATTGTAGTTCTCTATTACATCAGAATTATGTGTAAAGTGAACAGGGAAAGGCCAAAACATCAAAAGTAGAAATGCACTGCAGGAGGAAAAGGATTTAAGCAATTTGGGGGATTAAAGAATGCTTTATTATTCTTCCCATCTCGTTTTATTTTCTACCGGTTTCCTCCGCGGCCGAAAAGCTTCCTGATTATGATACCCCATATAAAATAACCCCAGGCACCGCTGGCCGGGTTCCAGATTCAGGAATTCGCCACCTTCGATAATGGACTTCGGAGAACTCCAGTAACAACCAATGCCATAAGCCGTACAGGTGAGGTACATATTTTGAACGGCGGCAGCAGTAGCGGCGATCTCTTCCCACTCGGGAACTCGCTCAGCCTCATCGCGTTGCATACAAATGGCGATCACACAGGAAGACTGTAAAGGCTTTTCGAGTGTTTTTTGGTATTTTCCTTCCAGAAATTTATCTTCAGGTGTATTCTTTTTATAATAATTGCCGAGGTACTCCGAAAGTCTTTTCCTGCCTTCTCCACGGAATACGATGAACCGCCAGGGTTCCGTCTGCCGGTGATTGGGCGCCCAGTTCGCATTTTCCAGAACCTGCTCGATAATCTCCTTGGGAATGGGCTTGTCGATATAGGAAATCGGATAAACAGAACGACGGTTTTGAATGAGTTCATTTACAAGTTCCGGTGATAAAGGCATGTCTTTAAAAGATTAAATTGCTAAAAGTATTACTCAATGAAAATACCTCAGGAAAAAAAAAGTTCAATTTTTTTTTAATAAAAGTGACTTTTAAAAATATGCCCGTCTGAATAAGCAAACGAACACATACAAACACACACATTTCTACAACAACAATTACAAAAGGGGGTAAATAACTTACTATGAGAATCCCCGGTCGGATTTTTCCGACCATAATCCCACGAACGTTTTTTTATGAGCTGAGCTCACCCATTAAGTTTTATTTTTAATGATCATCCCTTAAACCGTAATATCCCAAAACTAACCTGCCGTCGCAAGACAGGGAGGACCGAAAACTGGTGGAGGAAATCCTCCACCCTTTTGTTTGGACGACCATAGTCAACATACATGTCCTAATTTTGACCGGGTAGAAACTCCTCTCTACCCGGTTTTTTTTGTATTCAGGAAAAGGCTTGCCATGAATATCAGAATTTTCCTGACAGTGGTGTTGCTTCAGATTTTTTTGGATAAAAAAAACCAGGTTTTGATAAGAGTCAAAACCTGGTTTTTAAGTTTAACAAAGCCCCTAAAGGCCTATTCTTCTATAATGGCATCATCGATAATTTCATCTCCATCACCGTCGAGATCATCAAACCCGGTGGCTTTTCCGCCATCTTTTTTGGGTTTATAATCCGGATTCTTTTCCATCTTCATATCTCCGGTCTTTTTACCCTCGTTACGGTAGTCGCCTTCCGCGAAGCGTTGGGCTTTTTCGAAAAAATCGTCTTTCCCTTTAAGCAGGCTATCCTTAACATCGGCAGTTTTCTTTTTTACTCCTTCCCCGGCTCCTTCCACTTTGTCAGCCAGATCAGATTCCATTTTTTTAGCCTTATCGACCATATCGTCCAGGGATTCTTTTTTGGCTTCCTCCTGAGCTTTTTCTACGAGACCTTCAGCTTTATCCATTAAGGAGCTGCCTGCTTCTTTGGCTTTCTCCCACAGCTTACCACCTTTTTCGAGGACTTTCTCTCCAACATCCTCAGCTACGTCCAGCACCTTTCCGCCTACTTTTTCGGATACATCCAAAACCTTTCCGCCTACATCTTCAGAAACATCTGCTACTTTGCCTCTGATACCTTCCGTTTTATCCATAAATTTATCGCCTAAATCCCCGGCAACGTCTTTGATCTTTTTCCCGGCTTCTACAGCAGAATCCTTGATCTTATCCGTCAACTTTTCTTCCGGCACATCTTCCAGGGGCGCCTCGAAATTCAGGGGTCCTTCCTCTTTCGGAGGATCATTTTTTTTGGCAATTTTTTCGGTTACATCTTCGACAAAATCTTTGGCTTTTTCACCCATACCCCTGGCTTCCTCATAAATCTTCTCCACAACATCTTCAGATTTATCCATTGCTTTCTGATAGAGTTCTCCGGCCTTTTCCACAGCATCTCCGGTAACCTCTTCCGCTTTATTGGCGGCTTTTTTTAAAACTTCACCTGTTTTGTCAACAATATCCTCACCGGTTTCCTTAGCCTTTTCGACTGTTTTTTCAGCTGCGGATTTTGAAACAGATTTGGCAGCAAAAAACAGCTTTTTGAATTCATCTAAAAATCCCATGATTACTTTTTTTTTGAGTTAAACGTTTATTCTGACCCTGAAAATCAACTATTAACGCCTTTTTCCAAAGTACTCTACAAGTTAAGTATTTTTAAGGTTAGTTGTTAATTTTTTCGATGAAGTAGCCCATAAATACTATTTTCAAAAAAAATGTTTTTAAAAGGCTCCCTCCAGCAAACTGCTATTGCCAACTCAAGGCTGCCAACTGCTGCTACAACTTCCAATGGAAGACGGAAGAAAGCCTTATCGCCACTCTCCTTCCACGTGCGTATCCTCAATATTCAAAAACTTTTCGATCTCCTGCTCTATAAACCTCCCTTTGTTCAAGTGTCTTCCAGGCCCTTCTCATGACTCTGAGAGGTTTCTCGGCATTTTCCATCTTAGCCATTACCTTGTAAGCATAATCTGGACGTCCGAATGTTTTACTGAGCTACGTAACGTTCTACAAAAATCTGATCTATCGCTTTAGAAGAAATTTCGAGGGTTTCGGTAAAAAGGCCTGGGTATGGGTTTATGCTCTACTGACAAAATCCCACTGGGAAACTCCGATATAGGTTTTGTTCAGGAATACAGCTATGATGTAATACAACAATCCGATACCCACGGCAATATGAAAAGCCATTGGCCACAAAAAATCAAAACTCCCGGTAGCCAAAGCTGAAACCACAAAAACAGATACTATGCCATTCCAGAAATGGCAAAAAAAAAGGAAAAACTTAAAATTGGGAGTCGTTTTCCTCCAGCTGATCTCCAAATCAAATCCTGTAGCCA